>NZ_JBWJYM010000008.1:0-323690 GCF_056431005.1 Methylobacterium sp. HJ2 | reverse complement strand
TGCCAGCCTTCTCCGCTTGGCCGGCTGCGCTCGCCCGACCAGCTCCGCCGGCCAAGCTACTCGTGGCGGAGCGGCCTACCGCGCACTAACTTTACCCTTGGACCACCTCGTGGGGGCCGACCACGGGCGCAGACGGAATTGCTGGGCGCACCTCTGGGGCTGATCATGGCGTCGGCGGCGGGTCGCCCATTCTCCAACGATGCGAAGGCTGCCGGTAAAACCGGCCGCGCGCAGGCGTCGCCATAGTTCGGCACCGTTTCGGCACCCGGCCATCCGTTCAGCGTCAAACCTGAGCAGAAAGACTTCTAGGCTGCTCTGGCGAGCCCGGAACATCTCTGGCTGCTTGAGTCACCTTTGCATCTGTGCGAGCTATCAACATAGGATATTATGCTTGATTATGGTGCATCGGCACTGGGATCGATGTCGTGAAGGCAGGGGGACCAATCTAGAACTCTGCCGACCACACCCTGCCACACCACAGCCAAAATGGGACGCTCCCAAGCAACCCTCCCGAGAGCCACGGAGGCTTGACCAACAGCCGAACGCTTCGCTAGACTAAAAGCCCCTAACAGCTTGTTCTAGCGAGGCTTTCAGACTTCTTCAGGATTACGTATGGATCACCTTCCCGTACGCGTCGAGCACGCTCTCGTGCATCATCTCCGAGAGCGTCGGGTGCGGGAAGACCGTGTGCATCAGCTCTTCCTCGGTGCTCTCGAGGTTCATCGCCACGACGTAGCCCTGGATCAGCTCGGTCACCTCCGCGCCGACCATGTGGGCGCCGAGCAGCTGGCCGGTCTTTGCATCGAACACCGTCTTGATCAGGCCGTCCGGCTCGCCGAGCGCGATGGCTTTGCCGTTGCCCGCGAAGGGGAAGCGGCCGACCTTGACCGCGAAGCCCTGCTCCTTGGCCTTGGCCTCGGTGAGGCCGACGCTGGCGATCTGGGGCTGGCAATAGGTGCAGCCCGGGATCTTGCCCTTGTCCATCGGATGGGTGTGCAGGCCCTTGATGGTCTCGATGCAGATCACGCCCTCGTGCTCGGCCTTGTGGGCGAGCATCGGCGGCCCGGCCACGTCGCCGATGGCGTAGAGGCCCGGCACGTTGGTGCGCCCGAGCCCGTCGGTGACGACGATGCCGCGCTCGATCGTGACGCCGAGCTTCTCGAGGCCGATCCCCTCGATGTTGCCGACGACGCCGACCGCCGAGATCAGCTTCTCGGCCGTGATCTGCTGCGCCTTGCCGTCCGCGCCCTCGATCGTCGCGGTCACCGCGTTCGCGCCCTTCTCGACCTTCGTCACCTTGGCGCCGGTGAGGATCTTGATGCCCTGCTTCTCGAAGCGCTTGCGGGCGAGGCCGGCGATCTCCGCATCCTCGACGGGCAGGATCTGCGGCAGCAGCTCCACCACCGTCACCTCCGCGCCCATGGTGCGGTAGAACGAGGCGAACTCGATGCCGATCGCGCCCGAGCCCATCACCAGCAGGCTCTTGGGCATCGCCTCGGGCACCATCGCCTCGTAATAGGTCCAGATCTGCTTCTTGTCGGGCTCGATGCCGGGGATCGCGCGCGGGCGCGCCCCGGTCGCCACGATGATGTGCTTGGCCGCATACGTGCCCGCGCCCTTGGCGCCCTTCGGGGCCTCGGCGCGCTTGGTCTCCTTCACGGTGACCTGGCCCGGCTGGTTGCCCTTGGCGACGGAATCGACCGCGGCCTCGCCCCAGATCACGTCGACCTTGTTCTTCTTCAGCAGCATGCCGACGCCGCCGTTGAGCCGGCTCGAGACGCCGCGCGAGCGCTTGACGATGGCGGCCGTGTCGAAGCCGACCTTCTCGGCGGTGAGGCCGTAATCGCCGGGGTGCTGCAGGTAATGGTAGATCTCGGCCGAGCGCAGCAGGGCCTTGGTGGGGATGCAGCCCCAGTTCAGGCAGATGCCGCCCAGGTGCTCGCGATCGACCACCGCGGTCTTGAACCCGAGCTGGGCCGCGCGGATCGCCGTGACGTAGCCGCCGGGGCCCGCGCCGATGATGAGGACGTCGTAGGTGTCGGACATGGAATGCTCCGCGCTCTCTGCCGTCCTCAGACCAGCATGCCCATCGGGTTCTCGATCAGGGCCTTGAAGGCCGAGATCAGCTCGGCGCCGAGCGCCCCGTCGAGCACGCGGTGGTCGCAGGAGAGCGTCGCGGTCATCACCAGCGCCACGGCCGGCGCGCCGTCACGCACCACGACGCGCTTCTCGCCCGCACCCACCGCCAGGATCGAGGATTGCGGCGGGTTGATCACCGCGGTGAAGTGCTTGATCCCGAACATGCCGAGGTTCGACACCGAGGTGACGCCGCCCTGGTACTCCTCGGGCTTCAGCTTCTTGGCCCGCGCCCGGCCGGCGAAGTCCTTCATCTCGTTCGAGATGGTGGAGAGCGTCTTCTGGTCGGCTTTGCGGATCACCGGCGTGAACAGGCCGCCGTCGATCGCCACCGCCACGCCGACCTCGGCGTGCTTGAAGCGCAGGATCCGGTCCTCGGCCCAGACCGCGTTGGCGGCGGGCGTGCGGGTGAGCGCGAGGCCCATCGCCTTGATGACGAAGTCGTTAACCGAGAGCTTGAACAGCGGCTTGCCGTCCTTGTCCTTGCCGGCCGCGGCGTTCAGCGTCTCGCGCAGCTTCATCAGCGCGTCGAGCTCGCAATCCACCGTGAGGTAGAAGTGTGGGGCCACCTGCATCGCCTCGGTGAGGCGCTTGGCGATGGTCTTGCGCATGCCGTCGAGGGGCACCTCCTCGAAGCTGCCCTTCTCGTAGAAGCCCCGCACCTGGTCGGTGGTGAGCCCGGCGGGCGCGCCGGCCGCGGCCTTCGGCGCGGGCGCCGCAGCCTTCGGGGCCTCGGCGGCTCTGGGCGCCTCGGCAGCGGGAGCCGCCGGCTTGGCCGGCCCGGCGGCCTTGGCGGCCTGGACGTCGCGGGCGATGATGCGGCCGTGGGGGCCCGAGCCCTGGACGGAGTCGAGCGCGACGCCCTCCTGCTTGGCGATCCGGCGCGCCAGCGGCGAGGCGAAGACGCGCCCGCCCGTCTCCTGCGGCGCGGCGGCGGGCGTCGCCCCCTCCGGCGCCACGTTCACCCGCTCGTACGACATGTGCCCGCCACCCGGCGTGGTGTTCTGCCCGGCCGCCGGGGCCTCCGTCTGCGCGGGCGCGGGCGCCGCCTCCGCCTTCGGGGCGCCGCCGCCCGGCGCCTGGACGCTGCCTGGATCCTCGCCCTCGGCGGCGATGATGGCGATCAGGTCGTTGACCGGCACGTCGGCCGTGCCCTCGGGCACCAGAATCTTGGCGAGCACGCCCTCGTCGATGGCCTCGACCTCCATCGTGGCTTTGTCGGTCTCGATCTCGGCCAGCACGTCGCCGGACTTGATCGCGTCGCCCTCCTTCTTCAGCCACTTGGCGAGGTTGCCCTTCTCCATCGTCGGAGAGAGGGCGGGCATCAGGACGTTGATGGGCATGGGCGTTGGATCCTGATCGGCCGTTCGGCTGCGGGGGTCGGTCGGGGTGGCGGGGCGGTCAGTTGAAGCTGTCCGGATCGAGGCTCTCGGCTTCCAGCCCGGCGCGGATGCGCTGGAACGCCTCCTCCTCCGACATCTCGGTCTCCAGCGCGTAGGCGCGGGCCGCCTGCCGGGCGAGATCGATCAGGAGGCGGCCCCAGGTGGCGGGATCGTCGAAGGCGCGCCGCAAGGCCACGCTCACCGCGCCGTCGACCACCGCGCAGCGCAGCACCTCGACGCCGCCGTGCTCGACGGCGTCGGGCGGAATGGCGAGTTCCTCGAAGCTCTGGCTCATCGGGCGCTGCACGCTGCCCACCCCTCGGCGGAGTGGGGTTGGGATGGGAGACGAGGCGCGCGGCGGCGCCTCACTTGTAGCAGACGCTCTTGGCCGCCTCGACCACCTCGGCCACGTTCGGCAGCGCGAGCTTCTCGAGATTGGCCGCGTAGGGCATCGGCACGTCCTTGCCGGTGATGCGCAGGACCGGGGCGTCGAGGTAGTCGAAGGCGTCGACCATCAGGCGGGCGACGATCTCGGCGCCGATGCCGCTCTGGGGGAAGCCCTCCTCGACGGTGATGCAGCGCCCGGTCTTCTTCACCGATTCGACCACGGTGTCGGTGTCCATCGGGCGGATCGTGCGCAGGTCGATCACCTCGGCCTCGATGCCCTGCTCGGCCAGCGCCTGCGCGGCCTTCAGGGCGTAGGTCATGCCGATGGCGAAGGACACGATGGTCACGTCGGTGCCCGGGCGGTGGATCCTGGCCTTGCCGATGGGCAGCACGAAGTCGTCGAGCTTCGGCACCGGGAAGGACTGCCCGTACAGGATCTCGTTCTCGAGGAAGATCACCGGGTTCGGGTCGCGGATCGCGGCCTTCAGCAGGCCCTTGGCATCGGAGGCCGTGTAGGGCGCGATCACCTTGAGGCCCGGCACGTTCGAGTACCACGCCGAGTAATCGTGGCTGTGCTGGGCGCCGACGCGGGCGGCCGCGCCGTTGGGGCCGCGGAACACGATCGGGCATCCGAGCTGGCCGCCCGACATGTAGAGGGTCTTGGCGGCCGAGTTGATGATGTGGTCGATCGCCTGCATGGCGAAGTTGAAGGTCATGAACTCGACCACGGGCTTGAGGCCCGAGAGCGCCGCGCCGACGCCGATGCCGGCGAAGCCGTGCTCGGTGATCGGGGTGTCGACCACGCGCCGGGCGCCGAACTCCTGGAGCAGCCCCTGCGTGACCTTGTAGGCGCCCTGGTACTCGGCGACCTCCTCGCCCATGACGAAGACGTCGCCGTCGCGGCGCATCTCCTCCGCCATGGCGTCCCGCAGCGCCTCGCGCACCGTCATGGTGACCATCGGCGTGTCGGCGGGGAACTCCTCCATCACCGGGGCCGGGGCCTTGTTGGTGATGGTGGCGGGCGCGGCCGGCGCGCGGGGCGCGTCGTCGCCGGTCTTGGCGGCGGGCGCCGGGGCCTGGGCGAGGCCCTCAGCCTGCATGTCCGGCGTCGGGGCGGGATGGCCCTCGGCCGAGCCGTTCGGCTTCTTGCCCCCGCCCGAGGCCGCGGCCGCCGCGACGTCCTCGCCCTCGCCCGCGATGATCGCGATCGGGGTGTTGACCGCGACGCCCTCGGTGCCCTCGGCCACGAGGATCTTGGCGAGCACGCCCTCGTCGATGGCCTCGACCTCCATCGTGGCCTTGTCGGTCTCGATCTCGGCCAGCACGTCGCCGGACTTGATCGAGTCCCCCTCCTTCTTGAGCCATTTGGACAGCTTGCCCTCTTCCATGGTCGGAGAGAGGGCGGGCATCAGGATGTCGGTCGCCATGTCTTGCTCTGTCGTGGGGCGGCGGGGCGGCCTGGAAGGCGGGGTCTTGCGGGGCGGCGCCGGCTCGGTCCGGATCCGGTCGATCCCTTCGGGAGGGTGGATCCGGGCCTCGCTCGAGCGCCGCGCCGGCTTGATCGGGTACGGTCTCCGGCCGGATCGACCGGAGCCCGGCTCAGGCGCTCGCTTCGAGCAGGATGTCGGTCCACAGCTCGGACGGATCCGGCTCGGGATCGTTGGTGGCGAATTCGGCGGAGTCGTTGACGGTCTCGCGCACCTTGGCGTCCGTCGCCTTCAGCTCGGCCTCGGGCACGCCGTGCAGCTCGATCAGGCGCTTGCGCACCATCTCGATCGGGTCGTGCTCGTCGCGCATCTTCGAGACCTCGTCCTTCGACCGGTACTTGGCCGGATCGGACATCGAGTGGCCGCGATAGCGGTAGGTCTGCATCTCGAGGATGTAGGGGCCCTGGCCGGAGCGGGCATGCTCGATGGCGCGGGTCGCCGCCTCGCGCACCGTCCGCACGTCCATGCCGTCGACCTGCTCGCCCGGGATGCCGAAGGAGAGGCCGCGCTTCGAGAAGTCCGTCTGCGCCGAGGCCCGGGCGACCGAGGTGCCCATGGCGTAGCGGTTGTTCTCGATCACGTAGACGACCGGCAGCTTCCACAGCGCGGCCATGTTGAAGCTCTCGTAGACCTGGCCCTGGTTCGCGGCGCCGTCGCCCATGTAGGTCAGGCTGACCTTGCCGTTCTCGCGGTAGGCGTCGGCGAAGGCGAGGCCGGTGCCGAGCGAGACCTGGGCGCCGACGATGCCGTGGCCGCCGAAGAATTGCTTCTCGCGGGAGAACATGTGCATCGAGCCGCCCTTGCCGCGGCTGTAGCCGCCGCGGCGCCCGGTCAGCTCGGCCATCACGCCCTTCGGGTCCATGCCGCAGGCGAGCATGTGGCCGTGGTCGCGGTAGCCGGTGATGACCTGGTCGCCGTCGACCGAGGCCATCTGCATGCCGATCACCACGGCTTCCTGGCCGATATAGAGGTGGCAGAAGCCGCCGATCAGGCCCATGCCGTAGAGCTGCCCCGCCTTCTCCTCGAAACGGCGGATCAGCAGCATCTCGTGATAGGCGTGAAGGTCTTCCTCGCGGGTGAACTGGGGCGCGTTGGGCGCCGGCCGGTGCTCGGCTTCCGCGTCGGGGGTTACGGATTTCGGCGTCGGCTCGCCCGCATCCTTGGCGGCATCCATCGGCTAGCTCCCCGAAAATTATCCGTTCCGGGGTCGGTTTAGGCCAGCTTGCGGCGGATTGCGAGGGGCGCTCCTCTGACAGGGACCTGCCGTTGTCAGGACGGTGCAACCGCCAGTTTCATCAGGGGTTGATGACGACGACGTCGTTGGCGTGCACGCGCCCGAGGACGACGCGGGCGCGCTCCTCCAGGAGGTCGCGGTCGATCTGCTCGCTGCGCAGCAGGGCGACCCGGTGCTCCCAGGTGGCGCGCTCGGCCTTGGCCGCCGCCAGTTCCTGCGACAACCCGTAGGCCTGGATCTTCAGGGCCTTCTTGGCCTCCAGGCCGCGATTCCCGTTCTCCGCCTGGTAGACGAAGTAGCCCACGACGAGCGCCGACAGGGTCCAAAGACCGAGCGGGAGCACGACCATTCTGACGCGGCGACGGACGACCATGGGGCGACCATCGCCGCACAGGGTTGATAAGGGCTTAACGGAACTGCGCGCAGCCATGGGCGAGGACGAGGCCGGCGGCCTCCTGGGCGAATCCCGCCTGGTACTCGGCGCGGATCTCCCGGAGCGCGGCGAGCACCTCTTGCGTGTCCGGGGCGACGATCAGGACGATGCGGGCCGGCTCGTGCATCGGGCGCCCGTCCGCGCGGCGCCACTGGCCCGCGCCGTTCAGGACGGTGAGGCCCTGCGGGAAGCGCGGCGTGATGCGCTCGGCGAGGAAGCGGCGCCAGGCCCGGTCCGGGATGCGGCGCCCGTCGGGCCGCCGCAATCCGAGCAGGAGCTGCGCGGAGATCACCGGCTCGGCCCCCGCGCAGAGCGCCTCCGCCCGCGCGAGCGGCGCGGATCGGAGGGTGCAGACCAGGGCGGATCCCAGCCCGCAGAGCAGGATGCCGGCGGCCCGGGTCCGCCGGCGCAGGCCGCGCCTCAGCGGCCGAACTGCTTGATCGCGGTGCGGCCGGCGTAGAGCGCCTGGGGCCCGAGGCCCTCCTCGATCCGGATCAGCTGGTTGTACTTGGCCAGTCTGTCCGAGCGGGCGAGTGACCCGGTCTTGATCTGCCCGCAATTCGTGGCGACCGCGAGGTCGGCGATGGTCGAATCCTCGGTCTCGCCGGAGCGGTGGGACATCACCGCGGTATAGCCGGCGCGCTGGGCCATATCGACGGCGGCCAGCGTCTCGGTGAGCGAGCCGATCTGGTTGACCTTGATCAGGATCGAGTTGCCGGTGGCCTCCGCGATGCCGCGCGACAGGCGCTCGACATTGGTCACGAAGAGGTCGTCGCCGACGAGCTGGCAGCGGGCGCCGATCTTGTCGGTGAGCAGCTTCCAGCCCGCCCAATCGTCCTCGGACATGCCGTCCTCGATCGACAGGATCGGGTACTTCGCCACCAGCTCGGCGAGGTAATCGACCTGGGCCTCGATCGAGCGGGTCTTGCCCTCGCCCTCGTAATGGTAGGCGCCGTCCTTGAAGAACTCGGTGGCCGCGCAGTCGAGCGCGAGCACCATGTCGGTGCCGGGCTTGAAGCCCGCGGCCTGGATCGATTCCATCACGAAGTCGAGGGCGGCCTCGGCCGAGGGGAGGTTCGGGGCGAAGCCGCCCTCGTCGCCGACATTCGTGTTGTGGCCGGCCTTCTTCAGGCGGCCCTTCAGGGTGTGGAACACCTCCGAGCCCATCCGCACCGCCTCGGCGATCGAATCGGCGCCGACCGGCATGATCATGAATTCCTGGAAGTCGATCGGGTTGTCGGCATGCGCCCCGCCGTTGATGATGTTCATCATCGGCACCGGCAGCACCCGGCCCTGCACGCCGCCGACGTAGCGGTAGAGCGGCAGGCCGGCGGTCTCGGCCGCGGCCTTGGCGACGGCGAGCGAGACGCCGAGGATCGCGTTGGCGCCGAGCCGCGCCTTGTTCGGGGTGCCGTCGAGGTGGATCATCGCCTCGTCGACGGCGACCTGATCCTCGGCGTCCATGCCCCCGATGGTGTCGAGGATCTCGGTCTGCACCGCCTCGACCGCCTGGAGCACGCCCTTGCCGCCGTAGCGGGATTTGTCGCCGTCGCGCAGCTCCACCGCCTCGTGCGCGCCGGTCGAGGCGCCCGAGGGAACGGCGGCGCGGCCGAAGGAGCCGTCCTCCAGCAGCACATCCACCTCGACGGTGGGATTGCCGCGGCTGTCGAGGATCTCGCGGGCGGCGATGTTGGTGATCGCGGTCATGGAAATCCCCTCAGGTTCCGTCCGGCCGTCTGCGGGCGCCCCGTCGAATCCGGGCGCGGCGCGCTCGCGCGGCTTATCGGCCAACCGTGGCCGCGCGGCAAGCGCCCGCAGGGCCCGGATGCCGGTGCCCTGTCGCGCCTGCGACGCTGCATTGAGCCCGGGCCGGATGCAAGGCCGCCGCGGCCGGGCTATAGGGGCCCGATGACGACCGAGACCCTGCAACTCGGGCAGGCGACCGCCCTGCCCGCCACCCCCGACGAGGCCCGGCTCGACCGGGTGCCCAACCCGCATCCGGACACGGATTACTGCGCGCGCTTCACCGCGCCGGAATTCACCTCGCTCTGCCCCGTCACCGGGCAGCCGGATTTCGCGATCCTGGTGATCGACTACGTGCCGGATCGCTGGCTCGTCGAGTCGAAGTCGCTGAAGCTCTATCTCGGGGCGTTCCGCAACCACGGCGCCTTCCACGAGGATTGCACGGTGGCGATCGGCAAGACCCTCGCGACGCTGCTGGAGCCGCGCTACCTGCGGATCGGCGGGTTCTGGTACCCGCGGGGCGGCATCCCCATCGACGTGTTCTGGCAGACCGGTGAGCCGCCCCGCACAGTCTGGCTGCCCGATCCCGGCGTGCCGCCCTATCGCGGACGCTGATTGCCCGTTCGAGCCCCTGAGCACACGTCCCGCACCCCTGCTCCGCCCATGAAAAAGGGGACCGGCCTGAGCCGATCCCCTCTCGTCTGCAGCGCGGGCTGCGTTATTCAGTAGCCGTAGCCGTAGGCCGGGGCTCCGTAGCCGTAGCCGCCACCGTAGCCGTAGGCCGGACGGGCGTAGCCGTCGCGGTAATAGGCGTCGCGCGCCGCGCCGGCCGCGATCGCACCGGCCGCGAGGCCCGCGATGCCGAGGCCCACGGCCGCGCCGGTGCCGATGCCGCGCCGACCGCCGCGATAGCCGTAGCCGGCGCCGTAATGGTTGCCGTAGCCGTGGCCGTAATAGCCGCGCGGACGCGCGTCGGCCGCGGTGACGGACAGGGCGCCGATGCTCAGGGCGGCGGCGGAGATGATGGCGAACTTGCGCATAGAATCCCTTTCTCGATCATCGATCGGATTGCGGGTTCAACGCGAGAGCGGCCAAGCCGTTCCAAGAAAGCCCGGCGCGCTATAGAATCGAGGACCGTCCCGTCCGCCGCTTCGACGCGGATGAGCTTCCGCTGGACGGTCGCGCAGCACCGCAGCGCCTGTCCGAGACCTGCGCCGGGCCGCGGATCGGGGACGGGCCGCCCTTGCGGCCCCGGCCCGGGCGTGGTCGATGAGCCGCGACGCGCAGAGGATCGGGAGCGCCGCGGAATGATCCACAGGACGGCGGCGACGGGGTTCCGGGCCCCGGAGGTCTACCGCTCCGGCCGGCCCGATTATCCGCCCGGCCTGACGGCCTGGCTCGGCGAGGCGCTGGCGCTCGGCCCGGGACGCAGCGTCCTCGATCTCGGCTCAGGCACGGGCAAGTTCCTGCCGAACCTGCGCGCCACCGGGGCGCGCCTCCTGGCGGTCGAGCCCGAGGCGGCGATGCGCGCCGCGCTCGTCGCGGCCCACCCGGACGCGACCGCGCTCGCCGGCACCGCGGAGGCGATCCCGCTGCCCGATGCCAGCCTCGACGCGGTGGTCTGCGCCCAGGCCTTCCACTGGTTCGCCACCCCGGCCGCCCTCGCCGAGATCGCCCGCGTCCTGCGGCCCGGCGGTGCCCTCGGCCTCGTCTGGAACATCCGGGACCAGCGCGTGCCCTGGGTCGCCGCGCTCGGCGCCCTGATGGCGCCCTACGAGGGCGACGCCCCGCGCTTCCACACCGGCACCTGGGCCGAGGTCTTCCCGGCGCCGGGATTCGGGCCGCTGCGGGAGGCGCGCTTCCCGAACGCCCATCGCGGATCGCCGGAGGCGGTGATCGTCGATCGCACCCTGTCGGTGAGCTTCATCGCGGCCCTGCCCGAACCCGAGCGCGCGGCGCTCGCGGCCCGCGTGCGCGCCCTGATCACCGAGACGCCCGAGCTCGCCGGCCGCGACAGCGTGACCTTCCCGTACGAGACCGCGGCCTATCACGCCCTGCGCCTGTGACGCCGCCCGTTTCCGGCCCTGGCCGGACCACCCCTCGCCCGCCACAGGGATCCCAGCCGTGAACGCACAGACCCTCATCCTCGAGACCTTCGCGCCGGTCGCGGGCCGCCGCATCCTCGATATCGGCTGCGGGCCGGGCGCGCTCGCGGCGATCCTCGCCGAGGCGGGCGCGGCGGTGACCGGGATCGACCCCGGTCCGGAAGCGATCGCGGCGGCGACCGCGCGGGTGCCGGGTGCGCGCTTCGTCCTCGGCTCCGCGGAGTCGCTGCCGGTGCCGGATGCGAGCTTCGCGGGCGCGGTCTTCCTGAACGCGCTCCACCACGTGCCGGACCCGGGCGCCGGGCTCGCGGAGGCCGCCCGCGCGCTCAGCCCCGGCTCGGCGATCGTGGTGGTGGAACCCCTGGCCGAGGGCAGCTTCTTCGCCGCGCTCCGGCCCATCGAGGACGAGACCGCGGTGCGGCGCGCGGCGCAGGCCGCGATCGCGGCGGCCGTCGAGGCGGGCCGGCTGGCTTGCGCGCGCGACATTACCTTCGCGCGCCGCGAGCTTTTCCCGGATCTGGAGGCGTTCCTGGAGCGCGTCGCTACGGTGGACCCGGCTCGCCGCACCGCGTTCCGCGACAACGCCGACGCGATCCGCGCCGCCTTCGCCGAGGCGGCCGAGCCGGCCGAGACCGGTTACGCGCTGGTGCAGCCGCTGCGGGCGCACGTGCTCGTCACGCCCATGGGCTGATCCGGCCATCCGCGCCGGGATGCCGGCTCACGCGCCGCCGCGCGCGGCCAGACGCGCCTCCAGTTCGGCGATCCGTTCGTGGAGCGGGGCCACCGCGGCCTCGATCTCGGCGGCCGTGAAGCGGGGCGTGATGTGCTGCGGGCAGTTCCAGTCGAACGCCTCGACGGTGACGGTGACGAGCCGCTCGATCCGGGCGCGGTAGCCCGGCACGGCGAGCCGTTCCGCGAGGTCCGGCCGCGCATCCGGCTCGTGGGCGTGCAGGCGCCCGAGCAGCTTGAGGCGCCGCCGGTGCGGATAATCCATGAAGAACAGCGAGACCCTGTCGTCTGCCGCCGTGTTGCCGGCCGAGACGTATTGGCGGTTGCCCGCGAATTCCGCCCATCCGATCGTGCGCGCGTCGAGGCGGCGCACGAAGCCGGCCGGTCCGCCGCGGTGCTGGACATAGGGCCAGCCCGTCTCCGAGACGCTGGCGAGATAGAAGCTGTCTCGCTCGGCGATGAAGCCGGCCTCCGCCTCGGAGAGCCCGTCTTCCTCGGCGTGGCCGCCCTGACCGGCCTGCGCGTAGGCGGCGCGCGAGCCTCTGCGGGCCTGCTCGGCCTGGACGGCGGGTGTGAAGGCGAGGTCGAAGAATCGGTGTCTCATGGCGATCTCCCGTCGGGCGGCGCGGGATCGGGGGATCCCGCGCGGATGCGCGGCCGGCCGGGCGGCCGAACGCGGAGGCGTGGGCGGGGGGAACCGGCCCGTGGCCGGCTCAGCGGCCGGTCAGCGTGCGGTCGAGGAAGCCGCGGATCAGCGGGCCCATCTCGTCGAGCTTGTCCTCGAGGGCGAAATGGCCGGTGTCGATGAAGTGCATCTCCGCGTCGGGCAGGTCGCGCCGGTAGGGATGGGCGCCCTCGGCCGGGAAGATCGTATCGTTCCGGCCCCACACGATCAGCGTCGGCGGCTTGCGCGTGCGGAAGAAGTCCTGGAAGGCCGGATAGAGCGCGACGTTGGTGCCGTAATCGCGAAACAGGTCGAGCTGGATCTCCCGGTTGCCCGGCCGGTCGAGCAGAGCCTGATCGTGGACCCAGTTGTCGGGATCGATCCGCGAGACGTCCTTGACCCCGTCGACGTACTGGAACTTCGTCGATGCCGGTTCGAGCAGGACGCCGAGGGCCTCGCGCCGGGCCGGAATGTCCTCGCGCCAATAGGCCTTGATCGGGTCCCAGAATGCCGTCAGGCCCTCCGCGTAGGCGTTCCCGTTCTGGACGATCAGCGCGCTGACCCGCTCGGGATGCTTGAGGGCGAGCCGGTATCCGACGGGCGCGCCGTAATCCATCACGTACAGCGCGTAGCGGGTCGCGCCGAGCTGACCGAGCAGCCCGTCCACGATGTCGGCGAAATGCCCGAACGTGTAGGCGAAGGCCGTGTGGTCCGGCGCGTCGCTCTGGCCGAAGCCCGGATAATCCGGCGCGATGACGTGGTAGCGGTCCGAGAGGAGCGGGATGAGGTTGCGGAACATGTGCGAGGAGGTCGGGAACCCGTGCAGCAGGAGCACGACCGGCGCGTCCTTTGGGCCGGCCTCGCGGTAGAACACGCGCACGCCGTCGACCTCGGCGGTCCGGTGATGGGTCACGCCGCCCGACCGCGCGGGCGCGGCGGCCGGCTCCGCGGACCGGGCGGGGGTCGCCAGGGCGGTGGCGGCAAGCAGGAGCGGGATGATCAGGGGGCGCATCGGGTCTCTCCTCAGGGGCGCCGTCGCCGGCCCTCGCGGGGCCGCGCAGACTGCGGTTCGGCCATGGGCTCTGAGGTAGACCTGCCCTGATCCCGGCATAAGCCGTCGCTTTTGAGAAGCTTCCTTCCGGAGATTGGAAGGCCGGCGCCGGCACTACAGCGCGGCGAGGCGGGTCCGCAGACGGGGCACGGCCCAGTCGAGGAAGGCCCGGACCTTCAGCGGCAGCAGGCCGCGCTCGGGATGGATGAAGCTCACCGGCAGCGGCTCCGGCTCGAAGGCGTCGAGCAGCACTCGCAGCGTCCCGGCCCGGATCTCGTCGGCGGCTTGGTAGGAGAGCACCCGCGTGACGCCGAGGCCGCCCCGCGCCGCATCGACGGCGGCCTCGGCCCCGTTCACCGCGAGTCGCGGGCGGATCGGGATCGTCAGCGGTGCGCCCGCGCGCCGGAAGCGCCAGTCGGCGGTCGCCGGAAAGCCCTCGAAGGTGACGGCGTCGTGCGCGGCGAGATCCTCGGGCTCGGTCGGCGTGCCGCGGCGCGCGAGGTAGTCCGGACTGGCGCAGGCGATGCGGCGCACGCTGCCGATCCGCGTTGCCACCAGGGCGCTGTCGGCGAGCGGCCCGATCCGGAGCGCGGCGTCGATCTGGTCATCGACGAGGTTCACGCTTCGGTCGCTCAGGACCAGGCGAACTGCGATCTCCGGCTGGGCCTCGAGGAAGCCGGTCACGATCGGCAGGAGGTGGCGCCGGCCGAACACCGCCGGCGCGGTAAGGGTCAGCTCGCCCCGCGGCGCGCTGTACTCGCCGCTCGCGGCGCGCTCGGCCTCTTGGACCTGATCGAGGATGCGCCTCGCCGCCGCGACGTAGGCCTGTCCCGCCTCGGTCAGGGCGATGCGCCGGCTCGTACGGGTCAGGAGGCGCGTGCGCAGGTGCCGCTCGAGGTCGGCGACCTTGCGGCTCACGGTGGTCAGCGGCAGGCGCAGGCGGCGCGCCCCCGCCGAGAGGCTGCCCGCCTCGACCACGGCGAGCAGAACCGACATGGCGTCCAAGCGATCCATCGCGCCTTCCGCAATCCGGGACCCTGTGGGCCGACTATCCGGGATGCGGCCGGTTTCCGGAAGCGACGATGCGCAAGCCGCGCGGGCCGGAGGGAGGCCTAGCGGGCTGCCTTGGCCAAGCGGTCGAAGGCGACGAGATCGGCGAGCAGCGCCGGCATCTCGGAGAGCGGCACCATGTTGGGCCCGTCCGAGGGCGCCCGGTCGGGATCCTGGTGGGTCTCGATGAAGACGCCCGCCACGCCCACCGCCACCGCGGCGCGGGCCAGCACCGGCACGAACTCGCGCTGGCCGCCCGAGCTCGCGCCCTGGCCGCCCGGCTGCTGCACGGAGTGGGTCGCGTCGAACACCACCGGGGCGCCCCCCGTGACCCGCGCCATGATGGGCAGGCTGCGCATGTCCGAGACCAGGGTGTTGTAGCCGAAGGAGGCGCCGCGCTCGGTGACGATCACGTTCGGGTTGCCGGCCTCGGTGATCTTGGCGGCGACATGCGCCATGTCCCAGGGCGCCAGGAACTGCCCCTTCTTGACGTTGACGGCGCGCCCCGTCGCGGCGGCGGCCAGCAGCAGGTCGGTCTGCCGGCAGAGGAAGGCCGGGATCTGCAGCACGTCGACGACCTCGGCGACGGGGCCGCATTGCTCGGCCGCGTGCACGTCGGTGAGGACGGGCAGGCCCAGGCTCTCGCGGATCTCGGCGAAGATCGGCAGCGCGCCCGCGAGCCCGACGCCGCGCGCGGCGCTGCCGGAGGTCCGGTTCGCCTTGTCGAAGGAGGCCTTGAACACGAGGCCGATCCCGAGCCGCGCCGTCATCGCCTTCAGCGCGGCGGCGATCTCCAGGGCGTGCGCGCGGCTCTCGAGCTGGCACGGCCCGGCGATCAGGGCGAGCGGCAGGTGGTTGCCGAAGACGGCGGCGCCGACCGTGACGGTGGCGGGAGCGTTGGCGGGATGGCTCGACATCCCGGCGGTCTACCCGAGCCGGCGCCCGCGCGGAAGATCCGCCTTGCGGACCGGTGCCGCCCGGCCCGCCTCGACGACGCAGACGCTGAGGAGGCCCGCGAGGCTGTCCGCCCGCGGCCCCGTCTCGCAGCGCAGCCGCACCCGGCCGGTCCCGTCCTGCCGCGGCGCCGCGGCGAGGAGCGAATCCTGGTGGAGGCGCAGGGCCAGGGTCTGCGCATCCGCGAGGCCCGCCCGCCCGAGGGCCTGCGCGGCGAGCCCGACCAGGGTGAAGAACCCCCGGGCCGGCTGCCGATCGAGCGAGCCGATCACGATCCGGGCGGGCGCCCGGCAATCGAGGCTCATCCGGTCGGCATCGGCCGCGCGGAACACCGCGCCGGGCTCGGCCCGCCCGGCGAGCGAGGCGCCGGTGACGCGGATCACCCGCGCGGTCAGCGCGTCGCAGGATCCTGCCCGCGCGGGCGCGGGCAGGATCAGGAGCAGAAGGGGCAGGAGCAGGCAGGCGCGCATGGTCACGACCACTACTCCGCCGCCGGCCCGGCGTGAACCGCCCCCGCCGATCAGGCCGGCAGCCACTCGCCGCTCGGGCTGCGGCAGACGAGGCCGCCGGACACGGCCACCGTCCCCGCGCCCTCGAGCACGACGTCGCTGTCCGATCGGCGGCAGACGCGCCCGGCTTCCGCGACCGCGGGCTTCGGCTTCACGGTGATCTCGCGCCGCCGCCGGTCGGCGCCGACATAGCTGAGATATTGCGTGCGGTTGGTGGCCGCCGCCACGACCTGGGCCCGGCGGATGCGCGCGCGATCCTGCTCGTCGAGGGCGGTGAGCACGGCGCAGCCGACGCTTCCCACCGCGGCGCCGATCAGAGCTCCGCGCTGTCCCCCCGCCGCTGCGCCGATCGCCGTGCCGATCAGCGTCGTCGCCGTGCAGCGCAGCACCGCATTCTCCACCGGCCCGGCCTGGCCGCCCGCGCCGCCCCCGCCCATGCAGCCGCCCACGAGGAGCGCCACACCCAGTGCAGCGCCGCCGGCCGGCCAGTTCCCCCTGATCGTCATCCTCGGTCCCCCGGCCGGTGAATGTGCGCCCGCGCGGCGCGGCCCGAGCCGCGCGGGGAACGGCGCCTCTCAGAACTGGCTGTCCTCGACGCGCTCGATCTCGAAGCGGATCTCGTCGGTCTTCGTCGCGGTGACGCCGAGGAAGCTCACCAGCGGATCGGAGATTCGCCCGGAGGCGGTGCCGCCCTTGATCGCGAGCTCGAGATTGCGCGAGCCGCCGAAGGGGTATTTCGCCCGCTCGCGACCGTCCTTGGGCGGGTTCTGCGCATCCGGCAGCCAGAGCTGGGCGAAGATCCCGTCCGAGCGGACCTCGCAGGTCTCGCCCCGGCAGAGCATCTTGCCGCCGACCGGGGTGGCCACCGTCTTCGACAAGGTCGATTCGACCCAGCTGTTGACGAGCTCGCCCTGCGCGGTCGCGGCCAGGCGCAGCTGCATCGGCGCGCGCTGGTCGACGTAGCGGATGAAGCCCGCGTAGACCCGCAGGGATACCGGCACCGGCTGGAGCCGCGGCAATCCGTCGGAACGGGTGCCGGCCAGCACGCCCCTCGATCCGAGGATCAGGGCGCGGGCGAATTCGAGGCTGGCGCTGTCCCCGGGAGCGGCGCCCGCGAGATAGACCTCCGCCCGCCCGAAATCGACGCCGCCGTGCTCGGCGAGCGCGAAGCCGCGCTGGCGCGCGGCCGGGACGTCGCCGCCCTCGGACGCCGGCGCGACCTGGAACGGGCTCACCAGGACGAAGCGCGGCAGGCCGTAATTCGGGTCGGCGAGCCGGCCGGCGTTCTGTAGGGCGCCGAGGATCGAGCCGGCCTTCTGGGGCTGGGCCGCGATCGCCTCGGCGCGCTTGGCGACCTGCGCCAGCGCCCGCGCGATCCCGCCCGAGAAGCCGTCACGGGCCTTCTTCATCTGCGCGTCCGAGCCGCCGCCGAGGAAGACGTCCCAGCGGGTGTCGGCGCCGCGCGCCCGCTCGATCTCCTCGGCCGGCAGGTTAGGCGAGCAGCCGACGAAGAGCGGCAGCAATTCGCGCCCGTCCCGCCGGGCGACCAGCACCGTCAGCCGCTCGCGCGGCGCCAGCGTGCCGACCCCGATCTCGCGGGCATCGGCGGCATCCACGACGATGCGCTTCCAGAGCTGGTTGGCCTCCGGCTTGGCCTCGACCATCGCCTCGTCGAGCACGACCACGGTCTGGCGCAGCGGGCGCGGCTCGCGCTCGCGCGGGCAGCTCGCTTCCTGGCGCACGACCTCGTAGGCGGCGGCGGGCCAGGGGGCGACCAGAGCCGCCGCCAGAGCCGCCGCCAAGGCGGCGCGGAGGAGCGGGCGTCGGACGGGCTGCATCGGTCTGCCTCGGGCGCGGGATCAGAGGTAGCCGAGGTGGAGGCGGCGGCTGAGGTAATCGTCGCCCTCCATCTCGCGCTTGGTGTCGACGTCGCCGGAGGCGAGATCCTCGTAGACGAAGCGGGTCTGGATGCCGCCCTTGCGCGCGCTGGCGATCAGCCGGCTGCGATAGCCCTCGAGCAGCGCCAGCACGCGGGCGTCGAGGCGCTGGACCTCGTTGAAGCGGGCGCGGTGCAGCCCGTAATTGCGCAGGGTCTTCACCTGATCGGCCTCGCGCCGCTCCGCCTGCTCGCGCAGGCGCTGCGCCTCCTCGATGCGCTGGCGCTGCCGGCCCTCCAGCAGGGTGCGGTAGCGCTTGCGCAGGGTGAGCCGCAGCCGGTCGAGGCGGTGGCGCTCCTCCTGGAACTCCGGCACCGGATCGTGGAACACGATCGCCCAGGCGAGTCCGATCGCGTAGACGAAGACGTTCATGATCAGCGCGAGGCCGTAGATCGAGACCGTGCTGGCACCCTGCTCGCCCAGAGCCTCGGCCCGGGCGATCGCCTCGGCCACGAGGTAGGAGCGGCTGAACACGATCGCGGTCCCGCCGATCGCGAGGAGCAGCAGGCCCAGCCCGAGGAAGCGGACGCTCTCCGCCTTGAGGCGCCCGGTGACGTTGTCGCCGAAGCGCTCGCTCCACTGGCGCACCACCTGGCCGATCAGGTGGCTGGAAAAGGCGAGCCCGAAGGCGATCAAGGTGACGCTGATCGTCGCGAAGGCCGGCGTCAGGAACTCGATCTTGAGGAAGGCCTGCAGGTTGACCGGGTACTCGGCCAGCACGAACAGCGCGAGCACGAAATAGTAGGTCCCCGGCCGCCAGAGCTGCGCGTCGCGCCCGTGATCGGCGCGCTTGCGCTCGTACTCCGTGCGCAGCCGCTCGATCTCGGTGATCAGGTCGCGGATCTCCTTGCGCTGGAAGAAGCCCGCCCGCTCGGTGCTGAGATGGACCTGCTTGCCCTGCTCGATCCGGTCGCGCTCGGCCTCGATCAGGAAGCCCTCGTTGCCCGACGGCAGGCGCTCCTCGGCATAGGCGCGCCGGACCTCGGCGAGCGCCGATTGCCGCGCGGAGGCGACGTGCTGCTGATACCAGGCGCGCATCGCGGTGGTGAGCAGCGCCGGGCTCTCGGCGCTCGCCCCGTGCGGGGCCGAGAGCGAGAGCACCGGCTGCATCGCCTCGGCCGCGAGCGCGGCGTCGAGCGTCCGGGCGAGCGGGCTCTCGCTGCCGAGATCGAGGGCTTGGTACTCGGCGAGACTCATCGCTCAAGCTTCTCCACGAGGACGCGCTGCGCTCTCAGGTCGATCAGGATCTTCGCGTCGTTGGGCACCGGCACCGCGACGCGCGCCGGCGGATCCGGCACCGCGACCGGCACCGGCGGCGCCCCCGGCGGGATCGAGACCGGCCGGCCGATATCCTCGAAGACGCTGCCCTCGACGGTGAGCTTGCTCGGCGCGGCGGGCAGCCGAACGGTCTGCGTCGGCCCGAACGGGGGCACCGGCAGTTGCGGCACGCTCACCACGGGGGCCGTCTCGACCGGCGTGAGGATCGTCGCGGGCAGGCCGGCGGCATCGCGCTGGCAGGTCAGGCGCTCGTCCGGGTTCGCGTTCAGGCAGACGATGTCGCGCTGGCGCGACATCCACACCGCGATCGCCTCGACCTTGCGGGCGAACAGGAACTCGACCCGCCGGTTCTGCCCCAGCCCCGCTTCGGTGGTGTTGGGCGCCAGCGGCAGCCACTCGCCGAAGCCCGTCTGCCAGATATGGGCCTGCGGGACCTTCCGGGCCCGGAGGGCGACGGCGACGCTGTGGGCCCGGCGCACCGAGAGCCGATAATTGTGGTCGTCGCTGCCGCGGCTGTCGGTGTGGCCGGCCACAACCAGAGCGGTATCGCTCGCATCGCCCCGCAGGACGTCGGCGACGCAGTCGAGGATCGCCTGCGCCTCGGGCCGGACGGCGTCGGAATCGGTGTCGAAGAAGACGCGCTGGTCGATCACCACCCGATCGACGGGAATCGCCACCGGAATCGTCGACGGAAGGTCCGGCGGCTCGATCCGATAGGTGGACAGGCGCGGCGCCGAGCCGAACCGCTCCTGCGAGAGCCGCTTCAGGCGCTGAACCCGGTCGTCGTGCTCGAGGCCGACGGTCTCGTACCACTTCAGGATGCGCACCGGCCCGGGCTTCGGCGGAGCGGTCTGCGCCTGTGAGGCGGCCGGCAAGGGAGTGGCGGCCAGGATGAGGGCGCACCACACCACATCGTCGATTGCCGACCGACCTCTCATCACGCGTTGCCCCGGACGCCACATTCTGGGGCATCTAAATCTGAGGTTAATTATCCGTCAACGAATGGCTGATAATTTACCTGAGGTTTAGTCACGGCGCGGGCGATGTGTTGCCGGAATGCCATCCCGACCGTGCCGCGCATCCGGCCGGGCAGAACGCGAGCCCGGGAGCACGCCGTTCCGAACGCGAACGAGGCCGGCCCCGTCCGAGACCGGCCTCGCGCAGTGTGGGTCGGCGGCGCCGCGGCCCGCGAGGGCCGCAGCGTCCGGGCCGCCTCAGCCCGCCTTGGCGAGGGAGATCGCCACGAAGCGGGTCACGCCCTTGCTGCTCTTGACCCGCATCAGGACCGCCTTGCGGCCCGCCGATTCCGCGGAGCGGATCTGGGCCGCGACCTCGGAGGGCTTGGTGACGCTCTGGCCGGCGACGTCGAGGATGACGTCGCCCTGCTCGATGCCCTTGGCCGCGGCCGGACCCTCCGGGTCGACCTCGACCACCGCGACGCCCTGGTCGGACAAGCCGACCTCGGCCGCCGGGGCGAGGCTGAGGCCGAGCCGCGGCTGGCCGTTCGCCCCCTCGCTGTCGCGGGTCGCGACCTTGCCGGTGTCGGTCGGCAGGGCGCCAAGCGTGATCGTCGCGGTGTCGGACTTGCCGCCGCGGAGATAGGCCACCTCGACCTTGGCGCCCGGCTTCAGGCCGGCGATCTTGCGGGACAGCTCCTTGGCGTCGCTGATCGCGGTGCCGTTGACCGACTCGATCACGTCGCCCGACTTGATCCCGGCCTTGGCCGCCGGGGTGCCGTCCTCGGCATGATCGACGAGGGCGCCCTTGGGCTTGTCGAGGCCCAGACCCTCGGCGATGTCCTGCGTCACCGGCTGGACCTGGACGCCGAGATAGCCGCGGGCGACCTTGCCGTCGGTGCGCAGCTGCTCGACCACGGCCTGGACCGTCTCGGCGGGGATCGCGAAGGCGAGGCCGACGCTGCCGCCCGACGGCGAGGCGATCGCGGTGTTCACGCCCACCACCTCGCCGTTGACGTTGAAGGTCGGGCCGCCCGAATTGCCCTTGTTGATCGGCGCGTCGATCTGCAGGAAATCGTCGTAGGGGCCGGCGCCGATGTCGCGGCCGCGGGCCGAGACGATGCCGGCCGTCACCGTGCCGCCGAGGCCGAACGGGTTGCCGATCGCCACCACCCAGTCGCCGACGCGGGGCGCGCCCTTGCCGAACTGCACGTAGGGGTAGCTGCCGCCGTCCTTGATCTTCAGCAGCGCGATGTCGGTCTTCGAATCCTTGCCGATGACCTTGGCGTCGAGGGTGCGGCCGTCGTCGAGGGTGACCTGCACGCTCTTGGCGTGGTCCACGACGTGGTTGTTCGTCACCACGTAGCCGTCGGCTGAGATGATGAAGCCGGAGCCGACCGCGCCGCGCTGGCCCTGGCGCTGCTGCGGCATGCCGGGGCCGCCATTCTGGCCGCCGTTCGGTCCGCCGTTCTGGCCGAAGCGCTTGAAGAACTCGCGCAGCTGCGGCGGCACGTTCTGGAGGCCGCGACCGCCCTGCCCCGGGCCGTCGTCGTCGTCCATGCTGGCCGTGTCGTCGAGCTTCACCTTCACCGAGACCACGCCGGGCTTCACTTTGTCGACGATGTTGGCGAAGGATCCCGGCGGATGCTCGGGGGCCTCGATCGGGGTCTTGGGCAGGGCCTGG
The DNA here is from genome assembly GCF_056431005.1 of Methylobacterium sp. HJ2. NCBI lineage: Bacteria > Pseudomonadati > Pseudomonadota > Alphaproteobacteria > Hyphomicrobiales > Methylobacteriaceae > Methylobacterium > Methylobacterium sp. HJ2. The sequence continues at coordinate 301,971 of NZ_JBWJYM010000008.1, read as the reverse complement.
GCGTAGGCGGGGGTGGCGGAGGGCAGGTAGCCGCTGCCGAGGGCGCCGCCCGCGATCAGGGAGGCGGCGGCGACCGAGGCGAGGGCGCGGCGGCTATAGGCGTGGGGCTGGGGCATCGGGGTCTCCGGTGGAACATCGGCGCCGGGAAGCGGCATGGGACTGTCCTAGAGATCCGCCGCTGACCCGCCGGTGTCCGGCGGATTACGGTTTCGTCAGGTTGGCGGTCCCGGCCCTCGCCTCCCGGCCCCGCCTCCGTCATAGGACCCCGATCCGCGGCCCCAGCGCCGTTCCGCGCATTTCGAGGCCGATCGATGCCGTGGCTGATCCTGCTCGTCGCCGGCCTGCTCGAGACCGGCTGGGCGATCGGGCTGAAATACACCGCGGGCTTCACCCGCCTCGTGCCCTCGGTGCTGACGCTCGCGGCGATGGGCGCCAGCGTCGTCCTGCTGGCGATGGCGCTCCGCACGCTGCCGGTCGGCACCGGCTACGCGGTCTGGACCGGGATCGGCGCGGTCGGCACCGCGATCCTCGGCATGGTCCTGTTCGACGAGCCCGCCACCGCCGCGCGCCTCGCCTGCATCGGGCTGATCGTCGCCGGGATCGCCGGGCTGAAGCTGGTGTCGTGAGGCGGCCCGGACGGCGCCCCCGCCGGTTCCGCCTCCGCGGGGCGGCGCGGCGGCCCCCGCTCACTCCGCCCGGCCGACCGCCGGCAGCGGCCGCAGCCCCGAGCGCCAGCCGAGGTCGAGGATCAACCCCGAGGGGAGGCTGGCGACGAGGGGCGCGGTCGGCAGGCCGGCGGCGTTGAGGAGGCGCGCCGTCCAGTGGTTGCAGACGTTGCGGTACGAGAAGCGCCCGCCACCGGCGTAGAACAGGCTCGGCCCGTACAGGCCGGGCCCTTCGTCCACCGGCTGGCCGCCCTCCAGGCGGAAGCTCCGGTCGAGCCGCGCCAGGAGGCGCGCGAGGCCGGCCTCGGAGACGCGGATGGGCACGATCTCGGCCTGCGGGAAGGCGGCGCGCAGGTCCACCGGCAGCCCGACCACCTGCACCACCCCCGGGCGCCCGCCCGGCGTGAACAGGGCACGGAGCCCCAATCCCAGGTCGACGTCGGCGAGCGTGGGCGTCGCCCGGTAGAACGCGGCGTCGCCCCAGCCGAACTCGATCTGCGGATAGGCGCGGAAGCGCTCGGCGACGTTCCGCAGGGCCGCCCCGGCGCCCGGTCCGCCCAGCGCCTCGCGCGGCAGCACGAGGCCGGAATGCCAGCCGTGGCTGACGAGGTGGATCACCCGCCCCTCCCCCGCCGCGGGCGGATAGAGGGCCGGATCGCCCGGCAGCGCCGTGGTCGCGACCGCGAGCCCCAGGATGGCGAGCAGCCCGGCCGCGATCGCGGCGAGGCGGCCCGGAACCCGGCGACCGGGAGCGCTCAGGCTTCGAGCCGGGTGAGCGCCTCGGTGATCTTGGCGAGCCGCGCCGCCTCCGCCTCGCGCCGCTCGCGATTCTCCTCGATGATCTCCTCGGGGGCGCGGGCGACGAAATCGGCGTTGGCGAGCTTGCCGTCGATCTTGGCGATCTCGCCCTCGGCCTTGCCCGCCTCCTTGCGCAGGCGCGCGACCTCGGCCGCCAGATCGACGATGCCCTCGAGCGGCAGGGCCGCGACGCTGCCGCGCACGAGGAGCTGCACGGCATTGCGCGGCGCGGCCTCCGCGAAGCTGATCTCCGACAGGCGGGCGAGCCGCACCAGCGTGTCGCGCCACGCCGCGATGCGGGCCTGCGCCGTCGCGTCCGCGCCGACGACGACGAGCGGGATCTGCGCGCCCGCCGGGACATTGGTCTCGGAGCGGGCCGAGCGGATCTCGGAGACGAGATCCACCACGAAGCCCACCTCGGCCTCGGCCTGCGCGTCGGCGAGCTGCCCGAGATCCGGCCAGGAACTCAGCGCCAGCAGGCCGCGCCCGGGGATCTCCGCGCCCTTGATCCCCCACAGCTCCTCGGTGAGGAACGGCATGAACGGGTGCAGGAGCTTGGCTATCTGGTCGATCAGGAAGGCGACCGCCCCCTGCGTCTCGGCGCGCGCGGCCGGATCGACGCCCTCGCCCTGCAGCACGGGCTTGGCGAGCTCGAGATACCAGTCGCAGAAGATGTTCCAGACGAAGCGGTAGGCGGCGGTGGCGGCGTCGTTGAAGCGGTAGGCTTCGAGCGCCTCCGTGACCTCGGCGACCGCGCGGGCGGCCTCGCCGAGGGCCCAGCGGTTGACCGGCTCCACCACCGACTCCGCCCGGAAGGCGGGATCGAGACGGCAGCCGTTGAGCTCGGCGAAGCGGGCGGCGTTCCAGAGCTTCGTCGCGAAGTTGCGCGAGCCCTCGACGCGGTTGACCGCGAGCTTGATGTCCCGCCCCTGCGCCGCCATCGCCGCCAGGGTGAAGCGGAGGGCGTCCGCGCCGTACTGGTCGATCAGCCCGAGGGGATCGACGACGTTGCCCTTCGACTTCGACATCTTGGCGCCCGAGGCGTCCCGCACCAGCGTGTGCAGGTAGACCGTCTCGAAGGGCGCGCGGTCAGTGAGGTGGAGGCCCATCATCATCATCCGGGCGACCCAGAAGAAGATGATGTCCTTGCCCGTCACCAGGGTGTTGGTGGGGTAGTAGCGGGCGAGCTCGGGCGTGGCGTCGGGCCAGCCCAGGGTCGAGAACGGCCACAGCGCCGAGGAGAACCACGTGTCGAGGACGTCCTCGTCGCGCCGGAGCGGGACCTCGCGGCCGCGGGCCTCGGCGGCCTGCGCCCGCGCGCCGGCCTCGTCGTGCGCCACGTAGATGCCGCCCTCGTCGTCGTACCAGACCGGAATCTGATGGCCCCACCAGAGCTGGCGCGAGATGCACCACGGCTCGATGTTCTCCAGCCACTGGAAGAAGGTCTTCTCGTAGGTCTCGGGCACGAAGCGAGTCTGGCCGTCGCGCACGGCCTGCAGCGCGCGCTCGGCCAGGGGCTTGACGTTGACGTACCACTGGTCGGTGAGGAAGGGCTCGATCACCGCGTTCGAGCGGTCGCCGTGCGGAACCGCGTGGGAGTTCGGCTCGATCAGGCGCAGGCGCCCGCGCTCTTCCATCAGGGCGACGACGCGCTCGCGCGCCTTGAAGCGGTCGAGCCCGTGCAGGGCCAGCGCCTCGGGCTCGGGCGCGGCGCCCGCCAGGAAGGCGGCGTTGCCCGCGAGCAGGATCCGCGCCTCGCCGTCGAGGATGTTGATCGGCGCGCAGCCGTGGCGCCGGCCGACCTCGAAGTCGTTGAAATCGTGGGCCGGGGTGATCTTGACCGCGCCGGTGCCCTTCTCCGGGTCCGAGTACTCGTCCGCGACGATCGGGATCAGGCGCCCGACGAGGGGCAGGCGCACGAACCGGCCGACGAGGTCGGTGTAGCGGGCATCCTCGGGATGGACCGCGACCGCCGTGTCGCCGAGCATCGTCTCGGGCCGCGTCGTCGCCACGGTGATGACCGCCCCGGTCTCGGCGCCGTCGGCGTCGACCACCGGGTAGTCGAAGTGCCAGAGATGGCCCTTCACCTCGACCTGCAGCACCTCGAGGTCCGAGATCGCGGTCTGGAACTTCGGGTCCCAGTTCACGAGGCGCTTGTCGCGGTAGATCAGGCCCTGCGCGTGCAGGTCCACGAAGGTCTTGAGGACGGCCTTCGACAGGCCCTCGTCCATGGTGAAGCGCTCGCGCGACCAGTCGCAGGAGGCGCCGAGCCGCTTCAGCTGCTCGACGATGGCGCCGCCGGATTCCGTCTTCCAGGCCCAGACCGTCTCGACGAAGGCCTCGCGGCCGAGCTCGCGCCGCCCGGGCTCGCCGGCCTCGGCGAGGCGGCGCTCGACGACCATCTGGGTGGCGATGCCGGCGTGATCCATGCCCGGCTGCCAGAGCACGTCGCGCCCGCGCATGCGCTCGAAGCGGCAGAGAATGTCCTGCAGGGTGTTGTTGAGCGCGTGCCCCATGTGCAGCGAGCCCGTCACGTTCGGCGGCGGGATCATGATGCAGTAGGGCTCGGCGCCGGCGCGCTCCGGCCGGCCGGCACGGAAGGCCTGGGCGTCGTCCCAGGCGGTCCGGATGCGCGCCTCGACGGAGGCGGGGTCGAAGGTCTTGTCCATCATGGGGCGTACGGGCCGATCGCGGGCGTCTACCGAGGAGTCGCCCGCTTTCAACCTGTCGGGCGGCGTCCGTCAACACGGGCCGCCCGCATCCCGGCCAAGCGTCCTGACCAAGCACCCCGGCGGAGCGCCCCGTCAGCCCCCCGGCCAAGCGTCCCGTCAGCGTCCGCGCGAGACCCGCTCGATCTCGGCGCGCACCAGCCGCTCGACCATCACCGGCAGGTTGTCGTCGAGCCAGGCCTTGAGCATCGGCCGCAGCATGTCGGCGACGAGGTCGTCGAGGGTGCGGGCGTTGCGCGACAGCACGGTGTGGGCGAGCGCATTGAAGGCGCTGTTGACGCTGGCGTCGGTCGAGGCCGAGGTCAGCGGCTCGTGCGTCGTCAGCGGCTCGTGCATCGGCATCGGCTCCGGCGCGCGCTGGACCGGCGGCGGAGGCGGCGGAGGCGGCGGGGGAAGCTCGGGCTCCGGCTCGGGGTCCGGCTCGATGCTGATCGCGTCGAAATCGATGGTGTCGAGGTCGAGCGGCACGGGCTCGGGCGCAGCGCGCGCGGGTTCCTCGAAATCGGCGGGCTCGCCGAAATCCGCGAGGTCGAGAACGTCGTCGGGCTCCGGCGGCGGCGGTGGCGGCGGGGGTGCCTTCTTGGGCGCCTCCGCGGGTTTGGCGGCCTGATCGTCGGCGATGATCCTGCGAATCGACGCGAGGATCTCCTCCATCGAAGGCTCGTGCGCCTTCTCTCCCGTCATGTCCGCGATCTTGGGGCTGGCTGCACTCATTCGGACGGCGCTCGGGACGGTCACTGTGGCGCCGACCTGTGTCGGGCCGGCGTCAGTATTTCACGCATTCCGGGTGGGACAAGCGCGTCCCGAGCACAGTTCCGCTGGAAATCGCGTCTGTCCCCGATCGTCAGCGGCCGTCCGGACTGCGGACGCCGAACCAGAGATCCTTGACCTGATCGTAATGCGTCTTGGCCGAGTAGAGCGCCACCGGGACGGCGGTGTAGCGGGCGGTGAGACGGCCGATCGCCTGAACCACGCCGTAGGAAAAGATCACCCGGTCGCGCTGGGCGGTGATCAGGTTGACGCGCGAGCTCAGCAGCTCCTGCTGCGCGTTCAGCACGTCCAGGGTGGTGCGCTGGCCGACCCGGGCCTCCTCGCGCACGCCGTTCAGCGCCACCTCGTTGGCCTGGACCTGGGCCTGCGCGGCGATGACCTGGGCCTTGGCCGCCTCGAGCCGGCCCCAGAGATCGACGATCTGGGCCCGCACCGTGTCGCGGGTGGTCTCGGCCTGGATCCGGAGCGCGTCGACGTTCTCCTTGGCCTGCCGGATCTGCGCGTATTCCTGGCCGCCCTGGTAGAGCGGGATGGTGATGCGCCCGACGATCGACGCGTTGACGCCGTTGTCGCCCGGAAGCGTCTGGTCGTAGCTCTGCTGCACGGTGCCCTGGAGCGCCACCGAGGGGTAGAGCGCGCTTTCCAGAACCTTCACCTGGGCCTGCGCGGCATCGACGGAGTGGAGCGCCGACAGGATCTGCGGATGCTCCTGCAGGCCGATGGCGACGGCGGCGTCGAGATTGCCCGGCACGTAGCGATCCAGCGGGCGGCCGGGCGCGAGCTGCCGGGGCTCGACGCCGACCACCTGCCGGTAGGTGCCGATGCTGGTGCGCAGGGCCGATTCCGCGGTGCTCACCTGCGAGCGGGCGAGCGCGAGGCGGGCCTCGGCCTGGGCGACGTCGGTGCGGGTGACCTCGCCGACGTTGAAGCGGTCCCGCGTCTGGCGCAGCTGCTCTTCCAGGACCTCGACGTTGTTGCGGTTCAGCTCGAGGTTCGCCGTGTTGCTCAGAACGTTCATGTAGGCCTGGGCGGCGCTGTACAGGACGTTCATCTCGATGGCGCGCAGGGTCTCGCGCTGGCCGTAGACCGTCGATTCGGCCGAGCGGACCCGGTTGTCGGTCTGGAAGCCGTTGAAGATGTTCTGGCTGACGGTCAGGCCGGCGTTGACCGGGTTGGTGTTCAATCCCCGGACGTTCACCCCCTGCAGCCGGCCCTGGAAGTAGCTCGACCCGGCGGTGACGTTGATCGCCGCCGTCGGACGGTAGCCCGACTGCGCGATCGCCACGTTCTCGTCCTGCACCCGGGTCTGGGCGCGGGTGGAGTTCAGCTGCGGGTTTCCGCCATAGGCCTTGGCGAGGGCGCTCTCCAGCGTCTCCGCGGCGGCCGGTCCGGCGAGGGCCAGCCCCGCCGAGAGCCCGGCGGTGACCGCGAGCCCGGCCAGCCGGAACGCAGAACGCGTCTCAGGTGTGCGTCTTCTCACGTCGATCAGCCCTTGCGGTTTCTCGATTGGTCGGACAGCCGTCTTGCGACGGCCCCGGCACGCCACGACGCACCCATCCGATCAAGCCCGCCCTGGCTCGACCTTAGCCGAAACGTTGCCGTTTCGGACGTCCGACCTGGGCTCGATTCATCGAATCCTGTGCGGGTGGCGCATAAAGGCGACAGTCCGGCCCCCGCCGGAGGGGCGCGGCAGCAGGTCCGGGGCGGCACGAACCGCTCCCGCCCTGCTTGTATGGGTGTGCAGATCACTCGGCTCTGGATTGCCGGGGCGCCCGGTGGCGTCCCGGACCGGAGGGCCGTCCCGGGTCTGCCGTTGCGCCCTGCCCGGACCGGCCTCCGTACCCGGCGGAACGCGCCCTAGAACGCGAAGCCGGGTGCGGCGGCGAAGGCGGAGAGGCCGGGCAGCGCCGCGTCGAACAGCGGGCGGGCTCCGAAGGCGTCGCCCGCCCGGACATAGACCGTGGTCTTCGCCGCCCGGTCCTGACCGAGCACGCAGACGAGGCGGCCGCCATCGGCGAGCTGGTCGAGGAGAGCCTGCGGGCGCAGCTCGACCCGCCCGTTGATCAGGATCGCGTCGAAGGGCGCGCGGTCGGGGCAGCCGCGTTCGAGCGGACCCTCGACGACCTCCGCCCGGTCCTCAAGGCGGGTCCGGGCCTCCGCGGCCAGCGCGGGCACCGACTCGAGCGCCGTGACGCGGGCGCCGAGCCGGGCCATCAGGGCCGCCGCGTAGCCGTAGCCGGTGCCGACGTCGAGAACGCGGTCGCCGGGCTTGAGGACGAGCGCCTGGATCATGCGCGCCAGCACCATCGGGGCCGCCATCGCGCGCACGTCGTCGGGCGTGCCGCCGATCCGCAGGCTCTGGTCGATATACGCGAAGGCCTCCCGCCCCGGCGGAACGAAGCGCTCGCGCGGGACGCTGTCGAAGGCGTCGAGGACGGCGTTGTCGTTCACGTCGAAGGTCCGCAGCTGGCAATCGACCATGAGGCGGCGTGCCTGTGCGTAATCGAGCATGGGATCGTCTTTCCTCGCCCTGGATCCGCAGGCCGGGCATTCCGGCCCGGCGGCCAAGGCGCAGCTTCCGGGACACCGGGCTTTTCCCGGATCGGCCGGCGAAACGCAAGGTTCGGGCGAGGGCGCGCGCACGGACGCGCACCGGTCCTTGGCCGTGAGGGCGCGCGCCTCGTGCGCTCCACCCCCCGCGCGTGCCGCGATCCCGGCGGCAACGCGCCGCCCTTCAATCGGCCTCGCCTGTCTCGACCGCCCGTAGCGCTCGGGCCCGCGCTCGGCATACGGTCGGCCTCGGCCCGAAGGGCCGCAAGAACACGACTCACGGGATGGAACGCATGACCAAGCCACGCAGGGGAGCGGCCCTTTGGGCCGGCCTCGTCACAGCCGGAGCGCTCGCCGGAACGGCCGTTCTCGCCGGGCCCGCCGCCGCCGGCGAGATCTCCGACGGGGCCGTCCGGATCGGCATCCTCAACGACCAGTCCGGCGTCTATGCCGAGTTCGGCGGCCGCTCCTCCATCGAGGCGGCCCGCATGGCGGTCGAGGATTTCGGCGGGACCGTGAACGGCGCGCCGATCGAGATCGTCTCCGCCGACCACCAGAACAAGCCCGACATCGCCTCCGGCATCGCGCGCCAATGGTACGACCGCGACAAGGTCGATGCGATCATGGAGCTGACGACCTCCTCGGTGGCGCTCGCCGTTCAGGGCCTCTCGAAGGAGAAGAAGAAGATCACGATCACCACCGGGGCCGCCACCAGCGACCTCACGGGCAAGCTCTGCACGCCCTACGGCTACCACTGGGCCTACGACACCCGCGCGCTGGCGGTGGGGACCGGCGGCGCCCTGGTGCAGCAGGGCGGCAACACCTGGTTCATGCTGACGGCCGACTACGCCTTCGGCCATTCCCTCGAGGCCGAGGTCACCCGCTACGTCACCTCGAAGGGCGGCAAGATCGTCGGCAGCGTGCGACACCCGCTGGCGGCGCAGGATTATTCCTCGTTCCTGCTCCAGGCGCAGGGTTCCGGCGCCAAGGTGATCGGCCTCGCCAATGCCGGCCTCGATACGGCGAACGCGATCAAGCAATCGGCCGAGTACGGCATCGTCGAGGGCGGCCAGCGCCTCGCCGCCCTGCTCTTCACCCTGGCCGAGGTGCACGGCCTCGGCCTGAAGGTGGCGCAGGGCCTGACGCTGACGGAGGGCTGGTACTGGGATCTCAACGACGAGACCCGGGCCTTCGGCCAGCGCTTCATGAAGCGCACCGGCAAGATGCCCAACATGATCCACACCGGCACCTACTCCGCGGTCCTGCAATATCTCAAGGCGGTCAAGGCGGCGGGCACCGACGAGACCGACGCCGTCAACGACAAGCTGCATTCCCTGCCGGTGGACGACATCTTCGCCCGCGGCGGCAAGGTGCTGCCGAACGGGCGCATGGTCCACGACATGTACCTCTTCGAGGTGAAGAAGCCCGCCGATTCGAAGGGCGAGTGGGACCTCTACAAGCTGCTCGCGACGATCCCGGGGGCCGATGCCTATGCCAAGCCCGAGGAGAGCGGCTGCCCGCTGATCGCCTCGCGCTGACGCGTCCACGGCCGGCGCGGCGCGTGCCGCGCCGGTCGTTTCTCAGGCGTTCCAGACCTCCCGGTACAGCGCCTCGATCTCCGCGGCCTCGGGCACGCGGGGATTGTTGCCGGGCGAGCCCGAGGCCAGGGCCTGCCGCGCCATCAGGGGGATCAGTTCGGTCCAGCGCGCCGCATCGAGCCCGTAACGGCCGGGTCCCGGCACCTCGAGATCGGCGTTGAAGCCGCGCAGCGCCTCGATCAGCCGCGCCACCGCCGTCCCGTCGGCATCGCCCTCCCCCGCCACGCCCATGGCGCGGGCGCAGGCGGCGTAGCGCTGCTCCGCGGCGGGCGCCGAGAACGCCGTCACCGCCGGCAGCAGCATCGCGTTCGAGAGCCCGTGGGCGACGTGGAAATGCGCGCCGATCGGCCGGCTCATGCCGTGCACCAGGGCGACGGAGCTGTTCGAGAAGGCGATGCCGGCCTGGGTCGCGCCGATCATCATCGCCTCGCGGGCCGGCCGGTCGCCGGGATCCGACCAGACCCGGCGCAGATTCGGCGCGATCAGCCGCATCGCCGAGAGCGCCAGCCCGTCCGAGAACGGATTCGCGCGCTTCGAGACGTAGGCCTCGATCGCGTGGGTCAGGGCATCGATGCCGGTATCGGCGGTGAGACGGCGCGGCTTGCTCAGCGTCAGCTCGTAATCCACGAGCGCCGCCACCGGCAGATAGGCGAGCCCGATGCAGAGCATCTTCTCGTCGCTGGCCTCGTCGGTGACGATGGTGAAGCGGGTGGCTTCCGAGCCGGTGCCCGCGGTGGTGGGGATGGCGAGGATCGGCAGCCCGGCCTCGTCCTGGAGGTGGGGCGCCTTGTAGCGCGCCATCGGGCCCCCGTGCCGGGCGAGCACCGCGACCGCCTTGGCGGTGTCCATCGGGCTGCCGCCGCCGAAGCCCACGACGCAATCGTGCTCGCCCCCCCGGAGCGCGGCGAGCGCCGCCTCGACCGCGGCGACGGTGGGGTCGGGCACGGTCTCGCTGAAGACGGCGGACGCGATGCCCGCCGCGGCGAGCCCGTCCGTCAGGGCCTGAACCCGTCCGCTGCCGGCGAGGAACGGGTCGGTGACGATGAAGGGCCGCGACAGGCCGAGCTGCGCCAGGACCTCGGCCAGAAGGCCGGAGGCGCCGGCGCCGATCCGCATCAGGCGTGGCAGGGCGATGGAGGCGATCATGATAATTGTCCGTCAGAATGTCCGGTCCCCGCCAGACTAACCCGACAGGCCGGTCGCGGTCGCGGCTGAAAACGCGCGGCGGGCTCGTCGCGGAGCGGAGCCCCTCCTTGCTCGGCCGGCACGGGCGGAGGCTCGATCCCGACCGGTCCCGTGAGGACTTGTCGGCGACGGCCCCGACGGTCTCGGCGGCGGCGATCCGCCAGCCGATGGGCGCAGGCGTCCGGTCGCATCGGAGCGGCGAACGGAGCGGGCGGATGTCTTTCGGTCCGGCCGTCATCCGGGTGGGGCGGGCCCGGCTCGATCGGGGCGATCCGGGTCCGGCCTGTCAGGACGCGCCTCGAGTTCTCCGCGGTCCTCTCTTCGCCGCTCCGGGGCCTCAGGATCTGCCGGCGGCCAGCGGCGCGCCGGTCTCCCCCTCGCCCGCTGGCTGCCCGCCCTGGAACAGGGCCCGCGACTCGGCGACCTCGCGGGCGATGAAGGCTGCGACGGCGCGGATCTCGGCCGCGTCGCGGTGGTCCTCGTGGATGTGCATGTGGAAGGCCCGCCTCAGCGAGACCTGTTCGGGCAGGACCGGCACCAGGGCCGGATAGGCGGCGGCGATGAAGGCCGGGAGGATGCAGGGGCCGGCGCCCGCCAGGGTCGCGTGGACCTGCGCCAGGAGGTTCGTGCTCCGGATGCGAGCCTGGGTCTCGGGGCCGATCACGCTGAGATAGTTCAGCTCCCGCGCGAACAGCATGTCCTCGATATAGCCGACGAAGGGGTGGCGCCGCAGGTCGGCGGCGCTGCGGATCGGCTCGGCCTCGGCGAGATAGGCCGGCGCGGCGTAGACGAAGAGCCGGTAATCCGTGAGGCGCCGCGCCACCACCCGCGCCTGCTGCGGGCTCGACAGGCTGATGACGAGGTCGGCCTCGCGCTTCGACAGGCTGAAGATCCGGGCGGTCGCCATGATCTCGATCTGCAGGCCCGGATGCAGCCGGCCGAGCCGGTGCACCCGCGGGGCCAGGAAGACGCTGCCGAACCCGTCCGGCGCGCCGATCCGCACCGTGCCGGAGAGCGGGCGGGCCCCATCCTCGGCGCGCAGGTGGGCGCCGAGAAACGCGCTCTCCATCGCCTCCGCCGCGGCGAGCAGCCCCTCCCCCGCCTCGGTCAGCGCGTAGCCGAGGTTGCTCCGGTGGAACAGGCTGCGGTCGAGGCCCTGCTCCAGCGCCTGGATCCGGCGGGCGACGGTGGTGTGCTCCGTTCCGGTCAGCTCGGCCGCGGCCGTGAGCGTGCCGGTGCGCGCCACCGCCAGGAAGAAGCGCAGGTCGTCCCAGTTGCGGCCCGCCCTGCTCCGGGCGCCGCCGCGGTTGCTCGGCCACCGTGACATTGTGCATCCATGCACAACGGCTGCGAGCCCGTCCAACTTTATCGTGCAGACGCGGGCCGCTAGGGTCCCGCCAAAATCACGAGGAAACGGACAGGAGGCGCCGCATGCGCACCATCGGACATTTCATCGGCGGCAAGACCGTCGCGGGCGAGAGCGGACGCTTCGCCGACGTGTTCCATCCCTCCACCGGCGAGGTCCAGGGCCGGGTGGCGCTGGCGAGCCGAGCGGAAGTGCGCGCGGCCGTGGAGAACGCCCGCGACGCGCAGCCGGCCTGGGCGGCGCAGAACCCGCAGAAGCGCGCCCGCGTCATGATGCGCTTCCTCGAGCTGATCCGCGGCGAGATGCAGCCGCTGGCCGAGCTGCTCGCCTCCGAGCACGGCAAGACCGTGCCGGACGCCAAGGGCGACATCCAGCGCGGCGTCGAGGTGGTGGAATTCGCCTGCGGCATCCCGCACCTCCTGAAGGGCGAGTACACCGAGGGCGCGGGGCCCGGCATCGACGTCTATTCCCTGCGCCAGCCGCTCGGCGTGGTGGCGGGCATCACGCCCTTCAACTTCCCGGCGATGATCCCGCTCTGGAAATGCGCGCCGGCCATCGCCTGCGGCAACGCCTTCATCCTGAAGCCGTCCGAGCGCGATCCGGGCGTGCCCATGCGCATCGCCGAGCTGTTCCTCGAAGCCGGCCTGCCGCCGGGCATCCTCAACGTGGTCAACGGCGACAAGGAGGCGGTCGACGCCATCCTGGACGACGACGACATCCGGGCGGTCGGCTTCGTCGGCTCCTCGCAGATCGCCGAGTACATCTACGTGCGCTCCGCCCAGACGGGGAAGCGCGCCCAGTGCTTCGGCGGCGCCAAGAACCACATGATCGTGATGCCCGACGCCGACATGGGTCAGGCGGTCGATGCCCTGATCGGCGCGGGCTACGGCTCGGCGGGCGAGCGCTGCATGGCGATCTCGGTGGCGGTGCCCGTCGGCGAGGGCACGGCGGACCGGCTGATGGAGCGGCTGATCCCGCGCGTCGAATCCCTCAAGATCGGCCCGTCGCACGACGGCTCGGCCGATTACGGCCCCCTCGTCACCCGCGAGGCGGTGGAGCGGGTGAAGGGCTACATCGAGACGGGGATCCGCGAGGGCGCTGAGCTCGCCGTCGACGGCCGCGGCTTCTCGCTTCAGGGCTACGAGAACGGCTTCTACCTCGGCGGATCGCTGTTCGACCGGGTGACGCCCGAGATGTCGATCTACAAGGACGAGATCTTCGGCCCCGTGCTCTCGGTGGTGCGGGCCAAGGACTACGAGGAGGCGCTGGCCCTGCCCTCGACCCACCAGTACGGCAACGGCGTCGCCATCTTCACCCAGGACGGCGATGCGGCGCGGGACTTCACCGCGCGGGTCAATGTCGGCATGGTCGGCGTCAACGTGCCGATCCCGGTTCCGATCGCCTACCACACCTTCGGCGGCTGGAAGCGCTCGGGCTTCGGCGACCTCAACCAGCACGGGCCGGACTCGATCCGCTTCTACACCAAGACCAAGACCGTGACCCAGCGCTGGCCCTCGGGCATCAAGAGCGGCGCGGAGTTCTCGATCCCGACGATGCGGTAGGGCGGGATCGCGGTCCGCGCAGAGATCTGCCGAACTCTGCTCTTTCCCCCTCTGCGGGCCGCAGTACCCACACATCGCGGGCGCGGGCTATCCCCTCTCCCCGCTTGCGGGGAGAGGGCCGCGTCTCCCCCTCGTCGGGGAGCGCGGCGAGGCGGCAGCCGCGGGTGAGGGGGCGCGAACGGAGGAGCCTGACTCGTTTGCGCCCCCTCACCGCCGCTTCGGCTGCGCCTACGCTTCCTGCCTGCACGACGGGGTGCAGGCAGGCCTCTCCCCGCAAGCGGTGAGAGGAATGGCGGGCGCGACCGCGGCCAGAAAGACCGGAAGGACACGCCATGCGCTTCGGACTCAACGAGGATCAGGCCGCCATCCGCGAGATGGCCGCGGGCTTCGCGGCCGAGCACATCGCGCCGCACGCCCTCGACTGGGACGAGCGCAAGCACTTCCCGGTCGAGACCCTGCGGGCGGCGGCCGGGCTCGGCATGGCGGCGATCACCGTCGGGGAGGATGTCGGCGGATCCGGGCTCAGCCGCGTCGACGCGGCCATCATCTTCGAGGCGTTGGCCGAGGGCTGCCCCACCGTCGCGGCCTTCCTGTCGATCCACAATCTCACCGCCTGGATCGTCGACCGCTTCGGCAGCGACGCGCAGCGGCGGACCTGGCTGCCGGGCCTCGCCACGATGGACCGGATCGCGAGCTACTGCCTGACCGAGCCCGGCTCGGGCTCCGACGCGGCGGCGCTCCGCACCCGCGCCGAGCGCGACGGCGACCATTACGTCCTCACCGGCGAGAAGCAGTTCATCTCGGGCGCGGGCGCAAGCGACCTCTATCTCTGCATGGTCCGCACCGGCGGTCCCGGTCCCGACGGCATCTCGGCGGTGCTGGTGGAGAAGGACGCGCCCGGTCTCTCCTTCGGCGCCAACGAGCGCAAGATGGGCTGGAACGCCCAGCCCACCCGGGCGGTGCGCTTCGACGGCGTGCGCGTGCCCGTCGCCAACCGGATCGGCGCCGAGGGCCAGGGCTTCCGCATCGCGATGGCCGGGCTCGACGGCGGGCGCCTCAACATCGCGGCCTGCGCGCTCGGCGGCGCCCAGAACGCCCTGGACCGCACGCTCGCCTACATGCGCGACCGGCGCGCCTTCGGGCGGGTGCTCACCGACTTCCAGGCGCTGCAATTCCGCGTGGCCGACATGGGCACGGAACTCGAGGTGGCTCGCGCCTTCCTGCGCCACGCCGCGAGCGCGCTCGACGCCAAGGCGCCGGAGGCCACCACACTCTGCGCCATGGCCAAGCGCCACGTCACCGATGCCGCCTTCCGGGTGGCGAACGACGCGCTCCAGCTCCACGGCGGCTACGGCTACCTCGCCGAGTACGGCATCGAGAAGATCGTCCGCGACCTGCGCGTGCACCAGATCCTCGAAGGCACCAACGAGATCATGCGGGTGATCATCGCCCGGCAGCTCATCGGGGAGCGCTGATGGCCGGCCCCGAAGCAGGCGGCGAGATCCGCGTCGAGTCCCGGGGGGGCCTGGGACGCATCCGCCTCGACCGTCCGAAGGCCCTCAACGCCCTCACGCACGGCATGGTCGGCGCCATCGACGCCGCGCTCGACCGTTTCGCCGCCGACCCGGCGATCGCCGTCGTGATGCTCAGCGGCGAGGGCGAGCGCGGCTTCTGCGCGGGCGGCGACGTGCGCTCGCTCTACGAGAGCACGGGCACCGGCTTCGCCGAGACCTTCTGGCGCGACGAGTACCGCCTCGACGCCCGCATCGCCCGGTTCGGGAAGCCGGTCGTGGCGGTGATGGACGGCATCACCATGGGGGGCGGCGTCGGCCTCGCCGGCCATGCCCGCCACCGCGTCGTCACCGAGCGCTCCCGCGTCGCCATGCCGGAGACCGGCATCGGCTACCTGCCGGATGTCGGGGCAACGTGGCTCTTGCCGCGGGCCCCCGGCGAGACCGGGACCTATCTGGGGCTGACCGGCGCGCCGATGGACGCGGCCGACGCGCTCTACGCGGGCTTCGCCGACAGCCTCGTGCCGGTCGCGGCCCTCCCCCGCCTGGCCGAGGCGCTGGAGGGCCTCGAGCCCGGCGCCGATTCCGACGACGTCGCCGTGGCGATCCAGGCGCTGGCGCAGGCGCCGGGCCCCGCCTCCCTCGTCCGGGACCGCGGGGTGATCGACCGCTGCTTCGGCTTCGACATGGTGGAGGAGATCCTGGCCGCGCTCGACGCGGACGGCTCGGACTTCGCCGCCCGCACCGCGGCGACGCTCCGCGAGAAGGCGCCCGCCAGCCTCGTCCTCACCCTCTGCCTGCTGCGGCTCGGCCGCACGGCGCCGGATCTCGAGACCTGCCTGGAGCGCGAGTTCCACGCCTCGCTCGCCGTGCTCGCCGAGGGCGATTTCCGCGAGGGCGTGCGTGCCGCGGTGATCGACAAGGACCGCCAGCCGCGCTGGTCGCCGGCCACGCTGAATGCGGTCGATCCGGCCCGCATCGCGCGCTGGCTCGAGCGCCGGGCCGAGCCCGTCTTTGCGTGAGCCATCGCGACGCGCCGGGGCGTCGAGCGAGACCAGGACCGGGCCCCGTGAGGGCCCGGCGCGACAGGGGAGAAGCCACATGGCGCAGACCATCGGATTCATCGGGCTCGGCAACATGGGCGGGCCCATGGCGGCCAACCTCGTCAAGGCCGGGCACGCGGTCCGGGGCTTCGACCTCGTGCCCGCCTCCCTCGACGCGGCGCGCGAGGCGGGCGTGACGGTGGCGGACTCGGCCCTCGCCGCGGCCGAGGGCGCCGACGTGGTGATCACCATGCTGCCGGCCGGGCGCCACGTCGTCGAGGTCTGGACCCAGGTCGCCGAAGCCGTTCCCGCCGGCACCCTCCTGATCGATTCCTCCACCGTCGACGTCGAGAGCGCGCGCCGCGCCCACGCGCTCGCCGAGGCGCGGGGCTGCCCGGCGATCGACGCGCCGGTCTCCGGCGGCACCGGGGGTGCCAAGGCCGGCACGCTCACCTTCATGGCGGGCGGCGCCGAGGCGGCCTTCGCCCGGGCGGAGCCGATCCTCAAGGCGATGGGCAAGTCGGTGTTCCATTGCGGGCAGGCGGGCGCCGGCCAGGCCGCCAAGATCTGCAACAACATGATCCTCGGCATCTCGATGATCGGCGTCTGCGAGGCCTTCGCCCTCGGCGAGAAGCTCGGCCTGACCCGGCAGGCGCTCTACGACGTCGCCTCGGTCTCCTCCGGCCAGTGCTGGTCGCTGACGACCTACTGCCCGGTGCCGGGCCCGGTGCCGACCTCGCCCGCCAACGCCGATTACCGCCCGGGCTTCGCCGCCGCCCTGATGCTGAAGGACCTGCGCCTCGCCCAGGCCGCGGCGGCGGCCTCGGGCGCGACGACGCCGCTCGGCGCGGAGGCCGCGCAGCTCTACGCCCTGTTCGACGCCCTCGGGCACGGCGGAGAGGACTTTTCCGGCATCATCCGTATGCTGCGCGGGCGCGAGAGCGGAGACGCGGCCTGATGGACACCGAGACGATCCTCACCGAGACGCGCGGACGCGTCCGGCTCATCACCCTGAACCGTCCCAAGGCCCTGAACGCGATCAACCGGCAGCTCACCGCCGAGCTGATCGCGGCGGCGGTGGAGGCCGATGCCGACCCGCAGATCGGCTGCATCGTGATCACCGGCTCGGCCCGGGCCTTCGCGGCGGGCGCCGACATCAAGGAGATGCAGTCGGCGACCTACGCCGAGATGTATGCGGGCGACCGCTTCGCCGATTGGGAGCGCTTCACGGCCGTGCGGACGCCGATCGTCGCCGCCGTGGCGGGCTACGCGCTGGGCGGCGGCTGCGAGCTCGCCATGATGTGCGACTTCATCCTCGCCGCCGACACCGCCATGTTCGGCCAGCCCGAGATCAAGCTCGGGGTGATGCCGGGCATCGGCGGCAGCCAGCGCCTCACCCGCTTCGTCGGCAAGTCGAAGGCGATGGAGATGTGCCTGACCGGTCGCACTATGGACGCCGCCGAGGCCGAGCGCGCCGGCCTCGTTGCGCGGGTGATCCCGGCCGACGGTCTCCTCGACGAGGCCCTCAGGACGGCCGAGACCATCGCGTCGATGTCGTTGCCCATCGCCATGATGACCAAGGAGGCGGTGAACCGGTCCTACGAGACCACCCTCACCGAGGGCGTGCGCTTCGAGCGCCGGGTCTTCCACGCCATGTTCGCCACCGAGGACCAGAAGGAGGGCATGGCCGCCTTCGTCGAGAAACGGCCGCCCGTGTTCCGGAACGGCTGAGTCCGGCCTCGCTCGACAGCCGCGACGCAGGGTATGAGATCGCCCGCCGCGCCCCCGCAGAGGGGACGGAGGAAGAAGGGTTGGGAGAGACGCCGATGCCGAGTTTCCGCGAGGCCCGCGACCTGCTGCTCGCGCACCGCAGCGACCACGCGGCGGCGGTGTCGGCCTTCCGCTGGCCCGATCCGGTGCCGTTCAACTGGGCGCTCGACTGGTTCGACGCCGACCTCGCCGCCGCGCCCGAGAGCCGCGACCGCACCGCGCTCTGGATCGTCGAGGCGGGCACCGGCGCCGAGACCCGGCTGAGCTTCTCCGAGCTGAGCCGGCGCTCGAATCAGGTCGCCAACCACCTGCGGAGCCTGGGGCTCGCCCGCGGCGATCATCTGCTCCTGCTCCTCGGCAACGTCCCGGCCCTGTGGGAGACCATGCTGGCGGCGATGAAGCTCGGGGCCGTGGTGATCCCCGCGACCACGCTGCTCACCGGCGACGAGCTCGCCGACCGGCTCGAGCGCGGGCGCCCCCGCCTCATCGTGGCGGGGCCCGAGCAGATCGCCCGCTTCGAGGGGCTCGCCACCGACGGGATCGTCCGCGTCGTCACGGGGCCGGCGGCGGCCGGCTGGCGGGCCTACGACGAGGCCTTCGCGGCGAGCGAGGCGTTCGCGCCGGATGCGGCGACCGCGGCCGACGACCCGCTGCTCCTCTATTTCACCTCCGGCACCACCGCGAAGCCGAAGCTGGTGCGCCACAGCCACCGCTCCTATCCGGTCGGCGCCCTCTCGACCATGTACTGGCTGGGGCTCAAGCCCGGCGACATCCACTGCAACGTCTCCTCGCCCGGCTGGGCCAAGCACGCCTGGAGCTCGTTCTTCGCGCCCTGGAACGCGGGGGCCACCATCTTCGTGGTCAATCAGGCGCCGTTCAGCGCCGCGGCGCTGCTCGGCGTGATCCAGCGCTGCGGCGTGACCACCCTCTGCGCCCCGCCGACCGTCTGGCGGCTGGTGATCCAGGAGGACCTCGGCGCCTACGACCTCGCGCTGCGCGAGGTCTGCGCGGCGGGCGAGCCGCTCAATCCCGAAGTGATCGACCGGGTCGCCGCCGCCTGGGGCGTCACCATCCGCGACGGCTACGGCCAGACCGAGACGACCGCGCTGGTGGCCAACAGCCCCGGCGAGGCCGTGCAGCCGGGCTCGATGGGGCGGCCGCTGCCGGGCTACCCGATCGCGGTGCTCGATCCCGACGGCAACCCGGCCACCGAGGGCGAGGTCTGCCTGCGCCTCGACGGCGAGCGCCCGGCCGGGCTGATGCAGGGCTACGACGACGGCACCGGCCGCCTCTCGGGCGCCGACGGCGCGCTCTACCGCAGCGGCGACGTGGCCTTCGTCGACCCCGACGGCCGCCTCACCTTCGTCGGGCGGGCCGACGACGTGTTCAAGTCCTCGGGCTACCGGATCAGCCCGTTCGAGCTGGAGAGCGTGCTGATCGAGCACCCCGCCATCGCCGAGGCGGCGGTGATCCCGGCGCCGGACGCCATCCGCCACACCGTGCCGAAGGCCTACGTCTCCCTGGTCGCCGGGTATGAGCCGAGCCCGGAGACCGCCCTCGACATCTTCCGCTTCACCAATGCGCGGCTCGCCACCTTCAAGCGCCTGCGCGGCGTGGAGTTCGTGACCGAGCTGCCCAAGACCATCTCGGGCAAGATCCGCCGGGTCCAGCTCCGCCGCCTGGAGCATGACGGCCGGATTGACGATCCCTATCGCGGCCGGAGCTTCGCGCAGACGGACTTTCCGGAACTGCGCCACGACGGCGAGCGCAAACCGGCCTGAACCGCCACTGCGTCCGATCGCGCGATTCCGCGCGATCGGCGTAACCGGGGATTCATCCGCGGCTGCGAGGCTCCAGCATGTCCGCGACCCTCGCCACCGCCGTCCAGATGACGGGCGCCGCCGTCTCCCAGCAGATCGGCGTCGCCGTCGCGCGCCAGCAGATCGCCGCCGATCGCGCGGTTGCCGACCTCGTGGCGCAGAGCGTGCCCGCGGCCCCTCCGGGCCAGGGCCAGCGCCTCGACATCCGGGCCTGATCGATCGGGTCGGGATCTCGGTCAGCCGAGCCTGCGCAACGCGCGCAAAGTCCGGATCCACCTGCCGAAGCGATGATCCGGGCTTGGCCTGGGGGCCGTTTCGACGCGGGCCGGCGCCCCTGGAAGCCTGGCCCACAATCGACCATATCGGGCTGGCCCTCCCCGACAATCCCTTCGTCGCGTGCTCAGACTCGTCATCCTCGCGCTCCTGCTCGTCTATCTCGCACCCATCGCCGTCTCGGCCCTGCTCTACGCGGCCCGCGCCCGCGGCGACTGGCGCTCGGCGGATCGGTCGAGCGCCGGGCTGCTCCCCGATCCGAGGCAGCACGAGGCCGCCGTGGTCCGGATCTTCTCGGCGCGGACCGTCAGCTGGCGCGGGATCCTGGCGACCCACAGCTGGATCGTGGTGAAGGAGGCCGGCGCCCGCTCCTACAGCCGCTTCGACTACACCGCCTGGGGCAACCCGATCTGGACCGACCGCTTCGTCCCGGACGGGCGCTGGTTCGGCAGCCTGCCCGAGACCGTGTTCAGCGCCGACGGAGCCGAGGCCGCGCCCCTGATCCCGCGGATCCGAAGGGTGATCGCGAGCTACCGCTACGCGGCGCCCGGCGATTACAGCGTCTGGCCGGGGCCGAACTCGAACACCTTCGTGGCGGCGGTGATGGCGGCGGTGCCGGAGATGCGCGCGACCCTTCCGGCGACCGCGATCGGCAAGGACTTTCCGTATGACGGGCGCTGGTACGGCACCACGCCGTCGGGCACCGGGATCCGGATCAATCTCGGCGGCTATGTCGGGCTGACCGTCGGCTGGGTCGAGGGCGTCGAGCTGAACATCCTGGGCGCGGTGGCCGGCTTCGACCTGCGCCGCCCGGCCCTGAAACTGCCCGCGGTGGGACGCCTCGGCCTCTGAAGAGCGGGGGCTAGGGCCCGCATGTGCGCCCCCGCACGCCCCTCCGCGCCGGGCCAGGGCACGAAACATGGGCGAAACCGTCGAGCCTCAGGGTTCGGGTCGATCGCAGCGCGGAGGCGCCCCATGACGCTCGCACACCCGTTCCGGACCCTTTCGGCCCTGCTGGCCGCGGCCGGCCTGATCGTCGTTCCGCTGGCGAACCCGCTGCTGCTCTCCGTCTGCCTGATCCTTGCGGGCGTGCTGACGGCCTGGCGCGGGGCCGCCGAGTTCAGCGCCCTGTTCGCCGGCGCCTCGCAGAGCCGCGTCGTCTTCCGGCATTATCTCTGAGGCCGGGTTCGTCCGCCCGACACGGGAGCCCCGGGTCACGGGCGACCGCGCCGGCCCCGACCCCGCCCAGGCACCCCGAACGGCCGGTGGTCGGGCGGATCTGACCCTGTCGCCGCTGGGCCGTTGCCCCCGCGGATCGAGTCCGCCGACCGCGCCAATTTCCCTCGGCGGCGCCCGGATCGGAGCCGGACCCGCTGCGGCGCCTTGTCCTCCGCCCCGAACCGCCCCGCAAACCCGCTCCCTCGGCGCGTCGAGCGTCCGGGCGGCCGCATCCCTGGCGACGCGGCGCTGCGGTCGACGACCGGCCGCCCGTCCTCCGGGCGGATGCCGTGCCCGGCCCGCCTCCCCGATCCTCGCGATCCGGCATCGTCCTTGAAGCGGCCTCGCCGCAGGACGCGCCGAGGGGGCGCCGTCGTCCCGGATCGGGACGGACCTGTCGGGGAGCGGTAACGAAACGATGACGCGTCGGTTCACACTGATCCAGGGTGGCCTCTCGGAACAGGCGGCCGCCACCGAGCGCCCGGTCGCCGCGCCTCCGGCCCAGGCGTGGCGGGTCGAGCTGCATCCGGCGCGCGCCGTCGATGCCGAGGCCATAGCCGCCTGGCGCGCCCTGATGACCCGCAACGGCATCGTCGATCCGTTCAGCGATCCCGATTACCTCCTGACCGCGGCGCGTCACCAATCCGCCGGGCGTCAGATCGCCTTCGCCCTCGCCTGGGACGGGTGCGGGGACCATCCGGTCCTCCGGGGTGTCGTGCCGCTGGCGATCGCCTATCCGCTCGTCGGTCGCGATCACGCCGCCACCTGGCAGCCGAACGGGCCGCAGGCACCCGCCCTGATCGACCACGACCGCGCCGTCGAGATCCTCATCGCGATCCGGACCCGCCTCGCCTGCCTCGACCGGCCCCTCGGGCTCTCCGATTCGGCTCCGGCCGGCCGCCCGCCCGCCGGCCCGCGCGTCGAGGCCGCGCGGCCGAGCGCGGCTCTCGCCGGCGCCGCGCCGCGCCGGGCGCAGGGTGTGCCGGCCGGAAGCCTTCTCGGCATCCGGCCCGAGGGCTACGTCGCCCCGAGCGTGACGCATATCCGCGAGCCCGCCGAGTTGCGCGACGCGGTCGAGGAGTTCCTGGCCCTCGACGCGCGCACGTCCCGGCGCCCGATCATCGCCGATCCGTCCGAGGCCACCATGGTCCGGGTGGTCACCCGCCTGTTCGGCCGCCGCCGCCAGGCATCGGTCGAACTCGGCAGCCGCGCCGGCATCGTGGTCTCGGGCGCCGTCCATCTCGGCAGCGGACCGGCCTCGGTGGCGTGGCGGCGCGCGGCGGGCGTCTGATCGCGCCGGTCAGGCGACCTGCGGGGCGCGCCGCGCGAGACCGCCCGGCAGGGCGCGGGCGAGGACGCAGCCGAGGGTCGCCAGCGCGAGGATCAATCCGAGCGGGATGCCGGTGGCATCCATGCAGATCCGCAACATCGCGGCGGCCGGCGTCGCGAGGAGGAGCCAGCGCTCGTGCGGGCGCAGGCCGCCGGCCGCGCCGTCCCGTCCGACCGCCGCGACGACGAGGAGCGCGGTGGCGGGCACCAGTGGGGCGAGATCGTAGACCGGGACGTAGGGCGACAGCATCGGTGCGGCGGCGAGCAGCGTCGCCGCGCGCAGCCGGTGATCCGGGCAGGTGGCCCAGACCCGCCACGCCAGCGCGAGCACGGCGAGGCTCACGGCGATCTGGAACGCCCAGGCCGCCGCCATGCCGCCGCCCGCGAGCCGCACCGCCCCGAAGGCGCTGGCGTTGAGGTCGAGACCGGCCGCCGCGTTCTGCAGGATGATCCGGTTGGTCTCGCCGAGCGTGCCGAGGAAGCCGATCCACGGTGCCGTCCCGAAGGCCGCGAGCGCGGCGAGGCTGAGGCCCGCGATGGTCGCGAGGCAGGCGGCGAGGCACGCCCTGCGGCCGGTGACGAGCAGGAGGCAGGGCGCGAGCGCCGCCAGTTGCGGCTTGTAGCAGACGAGGCCGAAGCAGATCCCGGCCAGCCAGGGCCGGCGGTCGCACAGCATCCCGCCCAGCGTCAGCAGCCCGGCGGTGTAGAGGCCGTTCTGGCCGTAGGTCAGGTTGCAGAAGACGAGCGGGTGGGCGCACCCGATCAGCATTGCGGGCGTCCCGCCCATGAGCCGGAGCGCCGCCGCGAACAGCGCGAGCCCACCGGCCGCCCAGACCAGGAAGCCCGCTTGCGGCGACAGCAGCGCCACCGCCGCCGCCGGGAGGTGGAAGACCGGCGGATAGTGCCAGGCGAAGCGGCAATCCGGACCGAAGGCCTCGCGCAGGTTCTGGAGATGGCGCGTCAGGTCGTAGGGCTCCGCGGCGGCGCCGCGCAGGGCGCTCTGCCCCACGACCCAGACCTGCGTGAAGTCGTTGCCGAGGATGTCCCCGAGCCAGTTGCGGCGCGGCTCAGGCCCGGTCCCGAACGCGACCGCCACGATGGCGAGGGTGAGCGGCACGAGGATCAGGCTGGCGAGCCGGGCGAGGCGGAAGAGCCGCGCGTCGCTGGTGACGAGGTCGCGCAGATCCGCGCCGAGGGCATGGAGAGGCGACGCAGGCATGGGGGCTTCCCGGACGATCCGGGCAGCAGCCTAGGGCGCCGCGGGTTCCGGCGCGGTTAACGCTCTCAGGCCGCGCGCAATTCTTCCTTGAGGAAGGCCCGCACCGCCTCCCGGTCGATGCCCGGCGCGATGAAGCTGCGTCCGATGCCGCGCGCGAGGATGAAGGTCAGGGCGCCGTCGCGCACCTTCTTGTCCTGCGCCATGGCGTCGAGGAGCGCCTCGGCGTCGCCGCTGCCGCCCGGCACCTGGGACAGCCGCGTCGGCAGGCCCGCGAGCGCGAGATGGTTGGCGACGCGGCCCGCCTCCTGTCCCGAGCACAGCCCGAGGCGTGCCGAGAAGCGGAAGGCCAGGGCGAGGCCGATGGCGACGCCCTCCCCGTGCACGAGGCGCTCGGAGCTGTAGCCGGTGATGCGCTCCAGGGCATGCCCGAAGGTGTGGCCGAGATTGAGCAGGGCCCGCTCGCCGTCCTCGCGCTCGTCGCGCACCACGACGCCGGCCTTGGCGCGACAGCAGATCGCCACCGCCTCGTCGCGCTCCGGGCCGCCCGCGAAGATCCCGCGCCAATGGGCCTCGCACCAGTCGAAGAAGTCCGCGTCGGCGATCAGGCCGTACTTCGCCACCTCGGCGTAGCCCGCCCGCATCTCCCGCTCCGAGAGCGTATCGAGGCTCGCCGTGTCGGCGAGCACGAGCCGGGGCTGGTGGAAGGCGCCGATCAGGTTCTTGCCGAGCGGCGCGTTGATGCCGGTCTTGCCGCCCACCGAGGAATCGACCTGGGCGAGCAGCGTCGTCGGCACCTGCACGAAGCGCACGCCGCGTCGGAGCGTGGCCGCCGCGAAGCCCGCGAGATCGCCGACGACGCCGCCGCCGAGCGCCACCACCAGGTCGCCGCGCTCGATGCGCAGCCCGAGCAGCCCGTCGCAGACCTCGGCGTAGCCCGCGTAGGATTTGGACCCCTCGCCGGGCGCCACGGCGATCAGTCCGGTGCGCAGACCGGCCGCCGCGAGGCTGGCGGCGAGGCGGTCGCCGTAGAGGGCGGCGACCGTGGTGTCGGTGACGATGCCGGCCGCCCGCGCGCCGAGGGCGGCGGCCTGCCGGCCCGCGGCCTCGATCAGCCCGCGGCCGATCAGGATGTCGTAGGCGCGGCCCGCATCGAGCGGCACGTGGACGGTCAGGTGGGTCATGGCTGTGGGCTACTGCGCGGCGGCGATGGCGGGCGGCGTGAGGTAGGCGTCGATGGCCTCGAGGACGTCCTGAACCACGCGGTCGTGCGCCACGTCCCGGGACAGAACCTCGACGTCGGCCTCGGCATAGACGGGATGGCGCGCCGCCATCAGCGCCCGCATCGTCTCCTCCGGATCGTCCGTCTCGAGCAGCGGGCGGTTGCCGCGTTTGCGCACCCGCCGCATCAGCACGTCGAGCTCGGCCTTGAGCCAGACCGAGACGCTGGATTCCGCGATGCGCGCCCGGGTGGTCTCGCGCATGAAGGCGCCCCCGCCGGTCGCCAGCACCAGGGGGCCGGCCCGCAGCAGGCGCGAGATCACCCGCTCCTCGCCGTCGCGAAAGCTCGGCTCGCCGTAGATCGCGAAGATGTCGGGGATGGTCAGGCCGGCCGCGGCCTCGATCTCGATATCGGCATCTTTGAACAGTAGGCCGAGCCGCGCGGCCAGCCGCCGCCCGACGGTGCTCTTGCCCGCACCCATCAGCCCGACGAGCACGATCGACCGGGGCCCGAGGGCCCGGCGCAGGCGTGCTTCGATCGGTTCGCCGCCCGTCTCGGCAGGCTCGGTCATCGCAGGAAACGTCGCATGGAGTTGGGGTCTTAGCGCGTTTGCCGGGCACAGGGAACGGCCGCTGCGGGCCGCCCACCGGCACCTGTGTCGTCCCGGGCCTTGCCATCGCGGCAGGCGCGTGATGCAACCCCCAAGCCCGCTCCGGGAACCGGCCCCCGTTTCGGGAACCGGGGCCCGTCTTGGGAGATCAGCCGTCCGCCTCCCGCCTCCGCACGCCCGAGATTGATCCGCTGTGCCGACCCTGTTCCGTTTCTTCGCGACGCTCGCCATCCTGGCCGGCCTCGTCTTCGCGGGGATGTTCGCGCTCGCGACCTTCGTGAAGCCGACGCCTCGCGAGATGAGCGTCACGATTCCGCCCGCCAAGCTCCAGCCCGGCGGCAAGTGACGCCGCCATCGACGCGCCGGCCGGCTTCCGCGCCGCCCGCGCCCGAGATCGCAGCCTATCTCGACATGCTGGCGGCCGAGCGGGGGGCGGCCGCCAACACGCTCGCCGCCTATCGGCGCGACCTCGACGCGTATCTCGCCCATCTCGGTGCGGCGGGCCTCGACACCGGCGGCGTCAGCGCCGGCGATCTGCGGGCCTATCTGGTCGCGCTGGAGGCCAGCGGATTGTCGGCGGCCTCGGCCGCCCGCAAGCTGTCCTGCGTGCGCGGCTTCCACAAGTTCCTGTACGCGGAAGGCTTGAGCACGGGCGATCCGAGCGCCCCGGTCGCGGGGCCGCGCCGCGGGCGCACCCTGCCGAAGGTCCTGGGCGTCGCCGAGGTGGACCGCCTGCTGGCCACGGTACGCGACCGGGTCGGACGGGCGGAGCGGCCGGGCGAGGCCGCCCGGGCGCTGCGGATGCTCTGCCTGCTGGAGGTGCTCTACGCGACGGGCCTGCGCGTCTCCGAGCTGATCAGCCTGCCGCGCGGGGCGGCGACCACGCGGGAGCGCTACCTCGTCGTTCGCGGCAAGGGCGGTCGCGAGCGGCTCGTGCCCCTCACCGATCTCGCGCGCGCGGCCATGCGCGACCATCTCGCGGGCCTCGCCGCCGACGGGCCCTGGCTGTTTCCGGCCGACAGCGAGAGCGGGCACCTCACGCGCCAAGCCTTCGCTCGCGACCTGAAGGTCGCCGCGGCCGAGGCGGGCATCCGGGCCGACCGCATCAGCCCGCACGTGCTCCGCCACGCCTTCGCCAGCCACCTCCTGCAGAACGGGGCCGATCTGCGGGTGGTCCAGGAGCTGCTCGGCCATGCCGACATCTCGACCACGCAGATCTACACCCACGTGCTCGACGAGCGCCTGAAGAGCATGGTCCGCGACCTGCACCCGCTGATGGACGAGTGAGGCCGGGATGCGCGGCCCGGAATCCGGGCCGCCCTGAGGGCTTCAGGCCGCCGAGACGTCGACCCGGATGTTGCCGCGGGTGGCGTGCGAGTACGGGCAGACCACGTCGGCACGGCGCACGAGATCCTCGGCCTGGGCGTGGTCGATGCCGGGCAGCGTCGCCTTGAGGGCCACCGTCAGCCCGAAACCGGTGCCGTCGTCGCGCTTGCCGATTCCGACGGTCGCCTCGACCTTCGCATCCTCGGCGATCTTCACCTTGTCCTGGGCGGCGACGAACTTGATCGCCCCGAGGAAGCAGGCGGCATAGCCCGCCGCGAAGAGCTGCTCCGGGTTCGTGCCCGGGCCACCGCTGCCGCCGAGCTCCTTCGGCGTCGCGAGCGAGACCGACAGGCGCTCGTCGGTCGTGGCCGCCGAACCTTCACGGCCGCCGGTGGCATGGGCGTTTGCGGTGTAGAGGGCCTGCATCGGGATCTCCTGTGGTGAAGGGGCGTCGATCGCGCGCGGCGCCGGGCCGCCGCCCCGCGTTATCGATTGCGCGCAATCGATAACGGCGTCATACCGGCTTTCTACATTGTGCGCAATCGACATCGGCGCGACGCAACGCACATTGTGTCGTCACAGCGTTATGGCTACGATATTGCATTCCGACATGAGGTGCGCGCAGCAAGGGCGGGCTGCCGAACAGGAGTTGTGTATTGATGCCAGCCCAGTCCTCCCCGAAGCCTCGGATGTCGACGCGTGGCGGGGGTCCGGACCTCGATGTGCCGACGCGGCCGATCGATTCGGCAGATCCGCAGCGTCTGGACAATCAGCTCTGCTTCGCGGTCTACGCGGCGGCCCACGCCTTCGGACGGGCCTACCGGGTCCTGCTCGGCGAGCACGACCTCACCTATCCACAGTATCTCGTGCTTCTGGTGCTCTGGGAGGAGGAAGGGCTCACGGTCAAGGAGATCGGGACGCGGCTGTTTCTCGATTCCGGCACCCTGACGCCGCTGCTCAAGCGCCTCGAAGCCTCGGGCCGGGTGCGCCGGTCGCGCGACCGCGTGGACGAGCGGCAGGTCAGCATCTTCCTCACGGACGAGGGTCGTGCCCTGCGCGACCAGCTCGCCTGCGTGCCGGGTCAGGCCGGCGGGATGACCGGGCTCGATCTCGACGGTCGCAAATCGCTGCTCGACCACCTCGTCACCCTGCGCGAGGGGCTGCACAAGGGCGCTGCCTGAGGCGCGTCGGCGGCCCTTACGAAAAGGCCGCCCCCGCGGGGCGGGGACGGCCGGACCGGGCGTGCTTGGTTGCGGCCTGGATGCCGATCAGGACTGGGTCTTGAGGTAGGCGATCAGGTCGTCGAGCTTCTTGTCGTCCTTGAGGCCCGGATAGACCATCTTGGTGCCCGGAACCTTCGCCTTGGGATCCTTGATCCACTCGTGCAGGTTCGCCTCGTCCCAGGTGAGGCCGGAATTCTTCAGGGCGGCGGAGTAGCTGTAGCCCTCGTAGGTGCCGGCCTTGCGCCCGACGACGCCCTTCAGGTCGGGGCCGACGCCGTTCTTCTGAAAATTGTGGCACGCCTTGCACGGCGCGAAGGCCTTCTCGCCGGCCGCGGCATCGCCCTCGGCATGAGCGGCGACGGGCAGAAGCAGCGCGAGCGCGGCGCCGAGGATCATATGACGCATCTGTTTTTCCTCCATTGGGCGGGGACGCCACCGGTCTTATGGCAGAGCTTCGGCCCTTAGAACAGGTCGAGACTGCGACCCGGTTCGCGATTGGCGCTGCTCCGCGGAGAGGAAGATCCGCGCCGCGTCGCGGTTCCGTTTCTCAGCTCATCTTCAGAGAACCTCGGCGCAACGCGACGTGGATGCGCCGGCTCTCCCGATCCGCTAGGATGGACTTCGATGCGGCCCGTTCCTTCCACAGGTGATCCTCGCGGATCGAACCTGAGCGGAGGCTGAAGCCGCCGCCGTCATGGCCGGCTCGCCGCGCCGCGATGGCCCCCGGGGATGAACGCGCGAGGCGAGAGGCCGATGTCGATCCGCTTTCCTGAACCCGATCCGAAGATCCTGGCACGGCGGGAATCGATCCTGGCCGGTCTGCGTCCCCTCGTCGGGCCCGAGGCGCTGGTGACGACCGAGGACGAGCGCCGTGCCTTCGAGACCGACGGGCTCACCGCCTATCGCAAGCTGCCGCTCGCCGTGGTGCTGCCCTCCACCACCGCCGAGGTCTCGGCCGTGATGGCCTATTGCCACGCCAACGGGGTCCGCGTGGTGCCGCGCGGCGCCGGCACCTCGCTCGCGGGCGGCGCCATCGCGCAGGAGGACGCGATCATCCTTGGCGTCGGCAAGATGACCCGCGTGCTCGACCTGGACTACGCCAACCGCACCGCGCGGGTGCAGAGCGGCATCACCAACCTGGCGATCTCCGGCGCCGTGAGCCACGAGGGCTTCTTCTACGCCCCGGATCCGTCGAGCCAGCTTGCCTGCACCATCGCGGGCAACATCGCGATGAATTCCGGCGGCGCGCATTGCCTGAAATACGGCGTCACCACGAACAACCTGCTCGGCGTCACCCTGGTGATGAACGACGGAACCGTGGTCGAGATCGGCGGCGCCCACCTCGACAGCCCCGGCTACGACCTCCTCGGCCTCGTCTGCGGCTCTGAGGGCCAGGTCGGCATCGTCACCGAGGCGACCGTGCGGATCCTGCGCGCGGCGGAGGGCGCCCGCCCGGTCCTCGTCGGCTTCCGGCGGGTGGAGGACGCGGGCGATTGCGTCGCGGCGATCATCGCGGCTGGCATCATCCCGGTGGCGATCGAGTACATGGACCGCGAGGCGATCCTGATCACCGAGGATTTCGCCAAGGCCGGCTACCCGCGCGACGCGGAGGCGATGCTGATCATCGAGGTCGAGGGCTCGGATGCCGAGTGCGACGCGATGCTCGCGCGCATCGAGGCGATCGCCCAGGATTACCGCCCGACCAGCGTGCGGGTCTCGCGCTCCGAAGCGGAATCGGCCGCGATCTGGAAGGGGCGCAAGTCGGCGTTCGGCGCAACGGGGCGGATCTCCGACT
This sequence comes from Methylobacterium sp. HJ2, assembly GCF_056431005.1. NCBI lineage: Bacteria > Pseudomonadati > Pseudomonadota > Alphaproteobacteria > Hyphomicrobiales > Methylobacteriaceae > Methylobacterium > Methylobacterium sp. HJ2. Next base: position 272,391 of record NZ_JBWJYM010000008.1, on the reverse strand, counting down.
ACATCTGCATGGACGGCACCATCCCGACCGGGCAGCTCGGCCCCGTCCTGGAGCGGATTGGGGCGATCTGCGCGGGCAAGGGCCTGCGCGTCGCCAACGTCTTCCACGCGGGCGACGGCAACCTGCATCCGCTGATCCTGTTCGATATCAACACGCCCGGCGAGATGGAGAAGGCGGAAGCCGCGGGCGACGAGATCCTGAAGCTGTGCGTGGAAGTGGGCGGCTGCCTGACCGGCGAGCACGGCGTCGGCATCGAGAAGCGGGAGCTGATGCGCTTCCAGTACAACCAGGCCGATCTCGATCAGCAGATGCGTGTGAAGAACGTGTTCGACCCGGGCTGGCTCATGAATCCCGCCAAGGTCTTCCCGCTCGACGGGCGCGTCGCCGCCTGAGCGCCGGGGACACGGCGGCGATCCCCGCCGCGACGCGGCGCGGCCGAGGCCTTCCGCGCCTGCCTCGGCCTCGGTCTCTCTGCCTTCGCGGCGCTCGGCCCGCTGCGGGTGCCGCCCTGGCGCGTCGTGCTCGCGGCGGCCGGTGCCGGCGCGGCCATCGGCCTCACCGGCTGAGGCGGCACGGGAGCCGGTGCGCCGCGCGCGTTGACTCGCGCGGCCGATCCCCACATGCGTGGCGCATGGACCGTCCGCACATTCCGGCAGGCATCATCGACGCGCGCGACACACCGGCATCGCGCCTCACGAGGGCGGGCGCCCGCCCGTGAGCGCCGGGCTGCCGCCGGCCTTCCGGCGCCTAGCCGAGGCCAGCGAGACGGGACGCGAGATCCTCGGCCGCGACTGGTCCGCGAGTCCGCTCGGACCGATCTCGGACTGGCCCGTCTCGCTGCGCACGACGCTCGCGACCCTGCTCGCCTGCCCGAGCGCGATGTACCTCGCCTGGGGGGACGCCCTCGTCAGCTTCTACAACGACGCCTACCGTCCGATCCTGGGAGACCGCATCGGGCGGGCGCTCGGCACCCCGTTCCCGGAGCTCTGGGCCGATCTCTGGGACGATGTCGGACCGCTCTGCGCGAGCGCCCTCGCGGGAAAGCCCGTCGCAGTGCGCGACCTGCCCCTCGTCATGCGGCGCTTCGGAGAGCCGGAACAGACCTGGTGGACGTTCTCCTACTCCCCCGTGCACGACGATGCGGGGGCGGTGGCCGGCATGGTCTGCATCACCGCCGAGACCACCGCCCAGGTGCTCGCCGAGCGCAGGCGCCAGGCGAGCGAGCAGCGGCTGGAACACGCCCTCTCGGCCGGCAACAGCATCGGCACCTGGGACTGGGACATCGCCGCCGACAGCGTCACCGCGGACGCGCGCTTCGCCCGCCTCTACGGCGTCGATCCCGAGGCTGCGGCGCACGGAGCGCCGATCGGCGCCTTCTTCGACGGGATCCACCCGGACGACTCCGCCCGCGTGCAGGCCGCCATCGCGACGGCGATCCGCACCGGCGCCGACTTCGTGCAGGAATATCGTCTGGTCCGGGCCGGCGACACCCGCTGGGTGACCGCCCAGGGCCGCTGCATCTACGACGCGGACGGACGGCCCGCCCGGTTCCCGGGCGCCTCCTTCGACATCACCGAGACGCGGCGCGCCACCGAGGCGCTGGCGGCGAGCGAGGCGCGGCTGCGCGCGGTGTTCGACGCGGTGCCCGCGGGGCTCGTCATCGCCGAGGCGCCGTCGGGCCGCGTCGTCGACGGGAACGCCCGGGTCGCCGAGATCCTGCGCCATCCGATCCACGAGACGCCCGATCTCGCGAGCCACGCCCGCTGGGGGGCGCTCGATGCGGAGGGGCAACCGATCGCCGCCGCGGACCTGCCCCTGGCGCGCACGGTCCGGACGGGCGAGCCCGACGCGGCCGACGTCCTCTATCGCCGCGGCGACGGCAGCATGGCCTGGCTGCGCCTCGCCAGCGCGCCGATCCGGGAGGACGGCACCGGCCGGCTGATCGGCGGCGTCGTGGCGATCGACGATATCGACGCGCGTCGCCGCGCCGAGGAGGCCGTGCGCGCCGGGGCGGCGGAGCTGCGGCTCATCGCGGACATCCTGCCGATCCTGATCGGCTTCGTGGATGCGAACCTGATCTACCGCTTCGCCAATGCCGCCTACCGGACTTGGCTCGGGATCGCGCCGGAGGCCGTGATCGGCCGCCCGATGCACGCGGTGCTGGGCGAGGCGATCTTCGCGGCGCGGCGCCCCCAGCTCGAGCGGGCGCTCGGCGGCGAGGACGTCCAGTTCGAGACGGATTGGCCGGACCTCCAGGGCCGCTCGCGGATCACGGCGATCCGCTTCCTGCCGCGGCGCTCGAATGCCGGTGCGGTCGACGGCCTGTACATCTTCGTCCACGACATCACGGAGCGGCGCGCCGTCGAGGCGGCGTTGACGCGCGAGGTCGCGATGCGGACGCAGGAGCGCGACCGCCTCTGGGAGACGACCTCAGACCTGATGGGCACCGCGGGGCTCGACGGTTTCCTGAAGGCGGTGAACCCGGCCTGGACCCGCATGCTCGGCTGGAGCCGGGAGGCGCTCCTGGCACGGCCCTTCGCCGAGATCGTCGATCCGGCCGACCACGCCACGATGGCGACCGTGCTCGCACAGCTGCAAGCCGGCGAGAGCGTGTACGGGTTCGTCGACCGGGTGCTCTGCCAGGACGGCGGCTACCGCACGGTGATGTGGTCGGCCGTGCCGGACGGTCCCCATTTCTACATCGTCGGCCGCGACATCACCGAGCAACGGGAGGCCGAGGGCCAGCTGCGGCAGGCGCAGAAGATGGAGGCGGTGGGCCAGCTCACCGGCGGCATCGCACACGACTTCAACAACCTCCTCACCGGCATCGTCGGCTCCCTCGACCTGATGCAGACCCGGATCCGTCAGGGCCGCATCGACCAGGTCGAGAAATACGTCGGTGCCGCCCTCGCCTCGGCGCACCGGGCCGCCGCCCTCACCCACCGGCTGCTCGCCTTCGCCCGCCGCCAGCCGCTCGAGCCGCGCCCGGTGGCCGCCAACGCCCTGATCCTCGGGATGGAGGATCTGCTGCGCCGGTCGCTGAGCGAGCGGATCCATCTCGAGATCGTCACGGCCGGCGGGCTCTGGCTCACGCTCTGCGATCCGCACCAGCTCGAGAATGCCATCCTCAACCTCGTGATCAACGCCCGGGACGCGATGCCGGATGGCGGGCGCCTCGTCGTCGAGACCTGCAACACGCATCTCGACCGGGCCTACGCGCGCCTCCATCCGGGGATCGTGCCCGGCCAGTACGTCTGCGTCTGCGTGACCGACACCGGCATCGGCATGGCGCCCGAGATCGTGGCGAAGGCCTTCGACCCGTTCTTCACCACGAAGCCGATGGGCCAGGGCACCGGCCTCGGCCTCTCGATGATCTACGGCTTCGCCCGGCAATCGGACGGGCATGCCAAGATCTACTCCGAGCCCGGACAGGGCAGCACGGTGAAGCTCTACCTGCCGCGCTTCCGCGGTCCGGCCGTGCCGGACCACGTCGCGGCGGGCGACGCCGCGGTGCCCGAGGGCCGGGGCGAGACGGTGCTGGTGGTCGAGGACGAGGCCGTGGTGCGCGACGTGATCGTCGAGGTGCTGCACGATCTCGGCTATCTCGCGCTGGAGGCGGCGGACGGCCCGGCGGGCCTCGCCCTCCTCGAGGGCGGCGGACGGATCGATCTTCTGGTCACCGATGTCGGCCTGCCGGGTCTCGACGGCCGGACATTGGCCGAGCGGGCCCGGGTCCGCCGCCCGGACCTGAAGGTGCTGTTCATCACCGGCTACGCCGAGAACGCGATGTTCGGAAACGGCCTGCTCGATCCCGGGATGCAGATGATCACCAAGCCGTTCCCGGTGGAGGCGTTGGCGACGCGGATCCGCGAGATCATCGAGGGATAGGCATGTGGGGACCGACCCGAACCGCGTGGCTGGCGGCGGCGATCCAGCGCGGATGCGAAATCTTCACGCCGAGTCTGTCCACCGCAATCTCGTGTCCTGAGGATTCGCCATGCGGCGATCGATGGCGATAGGCCTCTCTGCCGTCGCACTCAGTTCGCTGCTGGCAGCGTCGGTCGTGAGCTGCGTCCAGGACCAACGCTCGGGATTGGCGGGTGATCCGGGATTCTTGACGTCGCTCGCTCGACTGGACGTGCCGTCCCTGGTCATCGCTCAGACCATCCATCCGGATACCTGCACCCGGATCGGTGCCTCAGTGACCTGCCGAGGCGTTCCCCTGCATCATTACACGGGAAGCCCGGGTGGCCCGGAACGATGCGTCACCTTCGAGTGGCGGATCGGCTTCCGAGGTGAGCCGCACGGTTTCATGGATTCGTCGAGGCCGTACGATTCGATTGACGACACCTGGGTCGAAAAGGCGAGCTGGGAAACCGATATCGCCGCACGGCAACGCCTCGGCCTCTATCCGGCCGCGCGATGAGGACGAGATCTGACTCGATCGGGATTTCCCGAGTGCGGGCGGTGCCTACTCGGCGGCCGGGAGGCTGAGGCTGAGGAGGCGCGCGGTGCGGGCGCGGGCGCCGGTGCGCAGGGTGTCCTCGCCGGTCGCGGGCTCGCCATCCTGAGAGCCGCGCTGCACGGCGACTTGTCGGCGCGCATCCGTGATCGCCGCGTGGACGGCGTCGACCGCGAGGATCAGCGCGCTGACCGTGCGGGCATCGATGCTGCGCTCCCGCGCGTACTGGACCACGTCGGCGACGAGCCCGTCCGTCTCGATCGCGAGGGCATCGAGATCTTCGGCCCGCGTCGCGGCGCGGGCCTCGCGCATCACGTCGAGCAGGCGGTCGAGCACGAAGTCGATGCGCTCGCGCTGCTTGCGGGCGAGGCGCTGGCCGAGCCAGGCCACCCCCGAGCCGATGGTGCCGCCGAAGAAGGCGAACAGGTAGATGTAATCCTCGTAGCGCTCAAGGAACGTCTGCTGCTCACGCTCGAAATAGTCGACCGCGCCCGGATGGTTCGGCAGCCGCGCGGAGGTCGCCGCCACGGTCGAGTCGAAGTCGGGCGCCTTCATCAGCTTGGCGACGGGGGCGACGGTGGCGAGGCGCGAGCGCCACTCGAACAGGTGCTGGGTGACGGAGGCGACGGTGACGCGGTTCACCGCGCTGCGGGCCATCAGCCGGTAGGAGGCCCCGACGGTCTTGACCTCCTCGGCGGGACGCTTCGGACGACCGCCGAAGGTGCCGGCCGGGATGGTGACGGCTTGCAGCTCGGGATAGCGCTGGAGGATCGCGTCCGTGTCGGGCACCGCGACGAGGCCGACCTTGTGGTCCGGCGCGCCGACCTCGACGGCCCGCACCGTCGCCACGGCCGGCTTCGAGGACGGGCTGGCGATCACCGCCACCACGTCGACCCGCTTCTCGGCGATGGCCGCCGTGACCTCGCCGGGCTTCAGCTGGACCAGCGCGACGTGGCCCGCCGGGGGCTCCTCCCCAGCCGGGAAGTCGGAGGCCGCCACGGCGAGATCGTAGAAGGCCAGCATGTTGGTGATGAAGGGCAGGTCGGCGCCGTGGCGCACCACGACGCCGATGCGCTTGCGCGCGAGATCGGGAAAATCGTCGATGTCGGAGGCTTCGGGCGCGGCGACGACCAGCGCCTCGTCGTGCAGGATGGCGAGGGTCAGCCCGTTCTCGGGCAGGAACACGTCGGGCCGCACGATGGCGAGGTCGGCGCCCCCGGCCTGGAGCGCGGCACCGCTGTCATGCACGTCGCCGTAGCGGACGATCTTGAGCCGCACGTCCTCGCGGGCACGGGTCAGAGCGTTGGCGTAGGCCTCGACGAGGCCCGCCTCCAAGCCGTCCTGCGGCGCCACGGCCACGATCAGCGTCGTCGGCCGCGACAGGTAGAAGACCCCGGCCGCCGAGGCGGCCAGTCCGAGGGCGAGCAGGACGAGAATCCACTCGCGTCTCAAGACGAATGCCGACACTGCGTGGATGAGGCCATGCTCGATCCTGTCGCGCTGCGTGCGTTGCATGATGGCACCATGCAACCCAATCCTGTCCAGATCGTGAAGAACCCGTGACGCGCGACATCGTTGCCGATGACCGCCCGCCTTCCCCGGAGAACGGCCCGTCCACGATGACGCAGCCCGATCAGCGTTCCGATCCGAAGCCCCCGCCGCCCGTCACGGCGGCCTATCTCGAGCGCGCGGCGCTGCATTACCTCGAGCGCTACAGCGCCTCGTCGGAGATGCTGCGGCGGACGCTGGCGCGGCGCGTCGACAAACGTGCCCGCGCCCGGGGCGAGGATCCCTCGGCCTTCGCCGAGATGATCGCCGCGACCGTCGTCCGGGCCGTTTCCGCGGGTCTGGTGGACGACGACCGCTTCGCCCGCGCCCGCCTCGCCACCCTGCGGCGGCGCGGGACTTCGCGGCGGGGGGCTGCCGCCAAGCTCGCGGCCAAGGGCGTCGGCCGCGAAGTCGTCGACGCGGCAATCGCGGAGGAGCAGGCGGGCGCGGGCGACGACCCGCAGGCGGTCGAGGCCGAGGCCGCCCGGGCCTATGCCAAGCGGCGGCGTCTCGGGCCCTTCCGGCGGCCCGACCAGCGCGCCGCCCATCGCGAGCGCGACCTCGCGGCGATGGCGCGGGCCGGGTTCGCCTACGCTCTCGCGCGCCGGACCGTCGATGCCGAGGACGCGGAGGACCCGCTCGCCTGAGACCGCGCGCATCGTCGCTGGAAGCGGCGGGCGGCGCGCCTAACTCCGCTGCCGGGATCCGAGCCCGTGCGAGCCTGCGCGGGCCGGCGATCGCAGGGAGTAGCGAGCATGATCAATCGCAGGGCGCACGCCGTCTGGCAGGGCAATGGCAAAGAGGGCAAGGGGCAGCTGACCACGCAATCGGGCGTGCTCAAGGACCAGCCCTACGGCTTCAACACCCGGTTCGAGGACAAGCCGGGCACGAACCCCGAGGAACTGATCGCGGCGGCTCATGCCGGCTGCTTCACCATGGCGCTGGCCTTCCAGCTCCAGGCCGCCGGGCTCGCCGCCACCGAGATGACGACCGAATCCGTCGTCACCCTCGAGAAGGACGGCGACGGCTTCAAGGTGACGAAGTCGGCCCTCACCCTCACCGCTGAGATCCCCGGTATCGATCAGGCCAAGTTCGACGAGCTGGCGCACGCGGCCGAGACCGGCTGCCCGATCTCGAAGGTCCTGAACGCGGAGATCACCCTGAAGGCGACGCTCAAGCAGGGTTGAGCCCCGGCCGGTGCCGTGCCCCGATCCGGGGTGCGGCATCGCGCTCCGGGACGGCGCCCGTGCCGGCCTTGCCTTCGCGGCCGAACCGTTCATTGTTTGTTCGATGGACGAGACATTGGCGAAGAAGCTGCGCATCCTGGCGGATGCCGCGAAATACGATGCGTCCTGCGCCTCGTCCGGAGCGCCGAAGCGCGCCGCGGGCCGGGACGGGCTCGGCTCGACCACGGGAGCCGGCATCTGCCACGCCTACACGCCGGACGGGCGCTGCGTCTCCCTCCTCAAGATTCTCCTCACCAACTGGTGCCTGTTCGACTGCGCCTATTGCGTGAACCGGCGCTCGTCCAATGTGCGCCGGGCGAAGTTCACCGTCGAGGAGGTCGTTCGGCTCACCGTCGAGTTCTACAAGCGCAACTATATCGAGGGGCTGTTCCTCTCGTCCGGCATCATCAAGTCGCCCGACCATACGATGGAGCTGCTCACCCGCGTGGCCAAGTCGCTGCGGCGCGACCACGGATTTGCCGGCTACATCCATCTGAAGTCGATTCCCGAGGCGAGCCCCTGGCTGATCGAGGAGGCCGGCCTCTATGCCGACCGGCTCTCGATCAATGTCGAGCTCCCGACGGAGGCGAGCCTGGAGCGCCTCGCGCCGGAGAAGGACGGCGCCGCGATCCAGGGCGCGATGGCCCAGATCGGGGAGCGCATCGTCGAGGCGAAGGCCGAGAAGCGGCGCTTCGCGCCGGCCGGCCAGTCGACCCAGGTCATCGTCGGCGCGGATGCCACCACCGACGAGGCGCTGATCCGCAAGAGCGCGCATCTCTACGACGCGGTCGGATTGAAGCGGGTCTATTACTCGGCCTTCAGCCCGATTCCGGACGGCTCGGCGATCCTGCCGCTCAAGCCTCCGCCGCTCCAGCGCGAGCACCGCCTCTACCAAGCCGACTGGCTGATCCGGTACTACGAATTCTCGCCCGACGACGTGGCGGATGCCGCCGAGGACGGCATGTTTGCCCTCGACATCGACCCGAAGCTGGCCTGGGCGCTCAAGCACCGGGCGCGCTTTCCCGTCGATGTGAACCGGGCGGATCGCGAGATGCTGCTGCGCGTGCCGGGGCTCGGGGCGCGGGCGGTCGACAAGATCGTGAAGGCCCGCCGCCACGCCAGCCTGCGCCTCGACGACATCGGCCGGCTGACATCGGGATTGAAGCGGGCGCGGCCCTTCCTGGTCGCGGCGGATTACACCCCGGGCGCGGCGACCGACCGCCTCGGCTTGCGGGCGCAACTCGCCCCGCCGGCCGAGCAACTGAGCCTGTTCTGATGGGGGGCGTGGCGCAGATGCGCGACCCCACGCGCGATCCCGCGCACGCGCCGGAGCGGATCTGCGCCGTGGCTTTGCGGCCCGGTGCGGATCTCGACGGCTTTCGTGCCGCCGCCCGGCGCCTTGCGGCCGAGGCAATTCCTCCCGAGCGCGTCGCCTGGACGATCGGGCAGGACGGCCTGTTCGGCGCGCTGGCGGAGGCGCCCACAGAGGCGGCTCCGCTCCGCCTTCCCCGCGCCGTCGCCGACCTCGTGCCGATGGTGGTGCCCCACCGCGATCCCGAGCGCTACGCGCTGCTCTACGCCCTCATCCACCGGGTGAACGCGGGCGAGCGGCACCTGCTCGAGGTCGCGAGCGACCCGCTCGTCCATCGCCTGAACCTGATGCGGAAGGCCATCGCGCGGGATCTTCACAAGATGCACGCGTTCCTTCGCTTCCGGCGCTCGGACGCGGAGGGGGCTGAGCGCTTCTGCGCCTGGTTCGAGCCCGATCACCACATCCTCGCCGCCGCGGCGCCGTTCTTCGTGGAGCGCTTCCGGGCGCTCTCCTGGTCCATCCTGACGCCGGAGGCCAGCGCCCATTGGGACGGAGAGGCGCTCCGCTTCGGGCCGCCCGGCCGTCGCGAGGACCTGCCGGCCGGCGACGGCTTCGAGGCCGGCTGGCGCGACTATTACGAGAGCACCTTTAACCCGGCCCGCACCAACCTGCGGGCGATGCGGGCCGAGATGCCGAAGAAGTATTGGCGGAACATGCCCGAGACGCTGGCGATTCCGGCTCTCGTGCGGGCGGCCGCGCCCAGGACCGCGGCGATGATCGAGAGGGAGCCCAGCGTGCCGGCGAAGCGTGATCCCGTCCGCGCCGTCGCGGCGATGTCCGATCAGGACCCGACCTCGCTCGACGCGCTCAACGCCATCATCCGGCGCAGCGCTCCCCTGGTGCCGGGCGCGACGCAGGCCGTGCTCGGCGAGGGGCCGGTCGGCGCCACGATCGCCTTCGTGGGCGAGCAGCCGGGCGATCAGGAGGATCGCCAGGGGCGTCCTTTCGTCGGGCCCGCCGGGCAGCTCCTGTCACGCGCAATGGCCGAGGCCGGGATCGACCGCGGCGCGAGCTACCTGACGAATGCGGTCAAGCACTTCAAATTCGAGGAACGCGGCAAGCGCCGCATCCACCAGAAGCCGACGGCCGGCGAGGTCAGCCACTATCGCTGGTGGCTCGATCGCGAGCTCGACTTTGTGGCGCCGCGCCTCGTCGTGGCGCTCGGTGCCACGGCGGTGCTGGCGCTGACCGGCAAGGCCGTGCCCATCACGCGCGCCCGCGGCCCGTTCCGGTTCGAGCGCTTCGACAACCGTTTCCAGGGCTTCATCACGGTCCACCCGTCCTATCTCCTGCGCCTGCCCGACGAGGCGAAGGAAGAGGCCTACGCGGCCTTCGTGGACGACCTGCGGCGCGTCGAGGCGCTGGGACGGGAACTGGCGGCCTAGCCTGTCCTGAGGGCTCAGCCGCTGCGGCTCACGAAGGGGCAGGCCGCCTCGAACGGCCCGAGGATGACGTCGCCCGGGTTGGGATTGTTCACCGTGAAAGGCGCCGTTCCCTGCGTGCCGAACATGCCGCGCCCGAATTCGCGCGTCAGGAACTGATTGCCGAAGCGGATGAAGCAGCGGTCGAGCACCGCCTCGTAGTCGAAGCTGGTCTGGGCGATGGGCGCAGCCGCCGCGTCGCCCGGGAGGCCGCAATAGGCCGAGAGGCTGATCCGTCCGGGATGCGCCAGACGGATCGGCACCGAGCGGCCGGGCAGCAGGGTCACGGGCGGGCCGCCGTCGCGGCTCGCCACCAGCACGTAGGACGAGCGGTTGTAGATGCGGCGGACGCATTCGGCGGACGCATCCGTGCTCAGGGCACCCAGGACGACGAGTGCGCCGACGGCGCATGCCCCGCGCCGGGTCAGGGTCTGGCTCCAGTTCCTCATCGCCGATCCGTCCTTACGCGACCTGTGCCCAAACGGCTGATCCAGTGATAGGGCGTTGGCCCCGGCCGCCAAGCCTCCACCGCACCGGCGCGACCGGATCCCCGTGGATGGCGGCGGCGATCGGCTTGACGGCGGGGCCGGCGCGGCGCCATCCGGAACAGATGACGAACGCGACGTCACGGCCAGCCGTCATCGTCCCGCCGTGTCCTGGCGCGCCGGCGCTCCGCAAGATCATCCACATCGACATGGATGCGTTCTACGCCTCGGTGGAGCAGCGCGACGATCCGGCCCTGCGCGGCCGTCCGGTCGCGGTCGGCGGCTCGCGCGAACGCGGCGTCGTCGCCGCCGCGAGCTACGAGGCGCGCGCCTTCGGGGTGCGCTCGGCCATGCCCTCCGTCACCGCGCGGCGGCGCTGCCCGGAACTGATCTTCGTGAAGCCGCGCTTCGAAGTCTATCGGGCGATCTCGGACGAGATCCGTGCGGTCTTCGCCGAGCATACCGACCTGATCGAGCCGGTGGCGCTGGACGAGGCCTATCTCGACGTCACCGAGAATCGCCGGGGCCTGCCCACGGCCACCGCGGTCGCCCGTGCGATCCGGGCCGCGATCCGCGAGCGCACCGGCCTGATCGCCTCGGCCGGCGTCTCCTACAACAAGTTCCTGGCCAAGGTCGCCTCGGACCACCGCAAGCCGAACGCCCTCTTCGTGATCACGCCGGAGATGGGCCCGGCCTTCGTCGAGACCCTGCCGATCGGGCGCTTCCACGGCATCGGTCCGGTCACCGAGGCGCGGATGCGCGCCCTCGGAATCGCGACCGGCGGGGATCTGCGCGCGCGGAGCCGGGAGGATCTCGTCGCCGCCTTCGGGAGCGCCGCCGGCTACTATCTCGGTCTCGCCCACGGCGTCGACGAGCGGCCGGTGCGCGCGCACCGGGTGCGCAAGTCGATCGGCGCGGAGACGACCTTCGGGGACGACGTGTCCGATTACGCGGTGCTCGCCGAGCGCTTGCGACCGATCGTCGACAAGGTCTGGCTCGCGAGCAGCCACAAGGGCGTCCGCGGACGCACCGTGACGCTCAAGCTCAAATACTCCGACTTCACGCAGGTGACGCGTGCGCGCTCCGACCTGTGTCCGGTTCCCGACCGCGACGCCCTCGAGCGGATCGGCCTCGCGCTGCTGCGCGGCCTCTATCCCCTGCCCCGCAGCGCCCGCCTGATCGGCCTCTCGCTCTCCGGCCTCAGCCACGGCACCGAATCGGAGCCCGAGCAGCTCGGTCTCGCGCTCTAAGCCTGGAATCCCGCCCAGCGCGGTCGCTCCGGTCAGTTCGGCAGACCGTCTGAGCCAAAGTCCGCGCAGAAGAACGCCGAAAAATCCCGCGCGGACCCGGGTGTCCTCCTCTTTTTCCCACAGGCCTCAACACTTTGAGGATGATGCCATTCCCATTAACCCAGTTAAGTTGCACCATGTTGGCGCGGCCTTAGCCTTTTCTGGAGGCTATCGAGAGACCAGATGGCGCGGCATTTCATCCGCAAGTTGGAACTGTTCACGCGGTTGTCGGGAAGGGACCGGCAGGCGTTGGAGGCCGTCGTCGCCGAGAAGCGGCGCCAGATCGGATCCCGCGAGGACATCATCCGCGAGGGCGACAACCCGACCCACGTCACCCTGATCCTTGAGGGCTGGGCCTGTCGCTACAAGCAGCTTGAGGACGGCCGGCGCCAGATCATCGCGTTCTTCCTGCCGGGCGACCTCTGCGACACGCATGTCCACGTCCTGCGCGAGATGGATCACTCGATCGGCACGCTCACGCCGGTCACCTTCGCCGAGATGTCCCGCGAGGCGCTCGGGGCGATCGCGGTCGACCATCCGCGCCTGATGCAGGCCCTGTGGTGGGACACCCTGGTCGCGGCCTCGATCCAGCGCGAGTGGACGGTCAATCTTGGCCAGCGCTCGGCCAGCGAAAGGCTCGGGCATCTCCTGTGCGAGCTGTTCCTGCGCCTGCGCGGCATCGGCCTCACCGAGGGCGACACCTGCCTGTTCCCGCTGACGCAGGCAGACCTCGCCGACGCGATGGGCCTGTCGACCGTGCATATCAACCGAACGCTGCAGGAACTCCGTGGCGCGGGCCTGATCGTGCTCAAGGGGCGCCACCTCGTCATCCCCGATCTCGCGGCCCTGCAATCCGCATCGCTGTTCACGCCGAACTACCTGCACCTCGAGCGTGTCGGCCGCCATCTCGACGCCATCGAACCGGTGGAGTGGTCGACCGGTTGACAGAAGCCGGCTTCGGTTGCTCTCACCTCGTCACGCTTCGCGGACGCCCGGACATGCCGGACATGACAGACCCGCCCGACCCGCCCGTGACCGTCGCCTCGTCCGACGCCTCGTCCGTCTTGGCCGCGCCCTCTTCGGCTTTCTCCGAGGAGACCTTCGCCCGGATCGTGAGCACCATCCCGCAATTGGTCTGGCGCTCGCTCGATGCCGGGCAGTGGACGTGGTGCAGCCCGCAATGGAGCCGGTTCACCGGGCAAGCCGAAGGGGACGCTGTCGGTCTCGGCTGGCTCGACGCCATCCATCCGGACGACCGGGACCGCACGAGCGCGGCTTGGCAGGCGGCGGATTCGAGCGGCCGGCTCGAGGTCGAGCACCGGATCTGGCTCGCGGATTCGGGCACCCATCGCTGGTTCGAGACCCGCGCCCTGCCGCTGCTCGACGAGGGGGGGCAGCGGCGCGAGTGGTTCGGCACCGCGACCGATATCCACGATCTCAAGACCCTGCAGGAGGAGCAGGCGCTGCTGCTCTCGGAGTTGCAGCACCGGGTGCGCAACGCGCTTGCGGCGGTGCGCGTCATCGCCCGGCGCTCGGCCGAGACGAGCGAGAGCGTCGAGGATTACGCCATGCATCTCGACGGCCGGCTCGGCGCGGTCTCGCGGCTCCAGGGCGCGGTTCTCCGAAACCCGACCGCCGGGATCGGACTCGCCATGCTGATCGGCGAGGAGCTGGCGGCCTGCCGCGCGCGCGAGGGCGTCGCCTTCACCCTCGACGGGCCGCCCGTCCAGCTCGCCTCGCGGACGGCCGACCGGCTCGGGCTCGCCCTGCACGAACTGGCCACCAACGCCGTCAAGTTCGGCGCCCTGGCGCACCCGGACGGCCACATCGCGGTCTCGTGGCGCTCCGAGACGTGCGCGGGCGGGCCCTGCCTCGCGATCGACTGGGTCGAGACCGGCGTCCCCATCGACGTCGCGGCGGAGCGCCGTTCCGGCTTCGGCACGGACGTCCTGCAGCGCATGCTGCCGCACGACCTGATGGCCGCCACCGCCCTGACCGTCGCGCCCACGGGCCTGTCCTGCTCGATCGTGCTGCCGCTCGGCAACCCGCCGCAATTCGCGCTCTGAGGCCCTCCGCCGCCGTGCCGGCCCTCGCCCGCCCGGTGTGGACAAGCCGCCCCGCAAGCGGTGCGCGAACACACCGAACGTTCGGCGAAGCCTGCGTATTCCGCCCGCATCCAAAATCTTCGTGGGCCTGTGGAACCCGATGCCTATGCCCACGCTTGTAATGGCAAAGGTTATTGCACAGGTAGGCTTACGATGAAGACCTCGGCCACCGCCCTCGCCGCCCTCCTGGGCGTCTGTGTTCTTGCCGTGAGCCCCGCGCTCGCGGCCTCCTCCTACGATCCCTTCGGCTCGAACGACGCCGAGGATTATTACGCCGGGGACGACCAGCCCTACGGCTACCAGGGCACGCCGAGCCGCGGCTACGGCCAGGGTGTGCAATCCGCACCGCAGGCGCAGGTCCAGCCGATCCCGCGCGAGATCGTGAGCTTCAACGCCAATTACGCGCCGGGCACCGTCGTGGTCTCGACCGCCGAGCGTCGCCTGTACTTCGTGCTACCCAACGGCGAGGCGATCCGCTACGGCGTCGGCGTGGGCCGGCCCGGCTTCACCTGGTCCGGGGTGAAGACCGTGACCGCCAAGCGCGAGTGGCCCTCGTGGACCCCGCCGGCCGCGATGCTGGCCCGGCGCCCCGACCTGCCGCGCTACATGGCCGGCGGCATCGAGAACCCCCTCGGCGCGCGCGCCATGTATATCGGCAACACCGAGTACCGCATCCATGGCTCGAACGAGCCGGACACGATCGGCCAGGCCGTGTCCTCCGGCTGCATCCGGATGACCAACGACGACGTGACCGATCTCTACGAGCGGGTGAAGGTCGGAGCCAAGGTCGTCGTCCTGAACTGATCCCGTCGCTTCGGCGAGCGGGCGGTGCGCCGGGGCTCCCGCCCCGTGCATGCCGACACCGGCCGGGGAGCGTATCGTCCGAAGGGGCGGTGCGCTCCTTCGCGTTTCGGCCGGTGCCGCCGCCGAATTGCGAAACCGACCAACTATTGGCAGGGCCGCCACTGTAGGGTGCGACGCGAAATGGCTCCTTAATCGTTTTCGGGGCGTAGTTCCGGGACTGGAGACCGGTGTACCCCCGATGACGCGTTCCGCCCTCGCGCTGCGATTTCTGAGTGGCGTGAGGACCGACCGCTCCGACGACCACATTCTCCGCGCCCAATTGGTCGAGTTGCAGCGGCACGTCATCTCGCTCTACGCGCTGCTCATCGCCAATGCCTGCGCGCTCTCGCTGACGCATTATCCGCTGGCCCCGGCCTGGCTCACGATCGCCGTGCCCGGGGCACTCTCCGCCCTCTGCGCGGCGCGGGCGCTCCGCTGGCTGCGCATGCGCCCGCACGACGCCACGCCCGAGCGGTGCCTGCGGCAGTTGCGGTTGACGAGCGGGCTGACCGCGCTGGTCTCGGTCGCCTTCATCGCCTGGGCCCTGACGCTCGTGGATTACGGCGGGCCCTACGAACAGGGTCACATGGCGATCTTCGTCGCCATCACGGTCGTCGGCTGCATCTTCTGCCTGACGCATCTGCCGGTCGCGGCCTTCCTGGTGACTGGCATCGTGATCGTTCCGTTCGTCATCCACTGCATGATGTCAGGCAATTCCGTCTTCGTCGCGATCGCGATCAACATCGCCTTCGTGACGGTCGTGATGGTGCGGGTGCTCGTCAACAACTTCCTGGCCTTCGTTCAGCTCGTCGAATCGCAGGCGGAGGCGCAGCGGCTCGCGGACGAGAACGCCCGCCTCGCCCATACCGACAGCCTGACCGAACTGCCGAACCGGCGCTTCTTCTTCCAGCGGCTCGAGGCCCTGATCGAGGACGCCTCGGGCGCGCCGGCGCCGTTCGGGCTCGCCATCTTCGACCTCGATCGCTTCAAGCCGATCAACGACACCTACGGCCATACCGCGGGCGACCGGGTGCTGGCCGTGACCGGACAGCGCCTCGCCGCCTTCGCGAGCGAGGACGTCACGGTCACCCGCCTCGGGGGCGACGAATTCGGCGTGCTGATCCGCCGGCCCGGCTCGACTGCGGAGACCGTCGCGCTCTGCAACCGGATCTGCGAGGCGCTGTGCGCGCCGATCCCGATCGGCGAGACGCAGGTGGTCGCGGGCTGCTCCGGCGGCCTCGCCCTCTACCCGGAGGCCGGTCGGACGGCGCATGCCCTGTTCGACCGGGCCGATTACGCCCTCTACCACTCGAAGGAGCGCCATCGCGGCGCCACGACTCCGTTCTCCCCCGAGCACGAGAACGCCATTCACGCCGCGCGCGCCCTCGAGACGACGCTGCAGGCGGCCGATCTCGCCGCCGAGATGGAGCTGCATTACCAGCCGATCCTCGACACCGCGACGAACCGCATCGCCATGGTCGAGGCGCTCGCGCGCTGGACCAGCCCGACGCTCGGCCGCGTGCCGCCGGACCGCTTCATCGCCGTGGCCGAGCGCTGCGGCATGATCCACGCGCTAACGCTACTCCTTCTGCGCAAGGCCCTCGCCGACGCCGCCCGGCTCCCCCCCGCGGTCGGCCTCTCGTTCAATCTCTCGTCGCAGGATCTCGGGTCGCCCGAAACGGTGATCGGCATTCTGGGCGCGATCCTGCGCAGCGGCATCGATCCGCAGCGCATCACCCTCGAGATTACCGAGACGGCGCTGATCCGGGATTTCGAGCGCGCCAAACAGGTGATCACCAGCTTCCGCGTCCTCGGCATGAAGGTGGCCCTCGACGATTTCGGGACCGGCTATTCCAGCCTCGGCTACGTGCACCGCCTCCCGCTCGACGAGATCAAGATCGACCGCAGCTTCATCGCCGATATCGAGTCGAGCCACGGGCGCAGCGTCGTCGCGACGGTGCTCGACCTCTGCCAGAATCTCGGGCTCGACGGCGTGGCCGAGGGGGTCGAGACCGCGGAGCAGCTCGCGGTGCTGCAGAACCACCGCTGTCGTTATGTCCAGGGCTACCTGATCGGCCGGCCGATGCCGATCGCGGCCCTGCTCGAACGGCTCGGCGAGGCCGGCCCACAACAGGTCGCGCCGCAAGAGGCCGCGTTCGACAGGACAGGGTCGGATCAAGGCGTTTCGGACGAGCCGATGCGGCTCAGCGCCTGAGCCGGTCCGCTCTCCCGCTCACCATCCGGCGCAGCACGGGGACGGCCCGCACTCCGCCGTCCGGGCCGGTCCGTCGCACCGGCGCCGTGCGTCACCCTCGCTTCGCATCAACCGTCTGAAGATCGATACCGAGGGCGCCGACCTTCGCGTGATCCGCGGCGCGGACCGGATGCTGAGCGAGCGCCGGATCGATTTCGTGACCTGCGAATTCAACGCGCTGGGCGAAAGCCTCGACGCGCTCGGATCCCTGACGCCGATCGCGATGTTCCTCGGCGCGCGCGGATACCACTTCATCGCGAGCTACAACGACTACATCACCACGGACGGCGCGTTCTTCGCGGTCTCGAACGCCCTCTTCGCCGCCGATCGCGGAGATCTCGCGCAGGCGCCCTGAGGCGCCGCGGCACGACGCCAAGATCATCCGCGCGGCGGCGGGACGAGAGCAGGTCCGGCGGGCCTCGGCCGACCGGTTCACGCGGAATTAACCATGCGGGCGCAGGGTTTCTCCAGTCATCGCACGCTCCAGGCCGGCCGGACACTTCTGAATGGGGATCGCAGTGTCAGCCGGAACGACCCGCCCAAACGGCGGCGCTGCGATCCGCTCCCGCAGAGGGGTGGTCCTGCTGGCTCTCGCGGGCCTCTGCGCGGCCTGCGGCGGCGCGGTGCGGGCCGCCTCGATCGACGAGGCGATGGGCTGGGCGCTCCGTTCGAGCTTCGACCGCCGTGCGGACGATGAGCGGCAGGCCGCGGCCGAGGCCCAGGTCACCAGCGGCTACGAGGCCTTCCTTCCGACCGTCGGCTACGTGATCAGCCGCCGCGTCGACAGCCGGATCAAGTACACGCCGGATTTCGCCTCCGACCCGACCATACCGGGCGGGAGCGACACGCTGCAGCGCTGGCAGCCGAACACATCGGGCCTCCAGCTGACCATGCCGCTGTTCGACGGGCTCAAGCGCTACAACGAGCTTCAGGCGGCCCGCAGCGCCGCCGCGGCGGGACGCGGCCTGCAGGACGCGAAGGCCCAGCAGATCCTGCTGGATACGGCGAGCGCCTACCTCGCGGTCCTGCGTGACCGGGCGATTGTGCGCCTGCGCGAGGCCGCGATCGCCGACGTGGCGAAGGTCGCCCGCAGCGTGGCCCTCCGCCGCGAGGTCCACGACGCGACCAACGCGGAAGCGGCGCTCGCCGAATCGCGCGTCCTCGCCGCGCAGACGAATCTCGAGCAGGCAAAGGCCAACCTCGCCGCGTCCGAGACCGAGCTGGTCCGCCTCGCCGGCCCCACCGCCAGCCCCACCGCGCTCCCGCTCGTCCCGAACAGCCTGCTGCCGAACTCGCTGGATGAGCTGAGGGCCATCCTGGTCAGCACGAACCCGACGCTCGCCGCCGCCCGGCTCGATGCGGAGGCGGCCGGCTACCTGGCCAAGGCGTCCTACGCGCAGTTCTTGCCGCAGGTGAATCTCGCCGTCACGCATGGCCGCCGCGGCCCGGCCTCGACCACCCCCTACAAGGTTCAGGAGACCTCCACGATGCTGCAGGCCCTGATTCCGATCTACCAGCCCGGTGAGTTCGGCAATCTCGCCCGCGACCACGCGACCGCGCGCCAGAAATCCTACGCGTCCCAGGATCTCGAGCGCACCCTGCTCGCGCAGGCGACGACGGCCTTCAACCAGCGCCGCTCGACCATCGTCCAGGTGGCGCAGGCCGACGAGCGGGTGCGCCGGATCACCCGCGCCGTGCAGGGCCGGCAGATGGAGCTGCGCCTCGGATCGATGACCGTGGTCGACGTGCTGAACACAGTCGCCGAGCTAGCCGAGGCCCGGATCGCCAAGATCAATCTCGAATTCGCCCGCGACCGGGCGACCTACGCCCTCGCGGCGACGGTCAACCGGCTGCGCGCCTGAACCTTCCGGGCGCCGCGGGACCCGGCCCCGGCCGACCGCCCGGATTCGCGGGCCGCGCGGGAGCGGCCGGCATTTCGCTGGGGACGGTGTTCTGGACACGGCCGACCGATCCGTCGCGAGACACGTTCGCTCGAGGGCGCGCGACGCAATAGCGGACGCCGATCGACACGTCCGGACCGGATTTCGCCCCCTGTCGAATACAGGGCGCCAGAATCACCGCTGACCGAGCGGAAACCGAGGTCAAGATCGGTTTCTTCGTCCCCGCGCGAATGTCTTAATCGACATGGTAAATAGCGTCGAATGCTGCAAACCGCGGGAGCGACGTTAGTATTAATCTCTCGAACTGATTGCAAAAGGACGTCGAAAATTGGATGTCTTTGGCGTCGGCTCCGCAGCGGGGCCGGGTATCAAGGAGACGGCACCATGAAGGAAATCAAGCTCGACCAGCTGAAGACCCTCGCCGGCGGCGGCGGTTCGTGCGGTCAGGACAAGGGCGGTTCCAGCTGCCCGCCGCCCGCTCCGGCCTGCGGCCCGTCGAAGAGCGGCAAGTGCAGCTGATTTCGGCGCACGCCTAGCCGAGATCGTCCAGAGCCTACGGATCGGGTCGTTCGCGATCCGGTCCGTATGCCGTCCGGTCGGATCGGCGCGCGAGCATCCGCGCCCGGCGCGTCCGGGCGTCCCACCGTAGCGAGACCAGAGGCGCGGCCATGCTCGACGTCACCCCGAACCTGGCCGCCCGCTTGGCGGCGACCGACCTCGCCCATCATCTGCATCCCTTCGCCGACATGAAGGACCTCGTGGCGGGCGGCGTCCGGGTGATGACGCGCGGCGAAGGCGTCTACGTCTACGATGCCGACGGCAAACGCTATCTCGACGCCTTCGCCGGGCTCTGGTGCGTCAATGTCGGCTACGGCCGCCGCGAGATCGCGGATGCCGTCTTCAAGCAGATGACCGAGCTGCCCTACTACAACACCTATTTCGCCACCACGACGGCTCCGACCGCGCAGCTCGCCGCGAAGATCTGCTCGTATGCCGGGCCGACGATCAACCGGGTCTTCTTCACCAATTCCGGTTCGGAGGCGAACGACACCTGGTTGCGGATGGCGCGGGTCTATTGGGCCACGTGCGGCCGACCGGAGAAGACGGTCGTGATCGCGCGGCACAACGGCTATCACGGCTCGACGGTGGCGGCTGCCAGCCTCGGCGGCATGCGGCACATGCACGAGCAGGGCGGGCTGCCGATTCCCGGCATCGTGCATATCGGCCAGCCCTACTGGTACGGCGAGGGCGGCGACCTGACGCCGGCCGAGTTCGGCCTGCTGCGGGCGCGCGAACTCGAGGCGACGATCCTCGAACTCGGGCCGGAGCGCGTCGCGGCCTTCGTGGCCGAGCCCATCCAGGGCGTCGGCGGCGTGATCGTCCCGCCCGAGACCTACTGGCCCGAGATCCAGCGCATCTGCCGCCGCTACGACGTCCTGCTCGCCGTCGACGAGGTGATCACGGGTTTCGGCCGCCTCGGCACGTGGTTCGGCTACCAGCATTACGGGCTCGAGCCGGACTTCTGCGCGATCGCCAAGGGCCTGTCGTCGGGCTACCTGCCGATCGCCGGCGTGATGGTGTCGGATCGGGTCGCCGACGTCCTCGTCGAGCGGGCGGGCCCCTTCCACCACGGCTTCACCTATTCGGGCCATCCCACCGCCGCCGCGGCGGCGCTCGCCAATCTGCGCATCCTCGAGGAGGAGCGCCTCGTCGAGGGCATCCGCGACGAGATCGGACCCTATTTCGCGCAGGCCTGGGGCGCCCTGGCGGACCACCCGATGGTAGGCGAGGCCGTGTCGGCCGGGCTGCTTGGCGCCGTCCAGCTCGTCCTCGAGAAGGAAACGCGCACGCGCTTCTCGCGCCCCGCCGATATCGGGATGATCGTGCGCAACTTCTGCATCATGCGCGGGGTCATCGTGCGCGCCAGCGCCGACCGGATCCTGGTCTCGCCGCCGTTCACGGTGAGCCGCGCCGAGGTCGACACCATCGTGGCCACGCTGCGCGCCGTGCTGGATTTCGTGGCGGCCGAGCTGTCGTCGGATTGATCGCCCCTGCCCCGCCGGTCGGATCGGGCCGTATCCGGCCGCGAGACCGGCGGACGGAACCGGGCTTCAACGTCCCTTAAGGTTATTTTCCGATGATGCCCCCTGCCGCCGATGTCGCGCTCATCGGGCGACCGGCAGAGCTGTATCGGATTCTCAGGTGACTGATTTCATCCGCAGATGCGACGCTAACCGGCTCGCGCGAAGCCAGTCCTCGGCCCGCTGCGCCCGTTCGGCGCGCACCCGCGCCGCGCTCGGGCCGCGCATCGCGCGCTCGCGTCGCGGACTCGTCGGGGCCGTGATCGGGGCGGCGAGCGGCCGATGACGGCCGCGCTGCAGATTGTCAAGCTGCTCGGCCGGCTGCCCCTGGCAGCGCGGCGCCGGATCCTGCGTGGGCTCTGGCGGGCGACGCTGCCCTTTCGCGGTCCGGTCGGATTCGGCCTGGAACCCGTGTTCGAGCGGTACCTGAAGGTCGGCGCCGGGCCCGCGCGCCGGATCGCGCGGGAGCACGATTACCAGGACATCCTGCTGATCATGGAGTGGCACGCCAGCATCCAGCGCAGCCGGCGGCAGATGATCCGCGATTTCGGCCGGACCCGGGTCAACGATCCCTCGCTGATCGAGCGGATCGCCGAGAGCGGTAACCCGGTGATCCTCGCGCCGCTGCACATGGGGGTGTTCCCGGCGGGCATCACCTACGTGCTCTGGAAATTCCTCGCGGGCCGGCGCCTGCTGGTCCTGCGCGCCCGGGACGATCTGGCGGAGAACAACGCCGCGATGGACCGCATGCGCGAGATCGCCGGCGAGTTCCGGATCCTCAACACGCGCAACGAGGCCGACTTCGTCGACGCGATGCGCTTCGCCCGGAAAGGCGGCGTCGTGGTCTCGCTCCTCGACCTGCCCGAAACCTACGGCTCGCCCGCAGAGGTCGATCTGTTCGGTGAACCGGCGGCGATCGCGCTCGGGCTCGACGCGATGGCCCGCATGCTCAAGGCGGTCGTCCTCCCGATGACTGTCCAGTCGCTCGCCGCGCACGACGAGATCGTCTTCGGCCAGCCCTTCGAGGTGTCCGAGAACGCGCCCGAGAGCCGGCGCGCGCTCGCGCAGGCGATCGGCCGCCAGATCGAGCGCTTCGTGCGGATCGCACCGGCGCAATGGCACATGTGGACGCGGATCGCCGAGTTCTATCCCGAGCGCGTGCGGCCGCGGACGCCCCACGCCGCCCGCGAGGCCGAGAAGGTCGAGGCCCATGTCGATTCCTGAGCGCCTCGCGCGCCTGCTCGGCCGCCGCAAGGCCAAGCCCGCCGGCATGATGAGCCGGTTCGAGGTGACCGGCCTGCACGAGCTGTCCTCCACCATCGAGTTCCGGCGCGATACCGCCTCGAACCTCCTGGTGCTGTTCTTCGTCCTGCTCGCGGCCTTCATCATCGTGGCGATGTGGGTCGGCTCGTTCTCCAAGCAGGAGACGATGCGCGGCATCGTCCTCGGCTCGAAGGGCAGCCAGCGCATCAGCGCGCCGGTCGACGGCACCGTGACCAAGATCTGGTTCGCGCAGGGCGACGCGGTCGATGTCGGCGAGCGCCTCCTCACGATCGTGCCGCAGCAGAGTTCCGCCGGAGCGCGCCCGCTCTCCGAAGCCGAGCTGCAATCGCTGACCGAGCAGCGGCGGACGGTGACGAAGCAGATCGCCGACCTCGAAGCGGTGATGGCGAACGATGCCGCCGACCTCGGCGCGATGGAGGTCAACACCGGCAAGATCAACGAGACCCTACGCAGGCAGGAGGGCGACCTGACCACGGCGCTGGCCGCACAGGAGACCGTCGTCCGCAAGCTCCAGGGCTACCTCAAGCTCGGCGACGTCACCCGGGACGTCCTGGCCGCTCAGGAGCGGATCAAGCAGGATTACGCGCGCCAGATCCTCGATGTCCGGCTTCAGATGTCGCAGGTCGCCTCGACTCAGATCGATCGCCGCCGGACGGTGCAGCAGAACCGGACCGCCAACACCACCGAGCGGGCGCAGCTCGGCCGCGCCCTCGCCGATCTCGACGCCCGCATCGAGCGCGCGAAATCCGCGATCGCCACGGAGGTGATCGTCGGCATCAAGGGCCGGATCGCCGCGCTGAACGTGCGCGAGGGCTCGGACGTGAAGCTCGGGGACGCCCTGGCGGCGATCGGCGACCCGGAGGCGCCGTTCACCATCGGGATGCAGGCGCCCTCGAAGACCATGGGCCTGCTCGCGCTCGGCCAAAGGGTCGTGCTGAAATACGACGCCTTCCCCTACAAGACCTTCGGGGTGAAGCACGGCCGCATCATCGCGATCGGCCGCCAGCCGCTCAGCCTGCCCAAGGAGGATGAGGGCGCCTCGCTCCTCGACGCCTCCCTCGCCAAGGCCGGGCCGCGTCCGCCGCCCCAATCCAAGTTCCTGATCGAGGTCGAGCCGGAGGAACGGACGATCCTGGCCTACGGCACGGAGCGGCCGATCCTGATCGGGTCGACGCTGAGCGCCGACATCGTGGTCGAGCGCCGCCGCCTCATCGACTGGGTGCTCGACCCGATCTTCGCGATGCGGGGACGCACATGAGCCTGCCGTTCATCTCCTCGGGGCCGAAGGTTCGCACCCTTCTGCAGAGCGAGCAGCAGGAATGCGGCCTGGCCTGCATGGCGATGATCGCCAATGCGTACGGGCACAGCGTCGACCTGCCCTACATGCGCTCGGTCCATCAGATCTTCAAAGGCGGCATGACGATCGCCGAGCTCTACGGGCTCGCCGGCGTGTTCGGCTTCGACGCGCGCGCGCTGGCGGCGGAGAACACGGACGACCTCGTCGGCCTCAAGCTGCCGGCGATCCTGCACTGGGAGGGGCGCCACTTCGTGGTGCTCGACCGGCTGTCCGGCGGGAAATACTACATTCACGATCCGGCGGTGGGCCGGCGCGCCTTCAGCCGCCAGGATTTCGAGAAGCACTTCTCGGGCGTGGCGATCGAGTTCCAGCCGCGGGTGTCGGTGGAGAAGGTCATCTCGAAGGACGGCCTGTCGCTCTGGGCCATCGTCAAATCGACCGGGGGTTTCCGGGCCACGTTCTGGAAGGTGCTGTCGGTCTCGATCGCCGTCGGGCTGCTCGCCCTCGCCTCGCCGATCCTGCTGCAGGTCTCCCTCGATTTCGTGCTGCCTCAGGCCGATCTTGATCTGCTGGGAATCATCGCGATCGGGCTGGGCGCGCTGCTGATCTTCGAGGCGGTCGGCAACTGGCTGCGGGACATGCTGATCCTGCGCGCCTCGATCGGGCTGCAGCTGCAATTCTCGCGCTCCGTCGTCGGGCACGGGCTGCGCCTGCCGCTGCGCTACTTCGAGGCCCGGCATCCGGGCGACTTCATCACGCGCCTGAACTCGGTCGATCAGGTCAAGGCCTTCGCCGCCGACGGGATGGTGCGGTCGCTGGCCGATACCGCCGTCTCGGTGATCTCGGTCGCCCTGATGCTCTATTACTCGATCCCCATGACGATGATGGTGCTGGCGACGCTCGCGCTCGCGGTCGGCATGCGGACCCTGTTCCTGCAACGGACGCGCGAGGCGACGACGGACGCCCTCAGCGCCAAGACCGAGGAGGTCAGCGCCCTGCTCGACGGCCTCGACCGGATCCAGATCGTCAAGGCCCACAACGTCTCGAGCCGGATCGAGCAGCGCTGGTTCGAGAAGCTGTCGCGGTTCGCCGGGCGCGACTTCATCGCCCGGCGGCTGCAGATCGACACGCAGCTCGCGGTGCACATGATCGTCGTCCTGGGCACGGTGGGCACGCTCTACGCGGGCGTGACCGCGGTGCTGCTCAACCAGATGACGATCGGCATGCTCTACGCGTTCTTCGCGTTGCGCGGCAGCTTCTTCACCATGGTCGACACACTGACGACTAACCTGATGCACCTCACCGTGATCCGGTCCCATGTCCGGCGCCTGGAGGACGTGATCCAGAACGAGCCGGAGATCCCGGCGAAGTCGGCGGTGATCCGCAAGGCCATCCGCCGCGACGTCGAACTGCGCGACATCGCCATCTCCTTCGGCAACGAGGAGCGGGCGGTGATCCGCGCGGCGAACCTGCGCATCGACGTGGAGGGCCGGGAGCACATCGCGATCGTCGGCGAATCGGGCTCGGGCAAGTCCTCGCTGCTGAAGGTGATCGCCAGCGTGGCGCAGCCGACCAGCGGCTCCGTCCTCGTCGACGGGCAATCCCTCGGGCGCTTCGGCGTGATGGAATACCGCGCCAACCTCGGCGTCGTGTTCGCCGAGGACGGTCTCTTCACGGCGACCATCGCCGAGAACGTCAGCCTGTTCGATCCCGACATGCCGATCGCGCGGATCCGGCAGGCGCTCTCGACGGTCGGCCTCGACGCGGAGATGGAGGCGCTGCCCCAGGGCATCGCGACGATCGTGGCGAACAACAACTCGCTGCTCTCGACCGGACAGCGGCGCCGGGTCCTCGCGGCCCGGGCGATCTGCCGCCAGCCGCGACTGATGCTCTTCGACGAGATCACCGCCAACCTCGACGCGGCGACCGAGAAGGATCTCCTCGAGAGCCTGTGCCGGCTGCCGGGCGGCAAGATCTTCGTCACGCACAGCGAGCGCGTCCTGGCCTACGTCGATCGCGCCTACAGGCTCTCGGACGGCGTCCTCAAGCCGATGGACCTGCCGCTCCGATCGCAGCGGATGAAGAGCGCCTGAGGCGCCCGGACCGACCGCGGACGCGTCGACGCGCCGGCTCGAAGGCGGTCGGCGCCGACCTTGCCGCAGCGTCATCGGTTCCTGCAGGCCCGCCGCCCGTGCGGCGGCCCGATCGCCCGGACGTCGGATCGGGCCCCGCGGCGGCCCTGTCGCCGGCCTGGGCGGCGGCGAGGCCGCATCCCCCCGAACGCGCCCGGATCGCCCGGCCGGTGGTGTGACCCCGCCCGGACACGTTCGGCCGAAAGCCTGCCCCGGTCGGACCCAGCCTCCCTCGGCGGCTTCATCGCCGCGCCGCGCTTGCCGACTCGACGCGCGCGTCTCTGCGAGCGCCGCCCCGAAGAGTAGTCCCGACCGCGCGTGCGCGTCGGATTCGGGAATATCCGGGGCAGATGCAACTTGGCGTGGTATTCGACAAGTGCATCCTGCGAGCGCGGCCAGTGTTCGAGTCCGGTCGCGGGCCGCACGTTTTTTGATGATCCAACCGATCGCTGAAAGATCGGCATCCGAATTAGCGGTCCCTTAAAACGGGCCGCGTTATACGGCTTTCATGAAGCGGCCATCGCAATTCGGAGGGGATCGAAGCGGCGCTGCGGCCGTGGAATTCGCCCTCGTCGGCGGGGTGTTCATCCTGACGCTGCTGTTCGTGATGGTCGTGGCCGCGATCCTCTACATCAGCCAGATGCTCGACTTCGCGACCGGCCGAGCCGCGCGCCAGATCATGACCGGTGGAACGCAAGCACAATCCCCGCCGGCGACGCTGGCGACGTTCACCCAGAGCATCTGCAGCTATCTTCCGGCCGCGATCTCCTGCGGCAACATCATTGTCAACCTGTACGTCGTGCCGAAGGCTTCGCAGCCGAGCGGGTTCTACACCTACGTTAAGTCGGATTTCAGCGGTCTCTCGATTCCAAATCTCACACCGGGGTCGGGCCAGTTCAATCTCGGCACGCGCGGAGATTACCAGTACCTGCAGGTCATCTACCCGATCACGTTCCTGCCGTCCGGCTTTGCCCAATGGTTGAGCGGGGGCGTCACCTACAACGGGAAGTCGGCCTATCTGGCGATCTCGACCGCGGCCTTCCGCAACGAACAATACTGATGGCGACGAACCCTGCGTGCCTGCGCCTCGCTGGGACGGCCGTTCGGGGGCCTGGCCTGCGCCATGTCCTGGCAGCGGAGGACGGGATCGCGGCGCTCGAGTTCGCTCTGATCCTGCCCATCCTCCTGACGCTGATGTTGGGCGGGACCCAGCTCGTCACGTATATCAACGCGCTGCGCAAAGTCGATCAGATCGCCCGTACGATCAGTCAAATGATCTCGCAGGTCACGCCGCCGACGAGCTCGACCGTCGCCACGGTCAATGCCGCCGATATTCATTTCAGTTACGATTCCGCGTTGGTGCTGTTCCCTTATGCCATGAAGGACAGCGCTCGGCAGGGCAGGCAATGGTGGCAGGATGTCTCGATCAACTTCGCCAGCATTCAATTCACCCAGATTGCGACCACCTGCTCGGACAACACCGATCTGAGTGCTTGCTACAGGGCCAACGTGGTCTGGACGAGCACGGGCGCCCCCCAGCCGGATAGCGGGGTGAATTACAGGCCCTGCACGGCTCCGCAATTGCCGGCCGACAACACGGCGTCCCCGTCGCGCACCACGCTCCCGCGTTCGGTCTACGGATCCGCCTCCGTCATCGCGATCGACGTGGTGTTCGCCTTCACGCCGACCTTCGGCGCACGCTTCATTCCCCCCCTCAGGATCGCGCGGACGGCCTATGTCCAGCCGCGCTACGCGACGCTCGTGAACTACGACACCACCAACACCGATGGGTTTGTCACGAAATGTCCCGGCTACTGATCAACGGACGCCGGCTCGGGCGGGCGGCGCGCGCGCTCTCCGCCGCGCGCGGCGGAAGCATCAATATCCTGTTCGGCCTCAGCCTGATCCCGGTTCTCGGGCTGATCGGCCTCGCGATCGATTACGGCATGGCGATCACGAATCGCACGCGTCTCGACAATGCCGCCGACGCCGCCGCTCTGGCGGCCATCGTCACCGCCAAGGCCTACATCGCCGCGAACCCGTCGCAGGCCAATGTCGCGACCGCGGCGCTCGCGGCTGCGCAGACCCAGGCGATCAACGTCTTCAACGTCAATGCCGGCAAGGTGCCGTTCGCGCAGGTGACGTTGCAGACCCCGCAGGTCCAGCGCAGCAGCCAGACGCTCACCGCGACGGTGACCTACTCGGCCGCGGTGCAGAACAATTTCGGCAAGCTGTTCCGCTCGCCGACGACGACGATCGTCAGCACGGCGACCGCATCGGCGGACCTGCCGAGCTATCTCGATTTCTACCTGATGGTCGACGTCTCGGGATCGATGGGCCTTCCATCGACCACGAGCGGCATGACGCAGCTCGCCGCCGTGAACGACGACATGTGGTCCGATTACCAGCAGGGATGCCAGTTCGCCTGTCATTTTCCCGGCTATATCGGCTGGAGCAAGGCAGCGGGAAAGATCCAGCTGCGGTCGGATGCCGTGAACAACGCGGTGTGCGCATTGCTGCAGAGAGCATCGACGCCAATCGTGCCGAACCAGTACCGGATCGGCATCTATCCCTTCATCAACCAGCTGGCGACGCTGTCGTCGCTCACGAGCAACCTCACGGCGCTCAACACGGCGGCGCAATGCGGCCAATCCTGGCCGCTGGCCTTCACGAACCTGCTAGATACCGGCACGACGCAACTCTTCTCTCCCGGAAACCCGAGCACCGGGACCGGAGCGGGCGGCACGCATTTCGAGGTCGCGCTCCCGCAGATGCAGACGACGATCCAGACCTATGGCGACGGGTCTTCGGCCAGCCGGCCCAAGCCGTTCGTCTTCCTGATCACGGACGGGATGCAGAACAGCCAGCATTATTATACCTGGGCGAACGGGAAGTATAATTATCCCGGTAATCCGTCCACGTTTTCAGGCTATGCCAATGCGTGGTGGGATGGATCGCAGCCCGCGCAGATCGATTCGACGCAATGCACGGCGCTGAAGACCGCCGGTGCGACGATCTCGGTGCTCTACATCCCGTACAACACCATCTCGTTCGTCAACAACGGCGGCGGCGTCGCCTGGGAGAACAACCGCGTCAACGGCTTCAGCCCGACGCTCGCGGCGCCGCTCAAGGCCTGCGCCTCGACGGGGTTCTTCTACACGGCCAATACGCCGGCCGATATCACGGCCGCCCTGAACGCCATGTTCGATCAGGCCCTCCGGGTCACGCGACTGACGAATTGATGCGGCTCGGCGGGCTTCGTCGGCCTGCGGAGGCTCGGCGCCGGACATCCTCGCCCAGGACGAGACTGGCCCGCATGCCGCCGGTGTCGGGGGCTGGGCCGTCAGGCGGGATCGGGCAGCGAGAGGCCGTGGCGCCGGCCGGCTTCACGTCGGTCCCTCGCCGCTCCGCGACCGAGCGGCGCCGGGCCCGAGCGGGGATCGACCCGGGTTGGCGCGGCCGGGGAGGATGGGACGGTCACGGCGTGCGCGAACCCATGTCTCAGCGCGCTGCATCCGCCCGGCAAGGCGACGCGAGGTGCGGCTGTCCTGAGAAACGCGAACTTCAGCTCAAGATCTTGATGGCTTGCATCCGAATACAAGCGTGGAGCGGGCGATCGGGATCGAACCGACGACATTCAGCTTGGGAAGCGCAGGTAAGCCGTTGATCTAAAAGACCTCTGTTCCCCGTTGCACAGCAACGGAAGGAACGAATTATGGGTACGGAAAAGGAAAGCGCCGTCGCGGGGGTTGGAGCCCGCAACGGCGCTAAGCAGATCGGTTCAGGGGTGCGAACCAGCGTCAGAGATAGGGCGGATCGCCCGGCCCTGGCAAGCCATCTCGTGGCCGTCTTGGACCGCGAGGGCATGGTGCTCAGCATCGTCGCCGGGCGCTCCGCGGCGCGCAGCTTCCTGATGGAGGCCACGCGATGATCTCTCGCACACTCCAGCTAGACGACTTCCTCTGGGCACTCGACAACAGCCGGCGTCGCTACCGCGTGCGCCCAACGCGGCTAGGCGATCAGTTTGGGGGTCCGAAGCCGGCCTATCCCGGGCTCATCACGGTGGTGAGCGTGAACGGCATCCACCGCGTCGTCATGAGGGCGCAGTGCGGCCTCTTCCCTCAGGCGTGGGAGGATACCGACCACTACGCCAGCGCTCGGCTCAATGCGATCAGCATGGGCGTCCGTGCTCGCCAGCGCGGAGGTATCTGATGACAGGCGGAACCTCGACGTTTGAGCGGCCACCCAAGCCGACGATATCGCCCTTCGCCGGTCTGCCCGATCTGCCGGCTCTGCGCGAACTCCAAGGCCGCCCGAAGTGGGTGGCCTGGGACTACACCTGGAACGAGAAGCGGCAGATCTGGGACAAGCCGCCGATTTGCGCCCGGAACGGCGGGCCCGGCAGCACCACCGATCGCGCGTCCTGGTCGAGCTACGCGCACGCGGCGGACTTCTCGAAGGTCCGTCGCATGGCCGGCGTCGGCTACGTGCTGTCGCTGGAGGATGAGGAAAGCGGCATCGATCTCGACGATTGCCGCGATCCCGAGACCGGCACTCTCCAAGCCTGGGCACAGGTGGCAGTCGACTTCGCCGAGACCTACACCGAGGTCTCGCCCTCGGGGTGCGGATTGCGGTTCTTCGTCCGCGGGCTGGTCGATGGGCGGAAGATCGATGCCGCCCAGGTCGAGATCTACACGGGCGGTCGATATCTGACCGTCACCGGACGCCACGTGCCCGGCACGCCGACCGAGATCCGCGAGGCACCTCGCCTCGTGGCCTTCCTTCAGGAGCGTGCCGACCAGTTCCGTGCGGCTCAGAAGGCCGCCGCCGACCTCGCCCGGGAACAGGAGCGCAAGAAGGCTGAGAAACGGGCGCAGGAGCCGCTCAGGCAAACCACGAGCGGGCGGACCCGGCAGGCGGTGAACGGCCGTCAGAGCCCGTTTTTCGGCACTGCTGAGCCCGATCCATTCTGGGGGAACGTGAACGCCAGCGCCTTTGCCAATCTCAGCGCTTGGGTGCCGGTACTGTTCCCGACGGCGCGGCAGTCCAGCAACGGCGCGTGGCGGGTTGCGTCGCGGGACCTCGGGCGCGACTTTGAGGAGGATCTGTCCCTCACCGCTGACGGCTGCATCGACTTCGGGCTGCACGATATGGGCGATGAGCGCGAGGGCAGGCGCAGCGCCATCGCGCTCGTGCTGGAGCACGGGAACGCCAGCACGGCCTCTGAAGCCGCTCTGTGGCTCTGTGATCGCATCGGCGTTGCGCCCGAGAGTCTGGGCTGGCGTGGCGGTCAGCGTAGCCAGGAAGAGGCACCGCGCGCCGAGGGCTCAACCGCGCAGGCCGAACCACCACCCGAGCGCAAGCGCATCCGGGCCACGCCCTACGTCTACCGCGATCCCTCCCTGATCCCGCCGCGCGAGTGGATCTACGGTCGGCACCTGATCCGGCGCTTCCTCAGCACGACGGTGGCGCCTGGGGCGGTCGGCAAGTCGAGCCTCGTGCTGGTCGAGGCCATCGCCATGGTCACCGGCAGACCGTTGCTCGGTATCACCCCGCCTCAACGCCTGCGCGTCTGGTACGTGAACCTGGAGGATCCGCTGGAGGAGACCGAGCGGCGCGTCGCCGCGATCTGCCTGCATTACGGGATCGATGCACGGGAGCTGGAGGGCCGGCTGTTTCTCGACAGCGGGCGCACGGCCGAGATCATCATCGCGACCCGGCAGCGGGACGGGGTGAAGATCGCCGAGCCGGTGATTGAGGATCTGACTGCCAGCATGGCCGAGAACCAGATCGACCACCTGACAGTCGATCCGTTCGTCAGCTCCCACCGCGTGACCGAGAACGCCAACGACGAGATCGACATCGTGGCCAAGGCTTGGAACCGTGTCGCGGAGGTTGGCAACGCCTCGATCGAGCTGGTCCACCATGTCCGCAAGGGACAGACGGGCCAGGGTGAGTACACGGTCGAGGACGGCCGTGGTGCCGGCGCGCTGCTGGCCGCAGCCCGGTCGGCGCGCGTGCTCAACCCTATGACGAAGGATCAGGCGGAGAAGGCCGGGCTGCCCTCAAACAGAGGCTTCTTCCGCGTCGACAATGGCAAGGCCAACCTCGCGCCACCGCCGGATCGGAGCGACTGGTTTCAGCTCATGTCGGTGTCGCTCGGCAACGGGCCGCCGGGGCTCATCGACTATGGTGATCAGGTTGCGGTCGTGGCGCCGTGGGAATGGCCGGATGCCTTTGAGGGCATCGGCACGGATGAGCTACGCGCAGCTCAGGCAGAGGTCGCCGGCTGTACCGCTGCCGGGGCACGCTTTCGTCTCAACGTGCAGTCACCGGACTGGGTCGGAGTCCCGATTGCCCGCGCGTTGCGGCTCGATCCAACGGATAAGGCCCACCGCAGCAAGGTTGGCCGGATGCTTAAGGTCTGGATTGAGACCGGCATGTTCACGGTGGTCGAAGGCAAGGACGAGAAGCACAGGATCCGGGAGTTTGTGGAGGTCGGCACCCATGCCTCAGATGCCATCGAGTGAGCATCCCTCCACCTCTGCAAGGTGGAGTGGAGACAGGTGGAGTAGTGGAGCAAAAAACTCCTCCACCACCACCCCTTATAGGGTGGGTGGGGGTGGTGGAGGTGGTAGGCCACAAGGTGGAGGTGGAGGGCCTTGCTGCCTTGTCCCCTTCAACCGGCGCGAGGGCCTAACTACGGCCGAGGCCGCCGAGCGTGCCGACCGCACCGAGCGAACGATCAGGCTGTGGTGCCGGGATCATGATATCGGTCGTCGGGTGGCCGGCGGCCCTTGGCTCGTGTCCAGGGTCGCGTTGGCGATGTTCCTCTGCGGCGATACCTCGGCGCTACGTGCCTACCTTGCCGGGGACCGCAGGAGCGGAAGGGTCGCAAGTTACTTCGCCGCTGAAGGCTTGGCAGATCTCGCGCAAGGCTGAGGTGTGTTCGTCGCGGAAATCGTGACGTATCCGAAGCCAATCACGAGGAACACATAGAGGCCACGTCACTAATCACTCGCGGAGTTTCGCTGTGCAGACCAACACACGCGTGATGAACTTCCCGGAAATGGTTCGCTTTCGCGCCGAGCGCGGATTGCCAAACGCGGTCGCTCGCGCCGCGCAGCAGTTCCGTACTTCGCCCGGCGAGTATCTTCGCCGCGCCCTCCGCGCTCAGCTTGAGGCTGACGGCGTGCCGCTGCCTCCGTTCGGCAACGATGACGGTCGTGGCCCGCATCCCTCTGCGCCCGCGCTGCGGCCGGCGGCTTGAGGGAGAACTGCGATGAGCCTCCCCACCATCCAAATCGCTTCCATGCGCACCGTCGCCCCGCATGTCAGCCTTGGCAGGACACGGCCGGAGCCGGTCGCGCCTCGCTTGGCACCGCGCACCTCGACCGAGATCGCGGCCGACCGCGAGGCGGCTGTTGCCGAGCGCCAAGCGCTGGAAGCCTCGCGCGCCGACATGCTGCTGCGGGGCACGGCCGAGGACGTCGCCAACCTCGACCACCGCATCGCCGTCGCCAAGATCCGCGCCGATCAGGGTGAGGTCCAGCACGTCGCTGCCCTGAAGGCCGAGGCTGCCCAGCGCGCCGAGCACGAGGCTGAGCAGGCCCGCCGCAAGGAACTCTACCGCAAGGCCATGAAGGCCAGCGCCGAGGTCGCCAAGCTCGCCGACGAGTACGACACGGAGGCACGGCGCCTGGTGCCGCTGCTCAGCAAGATCCGGGAGCGGGCCGCGCTGATCGCTACGGCCAACGCCGCACTGCCGGACGGCGCCGAGCCTGTCCCGCCCGGTGAGCCCCGCTGCAGCTGGAACGGCAGACCCGACCAGCCGCACAGCTCGATTGCCAGTCGAGTCAGACTGCCCGCGCTGGGCACCGACGCCGGCTTCATCTGGGAGGATCGTTCATGAACCGCACTGAGATCGAGGAAGGCCGCGCTTGGGCGCGTCGTCTCCTCCGCAAGCCCGAGCCGGCCGCAGCCGAGGCCAAGCCCACGCAGGCCGAGCGCATCGCCGCGTGGTCGGCTCAGGCTCGCCAGGATGAGGCCAAGGGCATCCCGACACGCTCGGCGGTCGAGCAGACCCGGCGCGATCTCGCCACCCCCGGCTCGGCCTTCACGGTGGGCGCCGAGCGCTATGCCGCCGACGGCAGCCGCTGGCAGCGCGTGGCCTGACGAAATGTGGAATGCGCGCTTCTCGCGGGGCGCGTGTTGAGGGCGATCCGGTCAGCCCGATAGCCAAAGCCAGCCTGTCCCAGCGCCCGCCTTCGTCGGCCCGGGCGCGTCACGGATCCCAAGGCTGGCACGACCGCTCCCGAGCCTCTGCGGGATGACGCCAGGGACCGCGGTACGGGTCACGTGCTGCGGTCCCGCTCAGAAGCCTAGAGCCGCAACAGGAGTTCGAGCGATGGCCCTCACCGGCATCCACGTGACCTGCACCTTCGTCAGCATAACCAACGGCGCCTCCCTCGCGGAAGGCAGTCCGGCTTGGTCGCAGACGATGAGTGCCCCTGGCACGACCACGAACGCGGCACCCGAGAAGCCCGCCTACCGCACCGATCTCACCAGCTCGATGATGGAGGTTGCCGCGGCCGTGGACGCCTTCGTTGCGATCGGCTCGTCGCCCGACGCGACCAACGGCCCCCGCTACTTCGTCCGCGCTGGCGAGACCCGCAACCTTGTCACGCATCCGGGCGACCACCTTGCCTGGATCGCAGCTTGAGCGAGACCGCCATGACGAAGCCGGCCACTGCCGCCACGCCTGCAGAGGTAGAGACGCTCCCGCCTGTGGTCGTGATGGTACCGGCGGATCCGGCCGATGCTCACGGCATTGGCGCGACAACCTTCCGCCGGATCGATCCGCGCGAATTGCACGAGAGCGCCGAAGAGGCGGAAGCTAGCGGATCAGCTTGGCGGCCTAAGCCCACAGGCAGGGCCGCCCCGTGACATCGCGATCAGGGCTCAATCGTCGTCGTCATCGTCCTCTACATCGGGACGCCGTATCTCACGGCGTTCACGGCGGATCTCCCGACGCTCGATGCCAGGACGCACGTCGTCCCGTTCGATTACCTCCCGACCTCGCGGGCGCACATCGACAGCCGGACCATCAGGACCGACTTCAAAGCGCTGCGCAGATGCAGGCGCGGCAGCAAGCAAGCCGAGCCCGAGCAGGGATGATGCCAGGATGGCTTTCATGGTCGTCTCCTCTCATGGTTGCGAGATCAACGGAACCCAGAGAGCGACGTTCCGGCCCGGCGGCCCCAGCGAGACGGGCAGCCTCTCAGCGTGAGGCCCAGAAGTGAGTTCCCGGGTCCTTCCAAGGGGTGCCGGCAAGCGCGGGTCCGCGTGAGTCCGACAGTTCCGCAGGTGCAGAGTTTCCATAGGGGCTTCAGCAGCAGAATGGCGACCATTGCCGAGACAGCCGCTCACCTGGATCTGAGCGAGCGCCGGATCTACGAGCTTCAGGACAAGGGTGTGCTTGCGAGAGCGTCGCGCGGCGCTCTCAACCTCGATGAGGCGCGCGTCGCCTACATCCGGCACCTGCGCGAGAACGCATCGGGGCGCCTGCCGGCTGGCGATCTCGACCCCGGTCAGGAGCGTGCTCGCAAGGACCGCGCTCTCGCCATCGCGGCCGAGATGAAGAACGACGTCACTCGCGGCAGCGTCGTGCCGGTCGACGTGGCGGTCGCAGCCCGCGTCATCCAGTTGCGCAAGCTTCAGAACAAGCTTCTGGCCCTGCCGACCCGCATCGCCGGCCGGATGCCGAGCACGGTGCGCTCGCAGGTGCTCGCCTTGGCTGAGAGCGAGATCCGCGCCGCCCTGGTCGAGATGTCGGGCGGGTCGGAGATGCACGTCACCCTGGATGAGGTGCAGGCCGAAATCGGCGCCTCCCCGAACTTGATGGAGGCCCCCCATGGCTGATCCCGAACTTACTTGCGAGGTGCGCACCGAAGGCGGCACCTACCGCGACTGGCTCGCCGTGAAGATCGGGCAATCCTACGATCAAGGCTGGTCGCGCTCGTTCCAGCTCGTCTGCGCCGAGCCGAACACCGCTACGGCCTTTCGCCTGCGGCCGGGCGCGCGGGTCGACATCGCCCTGGCGGGCCAAGTGGTGATCCGTGAGGGCTACATTCGGAACCGGCAGGCAGCCTACGACGCCAACCGGCACGCCGTGCAGGTGGTGGGCTTCTCCAAAGCGGGACTGACAGAGATCGGTTCGGCACAAGCCGGGACGGGCCAGTTCCGCGGCTACACGGTCGACGCCATAGCCAACAGCGTCCTGAAGCCGCTCGGGCTGAAGTTTAGGGTCGAGAATGCGCCGGAGGGGTGGGACACGCCCTTTGGGCAGGTGATGGTGCGCTTTGGCGAGAGCCCGTTCGCCCTGATCTCGCGGCTGTGTAGTCAGCGCGGGCTCTGGCTGCGGGCGGATGCGGACGGCACGCTGGTGGCCGGCACGCGCCCGGGCGGCAATGCCATCACCTTCACGGAAGGCGACAACATTCTGGCGGCCAATTGCATGCTGGAGATGCCGGGCGTCGAGGAGCTGATCATCAACTCGCAGCAGCCCGGCTCGGACAGCCTGTTCGGCCGCAGGGCATCCGAGGTCCAGGCCAAGAGCACGCTGTCGGCTGGCATCCCGGGCGTCCAGCGCAAGGTGCTGGCGGAGATGCCGCTGGATCAGAAGGGCGCGGAGCTGCGCACGAACATGGAGGCGCAGGCAATCGAGTCGGCGCTGCTCCGTGTGACGCTGACCTACAAAGGCTGGCTCAAGCCGGACGGCAAGTTGTGGGAACTGACGGACCAGGTGACGGTGAAGTCGCCGGCCTTGTTCCCGACGAAGAGCGGGCAGATGCAGCTTCGACTGTGGGGCTACACCTACAGCCAGAGCGAGGCAGGCACGACGACGACCATCGAGATGGTCAACGATGCCGCGTTCGAGATCAAGTTTCCGGATGCCAAGGCCAACGACGGCTTCTTCAGCGGTGGGGCGACGCCCGCCAAGCCGGAGGCGGCGACGTGAAGCGTGGCATTGTCCGATAGCCCTGGCGCTTTCTCACTCTCTGCGGATCCCGCGAGACCAAACCTCTACTTCAACCCGCTCAGCTCTGCGGCGGCGGGGATCTTGATGCATGCGTTTCCTTAGGAGGGCTCACCCGGTGAGGAAGGCGGAACCGGTCCGTTGGGATGCGCGTCGGTCCCGCCACATCCGTCAACGCTTACCACCCATTGCCTGACGCTTTTCTTCTATACAGCGCTGCCAAGCCATGTTGCCGCCGGCGTTTTGACCGCGAAATATTGGTTTGCCTTGAGCATCGCGAGGGTAACCAAGCTCGTCCGCACATTTCTGACACGGTCCGCCACACGAACCCCCTGCAGTTTGAGCTACCGCGGGCAGAAACGATCCAGCGATTACAATAGAGAAACAAAGCAGCGCAGAACGCATTGTTCACATCTCCATTTGAGAGGGTTAGGACATGCGATGTGAGCACGAACTGACATTCATGTCGAGGACAGAAAGTCTCCGATCTGCACAGCTCGATTTAAACCGCAACTATGGGCCTGCCCGGCTCTATGCGCCGGGTGCAGGTTCATTCCGGTTTGCGGATGGAGTCCTGCAATCGCAGCAACGCCTCCGACCTCCCCGTGCACGTCCGCAATGGCGGCCTACAGGCCAAGGTGCTCGCGCTTTAAACCGAACCGCAGCTAAGCAGGAGGGAGGCGGCTTCGGCCGTCTATTTTACAGCGGGGGCAGGGCTCTGGACAACAGAACCCTACCCCTAGCGTTTTCGGCTCTTAGGCGACGATCTTGTAGCTGCCGGCATCGCCGATGAAGGCGCCGGCGGTGACGCGAGCGTTCTGGACCGTCCAGTCCACCAGCGTGGACCCGCTCTGCAGCGCCAGATCCGCCGTGCCGTCCCCGTTGTAGTCGCCCACGGCCGCAACCTTGTAGCTGCCCGCATCGCCCAGGATCGACCCGCTCGTCACCGCACCCGCACCGAGGATCCAGTCCACGACCGTAGACCCGCTCTGCAGCACAACGTCCGAGGTCCCGTCCCCGTTGAGATCGCCCACGCCCGCCACGGTGTAGCTGCCGGCATCGCCCAGCAGCCGGCCCTGCGAGAGGCTGCCACCCTTCATCAGCCACTCGACGACGGTGGAGCCGCTCTGCAGCAGGATGTCAGAGGTGCCGTCACCGTTGAAGTCGCCGGTGCCCACCACCTTGTAGCTGCCGCTGTTGCCGATCAGCGCGCCGGCCTGGAGCTGGCCGTTCTGCATCGTCCAGTCGACGAGGTTGCCGGACGCGTCCTGCAGGAGGACGTCCGCGGTGCCGTCGCCGTTGAAGTCTCCCGCGCCGACGATGCCATAGCCGTTGGCCGCGCCGATGAGTGAGCCGGCCGCGACCTGGCCGTTCTGCATCTTCCAGGTGGCGACATAGCCGTTGCTCGGGTCCTGGAACAGAACGTCGGCGGTGCCATCGCCGTTGAAGTCGCCCGATGCCAAGGCCGTATAGCTGCCGCTGCCACCGATGAGCGCGCCGGCTGAGAGTTGGCCGTTCTGCATCGTCCAATCGACGACCAAGCCGCCAGACTGCAGCAGGATGTCGGAGGTGCCCTCGCCATTCAGGTCATTCCGCTGAGCCCCTGTGCCCAGCGTCGCGATTGTCGTCTGAGACGTCACACCGTCAGCAGACAGCACGTCGCTGACCACGCCGACACGGCCGTTGCCGAAATTCAGCAGCGTCGAATAATTACCATTCGCTTCGGCTGCCAGCGTTCCGGTCGGGTTGACGATGGCGTTGCCGACTTGTTGCCCAGCAATGTCAAGCTGAACAATCGTGGTCGAGGTCTGGTCACCGAACGCCAAAACATAGCCGTTCGTTGTCGCTATCGAAGATAACTTCACGCGAGTTGGATCATTCGTCGCATAGCTATGTGTGCTCAACAGATTGCCGTTGGTATCAAGGCTATCCACAACGACTTGGTATCCGCCCGTCGCGGTCTTTTCTGAGTAAGCAATCGTATATTGATTATTGGTCACAATGTTGGAGCTGATCTGACGAAAGTCGAACGACTCAATTTCAGTAGAATTGCTGTCTGTTTTGAAATTGAAGGTGTTGATAGTCCCGTTAGGATTGAATTTGTTGAACTGTATGTATTGATGACCGTCGGCGGCGACCGCAGTATGTCCTAACACATATCCGCCTGCGCCGTTCTGCATGCCCCATATGGTCTCTGCCGCCGACGAAGTCACATTTGTGAGGTGGAGAGCATTGACAACGCCACTTGCCGCTGTGCCGTCTGTATTGAAAGTACGCAGATAGATGTCTTGGGTGGCAGCTGCGCTATTGTATGCTTCCCAGGCTACCGCATATCCCGGACTGCTGCCGTTGCGCGCAGCACTGGACATGCCTTGATCAAATTGTCCAACGATCCCGGTAGCAATCGTACTCTGTCCAAGCAGGTTCAACGATGCATCGTAGGTTTGTTGGATCAGGTTTGAGGTTCCATCCGAATTCTGTTGTTGCCAAGTGACAAAAGTATCTCCACTCACGCCGGATACAGTCGTTGCATAGCGAAACGGTTTCCCGGCGGAATAACTCGCGACAAGCTGCTGAGCCGTGATGGCGCCCGATGAGTTCAATTGGTAGTCGTAGAGATCGATTTGGTACGGTCCGGAAGGCGAATAATTTGAGGTCTGCCCGATCAAAACGTTCGGTTGGGTGCCCCCAAAAGCGAAGGGAGTGAATTCGTGAACGCCAATTTGAGCCGTCGAAGGAATGGTAAAACTAGCGCCGCGGTACATCACTCTCTCCCATATTTTTAGATAGCAATCCCATAGAGCGGCATAATTTCTTATCGCAGGAGACTTGAGAAATCTGTTCTCCGCGAGTCAGCACTGAATAGCTGGAAGGTGGCCGCACATTTTGTCTGACTCCCTACATCTTGATCACAATTCCGCTATCGATGTCACGAGCCGATTGGTTACAACTCGCGACCAGTTTCAAGGTACCGTCGCAGATCAGGCATCTGATAATTGATTTGCGCGCCTGTCTTTGTCTGGTAGTCGACGAATGAAAATCCGATCGGCGGCAGACCGTGCCCTTACAGAGCTGATGGCCTACCACTGCGGCCTGGAAAGAAGTATTTTGTCCTGAATTGCTTGCCCAGAACAATTGGATGCGAAGCAATTTCACCCCTCTTCTATTCGAAAGCGGACGATATGGGCGGCGCTTAATCGGAGGCGCTCATTTCAGATAGCACTTCGCCTTCAGGTGCTCGGTGGGGATGTGCCTCAGCATCCTCCGCTCCGCCTCTCTCACGCCAGCTTCCCGCTCATGGCACTGAAGGCGACCAGGGCTACGCCTGTGCTTTGTCCCAGCGCGACGTCCGCCTCATCGGGCATGACACTCAGCCTTATGCAGGGGCGGTCAACGACCTTGCCTTCAGCGACCGGGCCGAGAATGCCAAGACCGATGATGGGTTCTACAGCCCGGGCTTCTCACCGGCTCAGCCGGAGCCGGTGACGTGAGTGCTACGCGATAGGATCGGTCGGCAAGTCGCCGAGGTGGTCGGCCGAGCGATCGGTCAGACCAATGACATGAACCTGAGGAACGTGCAGACGGCGATCCGGTGATGAGCCATACTCCTGGGACGCCCCAATCCGCTTACCTTCCATGACGGATGCTACTCCGTGTTCTCACTTTTGAAAAAGTCGCCGAAATCTGCATCCGAGCCCAATCCACCGGTCGCTCATATCTCAGCTGTGATGTTAGCGTACAATGAATTGCCATTTTTGCAAATCAGCATCCCGCTTTTACTCCCACTTGTTGATGAGGTAATTGTCGTTGACATGATGTCGAACGACGGAACCAGAGAATATATCCGTACGCTCGCAACACATGAAATCAAGATCATCGATTATCCGCGCATAGATTTGTTCCGGTACGGATTTGCACACGCTCGCAATTACGGCGCAGCTTATGCATCGTTCGATTGGATTTTTACGGTCGATGCCGACGAATTGATTGTTGAGCAGGACATTCGCGCCTGCATTGCACAGCCCGATCAATCCGGATCTTGTTTCGATGTTGAGCGCCGAAATTATCGGATTTTTGAGTCAGAAGGATTATCTGAATACAGAAACATCATCCGCTCGGCTGGCTTTTCCACCGAACGGCATCGCCGAATATATCGCAACGACGGATCCGTTCAATATAAGGGCCTCGTTCATGAAGAGCTATGGGAGGCTGGCCCCGGGCCTGAACTGGTGTGCAAGCCATGCCCACTGATTTTGCATCACCTTTCCGCATTTCGACCCGGCGGCGATCCTCCGCAGAAGCATCACCTGTATGCTTATCTTCTGATGAAAGCCTACGTCCATCCGGGCTTCCGAACTGGCATAAACGCTTGGTACTTCGATCATTTTGTACCCGAGAACCTTCGAGAAATTCAGGCTATGGCGGATGCATTTGCAGGTCCGAACAATCTGGAGCCGCACCGCACGCAATAAGCTTAGCTTGGTGGAAGGTGTCGGGATCGCGATGGCGACCATGTTGGACCCGCAGGCAGCGGCTCGTCAGGTCCGCGGCGCCATCATGGAGGCCAACCAGATGAGCCTGCGCAACGCTCAGAGTGCGATCCGGTGAGGCAGCGCCGTCCGCGGCGCGTCGCGCATGTGCTGCGCGATATGCAGGGGCCGATCCGAAGAAGAGCGACCCCTGCCCAATTTTTCCGCTAACATGATAATTGATTTACATATTTCGATCGAGATCGATAGTATGATTTCGGCTATTATTAAGGCAAAATTTCTTTCATTCGAT
Source organism: Methylobacterium sp. HJ2 (assembly GCF_056431005.1). Taxonomy (NCBI): domain Bacteria; kingdom Pseudomonadati; phylum Pseudomonadota; class Alphaproteobacteria; order Hyphomicrobiales; family Methylobacteriaceae; genus Methylobacterium; species Methylobacterium sp. HJ2. Next base: position 230,871 of record NZ_JBWJYM010000008.1, on the reverse strand, counting down.
CCTTATGGATGCACGTAATATCAGAAAGCCTTTCACCCGTTGCCGTAATTGGTTCGAGACTACCGGGATGCAGGGCAACGTAACCAATATTTTGTATAATTTCGAATAAAGAAATGCTTTCCTCAACAGAGAACCAATCGAACCACTCAATAAACAGCGCCGGCTTAATCTGCTCCAGCACTGCAGCAGAAGACCGTAGAATTTCTTTGTCATAACCTTCACAGTCAGTTTTGATAAACTGAATGTTCTGCGGGTCTACCACTTTGGAATAATCATTTACGATTGTAGAAAGTGACTTACCCCTCGCATTGTACTTTTTTACGTCATGTTTTGAAAGATGCTCCGTAATCGATGGATTAAAGCCAGCTAAAATTCCTCCATTGCAATTGGCATTTGCGTGGTCTGCAATTTCGATGGACTCAATATCTTCATCCGTTATTGCGCATTTTTCAAGGTAAAAATTTGCGATATGTTGGTTTAGAGCAAAACAGGACTCAACAATCGCATGCAGATCTGGGTTCGGTTCGACACCAATTACATGACCTTTGCGGTCATTAATTGCGTCATAGGCAAAAAGACCCATTGGTATAGTTGTGTCGCCAGAATGTGTGCCTACATCAATTGCCGTCGAACCAGGTTTGATTAATTGCCTCCATCTAACCCATTCGAGACCCTCTATAATTCCGGCAAATGGACGCGATGTTTCTCCTGGGTGGTCCCATTCGAGCCAGTATGCATGCCCCTTACCAAGCCAACGTGATGCATCAACGACATGCACGCATCGAACTTTTTGCAGATCGTGCACAGTCTGATTTTCTGCCATGTTTAAACCCATCTGCCTAGTTGTGAATAATGTTTCGTATCAAGATTTATTTATCGATTTCGCCCAATGAATGCGAAGAGCAAGCATCATGATCTAGTCTAATCCGGCGGTTGCCGGAACAAAGATGCAACCCGCCAGCAAAGCGAACCTCAACATCAATTCGCGCCTTCAGGATCCTCGCGGTGGCGCACGTAGCCCTGACCGGTGAGCCAGTCCGTCAGAGCGTAACGGATCGCTTCTGGACGTGAAGGTTTGGGATCGGGCTGGTCGGCGATCCAGGTATCAAGTGGATCGAGCACTGGAGGCAGAAGGCGCACGCCGATCAGCGTGCCCTTGCCCGTTGGCTTAGGACCGCGACGTTTCTTTGTTATCACGGTTCCTTGCTCGGTCATGAGAACCGTGATAACACAATGGCGGCCCGGCGGGAAGGTTGCAGCTCCCGCACCGGGCCTAACCACCTGACGCCAGAGGTCTTCGTCACATGGCTATCCACGACCCTACAACATCGGCACGAGCCGGTGAACGCTCCCGCTTGCCCAACGCACAGCAAGGGCCTGTCACCCAGGCCATCCGCATCATGCGGGCGGCAGAACCGGAAGCATCTCGCTCGCTTGCTGCGCGTGTGGCTGCCGTCCTCGGGAGGCTCGCATGAGCACCCCTGAAACCCGCCGCGGCTTCCTGCGCGGCCTCACCACGCTCCCGCTGATCGGTGGCGGCGTGGCCCTGATCGGATCACCCACGGCGGTCGCAGAGCCGGTTACTGATGCGGTCCTGAACGCCTACGATACGTTCCTGTTCTACGAGCGGGTCCGCCTCAACGCGGAACGCTTCGGAGAGGCGCGTCGCTGGGATGGCAACGACTACACGGTCGATCGGGTCCGCGATGCCCTTGGGCTGGTTCGGTTCAACAATTCGGGGGCGGGCTTCCATGCGTCCGAAGGGTTCGGAGCCGTCGGGCCCGCGGGCCGTGCCGCCCTCGTGCTGAGCGCGGTTGGCTGCAACTGGCGGGAGGGGAGCCGATGAGCGCGCCCCGTGAAGCCCGCGCTGACTTGTGGTCCGCTGTCGCCTGCATGGAGGACGACGTCCGTAACGTCAGCCGGTGGGCAGGCATCCTCAACCATCTGAGCACCAGTGACCATCAGGTCGAGAGCGATGATGTCTGGGTCATCGCGCACGTTCTCCACGAGCTTGGCAAACGGCTTGAAGCTGATTGGGGCCGAGCTCTTGAGACGGCCAGGGAGGCGAAGCGATGCGCCTAATCCGCACACTGCATCAAGTCTGGCTGATCCGAGCTGCCCGGTTTGATCTGCGCCGCGCTAACCGCCTGATGCGACGCGCGGCGGATCGGATGGAGGCGTCGGGCTTATCTCCGGGTGAGCGGATCAGCGGACGACCACGATCTGATCCGCGTCAGGTGGCAGCCGATCGCCTCTCCGGTTCGCCAAATCACCTTGCAGATGCCCGAGCCGAAGCCGGATGCATGCAGGAGGAAGGTGTTAGGTACTACCTCGGGCGTTGGCAGGGTGAGCCGCACGCCAGTCGCCGACAGGTCATGTACCAAGCAGGAAATGCTGGTGTGCCTGTCGAGGCTGATCACGCCTTTGCCGGCGACCCGGATGCGCGCCTCGCTACGCCGCTCCTCCATAGGTCTGCACTCCGAGCGACGTCTGAAACGCGCAGTGTGCAGCCGGAAGTCGGAAGGTGGGGTGTAGGTAGCCACTCAAATGCGAGCGGCTTCACGACACCCTTTGGCGTGCCCGCCTGCGCGCGGGCGCGGTGGCGAGGCTGAGGGCAATCCCCTCACCTGAAGAACGGCAACCCCGAGCCTAGAAGGCACAGCCCGCAGACGATCAACAACCCGCCACACCGCTCAAGAATTTGCCGCCTTGCAGGTCGGTGTGGTGCGCAGAAGGCGAAGGTTGAGCCCAAGACGACACAAAGTACGCACAGAAAGTACAGCACGCTCGCCCCCGAGATGCGGAGGGGAGAGCTGATCGCAGAAACATCAGCGAAACAAGCGGTCGCCGGTCGCCTAACAGTTAGCTGGCATGCCACTCATCACGACCGGCTTGCGGGTTCGCCACGTTTCGCCAACCGGCGGTTCGCGGCGTCAGGTGTCTGCGAGCGGCGTGCCGGCAATCACGCCAGCAGCCCAGCTCGCAAAAGAAAGGCCCGGCAGCGGTGTCATCCGCGGCCGAGCCTGAAGCGATGTCGCCGGTAGCGACCGCTTGGCTGCTACCCGCGATGGCGCCCATGCCGGTGCATCATGCGACGCATCCGGCGTATCGGGTGCCAGCGAACGTCAACGATGCCCTCCTGAACGCCTGCGACAGATGCCGCTGGAGCCGGGCTGACGGGGGCGGCCGAGGCTGGTGCAGTGAGGGCGGCAGCGCCGAACGCGGCCAGCAAAGCCGCGGTAATCATCGATGTGCGCAAGGGGCGTCTCCTCTCGTGCCGCCACCAGAAACGGTGGCGACTCACGAAGCTGCGCGAGGAGCAGATGGTTCCTCGCCCCGTCCGGTCTGCACGCATTGGCTACGCCTTCCGCTGTGCGGGCGCGGAGGTACCCTTCTACAATCGGCTTCGCTTCAACACACAAAATCACCGGCGGCCCTGTCGCCTGGGGCAGCGGCTTAGTAGTCAGCGCAGACACCAGCGAAGGTCGCTTGACCTTCGCTCTTCGCGTGATACAAGGATGCCACGGTCAACCGACCTTCGAGGTGGCAGAGTGACACCGGGCGAGACGATTGCTGCACTGATCCGCGCGAAGAACGGCAGCTTCACTCACGCCGACGTCGTAAGCCTGACCGGCGTCAAGGACGACACCCTTCAGAATTGGGTCAAGCGGAAGATCATCAATCCGATCGTGCCGTCTCCCGGTCGCCAAGGTAAGCGCGAGTATAGCGGTCGGGATCTAGCATCGATCTGCGTCGGTCTTATGCTTGTCGATCTTGGTCTCGCACCTGCACAAGCATTTCCCATTGCTGTGCGCTGTATCGCCGATCTCACCATGACGCAGATTAAATTTGATGGTGATGCCGAGCGCACCTGGACTTTTTCAGATGATGTGGCGGACCTTTTTCAGGCGCTTATTGGCAAGTTGTCTGTTACGGGCAGTCTACGCGTACAACTGCTTCCGCAAGCACAACTAAGCACGCTTAATGCAGGGCTTGAGCCATTTATTGTGCTGCCCCTTGGCCGCTTGATGCTCAGCGTCGCGCAGCGCGCGATTAGGTCGGGAGCCTGACGAATGCCTCGTCGCCCCGCCCACCATGAACAAGGGCTTTTCCCTTGCGAGGCGGAAGTTGCCCGTCGGCTGAGCCAGGACCCAACAGCGTGGCCTGCGAAGGCCATTGTCCTGGAGCGTGACGGACTCCCCCGCATCGATCCGCTGATGGGTGCCCGGTACTGGCCCGCTGTGCAGGCTTACTGGAACAGGCGCTACGGTCTCTCTCACGTCGAGGCGTTCGCCCTCGACGGACAGGAGAACCTCGATGCCCTCTGAACTCAACGCTCCCGGCCTCAAGAGCCGGAAACGGAAGCAGGGGCCGCCAGCCCTGTACTGGTGCGCCCGGGCTGACCTCGTGAAGGCTGGCTATCAGCCGGAGACGGTGCGGCTGCCCTACAGCGTAGAAGATCCGGCCCACCGCGATCTGATCAGCTCGGCCTGCATGAGGCTTCAGGCTGAGATGCTGGAGTGGTCGACAGGTCGCCGCCGGGATCCCAATCGCTTCGACGGCACGCTTCGTGGATTGTCGCGGCGATATCAAACCGACGAGTCGAGTCCGTTCCGGCGGTTGAAGCACACCACCCGCGAGAAGGACTTGCATGTCTTGAAGATCATAGAGCGCGCTTTCGGTGATCGTGCACTCGCGGCGCTCAAGCTCGATGACTTTTGGCGGTGGTACGCTGCAGCGAAGCGCCCGAAAGTGCCCGGCGGTCCAGAGCGAGTGCGGCGCGCCTGGGGCATCATGAAAAAGCTGCGGGAGCTGCTTTCCTACGGTGTCTCCGCTGAAATCGAGGGATGCGCGCGTCTTAAATCGATCCTCGCTGAAGTTCGCTTTCCACAACCTGCTCGGCGACGCATCACCTTGGATCTGGTGCACGTTCAAGCCTTCATCCCGAAGGCTATCGAGATGGGACGGATCTCGCTCGCCCTCGCCACAGCCGTCCAGTTCGACACCGTACTTCGTCAGAAGGATGTGATTGGCGAATGGGAGCCGATCCCGGCGGGAGAGGCAGCAACTGGGATCGTGCTGAACGGCTCCCGTTGGGTCGCCGGCCTGACATGGTCGGATGTGATCCTGGAAGGCATCACGCGCAAAGTCACTTCAAAGACCGGCGCCATCGCTGCGCATGACATGACGCTTTGTCCGCATGTGCAGGCGGTTGCCGCACACATCCCGAGTGAGAAGAGGGTCGGCCCGCTGATCCTCGATGAGAATGCCGGTCGGCCCTATGCCGGAGATGCCTTCGCGCGCGAGTGGCGTGTGGTTGCCGACGCGGCCGGCGTGCCGAAGCATGTTTGGAACATGGACGCTCGAGCCGGCGCGATTACTGAGGCTGAGGATGCTGGCGCTGATCTCGATGACGCAAGGGCCGCAGCCGCTCACACACAGGTTTCGACAACGGCGCGCTATTCGCGCGGCGCAGTCGGGAAATCACGGAAGGTGGCGCAGATGCGAATTGCCCATCGTGCCGTGACGAACGGGGCCTGAACAGCCCATAGGGAACGCGACGGGGAACGTGGGGAACACTAGATTAGCGGTAGCGCGTTAAAATGGCTGACGCTTCAATACGATATTTGGAGCGGGCGATCGGGATCGAACCGACGACATTCAGCTTGGGAAGCTGACGTTCTACCACTGAACTACGCCCGCACACATCCGCATGTTAGCCGGAGCTTAAGCGGCTGTCCATCCCGAAACGCGGTTCGCCGCAGCCGGGCGCTCAGCCGCGCGGGAATTCGAGCCCCATCTCGCGGTAGCGCGCCGGGTCGTCGGCCCAGTTCTCCCGGACCTTCACGTGCAGGAAGAGATGGACCGTGGCGTCGGCGGCCTCGGCGATGCCGATGCGGGCGGCCTGGCCGATCGCCTTGATGGTCTGGCCGCCCTTTCCGAGGACGATGGAGCGCTGGCTCTCGCGCTCGACGAAGATGGTCTGCTCGATGCGCACCGAGCCGTCGGGCCGGACCTGCCACTGGTCGGTCTCCACGGTGGAGCGGTAGGGCAGCTCCTCGTGCAGGCGATCGTAGATCTTCTCGCGGGTGATCTCGGCCGCCAGCATGCGCAGCGGCGCGTCCGAGACCTGATCCTCCGGGTAGAGCCAGGGCCCCTCCGGCATCAGCGCGGCGAGCGCCTTGCGCAGAGTCTCGACGCCGTCGCCGTTCAGCGCCGAGACCATGAACGTCTGGGCGAAGGGGATCGTCGCGTTGAGCTTGGCCGCGAGGTCGAGCAGACGCTCGCGCGGGATCAGGTCGATCTTGTTGAGGATCAGGATGCGCGGGCGCCGCACGTCGGTCAGCCGGGCGAGCACCGCCTCGACCTCGTCGTCGACGCCCTTGCGCGCATCCACCAGCAGGCAGACGGCGTCGGCGTCCGAGGCGCCGCTCCAGGCCGAATGGACCATCGCCCGGTCGAGGCGGCGCTTGGGCGCGAAGATGCCGGGCGTGTCCACGAGAACGATCTGCGCCTTGCCCTCGACCACGATGCCGCGCACCAGCGCACGCGTCGTCTGGACCTTGCGCGAGACGATCGAGACCTTGGTGCCGACGAGGCTGTTGAGCAGGGTCGACTTGCCGGCATTGGGCACGCCGATCAGCGCCACGAAGCCCGCCCGCGCGCCCTCGGGCGTCCCGGGCAGGGTCGAGGGCGGAGCCGGGGACGCCGAAGGCGCCGGGTCGTCGTTCGCGTCAGTCATTCTGGGTTCCGTCCGAGCCTTCCACGCTGCCGCCTTCGACGATGCCCTCGCGCGCCATCAGGGCGCGGGCGGCCTCCTGCTCGGCGATCCGCTTCGAGGGCCCCTCCCCGATCCCGGGCACCAGCCCCCGCACCGTCACGCCGATGCGGTAGACGGGGGCGTGGTCGGGGCCGGAGCGTTCGAGCACCGCGTAGGCCGGCAGCGGCAGGCTGCGCGCCATCGCCCATTCCTGCAAGGCCGATTTCGCGTCGCGCCCGCGCGGCGCCCCGGTGAGCGCCGCCGGGCGGAAGGCGGCCTGCACCACCGCGCAGGCCTTGGGATAGCCGGCATCGAGATAGACCGCCCCGAGGATCGCCTCGCAGACGTCGGCCAGGATGGTGGGGTTGCGCCGCGCGCCGCCGCTCACCTCGCCCTGCCCGAGGACGAGATGCGGGCCGACCTCCCAGGCGGCGGCCACCGCCGCGCAGGTCTCGCGCCGCACCAGGCCCGCGAGGCGCTGCGACAGCTCGCCCTCCTCCGCCTCCGGCAGGGCGGCATAGAGCCGGTCGGCCACCGCGAGGCCGAGCACCCGGTCGCCGAGGAATTCCAGGCGCTGGTAGCTGCCGCTGCGCCCGCTCGCCTTGCTGACGTGGGTGAGCGCCCGCTCCAGCAGGGTCCGGTCGGCGAAGACGTGCCCGATCCGCGCCTCGAGTTCGGCGAGCGGCGGCTTCGGGCGGCGGACGCGCCGCGCGGCGGCGGAGGGACGCGCGGCGTCGGTCACGGCAGCTCTAGTGGATCGTGCTGAACAGCCGGCCCCAGCGCACCTTGGCGGGCCAGTTCCAGATCTGCCACGCGGGCGTACCCTCGTCGATCGAGAAGAAGATCATCTCGGCGCGGCCGACGAAATTCTCGAACGGCACGTAGCCGACATTGGCGAGATCGCGCGAATCAGTGGAGTTGTCGCGGTTGTCGCCCATCATGAAGTAGTGACCGGCCGGCACGGTGTAGAGCTCGGTCTTGTCCCAGAAGCCGTTGTCGCCGTCGCGCTCGATCACGTGGTGCACGACGCCGTTGGGCAGGGTCTCGTTGTACTGCGGCACCTTGGTGGCCTGGCCGTAGGGGTCGATCGTCTCGTAATCGGCGATGCGCTCGCGCTTGACCGGCTTGCCGTTGATGTTGAGCACGCCGTCGATCATCTGGATCTTGTCGCCGGGCAGGCCGATCACGCGCTTGATGTAGTCGGTCGCGTTGTCCTTGGGCAGCTTGAACACCGCGATGTCGCCGCGCTTGGGCTCGGCCGCCCAGACCCGGCCGTCGGCCTTGATCGGGATGTACTCGCTCAGAGGCAGTGAGTACTTGGAGTAGCCGTAGGAGTATTTCGAGACGAACAGGTAGTCCCCGATCAGCAGCGTCGGCACCAGCGAACCGGAAGGGATGTTGAACGGCTGGAACAGCAGCGTCCGCACCACGAGTGCGATCAGGAGGGCCTGGATGCCGACCTTGAGGGTCTCGCGGGTGCTCGCCCAGGCACTCGTCTCGGTGCTCTTCAGCCCCTGCTTGCCGTCCTGATTCACGCGCGCGTGTTCCATCCGCTCGATCCCGTCGCCGCACCCGTCCCGGGTCGGCCGAACACGCTCGCCCGCACCGATTCCAGCTCGGCCCGGCCACGGTTGGTCGCCATCGGGTTGAGCTGAGGCACGCGCCGCAATCGTGTCCGCTGAAAGCCGGGGTCTAGACCAAGCGCAGCCCGCCCGCAACGCGCGCGGCCGCTCACGATGTGCCCACCGGCACGCACTCGACGATCACGAACGCCTGAGCGAGCGGCGGTTCGTCGGTGAGGGTGAGGTGCAGGCGCGCCGCGTGGCCGGCGGGCAGCATCGCCTGCAGCCGGTCCAGGGCGCCGCCCGTCAGGTGCAGCGTCGGCTGGCCGCCGGGCAGGTTGACCACCTCCATGTCGCGCCAGAACACGCCCTGCGACAGGCCGGTCCCGAGCGCCTTGGCGCAGGCCTCCTTGGCGGCGAAGCGCCGGGCATAGGACTCGGCCCGGGCGGCGCGCCGGTCGCACTTGGCGCGCTCCCCCTCGGTGAAGACCCTGTGGGTGAAGCGCTCGCCGTAGCGCTCCAGCGAGCGAGCGATCCGGCGGATGTCGCAGAGGTCGGTGCCGATGCCGAGGATCATCGCCGGATCATCGCCCCGCCGCCCGCGCGGTCTCCAGCGCGGCGCGCATGTCGCGCACCGCCTGGGCCAGGCCCACGAAGATCGCCTCGGCGATGACGGCGTGCCCGATGTTCAGCTCGCGGATCTCCGGGAGGGCGGCGACCGGCCCGACGCTCGCGAGGGTCAAGCCGTGGCCCGCATGGATCTCGAGGCCGAGCCCGGCGCCGTGACGGGCCGCGCGGGCGATGCGGTCGAGTTCCCGCGCGGTGCCGGCGGCGTCGCCGGCCACGGCCGCCTCGCAGTAGCGGCCGGTGTGCAACTCCACCACCGGTGCGCCGAGGGCAGCGGCGACCTCCATCACCGCGGGCTCCGGCTCGACGAAGAGCGAGACCCGGATGCCGGCTTCGGACAGCGCCCGGATCTGCGGCGCGAGCTGCGCCCGGCCGCCGACGATGTCGAGGCCGCCCTCGGTGGTGCGCTCCTCGCGTTTCTCGGGCACGAGGCAGGCGGCGTGCGGGTGCAGTTCCAGCGCCAGGGCGACCATCTCGTCGGTCGCCGCCATCTCGAAATTTAGCGGCACGCGCAGCCGCGCCTTCAGGGCCCGCATGTCGGCGTCGCGGATGTGGCGGCGATCCTCGCGCAGGTGCGCGGTGATGCCGTCGGCCCCGGCCTCCTCCGCGACGAGCGCCGCGCGGACGGGATCCGGATAGGCCTCGCCGCGGGCGTTCCGCACGGTGGCGACGTGATCGATGTTGACGCCGAGGCGCAGGGCGGGTGCGGGCATGGATCTCGTCGGGCCTGTGTTCCACCGCTCGCGTGCGGCGCGCGCTCTCTCACCTGTCGTTTGCGGCGCGGGCCTGCAAGTCCCACATCGCGCCGGTCGCCGCGACGCCGCGGCAGACCGAGGGAGGGGCGCATGGGTTTTCTCGACGGATTGCTCGGCCACGGCAGCGATCTCGCGCCCCGGGAGGTCGACGAGCAGATGGCCGGCATCCTCACCGAGGGCGAGGCCGTGCGCATCGCCTTCCGGGTGATCCGCGACCTGTTCGTATTCACCGACAGGCGCCTGATCCTGGTGGACCGGCAGGGGCTCACCGGCCGCAAGGTCTCCTACCTCACGGTCCCGTACCGGGCGATCACCAGCTTCTCCGTGGAGACGGCGGGCACCTTCGATTTCGATTCGGAGCTGAAGATCTGGGTCTCCGGCCGGGCCGAGCCGATCCAGCGGACGCTGCGCCGGGGCGCCGACATTCTGGGCATCCAGCAGGCCATCGCGTCCTCGTTGAGGTGACGCGATCCCGCTTGCGCCGTCGGCCCGCTCTTGCCAGCGGGCGAAAAACCCCTTAAGGGCCGCCCCTCGCGTTCGCTCCGGCCGGGGGCTGAACGGACGGTGCCGCTTTGCCGGCGCAGGGGTTCGCCCCGTCGTCCCGTGTCTCCGCCTTCGATCAACCGCTCGGGCCATCACAACGGCTCGAAGGGCTTGGCGCCGGGCGACCCGCGAATGAACCGGCCCGGCGTTCCAAGGAACGCGCCTGGGCCCATGTCACGCTGAAGGGCCCGTAATGCCTCTCTACGAACACGTGTTCCTGGCACGCCAGGACGTCACGTCTCAGCAGGTCGAGACGATGATCGACACCTACAAGGGTGTCCTCGAGCAGAACGGCGGGCGTCTCGAGAAGATCGAGATGTGGGGCGTCAAGTCCCTCGCCTACCGTATCAAGAAGAACCGCAAGGCGCACTTCACGCTCCTCAACATCGACGCCCCTCCGGCGGCCGTCGCCGAGATGGAGCGCCAGATGCAGATCTCGGAAGACGTGCTGCGCTTCATGACGATCCGCGTCGAGGAGCTCGAGCAGGAGCCGTCGGCGATGATGCAGAAGCGCGACCGCGACGACCGCAAGGATCGCGAGCGCGGGCGCCGTCGCGACGACGACGGCTTCGGTGGTGGTGGCGGCGGCTTCGGCGGCGACCGCGACCGTGGGGACCGGGGCGACCGGTCCGAGCGCAACTTCGGGGAGAACTAAGTCATGGCCTTCGGTGCTGCTGGCGGCGGTGGCCGTCGTCCGTTCTTCCGGCGTCGCAAGACCTGCCCCTTCTCCGGCGCCAACGCGCCGAAGATCGACTACAAGGACGTGAAGCTCCTGTCGCGCTACGTCTCGGAGCGCGGCAAGATCGTCCCGTCCCGCATCACGGCGGTCTCGGCCAAGAAGCAGCGCGAGCTCGCCCAGGCGATCAAGCGCTCGCGCTTCCTCGGCCTGCTTCCCTACGTCATCAAGTAGGATCCGGCGGGAGCGTCATGCTCCCGCGCGGTATCTGAATTCGACCGGCCCGGGTTCGTCCCGGACCGGTCCCACCAGATCCAGAGAGCGACGGCGCGGTGCCCTCGCTCGATCGTTGGGGCGGATCGCGCCCCTAACCCCGGCCGTAGGACGCGGACCGGCGGGACAGCGGGTGTGACGTGACGCAGTATCTCGGCATCGGTATCGGCGCGGGCCTCGTCTCCGCCCTCCTGTTCGGCGTGCTGCTGAAGGGGACGACGCTCGCCTTCCTGCTCAACCTGATCTCGCCGCTGCCGATCCTGATCGTCGGGCTCGGCTGGAGCCACCGTGCAGCGCTCGCCGCCGCGGTCACCGGCAGCCTCGCCCTCGCCCTCATCGTCTCGCCCTCCCTCGGGCTCGGCTTCGCCGCCTATCTCGCGCTGCCCGCGTGGTGGCTCGCCTACCTGTCCATGCTCGGCCGCCCGGCGCCCGAGGAGGCCCGGCCTGGCTCCGAGCCCGCAGCCCTGGAATGGTACCCGACCGGCCGCTTGCTCGGCTGGATCGGAGCCACGGCCGGCTGCGCCGTGGTGGCGATCGCGCTCCTGTCCTCGCCGAGCTACGAATCCTACCGGACGCAGATGCATCGCATCGCCGCCAGCATGGTGCGCATGCAGCTCGGCGAGCGCGGACCCGCGCCGAGCACCGCCGGATCCGAGGTCGCCAAGCCGGAGGCCGGCGCGGCGCCGGAGGCCGGCGAGAGCGCGGGCACGGACGCGGCCGAGGTGCGGCGGACCGATCTCCAGGCCGAGCTGGCCGAGGCGATGGCGCAGATCGTCCCGGGCGTCGCCGCGACCGGCCTCGCGCTGCTTCTCGTCTTCTATCTCTGGGCCTCGGCGCGGATCGTGCGCATCTCCGGCCGGCTGCTGCGCCCCTGGCCGGACCTGCCGGCGACGGCGATGCCGCGGGCGATGCTCGGCCTGATGGGCGTCGCCATCGTCCTCACCTTCGCGCCGGGCTATGCCGGCGTCCTCGGCACGGCGCTGGTCGGCTCGCTCTGCGCGGTCTTCGCCCTGCAGGGGCTGGCCGCCTTCCACGATCGCAGCCGCGGGCGCCCCGGGCGCGGCGCGCTGCTGATCGGCCTCTACGTGATCCTGTTCGTGACGCAGGGCATCGCCCTTGTCGCCCTCACCCTGTTCGGCCTCGCCGACACCGCCCTCAACCGTCGCCGACCCCAAGATCGACCCAAGGCCCGCCCCCGCGGCGGCCCGGCGGCCTGAGACCCTTCGCCCGAGAGCGAATCATCTGAGAGAAGGACGATACCGATGGACGTGATCCTGCTTGAGCGCGTGGCCAAGCTCGGCCAGATGGGCGAGACCGTGAAGGTCCGCCCGGGCTTCGCCCGCAACTTCCTGCTCGCCCGCGGCAAGGCGCTCCGCGCCACCGAGGCCAACAAGAAGCACTTCGAGGCCCAGCGCGCCCAGCTCGAGGCGCGCAACCTCGACCGCAAGAAGGAGGCCGAGGCCATCGCCGAGAAGCTCGACGGCCAGAGCTTCGTGCTGATCCGCCAGTCGGGTGAGACCGGCGTGCTCTACGGCTCGGTCTCCACCCGCGACCTCGCCGAGGTCGTCACCAAGGAGGGCTTCAGCGTCGATCGCGGGCAGTTCGTGCTGAACCAGCCGATCAAGACGCTCGGCCTGCACGTTGTGCCGGTGTCGCTGCACCCCGAGGTCGAGGTGAAGATCACCGTCAACGTCGCCCGCAGCCCCGAGGAGGCCGAGCGTCAGGCCCGCGGCGAATCGGTCACCGAGCGCGAGGCCTTCAACCTCGACGACCTCGGCCTGGAGGTCGGCATGGCGTTGGCCGATGCCGGCGAGGGTGCCGACGACCGCGGCTGAGGCCCGGCCACGCACCGGATTCCGGTGGAGAACGGGGACGATCGGCCCGAAGGGTTGACAGGTTCCTTATTTGTTCCAGCATGGACGCCCGTCGCTCACCCGAGCGGCGGGCGTTCGCGCGTCGGCGATCCCGCCGCCGGCGGGTCCGGCTAAGCATCGGTCAACCTTACCGGTGCCATGGTCCTGGGGATCTTGGATGAGCGCGGCCCGAGCGGGACGCGCCGGAGGAACGAGCCGATGGCCCTGCCGAATGCCCTGACGGCCAAGCTCGAAGCGGTGCAGGCGGAGTACCGGGTTCAGCCGCACAACATCGACGCGGAGCAGGCGCTCATCGGCGCGATCCTCGTCAACAACGACGCGTATTACCGCATCTCGGACTTCCTGCTGCCCGAGCACTTCATGGAGGAGGCGCACCAGCAGATCTTCCAGGTCGCCGTCTCGCTGATCAAGGCCGGCAAGCTCGCCACGCCCATCACCATGAAGACCTATCTGGGCGACGCCGATTTCGGCGGCCAGACGGTGATGCAGTACCTCGCGCGCCTGGCCGCCGACGCCACCACGGTGATCAACGCGGGCGAGTACGGCCGCACCATCTACGATCTCGCCATCCGGCGCCGGCTCATCACCATCGGCGAGGATCTGGTGAACGGCGCCTACGAGGCCCCGGTCGAGCAGGCCCCGCGCGATCAGATCGAGCAGACCGAGCGGCGCCTCTACGAGCTCGCCGAGGCCGGCCGCTACGACGGCGGCTTCCAGAAATTCTCAGAGGCTTTGACCACGGCCGTGGACATGGCCGCCAAGGCCTACCAGCGCGAGGGCAAGCTCTCGGGCATCGCCACCGGGCTCACCGACCTCGACGCCAAGATGGGCGGGCTGCAGCCCTCCGACCTGATCATCCTCGCGGGCCGCCCGGCGATGGGCAAGACCTCGCTCGTGACCAACATCGCCTTCAACATCGCCAAGGCCTACCAGGGCGAGAAGCAGGCAGACGGAACGCTGAAGACGGTCAACGGCGGCATCGTCGGGTTCTTCTCCCTCGAGATGTCCGCCGAGCAGCTCGCGACCCGCATCATCGCCGAGCAATCGGGCGTTCCCTCCTACAAGATCCGCCGCGGCGACATCCGGCCGGAGGATTTCTACAAGATCACCGACGCCGCCCGGGACATGCACACCATCCCGTTCTACATCGACCAGACCGGCGGCATCTCGATCGCCCAGCTCGCCGCCCGCGCCCGCCGGCTCAAGCGCCAGAAGGGCCTCGACCTGCTGATCGTCGACTACCTCCAGCTCCTCTCGGGCTCGGGCAAGCGTAGCGACAACCGCGTGCAGGAGATGACCGAGATCACCACCGGCATGAAGGCGCTGGCCAAGGAACTCGCCGTGCCGATCATCGGCCTGTCCCAGCTCTCCCGCCAGGTCGAGAGCCGCGACGACAAGCGCCCCCAGCTCTCGGACCTGCGCGAATCGGGCTCGATCGAGCAGGACGCCGACGTGGTGATGTTCGTGTTCCGCGAGGAATATTACGTCGGCAACAAGAAGCCCCGCGAGGGCACCGAGGAGTTCTTCGCCTGGGAAGCCGAGATGCAGCGCGTCCACGGCAAGGCCGAGGTCATCATCGGCAAGCAGCGCCACGGACCGACCGGCACCGTGGAGCTGCAGTTCGACGCCAACATCACCCGCTTCTCGAACCTCGCGCAGAGCGAGCGGCTGCCCGAGCAGATGTGAGACCACTGGGGACCGCTGGCAGCTTCAGCGGTGGTCCAGCCCCGGCACGGATTGTGGTAGCCTACCCTGGTCCTGAACGACCGGAGACGCGCGGTGGCGCTCGCGACGAAGAGGCGGACGCCCGAGCCGCCGACCCTGAACGATGTCTACGAGGGCGAGCGGCAGCTGATCGGCATCCTGCTCGCCCATCCCGAAACCTACCCGTCCGTCGCCCGCATCCTGCGGGGCGGAGACTGGACGCAGGCCTTGCACCGCGGCGTGTTCGAGGTCGCGGGCCGCCTCGCGGCGACGGGCCTGCCGGTCGTGGGAGAGACGGTGCTGTCCGCCGTTCTGCCGCATGTCGGCGATGTCGGGCCGGACGGCACGCCCGCGGAGGCCTATCTGGCGGCGCTGGCCGCGGTCGCCGCTGCCCCGCACGACGCCGAGCCGATTGCCCGCCGCCTCGCGCAGGCCGCCCGGACGCAGGACCGTCCGAGCCTCCACGATCGCGACATCCATGCCTGGGCCTTCGAGCAAGCCCAGCTCATCCGGCGCGGTCGGTTCTCGGCCCTGGATGCCCTGAACCTCGCCGAGGAGATCGAGGACTTGGGCAACGAAGTCTATCGCCGGCTGGAGAGCGCCTTGCGCGTCACCCTCCTGCATCTCCTCAAGTGGGATCGCCAGCCGGGCCGGCGCACGCGCAGCTGGACCCTGTCCATCCGCAACGGGCGCCTCGATGCGCAGGACCTCCTCGACCTGCATCCGAGCCTGAAGGCCCGGCTTCCCTCCGCCATGACCAGGGCCTATCGCCGGGCCCGGATCGACGCTGCGGGTGAGACCGGCCTCGACGAGGAGACCTTCCCTGAGGCCTGCCCCTACGATCTCGACACGCTGATGAGGCGGCCGATCCCCTGGCTGCCGGGAGAGGATTCCTGACCAGCCTGCCGGAAACCCGATCCGCGACGCCCGACGGCCATCCGGTCGGCCACGGCGCCCGCCTCACCGTCGATCTGTCCGCCATCGCCGAGAACTGGCGCCGCCTCGGCGCCCGCGCGCCGGGCACGCCCTGCGCGGCCGTGATCAAGGCCGACGCCTACGGATGCGGGCTCGGCCCCGTCGCCCGCGCTCTGTGGCGCGCGGGCTGCAGGACCTTCTTCGTGGCCCATCTCTCCGAGGGCGAGACGGCGCGGGCCGCGCTGCCCGAGGCGACGATCTACGTGTTGAACGGGCTGCCTCCGGGCGCCGCCGAGGCTTTCGCCCGGAGCCGGCTCCGGCCCGTGCTCGGCGCGCGGGAGGAGCTCGACGAATGGGCGGCCTTCGCCCTCGGCTGCCACCCGGCGGCGCTCCACGTCGATACCGGGATGAACCGCCTCGGCTTCTCGCTCTCCGACGCCCTTGCGCTCGCCGGCGATCCGCGTCTGGCGCAGGCCGGGATCGATCTGGTGATGAGCCATCTCGTCAGCGCCGAGCGGCCCGACGACCCGGTCAACGCCCGCCAGATCGCCGATTTCGCCCGCGCGCGCGGCGCGTTCCCGGGCCTGCCCGCCTCGCTCGCCAATTCCTCGGGGATCTTCCTGGGCACGGCCGCGCACCACGATCGGCTGCGCCCGGGCTACGCCCTGTTCGGCGGCAATCCGACGCCGGGACGCCCCAACCCGATGCGGCCGGTGGTCCGGCTCGAGGCCGAGATCGCCCAGGTCCGCACTGTCGAGGGGGGAGCAGGCGCCGGCTACAACGCGGCCTGGATCGCCCCCGGTCCGCGCCGGCTCGCCACCCTCTCGCTGGGCTACGCGGACGGCTATCCCCGCGCGGCGAGCGGGCGCGGCCATGCTCTCGTCGGCGGGGTGCCCTGCCCGATCCTCGGCCTGATCTCGATGGATCTCATCATCCTCGACGTCACCGAGGCACCCGAGGCAAGGCGTGGCACCGGTGCCGTGCTGATCGGCGACGGCCTCGACGTGGACGCGGTGGGGCGTGCGGCGGGCACGATCGGCTACGAGATCCTGACCGGCCTGGGTTCCCGGTATGTTCGCCATTATGTAGAGTGAGCGCCGCGAGCCCTCTCCAGACCTGCCGGACAGAATGGCCAAGATCCACCAGACCTTCGTCTGCCAGTCCTGCGGCGCGGTCTATAACCGCTGGCGCGGGCGCTGCGAGGCCTGCAACGGCTGGAACACGATCGTCGAGGAGACGCCGGGCGGCTCCGCCCAGGGCGGACCGGTCGCCACCCGTCCGGCCCGGGCCCGGGGTCGCGTCTTCCCGCTCGAGGGCCTCACCGGCGAGGCCAAGCAGGCGCCGCGCATCCCGAGCGGCATCGCCGAGCTCGACCGCGTCACCGGCGGCGGCTTCGTGCGCGGCTCCGTGATCCTGCTCGGCGGCGATCCCGGAATCGGCAAGTCGACCCTGCTGATGCAGGCCTCGGCCGCGATGGCGGCCACCGGCGAGCGCGTCGCCTACATCTCGGGCGAGGAGGCGGTCGGGCAGGTGCGCCTGCGGGCCGAGCGCCTCGGGCTCGCCGACCGGGCGGTGGAGCTCGCCGCGGAGACCAACGTCGAGGACATCGTCGAGACCCTGTCGCAGGGGCGCCCGCCCGCGCTGGCGATCATCGATTCGATCCAGACCATGTGGACCGAGACCGTCGAATCGGCTCCCGGCACGGTCACGCAGGTGCGCTCCTCGGCCCAGAGCCTGATCCGCTTCGCCAAGACCACCGGCACGGCGGTGATCCTCGTCGGCCACGTCACCAAGGACGGGCAGATCGCGGGGCCGCGGGTGGTCGAGCACATGGTGGACGCGGTGGCCTCCTTCGAGGGCGACCAGGGCCACCATTTCCGCATCCTGCGCGCGGTGAAGAACCGCTTCGGCCCTACCGACGAGATCGGCGTGTTCGAGATGACGGACGGGGGCCTTGCCGAGGTTCCCAATCCCTCCGCCCTGTTCCTGGCCGGACGCGACCATCAGGCCGCCGGCACCGCGGTCTTCGCCGGGATGGAGGGCACCCGCCCACTCCTCGTGGAGATCCAGGCGCTGGTCGCGCCCTCGGCGCTGGGCATGCCGCGCCGGGCGGTCGTCGGCTGGGATCCGAACCGCCTTTCGATGGTGCTCGCGGTGCTGGAGGCGCATGGCGGCATCCGGCTCTCGGGCCACGACGTCTACCTCAACGTCGCGGGCGGCCTGCGCATCACCGAGCCCGCCGCCGACCTCGCGGTGGCCGCGGCCCTGGTCTCGTCGCTCTCGGGCGCCACGCTGCCGCCCGAGACCGTCTATTTCGGCGAGATCGGGCTCTCCGGCGCGATCCGGCCGGTGGCGCAGGCCTCCGCCCGGCTGAAGGAGGCGCAGAAGCTCGGCTTCGCCAAGGCCCTGCTGCCCCAGGGCCGCGAGACCGCAGACAAGGCACTCGCCACCGAGACGCTGCGCCACATCGCCGACCTCGTGGCGGGCATCGCCGCCAACGGTCCGAAGCGCGGCGGGCGCGGCCGCAGCAACGCCCCGCGCTACGAGGAGGCCGATTGAGGGGTCGCGCCGGGCCACCTCGCGCGGCGCGGGATTCGTTGACCATGCGCTGAGGTTGCGGCCCGGGGGACCCGATTGTAACGGAACCTTTTCTCCGCCCGGCTAGACCTGAGGCCGTGCAACGGCCGGGCCGAGAGGCAGATGGACCTTCCCACCCTCTGGTACCTGACCATCGGCACGCTCCTCGTCGGTCTCGGGATGACGCTGTGGGAGCGGCAGGCGCACCCCGAGCGAGCCCGCATCCTCGGGATCTGGGCGTCGAGCTACGCCGTCTTCGCCATCGGCTGCGTCGTCGCCATGAACCGCGGCTCCTTTCCGGGCGTCAGCGGCGCGGCCCTGACGAATCTCCTGATGGTGCTGGGCTATCTCCTCGTCCGCCACGGGGCCGCCCGCCTCGACGGACCCGTCGGCGTCGGGCGCCCCGCCCTCGCCCTGGCCGCCCTCGCCCTGGTCTGGACCTTTGCCGGCGGCCACTTCCCGGCGGCGTTCTGGAACTACCTCGCCTCGCTGCCGATCGCCCTCGCCTGCGGCCTGACCGCCTGGACGCTGCTCCGCAGCCGCACGGCCCGGGGCCTGCGCTCGCGCCCGCTCGCCGCCGCGGTCTTCGCCGGGCACGGCCTGTTCAACCTAGTCCGCGCGCTCGCCACCCCGGTCCTCGTGGCGTCGTACGGGGAGAGCGTGCTGCCGATCCTCGCCAAGACCACGATGTACGAGGCCGTGCTGTATTCCGTCGCGATGCCGATGGCCTTCCTCGCTCTCATCCGCGAGGAGGCGCAGGCGCGGCTGCTGGCGGATGCACGGACGGACTATCTCACCGGCCTCGCCAACCGCCAGGGCTTCTTCGAGCGGGGCGCGCGGACCCTCTCCGGGCTCGGCCCCGACCGTCCGGTCACGCTGCTCGCCTTCGATCTCGACCACTTCAAGGCGATCAACGACCGCCACGGGCATGCGGCGGGCGACGCGGTGCTGCGGCTGTTCGCCGACATCGCCCGCGCGGCGGTCGGGCCCGATGTCCTCCTCGCCCGCCTGGGCGGCGAGGAATTCGCCGCCCTCCTGCCGGACCGGCCGGGCGGCCCGGCGCGACAGCTCGGCGAGCGCATCGCCCGCGATTTCGCCGCCGCCGCCATCGATGGCGACCTCGGCATCCCGGCGACCGTCAGCATCGGGCTGGTCCAGGCGGGATCGGGCGTGCGCGACCTGCCGGACATGCTCGCGGCGGCCGATCGCGCGCTCTACCGGGCGAAGGCGCTCGGCCGGAACCGCCTGGAGGTCTCCGAGCCCGCGGGCGTCGCGGCGGCGGCGTGAGGCCGCGGTGGGCGACCCCCCGGAGCGCTTCGTCGAGCGAGGGTGACGGCTGAGGTTCGGCAGGATATACAGGCGCCCGCGGTCCTGGGGAGCCGCAACCCTCGTCCGCGTCGCATCTCCCCGCACGTCCCGAATCGCCCGATGCCGTTCTCCGTTCTCGATCTCGTCGTGCTCGGCATCGTCGTGGTCTCCGCGCTGCTCGCCGCCGTGCGCGGCGTGACCCGCGAGGTGCTGGCGATCATCGCCTGGGTGGCGGCCGCCGCCGTGGCGTGGTCGTTCCACCCGATGCTCCTCCCCACGGTGAAGCAGCACGTCAACAGCGACACCGTCGCCCTCGTCGCGTCGATCGCGGCGATCTTCCTCGTCACGCTGATCGTCGTCTCGATCATCACCGTGAAGATCTCCGACGTGGTGCTCGATTCCCGCATCGGCGCCGTCGATCGCTCCCTCGGCTTCCTGTTCGGTGCCGCCCGCGGCTTCCTGATCTGCGTGATCGGCTGGGTGTTCCTGTCCTGGCTGGTCCAGGGCAAGGTGCCCGATTGGGCGGCCCAGGCCCGCTCGCGTCAGATGCTCGAGAAGTCGGGCGACGCGCTGGTGGCGCAGCTGCCCGAGAATCCGGAAGGCTTCCTCAAGCGCTTCAAGAAGCCGAAGGGCGAGACGCCGCCGAACGAGGCTGTGGACGCGCCCGCGGATGGCGACGTGCCGGCGCAGCGGCGCACCGAGACGGCGCCCGCGGCCCCAGCCACGACCGGATCGCGGCGCTGACCTGCACGCGCCGACGCTTGGTAGCGGCGGTGCAAACGCATAGATAGCCGGCATGTTGGCCGTGCCATCGACCGTCGCTTCCCGGAGCGATGGCGGCCCCGTCGTTTCCGCCCGCCGGTAGCGCGGGACATCGGCGGCAACCAGGGATCGACTGCGAGCATGTCCGACCGCGCCGTTGTTCACGCCCCCGCCGATCTCGACCTCGAGGGCGACACCCTGCGCGAGGAATGCGGGGTCTTCGGCATCTTCGGCCACCCGGAGGCCGCAGCGATCGTGGCGCTCGGGCTCCATGCCCTGCAGCATCGCGGGCAGGAGGCCGCCGGCATCGTCTCCTTCGACGGCTCGGTGTTCCATTCCGAGCGCCGTCCCGGGCTGGTCGGCGATTCCTTCTCGGACGGCGAGACCATCGAGCGCCTGAAGGGCCGCGCCGCCATCGGGCACGTGCGCTACTCGACCACGGGCGGCACCATCCTGCGCAACGTGCAGCCGCTCTTCGCGGAGCTCGCGAGCGGCGGGCTCGCGGTGGCGCATAACGGCAACCTGACGAACGCCCTGTCGATCCGGCGCGACCTCGTGCGTGACGGCGCCATCACCCAGTCGACCTCGGACACGGAGGTGATCCTCCATCTGGCGGCCCGCTCGCGCAAGCCCCGCATCATCGAGCGCTTCATCGACGCGCTCCAGGCGATCCAGGGCGCCTACGCCATCGTGGCGCTGACGAACAAGAAGCTCATCGGCGCGCGCGACCCGCTCGGCATCCGCCCCCTCGTGCTGGGCGAGCTCGACGGCCGCTACATGCTGGCCTCCGAGACCTGCGCCCTCGACATCATCGGGGCGAAGTTCGTGCGCGACATCGAGAACGGCGAGATCGTGGTGATCTCCGAGGAGGGAATCGAGTCGATCCGCTTCGCCGAGGCGCGCCCGCTGCGCCCGTGCATCTTCGAGTACATCTATTTCGCGCGCCCGGATTCCGTGGTGAACGGCAAGAGCGTCTACGCGGTGCGCAAGAACATCGGCCACGAGCTCGCCCGGGAGACGGCGGTGGCGGCCGACGTCGTCGTGCCGGTGCCCGACAGCGGCGTGCCGGCCGCGCTCGGCTTCGCGCAGGAGACCGGCCTGCCCTTCGAGATGGGCATCATCCGCAACCACTATGTCGGGCGCACCTTCATCCAGCCGACCCAGTCGGTGCGCGAGCTCGGCGTGCGCATGAAGCATTCGGCCAACCGCGCGGTGATCGAGGGCAAGCGCATCGTGCTGGTGGACGACAGCCTCGTGCGCGGCACCACCTCGGTGAAGATCGTGCGCATGATGCGCGAGGCCGGCGCCACGGAGGTGCATTTCCGCATCGCCTCGCCGCCGATCACGCATCCCGATTTCTACGGCATCGACACGCCCGAGCGCGAGAAGCTGCTCGCGGCGACCCACGATCTCGAGGGCATGCGCCGCTATATCGGCGCCGACACGCTGGCCTTCCTGTCGATTCCCGGCCTGTACCGGGCGATGGGCGAGGCCGAGCGCGACGCGGCCTGCCCGCAATACACCGACCATTGCTTCACCGGCGACTACCCGACCGGCCTCACCGATCTCGCGATCGCCGGGCCGAAGCGCTTCGCCATGCTGGCCGAGGCGGACTGACCCGATGCCCGAGCGTATCCTCGACGGCCGCGTCGCCGTCGTCACCGGCGCCTCCCGCGGCATCGGCCGCGCCGCCGCCCTCGCGCTGGCGGAGGCCGGCGCCCACGTGATCGCGGTGGCGCGCACGCAGGGCGCGCTGGAGGAGCTGGACGATGCCGTGCGGGCGCGCGGGTCGAGCGCCACGCTGGTCCCCCTCGACATCACCGATTCCGACGGCATCGACCGGCTGGGCGCGGCGATCAACGACCGTTGGAAGCGCCTCGACATCGTGGTCGGCAATGCCGGCATCCTCGGCAACCTGATGCCGATCGGGCACATCACCCCGAAGGTGTGGGCGCAGGTGATGGACGTGAACGTCACCGCGAACTGGCGGCTGCTGCGCTCGTTCGATCCGCTGCTGCGCATGTCCGATGCCGGGCGGGCGATCTTCGTCTCGTCGGGCGCGGCCGCCAAGTGCCGGGCCTATTGGGGCCCCTACTCGGTCTCGAAAGCCGCGCTCGAGGCCCTGGTGCGGACCTACGCTGCCGAGAACGCCAACACGGCGGTCCGGGCGATGCTGCTGAATCCGGGGCCGCTCCGCACCGCCATGCGGCAGGCGGCGATGCCGGGCGAGGATCCGGAGACCCTGAGGACGCCGGACGACCTCGCCCCCCATTTCGTCCGGTTGGCGGCGCCCGATTGGAGCGAGACGGGCAAGATCTACGATTTTCCGACCGACCGGGTTCAGGAATTCCGCGCGCCCGCATAGAGAGGGTCGGAGCCGGCCCCGGCCGGCCTCCGCTCCCCTGCTCTTCCGGCTGCACCCCATGATCGACGTCCGCTGCATCTGCGCCATCGGCCTGCGGGGCCAGCTCGGCCTCGACGGGCGCCTGCCCTGGGAGGGCAACACCGACCCGCTCTTCGTCGAGGACGTGACGCGCTTCTTCGCCCTGACGATGGGCCACGTGCTGATCGCCGGGCCGAAGACCGTGGCCTCGGTGCCCGAATTCGCCTTCCGCGACCGCACCATCGACGTGATCCGCTCGCACGAGGATCCGGAGACGGTCCTGAAGCGCTATCCGGGCCGGCGCATCTTCGTCGGCGGCGGCATCGCGGTCTGGAACGTCTACGCCCGCTACATCCAGAACTGGGACATCACCCGCCTGCCCTACGACGGCGAGGCCGACCGCTGGTTCGATCCGGCCTGGCTGGTGGGCGGACCCCTGCGCGCGGCGTAGCGGCACCTTTCGGCGGCGGCGACGTTGTTGCGGGCGCGTCCGAGGGTTCCATGCCGCAGGCCTCCTACCGTTTCGGCATCGAGGAAGAGTATTTCCTGGCCGATGCCGAGACGCGGGGCACGCCCCGGCGCTCGGTGAAGCCGTTCCATGTCGCGGTGTCCGAACGTCTGCCGGAAACCGGGCGCGAGCTTCTCCAGTGCCAAGTCGAGGTCTGCACGCCGCCGGTGACCGATTTCGCCGAGGCGCGCCGCAGCCTCGCCCGCCAGCGCTCGGCGCTGGCGGCACTCGCCGCCGAGCACGAGTTGCTGGTCTTCGCGGCCGGCACCCACCCGGTCGCCGACTGGTCCCGGCAATTGCCCACCAAGGGCGACCGCTATCGCGGCATCCTGCGCGACGTCGGCCTCGCCGGGCGGCGCAGCCTGATCTGCGGCATGCATGTCCACGTCGAGGTGCCGGACCCGGACGCGCGCGTCGATCTGATGAACCGGCTGCTGCCGTTCCAGCCGCTGCTCTTCGCGCTCTCGGCCTCGTCGCCGTTCTGGCAGGGCAAGCCGACCGGCCTGACCGCCTACCGCCTCAGCGCCTTCGGCGAGCTGCCGCGCACCGGCCTGCCGCAGCTGTTTCCGGGCCCCGAGGCCTATGCCCGCTACGTCCGCATCATGACGCAGGTCGGCTCGATCCAGGACGCCAGCTTCCTGTGGTGGTCGCTGCGGCCGTCGATCAAGTTCCCGACGCTGGAGCTGCGCATCGCCGATTCCTGCACGCGGCTGGAGGATGCCCTCGCGATCGCCGCGCTGTTCCGCTGCCTCGTCCGCCTCGCGGTGCGCCGACCCGACCTGAATGCCGGGCTCGACGGCGTCTCGCGGGCGCTCGCCGAGGAGAACCTGTGGCGGGCCCAGCGCAGCGGCACCGCCGCCGAGATGGTCGACGAAGGGCGGGAGGAGGCGCTGCCCTACGCCGAGGCCCTCGACGCGCTGCTCGCCCTCGTGGCGGAGGATGCCGAGGCCCTCGGCTGCGCGTCCGAGATCGCCCGGGCCCGCGCCATCGCCCAGGAGGGCACCAGCGCCGAGGCGCAGATCGCCGCTTTCGAATCGGCGCGGGAGCAGGGCCTGACCAACCGGCAGGCGCTCGACGCGGTGGTCGACTGGCTGGCCCTCACCACGCGGGGCGAGGCCGGGAGCCCCGGCTAGGCGCGCCGCAGGCTCGACCGGGACGAGGGCGCGCCCCGTCTTTCGACGACCGGTACGGGGACAGTCGCGAGGGACGGAGCCGGGAGACCTACCCCTTGTCGAACGGATTCTGCGAGGTGCGCAGCGACAGCCGGATCGGCGTGCCCGGCAGGTCGAAGGCCTCGCGCAGCGCGTTGACGAGGTAGCGGGTGTAGGATTTCGGCAGGGCGTTGAGCTGGTTGCCGAACAGCGCGAAGTGCGGCGGCCGGCTCTTCACCTGGGTGGCGTAGCGGATCTTGATGCGCCGGCCGGAGACGGCCGGCGGCGGGTTGCGGCTCGTGGCCTCCGAGAGCCAGTCGTTGATGCGCGAGGTCGAGACGCGGCGGTCCCAGATCTCGGCGGCCTGCACCACGGCCTGCATCAGCTTGTCGACGCCGTCCCCCGCGAGCCCCGAGAGCGGCACCACGGAGACGCCGCGGACCTGCGGCAGCAGACGGGTGCAATCCTCGCGCAGGGATTTCAGGAGCCCGTGCTGGTCGGCCACGAGGTCCCATTTGTTGAGGCCGATCACCAGGGCGCGGCCCTCGCTTTCGACCAGATCGACGATGGTGAGGTCCTGCTTCTCGAACGGGATCGTGGCGTCGAGCAGCACGACGACGACCTCGGCGAAGCGGACGGCGCGCAAGCCGTCGGAGACGGCGAGCTTCTCGAGCTTGTCGTCGATGCGGGCGCGGCGGCGCATGCCGGCGGTGTCGTGCAGCTTGATCCGGCGCCCGCGCCATTCCCAGTCGAGGGAGATCGAATCGCGGGTGATGCCGGCCTCGGGCCCGACGAGGAGCCGATCCTCCCCGAGCATCCGATTGATCAGGGTCGACTTGCCGGCATTCGGCCGGCCGACGATGGCGACCCGCAACGCCCGGCCGCCCGGTGCGTCGTCCTCGTCCTCCTCGTCGTCCTCGGCCTGAGGCAGGGCGGTTTTCAGGGCCTCGTGCAGCTCGCCCACGCCCTCGCCGTGCTCGGCCGAGAACGGGATCGGGTCGCCGAGCCCCAGGCGGAACGATTCGTAGGCGCCGGCCATGCCCGCCCCGCCCTCGGCCTTGTTGGCGATGAGGATGACCGGGCAGCCGGAGCGGCGCACCAGTTCCGCGAAGGGCTGGTCGGCGGGCAAAATGCCGGCGCGGGCATCGATCACGAACAGCACCACGTCGGCGGCGAGGATCGCGGCCTCGGTCTGCATCCGCATGCGGCCGGTGAGGGAGGCGGCGTCTGCCTCCTCGAGCCCGGCCGTGTCGATGACGCGGAATTTCAGGCCGCCGAACTGCACGTCGCCCTCGCGCCGGTCGCGTGTGACGCCGGGGCGGTCGTCCACGAGGGCGAGCTTCTTGCCGACCAAGCGGTTGAACAGGGTCGACTTGCCGACATTCGGCCGGCCGACGATCGCGACGGTCGGCAAATCCATGACTGATCTCGAATTCTGGTTCCGGCCGGGCGACGGGCGCCCGAACTCCGACGTGACAGATACGCGGCGGCGGCCCGAATGTCCCGCCCCGTCGTGCAAGCGGGACGCAAGGCTGCCTCCCGCTCGGGCGCGGCCGGCTCAGCGCGTGATCGGCGGCGGGGGGGCGGCGGGCTCGGGCTTCGCCTCGGTCACCGTGACGGGGCCGCCGGCCACGATGGCGGCGTAGACCTCGATGCGCTGGCGCAGGCCCTGCGGCGTGTCCGGATCGGCATTGAGCTGGTCGAACCAGCGGCTCGCCTCGTCGTACTGCCCGCGCTTGAGGGCGGAGAGGCCGAGCATCTCGCGGGCGGTGTGGCGGAACGGCGTTCCGGCGGCGAGGCCCTGCAGGCTGGCGAGCGCCGGAGCGGGATCCGGCAGATCGAGCCGCAGCAGCGCGGCGCGCAGGCGCGCGAGATCGCGGAGGCCGTCGCCAGCCTGGGTGTCGCCCGCGATCTTGTCGAAGGCGGCGGCGCCCGCGGCGGCATCCGTCTTGGCGGTCTCGGCCGCCGCCCGCAGCGAGGCGAGCAGCCGGTAACCGGCCGGGCCCTTCGCCTCCAGGCTGTCGAAGATCGTGTCGGCCTCCGCCGCCTTGCCGTCGCGGGCGAGACGGTTGGCGGTGTCGAATTGCTCCGAGGCGGCCTCGGCGGCGTTGCGCTGCGCCGTCTGCCAGTAGCGCCACCCGCCGACGCCGGCCACGAGGAGAATTGCCAGCGCGATGATCACGCCGCTGTAGCGGCGCCAGATCAGCGCGACCTGATCGCGGCGATAGTCCTCGTTGACCTCGCGGATGAACTCGTTGTTCTCAGCCATTCGTTCCCGGCCCCGGCGCGCCGCGGGCCACCTCGCATCCGTGTTTGGGCCCCGCGCCTAGCACGTCATGCAAGGGTTGGCGACTGGGGGGCGATTGGGGCGCCGGCCGGTCGGCGCAGCGAAGCGTCAGGCCTTGCTGGGCCACACGGCGACGCCGATCAGCCAGGGGTGGACGTAGCGCGCGAAGACGAACCACACCGCGATCCCGACCAGAACCGCCACGACGTCGTTGCGCCAGCCTGCCGGGGCGGTGTGGCCCCCGTGCTGCGCGGCGACCGCGCCGGCCGGCACCGCCCGGCGCTTCAGGCTTATCCGGTCGACGACCGCCCAGGCCAGGAAGGCGCCGAACAGCAGCAGTGAGCCGAGGTCGCCGTTCGCCAGGAGGTGCGCGGTGGCCCAGATCTTCACGGCGAGCAGCATCGGGTGCTTGGCGAAGGCGCGGATGCGGCCCGGCAGATAGGCCGAGGCCAGCACGATGAAGGCCAGCAGGACGAGGAGCAGCGCGAGGTGCTTGGTCCAGATCGGCGGATCCCAGAGCTGGATGTAGCCCTCGGCCCGGTAGCGGCCGAAGCCGACGCCGATCAGCACGAGGCCGAGGACCGACAGCACCGTGTAGCCGAGCTTGTACCCGCCCTCGCCGAACCGGCCCACGAGTTCGGCGCGCTTGCCCCGCGCCATCGAGAACGCATGGGTTCCGAGGAACAGCACGAGGCCGAGGACGAGGATCAGCATGCGGGGTCTCGTGCCTGTGGATGGCGGGCGCCGGGACGTGCCCGATGAAATGCCCTGTAACGGTTCTGAACAGAGTCTCGCGGGGTTTGTCCAGGCGTGGCGGTTCGCCGCCGTCCGCCCTGTCCCTTGCCCGTTTTCGGGAAGGATGCCGATGCGCCCTGCCGTCGCCGCTCTCCTCGCCCTGTTGCTGCCCGGCCCGCTGCGCGCGAGCGAACCGCCGCTGTCGAGCCTGACGCTCGTCGGTCCGCCCGCCACGATCTTCAAGGCCGGTCGCGACGCCTGCGACGGGGCCGACGTGCCGGATGCCCCGGCGCGGGCGTTCCGCGACGCCACCGGGGCGGTCGCGCTGTTCGGGATGCATTACCGCAACCGGGCGCTGCGCGGGCCGGATCTCGACCATCTCAAGCTCGATTGCACGGTGGTGCTGGACTCGGGCGAGAAAGCCGATCCGGCGCTCTACGACGACCGCTCCTGGATCACCGCCACCTGGACCGAGGACGGCGCCCATGTCTCCGCCCTCATCCACCACGAATATCAGGCCAACGAGCATCCCGGCCGCTGCCCGGCCGGCCGCTACATGGCCTGCTGGTACAACACGATCACGGCCGCAGCCTCGCGGGATGGCGGGCGCAGCTTCACCCGCAGCAGCCCGCCCGCCGTGGTGGCGGGCGCGCCGTTCCCCCAGGAGGTCGGCCAGGGCCGGCACAGGGGCTTCTTCAACCCGTCGAACATCGTGGCCGAGGCGGGTGGAAAGCCCCGCTGGCGCTATTTTCTCGCCTCGACGACCGGCTGGGACCGGCCGGGCAGTGACCAGGGGGCAGGCGTCTGCCTGTTCCGCAGCGACCGGCCGGAGGATCCCGGACGCTGGCGCGCCTGGACCGGCACCGGCTTCACCGCCGCCTTCCCGGACCCCTACCGGACGGGTGCCAAGAGCCCGGCGACCTGCCGCCCGGTGGGCCCCTTCCCGGGCCCGGTCGGAGGGGTGGTGCGTGACCGCGCCAGCGGCGCGTTCGTGGCGGTGTTCATGGCCAAGGGCGGCACCGGCGCGCCAGGTGATTTTCCGCAATCGGGCTTCTACTGGACGACCTCCCGAGACCTGATCGCCTGGGACCGGCCGCGCCTGCTTCTTGCCGGCGCCACCCTGTACGACGACCCCTGCGGCGCGCCCGGCGGACTGATCGCCTACCCGGCGCTCCTCGACCCGGGGGCGGAGGGCCGCAACTTCGACGATGCCGGCGCGCGGGCGCTCCTGACCTACGCGACGCTGCGCACCGAGGGCTGCACCGTCACGTCCGATCGCGACCTCGTGCGGCGCCCCGTGGCGATCACGGTCTTCCCCTGACCGGCGCGGCAAACCGGCGCAGCTGTCGCGGATCCGCGTTGACGGCTCCAGAGCCGCCTGCATCTCTGCTGCGGGACACAGCGGGGCCTCGCGATGACCGACCACCTGATCGCCTGGAGCGAGCGCGACGCGATCGTGGCGGCGAACGGCGTGGCCAAGCGCAGCATCCCGGGAGCCGGGGCGGGCCTCGTTCACATCACGATCCCCCCCGGCACCGTGGCCCCGCGCCACAGCCACGACCACGAACAGTTCGTGCAGGTGATCGCGGGCTCGGGCGTGCTTGAGACCGAGCAGGGCCGGATGCCCTTCGCGGCCGGCCACGTCTTCCACTTCCCCCCGGGCGCGTGGCACGCCGCCACCTTCGAGACTGAAACCGTGCTGATCGAGACCAACCTCGCGGGGTGAACACGCGCCCGAATCAGTGCCTTCGGGTCGAGATGCCGCTTAGGCGGGCGAGCGTCGCGTCGAAGTTGTCGGCGGTTTTCTGTGTGTAGCGCCGTGCCTGCACGGGATCGAGCACGAGTCCCTCCTGCGCATCGAAGGCCCGTCCGCCCGTCAGCGTCACCAAGCCGGTCAGTGCGATCCAAGCACCCATGCAGCCCGGCAGCGTGGCAAAGTGGAACGCGAAGACATGCGGCCAAACGCCCTGGAAATCGATGTCGTCGTAGGTGTCCGTCAAGTCCTGCAGAGAGCCAGGATAGAACTCGAATCCTACCTCGTGGTCTCGCCACGTCGCGGGCAAGTGGCCACGATGTTCGATGATGTCGCGGCTCGCATGCAGCACCAAGCCGAAGCCCAGGTCGTCGATCGATTGCCGCCACGCCGAAAAGGACGCGGGCAATGTTGCGCAGAGTGCGTAGGCGTCCAGGCTCATGATCGATCCGCCGCTCGTAGTAGGTAGTTTCGGCCTTCAGCCAGCAATGGGGATGTCGAGGAAAGCGTCCGGCAGATGTCGTGCCGCGCGTTCGTAAGCCAGCCGGGCGGATCCGCGCTCGGAGGGCTCCGGCCGCGCCGTCATCCGCCGCGTGTTCAGGATGAGCACAGAAGAAGAACGTTGTCAATAAATTCTTATCCGCGGACGCCTGTTCCTGTGGCGATTGCACGGAGGTTTCCAGTAGGCGGAGAGCCGGAGATTGCCCCTTGGGCGGGCTGAATTTTTCTCAAACGGCCGACAAAAACGCCTGCGGTTGGCGGCCTCCCTCCGGGCGTGTAGTACTATCGGCTTTGAAGGCCCTCCGTGCACGCCGACGGGACGATGGGGCCGTTCGCCCGCTTTATAAGAACAGAGGCATCCTAATGAGCGCCGGTACCGCCGCCGACAAGCATTTCTCGAACTCGTTCTTCGCCGCCCCGCTCACGGAGGCGGATCCGGAGATCGCACGCGCCGTCGAGCAGGAGCTCGGTCGTCAGCAGCATGAGATCGAGCTGATTGCTTCCGAGAACATCGTCTCGCGCGCGGTGCTCGAGGCCCAGGGCTCTGTGCTCACGAACAAGTACGCCGAAGGCTATCCGGGCCGGCGCTACTACGGCGGCTGCCAGTTCGTCGACGTCGCCGAGGACCTCGCCATCGAGCGCGCCAAGCGCCTGTTCGGCGTCGGCTTTGCCAACGTGCAGCCGAATTCCGGCTCCCAGGCCAACCAGGGCGTGTTCCTCGCCCTGATGCAGCCCGGCGATACGTTCATGGGCCTCGACCTCGCTGCCGGCGGCCACCTGACGCACGGCGCCCCCCCGAACGTCTCGGGCAAGTGGTTCAAGCCGGTGTCCTACACCGTGCGCCGCGAGGACCAGCGCATCGACATGGAGCAGGTCGAGCGCCTCGCCCACGAGCACAAGCCCAAGGTCATCATCGCGGGCGGCTCGGGCTACCCGCGCCACTGGGATTTCGCCAAGTTCCGTGAGATCGCCGACGCGGTCGGCGCCTACTTCTTCGTCGACATGGCCCATTTCGCGGGCCTGGTCGCGGCCGGCGTGCATCCCTCGCCGTTCCCGCACGCTCACGTCGCCACCACGACGACCCACAAGACGCTCCGCGGCCCGCGCGGCGGCATGATCCTGACGAACGACGAGGCCCTGGCCAAGAAGTTCAACTCGGCGATCTTCCCCGGCATCCAGGGCGGTCCGCTGATGCACGTCATCGCCGGCAAGGCCGTGGCCTTCGGCGAGGCGCTGAAGCCCGAGTTCAAGATCTACGCCCGCCAGGTCGTCGAGAACGCCCGCGCCCTCGCCGACACCCTGATGTCGGGCGGCTACGACATCACCTCGGGCGGCACCGACAACCACCTGATGCTGGTCGACCTGCAGCGGAAGGGCCTCACCGGCAAGGCGGCGGAAGCCGCGCTGTCGCGGGCGGACATCACCTGCAACAAGAACGGCGTGCCCTTCGACCCGCAGAAGCCCACCGTCACCTCGGGCATCCGCCTCGGCACCCCGGCCGGCACCTCCCGCGGCTTCGGCGTGGCCGAGTTCAAGCAGATCGGCGGCTTCATCGTCGAGGTGCTGGACGGTCTCGCCGCCAAGGGCGACGCGGGCGACAGCGAGGTCGAGGCCAGCGTCAAGCAGCGCGTTCACGCGTTGACCGATCGCTTCCCGATCTACGGCTGAGGCAGCCCGGAACGCGGCGCCCTGCCCCTTCCTGGCGCTGCAACATCGGTCTAGGACAACGGCCGCGGATCCCAGGGGTCCGCGGCCTTTCTCGTTCCCGATACGAAGGACCGCCCGATGCGGTGCCCCTATTGCGGCGGCTCAGACACACAGGTGAAGGACTCGCGCCCCAGCGAGGACGGGGCGGCGATCCGCCGCCGCCGGGTCTGCCCGGATTGCGCCGGCCGCTTCACCACCTTCGAGCGGGTGCAACTGCGCGAGGTCACCGTCATCAAGCGTTCGGGCAAGCGGATCCCGTTCGATCGCGACAAGCTGCAACGCTCGATCGACGTGGCCCTGCGCAAGCGCGCGGTCGAGCCCGAGCGCGTCGAGCGGCTGGTCAGCGGTATCACCCGGCAACTCGAGAGCAGCGGCGAGGGTGAGGTCACATCCGAGGCGATCGGCGAGCTGGTGATGGAGGGGCTGAAGGGCCTCGACGACGTCGCCTACGTGCGCTTCGCGTCGGTCTACAAGAACTTCCGCGAGGCCAAGGACTTCGAGGCCCTGCTCGGCACCCTCGGCGAATCGGTCGCAGGCTCGGGCGAGCCGGAGGCCGAATTGGAGGCCGCGCCGCCGCGGCGCCGGGCCAGGCCGTGACCGACGCGCCGTACATGCGGCTCGCCCTGGCGCTGGGGCGGCGCCATCTCGGCCTGACTTGGCCGAACCCCTCGGTCGGCGCGGTGGTGGTGGCCGGTGCTCCGGGCGCGGAGCGGATCGTCGGCCAGGGCGTCACCGCCGCGGGCGGGCGGCCGCACGGCGAGCCGCTGGCCCTCGCGGCGGCCGGCGCGGAGGCTCGCGGCGCCACGCTCTACGTGACGCTCGAGCCCTGCTCCCATCACGGCCGCACCCCCCCCTGCACCGAGGCGATCGTCGCTGCCGGCATCGCCCGGGTGGTCAGCGCCCTCGAGGACCCCGATCCCCGCGTCTCCGGCCGGGGGCACGCCCGTTTGCGCGATGCCGGACTCAGGGTCGAGTCCGGGCTGCTCGCCGAGGCGGCGGCCCGCGACCATCTCGGCCACGTCAACCGCATCCGGCGCGGACGCCCGGCGCTCCATCTCAAGCTCGCGCAGACCCCGGACGGCTTCGCCGCCGCCTCCGGGTCGGAGCGGCTGCACATCACCGGTCCCATCGCCGACGGCGCCGTCCATCTCTGGCGGGCCCACGCCGACGCCATCCTGGTGGGGATCGGCACGGCCCGGGCCGACGATCCCTCGCTGACCGTGCGGCTGCCGGGCCTCGGCGCCCGCTCGCCGCAGCGCGTCGTGCTCGATTCGCGCCTGTTGCTGCAACCGTCGAGCGTCCTCGTCCGCACCGCTCACGACGTGCCGACGCTGGTCGTCACCACCCGCAGCGCCCCGGCCCACGCCAAGCGGATGCTCGAATCCCTCGGCGTGGAGGTTATCCGCGTGGGCGAGGACGGGCACGGACGGGTCGATCTGACGGCGGCTTTGGAGGCGCTCGGCGAGCGCGGCCTGACCCGGCTGTGCAGCGAGGGCGGCCCCCGCCTTGCGGACGCCCTCGCGGAGGCCGATCTGATCGACCTGTTCACGCTGATCACCGGGGACCGGGCGCTGGGCGCCGCCGGCGGCCTCCCGGCTGTCGGCCCCCGGCTCCAGGCCCTGCTCGCGACCGGCCGCCTCGTCGAGGTCGAGAGCCGCGCGGTGGGGCCGGACCGGATGGTCACCTACGCACGGGCGGATTGAGATGTTCACAGGCCTCGTCAGCGATGTCGGCACCGTTCTGAGCGTCACGGGCGACGAGACCCTGCGGCGCCTGACGATCCGGGCGGGCTACGATCCGGCCGGGATCGCGCTCGGCGCCTCGATCGCCTGCTCGGGTCCGTGCCTGACCGCGGTCTCCGTGGAGCCGGCCGAGGGCGGCTGCGTCTTCGCCGTCGATGCCGCCGCCGAGACGCTCGCGCGCACCACCGTCGGCCTCTGGCGACCCGGCACCCGGATCAACCTCGAGCGCTCGCTGCGGATCGGCGACGAGCTCGGCGGCCATCTCGTCACCGGTCATGTCGACGGCCTCGCCGAGATCGTGGCGCGCGAGCCCATCACCGGCGCCGACAGCGCCTGGGGGGCGAGCGAGCGCTTCACCCTGCGGGCGCCGGCCGATCTCGCGCCCTTCATCGCCGAGAAGGGCTCGGTCTGTCTCGACGGCACCTCGCTCACCGTGAACGGCGTCTCGGGCGACCTGTTCTCGGTGCTGCTGATCCCCCACACCCTGCAGGTCACCACCTGGGGCGAGCGCCGGCCGGGCGACCGGCTGAACCTCGAGGTGGATCTGATCGCCCGCTACGCCGCCCGGCTCACCGAGGCCCATGCGCAGGCGCGTCGGGAGGCGACGCCCGCCGGTTCCTGAACACGGCGCCTCGGTCGATCGCGAGACCGGAGGGGATCGCCGCGGACGAGCCGTTTCAGCGCGGCGGGATCGAGTAGGTCCCGGTGGCGTGGCAGACGAGGTCGTCGCTGCCCGCCGCGGTGATCAGTACCTCGCCCACCGCGAGCCGGCGCCCGAGCTTGAGCAGGCGGCAATCCGCCAGGATGTCGCCGGAGGCGGGCTTGCGCAGGAAGTTGAAGCTGAGGCTCGTGGTGACGGCGAGGGCCACCGGACCGATATTGGCGAGGATCGCCGCGTAGAGCGCGTAATCGGCGAGCGCCATCATGGCCGGGCCGGACACCGTCGCGCCCGGTCGCAGGAAGCGCGCCTGCGCCTCCAGCCGCATCCGCGCGCAGAGCGGGCCCACCGCCTCGAGGTGATAGGCGCGCCCGCCGGCCTGCATCTGCGGGAACTCGGCATCGAGAAAGTCCCGCGTCTCGGCGAGCGTCATCACGGGGGCGGTCGTGGCGGGCATGCGGTGTCCGACGCTCAGAAGAAGATCGGCCGCGCGCTCGCCATGTGCTCGGCCAGCACCGTCCCGGTGGCCGGGTCGATCTCCTTCAGCACGGCATCGTAGCCCCAGAGGTCGGCGAGGTGCTGGAGCACCCGGCCCGCATCCTCCTTCTGCAGTGTGATCCGGTTGATCGCCTTGTGGTGCAGGATCAGCTTGCGGTCGCCTTCGAGATCGACGTCCACCACCTCGATGTCGGGATCGAGCCAGGCCACGTCGTACTGGCGGGCGAAGGAGCGGCGCATCTTGCGGTAGCCGCGCTCGTCGTGGATCGCGGCGACGCGCAGCTCCGATTCCTCTGGATCGTCCACCACGTGGAACAGGCGCAGGTCCCGCATCAGCTTGGGCGAAAGGAACTGCGCGATGAAGCTCTCGTCGCGGTAATTCTCCCAGCAGTCGCGCAGCACCGCCATCGGATCGCCGGTCCCGGCGATCTCGGGGAACCACTCGCGGTCCTCGGCGGTGGGCGCCTCCACGATGCGGGCGATGTCCTGCATCATCGCGAAGCCGATCGCGTAGGGGTTGTGGCCGCCGTAGGAGCGGTCGTCGTAGGTCGGCTGCCGGATGACGTTGGTGTGCGATTGCAGGAACTCGAGATAGGCCGCCTCGCCGATCAGGCCCTTCTCCGAGAGCGCGTTCATGATGCGGTAATGGCAGTAGGTGGCGCAGCCCTCGTTCATCACCTTGGTCTGGCGCTGCGGGTAGAAGTACTGCGCCACGAGGCGGACGATCCGCAGGATCTCGCGCTGCCACGGGCGCAGGCGCGGGGCGACCTTCTCCAGGAAGTAGAGGATGTTCTCCTGCGGCAATTCCAGCAGCGCCCGCCGCCGCTCGGCCGCCGCGTCCGAGCGCACCGCGCCGGTCTTGGCGGGGAGCGTGCGCCAGAGATCGTTGTAGATCTGCTCGCCGTGCTCGATGCGCTCGCGCTCCCGCCGCTGCTCGGAGGCGAGGTCCGGGCGCTTCTTGCGCGGGTAGCGGTGCACGCCCTGGCTCATCAGCGCGTGGGCGGCGTCGAGCACCTGCTCCACCGCCTGATGGCCGTGCCGCTCCTCGCAGCGGGCGATGAAGCCCTTGGCGAAGTCGAGATAGTCGAGGATGCCCTCGGCATCCGTCCATTGCCGGAACAGATAGTTGTTCTTGAAGAAGTGGTTGTGGCCGAAGGCGGCGTGCGCGATGACGAGGGTCTGCATCGTCGCCGAGTTCTCCTCCATCACGTAGGAGATGCACGGATCCGAGTTGATGACGATCTCGTAGGCCAGCCCCATCAGGCCGCGGCGATAGCCGGCCTCGTGCTGGGCGAAGTGCTTGCCGAACGACCAGTGCTTGTAGAACAGCGGCATGCCGATCGACGCGTAGGCGTCGAGCATCTGCTCGGCCGTGATGATCTCGATCTGGTTCGGGTACCAGGACAGGCCGAGCTCCGGCCCGGCGATCGACTCGCAGGCATCGTGGATGCGCCGGATGGTGTCGAAATCCCAGTCGTTCCCGGTGAACAGGGGTTTCTGCCCGCCGGAGATGATCTGCGGTTTCGATCGGGTCGGGCTAGCCACCATGAGCCGGTCCTCTCAACGCATCTCCCGCCCCCGCACGGAGACGGGCCTGTGGCGATCGCTCAGGCCTCGGCCTTCGCGTCCTTGCGGCCGAACAGCTCACGGAACACCGGGTAGATCTCGCGCCGATGGTTCACCTTGCGCATGGCCACCGGGCCGCCCGCCTTGGCGATGGCCTCGTAGGTGCGCCAGAGCGTGGTCCGATGCTCGACGAAGCCCGCGCGCGGCCCGTTCTCGTCGCCGACCTCGAGGTAGGCGAAGTGCTGGCAGGCGGGCAGGATGTGGGCACGCAGCAATTCCGTCGCCGTGGGCCCGTCCGACGAGACGTTGTCGCCGTCGGAGGCCTGCGCCGCGTAGATGTTCCAGTCGTCGGGCGAGTAGCGCTCGGAGATGATGCGCTTCATCTCGACCAGAGCCGAGGAGACCAGCGTGCCGCCCGTCTCGCGGGAGCCGAAGAAGGTCTCCTCGTCCACCTCAGTGGCGCGATCGGTGTGGCGGATGAACACGATCTCCACGTGCCGGTACCGGCGCGTCAGGAAGATGTGCAGCAGGATGTAGAACCGCTTGGCGAGGTCCTTCATGTGCTCGGTCATCGAGCCGGACACGTCCATCAGGCAGAACATCACGGCCTGGGCGATCGGGCGCGGATAGGGCTCGAAGCGGCGGAAGCGCAGGTCGATCGGATCGACGTAGGGGATGCGCTTCGAGCGCTCCCGCAGCAGCCGCAGGGATTCGACAAGGTCCGCCCGCTCCGGCGAATCTTCCGCCAGTCCCTCGATCCGGGCCTCGAGCGCGGCCAGTTCCTCGGGCTTCGGGCGCTTCAGGGCGATCCGCCGCGACATCGAGTTGCGCAGCGTCCGGCCGAGCGCCAAGTTCGCGGGCGACCCGGAGACGGTGTAGCCGGCCCTGCGCAGGCCCTCGGTCTCGACGACGGCGAGGCGCCGCTTGGCGAGGTCGGGCAGTTCGAGATCCTCGAGGAAGAGTTCGAGGAACTCGTCGCGCGTCAGCACGAAGCGGAAGGCGTCCTCGCTGTTCTCACCGCCCTCGCCGCCCTCGCCCGAGCCCCGTCCGCCGCCGCCGCCCGGCGGGCGCTCGATCGTGTCGCCCTCCACGTAGGTCTTGTTCCCGGGCAGGATGTGGTCCTGAAGGCCGGTGCCGGGCTGGCGGGAGAAGCGCGGCTCGCGCACGCCGTCCGCCGGTACGGTGACGCGTCCGTCCTTGCCGAGATCCTTGATGTCGCGCTCACGGGCGGATTCGCGCACGGCGCGCTGCGCCACGTCCTTGACCCGGCGCAGGAAGCGCTGGCGGTTGGGGAGGCTCTTGCCCCCGGGATTGAGCCGACGGTCGACGATGTGCATCCGGTATCCGAACCCTCGCCCGCTGCATGCCCGGCCGCCGCATCATCGACGGCCGGTCGTCCGAAACTGTGGCGGCTGAGGGTCGACAGGCCCCGATCGGGGCTCTCCCCTCACCCCGCCTGCTTGACCC
Source organism: Methylobacterium sp. HJ2 (assembly GCF_056431005.1). Lineage (NCBI taxonomy): Bacteria > Pseudomonadati > Pseudomonadota > Alphaproteobacteria > Hyphomicrobiales > Methylobacteriaceae > Methylobacterium > Methylobacterium sp. HJ2. The sequence continues at coordinate 193,579 of NZ_JBWJYM010000008.1, read as the reverse complement.
GCATGTACCATTCCACCAGGCGGCGGACCTGCCGCTCGGTGTAGCCGCGCTCCACCATGCGATCGACGAACTCGCCGTGCTTCTTCTCGGTGTCGCCGTCCTTCTTGGAGCCGAAGGAGATGACCGGCAGCAATTCCTCGACCTGGGAGAACATCCGCCGCTCGATCACCTCGCGCAGCTTCTCGTAGCTGGTCCAGTTCGGGTTGCGGCCCCCGTGCTGCGCCCGCGAGCGCAGGGCGAACTTCACCACCTCGTTGCGGAAGTCCTTCGGATTGGCGATGCCGGCGGGCTTCTCGATCTTGGTGAGCTCCTGGTTCAGGAGCTCGCGGTTCAGGAGCTGCCCCGTCTCGGCGTCCTTGAAGTCCTGATCCTCGATCCAGGCGTCCGCGTAATCGATGTAGCGGTCGAACAGGTTCTGGCCGTAATCGTGATAGGACTCGAGGTAGGCCTTCTGGATCTCGTGCCCGATGAACTCGGCGTAGCGCGGGGCGAGCTCGGTCTTGATGAACTCCAGATAGCGCTTCTCGGTTTCCGCCGGCAGCTGCTCGCGCCGCAGCGCCTGCTCCAGCACGTACATCAGGTGCACCGGATCGGCCGACACCTCCGTGGTGTCGTGGTTGAAGGTCGCGGCCAGGACCTTGAAGGCGAAGCGGGTCGAGATTCCGTCCATGCCCTCGTCGACGCCGGCCGTGTCCTTGTACTCCTGCATCGAGCGGGCGCGGGGATCGACCTCGCGCAGGGACTCGCCGTCATAGACCCGCATCTTGGAGAAGACGTTGGAATTCGCGTGCTCGCGCAGGCGCGACAGCACCGAGAACCGCGCCAGCATCTCCAGGGTGCCGGGCGCGCAGGCCGCGTCCGACAGCTCGGAGCCCGAGATCAGCTTCTCGTAGATGCGCTGCTCCTCGGTGACGCGGAGGCAGTAGGGCACCTTGATCACGTAGATGCGATCGATGAAGGCTTCGTTGTTCTTGTTGGTCTTGAAGGTCTGCCACTCGGACTCGTTCGAGTGGGCGAGGATCACGCCGGTGAACGGGATCGCGCCGATATTCTCGGTGCCGACGTAGTTGCCCTCCTGCGTCGCCGTGAGCAGCGGATGCAGCATCTTGATCGGGGCCTTGAACATCTCGACGAATTCCAAGACGCCCTGGTTCGCCCGGTTCAATCCGCCCGAGTAGGAATACGCATCCGGGTCGGCCTGGCTCAGCGTCTCGAGCCGGCGGATGTCGACCTTGCCGACGAGGCTCGAGATATCCTGGTTGTTCTCGTCGCCCGGCTCGGTCTTGGCGATGCCGATCTGGCGCAGGCGCGAGGGCCGCACCTTGATGACCGTGAACTTCGAGATGTCGCCGTTGAACTCGTCGAGGCGCTTCAGCGCCCAGGGGCTCATCAGCCCGGTGAGGCGGCGGCGCGGGATGCCGTAGCGGCTCTGGATCTCCGCGCCCATGATCTCGGGATCGAACAGGCCGAGCGGGCTCTCGAAGACCGGGGAGACCTCGTTGCCGGCCTTGAGCACGTAGATCGGGTGGACCTCCATCAGCGCCTTCAGGCGTTCGGCGAGCGAGGACTTGCCGCCGCCGACGGGCCCGAGCAGGTAGAGGATCTGCTTGCGCTCCTCCAGCCCCTGCGCGGCGTGGCGGAAGAACGAGACGATCCGCTCGATCGTCTCCTCCATGCCGTAGAACTCGGCGAAGGCCGGGTAGGTCCGGATCGTCCGGTTCATGAAGATCCGGCCGAGGCGGGAATCCTTGGCGGTGTCGATGAACTCGGGCTTGCCGATGGCCTCGAGGATGCGCTCCGCGGCGGAGGCGAACATCAGCGGCTCGTCGCGGCACGCCTCCAGATACTCGGAGAGCGTCATCTCCGTGTCGCGGCGCGCCTCGTAGCCTCTGGCGAAGCTCTGGAAAAGGTCGTTCGTCGCATGCATCGGCATTCGATAACCCTCTCAGACCGCGGTTAGCTTCATCCTGTCCCGCATCGGATGCAACTGACAGGCCCGCTTTTGTCGCAGTGCGTCGAACACGCCGCCGCTGCGTGTGCTGCATGCAACACTCCGCCGTTCCGCGCGGACAATCAACGCCCTCGGCCGGTGGGCCGAATGCGGACCCGGACCCTGGTCGGCCGAGCCCGTGCACCGCACAATGAAGTGTTCGGCGGTCAAAGTTCGGTGTTGTCCTTCTTCGAATCCGCGTCGGATTTGTTCTGGTCGGCGCCGGCCTTGCCGGATGCCGAGCCGACGGTCAGCTTGAAGACGTAGGTCTGTATCTGAGCATCCGAGTTCCGGACCTCGAACGTCACCTCGTCGCTGCCCGTGAACCCGTCCTTGGGCTGATAGAACACCGCCTGGACCGAGGCCTCCTTGTTGGGGCAGCGGTAGCTCGCCGGGGTCTTCTGCTTGGCGGACTTGGTGATCAGGACGCCGTTCTTGGGCGCGCCCGAGAAGCGGAACTCCGGCATCGGCCCCTCGGAGCAATCCTTCTTGAGGTTCGGCACGAGGATCAGCCGCGCGGTCTTGCCGGCGGCGACCGTCTCGCTCTTCTGCGTCGTCTCGGCGAGGGCCGGACCGACGAGCAGGCTGCCCGCGACGAGGGCGGCGAGCGGGCGGGCGAAGGACATGGACGAGGCTCCCTAAGACCGGCAATCGGATGTCGCGTGCGCCGGAGACCGCCATGTGGGGAGGCCGCGCGCGCGCGTCGAGGGCGCGGCCGCCGATCGCGGGGCGTCCCGCCGCAATGCCCGGTCTCAGGCGTCGGGCGCGGAGCCGGTGCGCAGGGCCCGGAGCGCCGACCGGCAGGCCTTCAGGTCGGCGAGCGCGGCCTCGAGCGTCGGCCGAGCCGCGCCGGCCAATGCCGCGCCCGCCGGCATCGCCTCGGCGAACGCCGCGCCGGCCTCGCCCTCGACCTCCACGGGCGAGGGCGCCGCGGCCACGGCTTCGCCGCGGCCCACCGCCTGCACGAACCGCACGCCCTTCTCCCGGATGACCCGCTGGGCGCCCTTGATGGTGTAGCGCTGCACATGCAGCAGGTGCCGGATGCCCGCGATCAGCTCGACATCCTCGGGGCGGTAGTAGCGCCGCCCTCCCGCCCGCTTCAGCGGACGGATCTGCCCGAACCGGGTTTCCCAGAACCGCAGGGCGTGCTGGGGCACCTCGAGATCCTCCGAGACCTCGCTGATGGTGCGGAAGGCGCCGGCCTGCTTCGCGCCCGCTCCCGGCGGTTCGGACACGGCTGCGAGAGGCATGAGCGGATCCTGTCCAGTCGGCGGGACCGAGGCGGCCCGGGAATCAGGGGCCGCCGATCATAGGATAGCCCCGACGCGAATCGAAGCGGCGGCCGACCGCGAAGGCCTCTGGCGCGCTGCGCGACGGTGTGCGCCTGCCGAAACGCGAAAAGGCCCGCGCGCGGCGCGGGCCTTTCCACGAAGGGGCTCGATTGGGCCGTCCGCGCGGACGGATCAGCGCGAGTAGAACTCGATGACCAAGTTCGGCTCCATCTGCACCGGGTAGGGCACCTCGGAGAGGCCCGGGACGCGGGTCACGCGCGCCGTCATCTTCTGGTGATCGACCTCGATGTAGTCGGGCACGTCGCGCTCGGGCAGCTGGGTCGCCACGATCACGACCTCGAACTGGCGGGCGGCTTCCTTGACCTCGATCACGTCGCCGGGCTTCACGAGGAAGCTCGGGATGTTCACCCGCTGGCCATTCACCTTGATGTGGCCGTGGTTGATGAACTGGCGCGCGGCGAACGGGGTCGCGACGAACTTGGCGCGGTACACCACCGCGTCGAGGCGCCGCTCGAGCAGGCCGACGAGGTTCTCGCCGGAATCGCCGCGCAGGCGGATCGCCTCGGCGTAGTAGCGGCGGAACTGCTTCTCGGTGATGTTGCCGTAATAGCCCTTGAGCTTCTGCTTGGCGCGCAGCTGCGTGCCGAAGTCGCTCATCTTGCCCTTGCGGCGCTGGCCGTGCTGGCCGGGGCCGTACTCGCGGCGGTTCACGGGGCTCTTCGGGCGGCCCCAGATGTTCTGACCCATGCGGCGATCGAGCTTATGCTTCGCCTGGATGCGCTTCGACATCGCGTGTCCTCTGATCTTCGTGTTCGTCTTGTGAGGAACGCGCCCTCCTCTCCCCGCAGGCCGGAGCCTCGAGGCGACAGGACGGGGTTGAGACCGCCCACGGGTGCGTATGAAAATGCGACGGGGCCCCTCATCGGAGCCCCGTTGACGGCGCCTCACTAGTGCAGATGCGACCGCCGGTCAACGCCGGCGCCCTGCCGGCTCCCGACATTCGGCCTCGCGCTGCCCTACTCGTCCTCGCCGAAGCGGTTGGCCAGCAACGCCTCGATGGCGGCGAGGCAGGCATCCGCGTCGCTCCCGGCGGCGGTGACGGCCACGGAGGTGCCCTGTGCCGCCCCAAGTGTGAGGAGCCCCATGATCGAGCGCCCGCCCACCGTCTCGCCGGCCCGCGTCACCGTCACGGCGGCGTCGAAGCGCTCGACGGTCTGGACGAATTTCGCCGAGGCGCGCGCGTGCAGGCCGCGGCGGTTGATGATCGGAAGGACGCGCAGCAATCCGCCCTCGGGCACCGGCGGCAGATCGTCGGGCTCGAAGAGGTCGTCCATCGGCTGGCTGCGCCCTGATCGGGAGTGCCGCGCGGACCGTCGCCGCAGCGGTTGACGGCCTCGGTCCCGTCGCGCTTCGTGCCTAGCGGGTTCGGCGCCGGGACGAAAGTCCGTATCGATTCGGAGCGACGACGCGTCCCGGTCCGATCCGGGGACGGCCCTACTTCCCGGCCAGCACCCGGGAGGCGACGTTGATGTACTTGCGCCCCGCCTCCTGGGCGTGGAGCACGGCGTCGCCCAGCGATTCCTCGTCGCGGACGCTGGCGAGCTTGATCAGCATCGGCAGATTGATGCCGGCAACCACCTCGACGGCGCCGCCATTCATGCAGGAGAGCGCGAGATTCGACGGCGTGCCGCCGAACATATCGGTGAGCACGACGACGCCCGTGCCGGTATTCACGCGGCCCACGGCGGACATGATGTCCCGCCGGCGCAGCTCCATGTCGTCCTCGGGGCCGATCGTGATCGTCTCGATCTGCTCCTGCGGGCCCACCACGTGCTCCAGAGCGGCCTTGAATTCGGTCGCGAGCATGCCGTGGGTGACGAGCACCATGCCAATCATCGACGCGTGTTCCGACGTCCTGTGAACCGGGCCGCCATGTTGTGCATCGCACACATTAACACAAGGCAGTCGCGACGTTTTGCTCGAACTAACGCCACAATCATGCCACGGAGGCCGCCGGCGCGCTATGGGCCGGCGCGCGGCTCGGCGCGCTCGGCCGCGATGTGCGGCTGCGAAGCCACGCTCAGGGCGCGCAGGACCAGAATCGGGGCCAGCCCCGTATCGCGCAGGGCGCGGTCGAGGCGCAGCCGCGGCAGCTCCACGCCGAGGATCTCGCAGCGGTCTACGGCCTCGGACGGCATCCGCGGCAGGCTCTCCACGAGATCGACCACCAGCCGGACGATGCAGGCCGGTTCGGCGGGCGCCGGGACGATGCCGATTCCGCGGATCTCGATCCGCCCCGCGATGGCCGGGTGCGGCCGCGCGACGAGGCGCCCGTGCCGGGCGGCCAACCGGATCCGGTCGTCGCCCACGAGGGCGCCGTGGAGTGCCGAGCGGTCGGCCCGGTCGATCAGGGCGAGCGCCAGGCTCGACTTGCCGCTGCCTGATTCGCCCCGGATCAGCACGCCCGCCTCGCCGAGGACCAGGCAGCTGGCGTGGCAGGTGAGCGCGGTCACGGCCCGGGCCGCCTCAGGCGCTGGCGAGCTGGCGCGGCGCGGCCGGCAGGCGCACGATGAAGCGCGCCCCGCGCACGGTGGGCTCGCCATCCTCGTTGGCCGGGCCCGGCCGGTTCTCGGCACGGATCGAGCCGCGATGGGCCTGGACGATCTGGCGCGAGATCGAGAGGCCGAGGCCGGAATTCTGCCCGAAGCCCTGCTCCGGCCGGTCGGTGTAGAAGCGCTCGAAGATCCGCTCCAGAGCGTGCTCGGGGATGCCGGGGCCCTCGTCCTCGCAGATCATCTCGACCTCGCCGCGCACCCGGCGGAGCGCCACACGCACCTTGGCGTCGGAGGGCGAGAACGAGCGCGCGTTGTCGAGCAGGTTGTTGACGACCTGACCGAGGCGGCTGTCGTGGCCGATGATCGCGAAGGGCGAATCCGGCTCGCCGGCCGGGGCCTCGATGTCCAGCTGGATCAGGCAATCCTTGGCTCTGCGGCGCTCGTTGGCCACCGAGACCACCGTCGTCAGCAGGCGGCGCATGTCGACGCGCCGTGCCTCCGCCCGGGCGAGCTCCGCATCGAGGCGCGAGGCGTCGGCGATGTCGCTGATCAGCCGGTCGAGCCGCTTCACGTCGTGCTGGATGATCGCCATCAGGCGCCCGCGCGAATCGTCGGTCTTGGCGAGCGGCAGGGTCTCGACCGCGCTGCGCAGCGAGGTCAGCGGGTTCTTCAGCTCGTGGCTGACATCGGCCGCGAAGCTCTCGATGGCGTCGATGCGCCGGTAGAGCGCCTGGGTCATGTCCCGCAGGGCGCCCGAGAGATGTCCGATCTCGTCGGTGCGGTCGGTGAAATCGGGAATCTCCTCGCGGGTCTTGATGCCCATCCGCACCTTTTCGGCGGCCTCGGCGAGGCGCCGCACCGGCCCCGCGATGGCGCCGGCGAGAAGGATCGAGAGCACCACCATGATCAGCGCGGCGACGATGAAGACCTGGAACAGCCCGAAGCGCTCTGAGGCGATCACCCGGTCGATGGCGTCGCCCTGGGTGGACAGGAGCAGGGCCCCCCGGACCGAGCCCGCCTTGTGGATCGGCACCGCCACCGAGACGGTCGTCTCCCCGATGGTGTTGCGCCGGACGAGGCTGCCGCGGGCGCCGGCGAGGGCGGTCTGCACCTCGCGCAGGGAGTGCCCGTTGGCCGGCCCGATCTCCTCCTGCGGCTTGCCGCGGCCGCCGAACAGGGCGGCGATGCGCGTCTGCACGAAGTCGAAGGCCTGCTCGAGGACGTTGCGCTTGTGGGTCGGTATGGCGTCGCCCCGCGCATCGGCGCGGTTGAACAGCGAGCGCGTGTCGAAGAGCAGGCCGCCCTCGCGGTCGTAGACGCGGGCGCGGTTGCCGGTGGGCGTGACGAGGCGGGACAGGAGCGGCGCGACGCGCTCCGGGTTGAGGGAGAATGCGAGGGGCGAGGCCTCCTCCTCGCCCGCCCCCTCCCCGGCCTGGTCCTGCAGCAGCTTGTCGGGATCGATCCTGATCGCGTCGGTATCGACGGAGGCCGACGAGGCGATGGCGCTCGCGATGATCTCGCCCTGGATCGCGAGGCTCTGCACGCGGGCCTGGATCAGCCCCTGGCGGAACTGGTTCAGGTAGAGGAACCCGACCAGAAGGGCGATCAGCCCGACCAGGTTGAGCACGACGATGCGGCGGGTCAGGCTCGACGCCGCCCGCTGGCCGATCCCGCCCCAGAGGGCGCGGGGCCAGCCGAGCGGAGAGGTCAGCGGACGGCCGAACAGGCCGCGGCGCGGGGCTTCGTCTGTGGTGGACGGCACGATGCGGGGCGATCTCGCGGAGCGGAGGCGGGGACCGGCGGAGCGGCTCAGCTCTCCTTGAAGCGGTAGCCCACGCCGTAGAGCGTCTCGATCATGTCGAAGCTCGTGTCGGTGACCTTGAACTTCTTGCGCAGGCGCTTGATGTGGCTGTCGATCGTGCGGTCGTCGACGTAGACCTGATCGTCATAGGCCGCGTCCATGAGGGCGTTGCGGCTCTTCACAACGCCCGGCCGGTGGGCCAGGGCCTGTAGGATCAGGAACTCCGTCACGGTCAGCGTCACGGGCTCACCCTTCCAGGTGCAGGTGTGACGCTCGGGGTCCATCATCAGGGCGCCGCGCTCCAGGGAGCGGGCCGCCGCATCGGCTTCCCGGGCGGGGGCGCCGGGACCCTCCTTCGGGGCGAATCGGCGCAGGACCGCCTTCACCCGCTCGACGAGGAGGCGCTGCGAGAACGGCTTATGGATGAAGTCGTCGGCGCCCATCTTGAGGCCGAACAACTCGTCGATCTCCTCGTCCTTCGACGTCAGAAAGATCACCGGAAGGTCCGATTTCTGCCGCAGGCGCCTGAGAAGCTCCATCCCGTCCATGCGCGGCATCTTGATGTCGAAGATCGCCAGGTCGGGCGGCGAGTGGCGCAGGCCGTCCAGCGCTGAGGCGCCGTCGGTGTAGGTCTGGATCCGGTAGCCCTCGGTTTCGAGGGCGATCGAGACCGATGTGAGGATGTTTCGGTCGTCGTCGACGAGGGCGATGGTGGGCATGCGCGGTCCCTGACTGAAACGGCGGCGGCGGCGCCCGGCCCTGGAGAGCCGGGTCCGGCCCCGGCCGGGGCAGGCGTGATCGCGAGGCGGCCGGGCGGCGATCGCAGCACGCCCGCTTCGCGTGGAAGGGACAGGTGCTTTAGTATGAACCTGCCAAAAAAGCGAGCGTCGGTCGTAGCTTGGCCGTATCCGGCCGCTCACGCGACGGTGAACGCATGCGGTTCTCGGGCACCCTCCGAGGGCCCACCCGCCCCGCGCGGGCTGTAGATTCCGGCATCGGCACCGCGGGATTCGGCCCGAAACGTCGCGGGCCGCCCCCCTCGCTCCGCCGCCCGATCGGCCTATGATCGGCCCGGGATTTCAGCGGGGCGGGCGCGATGGCAGGCACGGACGAGGGCGCGGTGACGGAGGGCGGTGAGCCGGGCCGAGGAGCAGCCGAGGGGCGTGGCCCGGCGCGGCCCTTCCCCGCGGCGGAGGCGAATTTCGACGCGATCGGCCTCGCGCGTGAATTGCTGCGCACGATTCGCTCCGGCGCGCTGGCGACGCTGGAGCCCGACGGGACGCCCTTCGCCTCGCTCGTCACCATCGCCACCGACCTCGACGGCACGCCGCTGATGCTGCTGTCGCGGCTCTCTGCCCATACCCGCAACCTGATGGCCGATCCGCGCTGCTCGCTGCTGTTCTCGGCCGGCGGCAAGGGCGATCCCCTCGCCCATCCGCGCCTGACCGTCGCGGGCCGGGCGGAGCGCACGCCGGATCCGCGCGCCCGCGAGCGCTTTCTCGCCCGCCACCCGAAGGCGAAGCTCTACGCGGACTTCCCCGATTTCGGCTTCTTCGCGCTCGCCCCCTCGGCCGGGCACCTGAACGGCGGCTTCGCCAAGGCCGCGACGCTGACCCGCGAGGAGCTTCTCCTCGACCTCTCCGGCGCCGAGGCGATCGTGGCGGGCGAACGCGGCGCCGTCGAGCACATGAACGCCGATCACGCCGACGCCCTCGCCCTCTACGCGGGCAAGGCCGGCGAGGGATCGTGGCGCCTCACCGGCCTCGACCCGGAGGGACTCGACCTGATCGCGGGCGATCGCACCGCCCGCGTCACCTATCCGGAGCGAATCAGCGACATGGGGGCGTTGCGCAAGGCCCTGGTCGCGATGGCGGCCGCCGCACGGGCCGGCGCGGCGCCGGGCGCGCCGGATCCTTCGTGACAGATTCGCATTCGCACGCGGCGCATGCGCTCGTGGGTATGGCGCGAGCCGGCGCTTCGCTCCATATAGGCGCCATGAGCGATATACAGTCCGACACCTACCCCTTCAGCCTCGACGTGCAGCCCGTTGGAGAAGCCGGCAGCCTCTTCCAGTGGAGCATCCGCAAGAACGGCAAGCTGCACCAGCGCTCAGACCGCAAGCATCCGAGCGAGGCCAAGGCCCGCGCGCATGGCGAGGCCGAGATCGAGCGCCTGATCCGCGACCGCGGTCGCTGAGCCTCCGGCCAGCCCCGCAGGATCGCCCGACAGGCTTGCCCGACGCGGGATGGCCGCGACGCCGCCCGCGCTTGGCGTGCTTGCGTGCCGCTGCTATCCCCGCGCCGACCGACGTTCCCCCGACATCAGACGGCGCAGGCGGACCGGCCCCTGAGATCCCTCACCGATGCCCCTCCCCGGGGCATCCGCGCGTCCCTGCCAGGCGCGGCGTGGTGAGGCGGTCTCGGAGGGAGGGCCTGCGCGCCGGAGACCATCGCCGATGACGACCGCGCCCATCGACAACATCCGCAACTTCTCGATCGTGGCGCATATCGATCACGGCAAGTCGACTCTGGCCGACCGCCTGATCCAGGCGACCGGCACCGTTGCCCTCCGCGACATGAGCGAGCAGATGCTCGACTCGATGGACATCGAGAAGGAGCGCGGCATCACCATCAAGGCGCAAACCGTGCGCCTGGAGTATCGCGCCGACGACGGGCGCGACTACATCCTCAACCTGATGGACACGCCCGGCCACGTGGACTTCGCCTACGAGGTCTCGCGCTCGCTCGCGGCCTGCGAGGGCTCGCTCCTCGTCGTCGACGCGAGCCAGGGCGTCGAGGCGCAGACGCTCGCCAACGTCTACCAGGCGCTCGACGCGAATCACGAGATCGTCCCGGTCCTCAACAAGGTCGACCTTCCCGCCGCCGAGCCGGAGCGCGTCAAGGAGCAGATCGAGGAGGTGATCGGCCTCGACGCGTCCGAGGCCGTGCAGATCTCGGCCAAGACCGGGCTGAACATCGAGGCGGTGCTGGAGGCGATCGTCAAGCGCCTGCCCCCGCCGAAGGGCGACCGCGACGCGCCCCTGAAGGCCCTCCTCGTCGATTCCTGGTACGACGTCTATCTCGGCGTCGTGGTGCTGGTGCGCGTGGTCGACGGAGTGCTCAAGAAGGGCATGACCATCCGCATGATGGGCGCGGACGCCGCCCACGGCGTCGACAAGATCGGCGTGTTCCGGCCCAAGATGCAGGACATCGGCGAACTCGGCCCCGGCGAGGTCGGCTTCCTCACCGGCTCGATCAAGGAGGTGGCCGACACCCGCGTCGGCGACACCATCACGGAGGACAAGCGCCAGACCTCGGCGATGCTGCCGGGCTTCAAGGACGTCCAGGCGGTGGTGTTCTGCGGCCTGTTCCCGGTGGACGCGGCCGAGTTCGAGACCCTGCGCTCGGCGATGGGCAAGCTCCGGCTGAACGACGCCAGCTTCTCCTACGAGATGGAGACCAGCGCGGCGCTCGGCTTCGGCTTCCGGTGCGGCTTCCTCGGGCTGCTGCACCTCGAGATCATTCAAGAGCGGCTGGAGCGCGAATTCAACCTCGATTTGATCTCGACGGCGCCCTCCGTGGTCTACCGCCTCGCCATGCGCGACGGTGAGATCAAGGAGCTGCACAACCCCGCCGACATGCCCGACCCGATGCGGATCGAGGCGATCGAGGAGCCCTGGATCCGCGCCACGATCCTGACGCCCGACGAGTATCTCGGCGGCGTGCTGAAGCTCTGCCAGGACCGCCGCGGCGTCCAGATCGACCTCAACTACGTCGGCAAGCGCGCGATGGTGGTCTACGATCTGCCCCTTAACGAGGTGGTGTTCGATTTCTACGACCGGCTGAAATCGATCTCCAAGGGCTACGCCTCGTTCGACTATCACGTCTCCGACTACCGCGAGGGCGACCTCGTGAAGATGTCGATCCTCGTCAACGCCGAGCCGGTCGACGCCCTCTCGATGCTGGTCCACCGCACCCGGGCCGAGAGCCGGGGTCGCGCCATGTGCGAGAAGCTGAAGGACCTGATCCCCCGCCACCTGTTCCAGATCCCCGTCCAGGCGGCGATCGGCGGCAAGATCATCGCCCGCGAGACCATCCGGGCCCTGTCGAAGGACGTCACCGCCAAGTGCTACGGCGGCGACATCTCGCGGAAGCGCAAGCTCCTCGACAAGCAGAAGGAAGGCAAGAAGAAGATGCGCCAGTTCGGGCGCGTCGAGATCCCGCAGGAAGCCTTCATCGCCGCGCTGAAGATGGACGATTGAGGCGGCCCTCGCTTTTGTGAAAGCGGGCCCGACGGGTCGTCGCTAGGATCGCGGCGCCGGATCACCGGGAGCCGGTCCTGCGACCCTCCCGTCGGCGCCGGCGAGTTTCCGAGCCCGAACTCCGACCCGCCCCGGCCTCGCCGCGGCGGGTTTTTTCCTGCGCGCGCGTCACCGCGCAGAGCGATCGACCGATCTGAGCAAGCCGCATTCACGGATCCGTGAGCTTGGCAAGACCGGGCAGGCCCGAAGTGGGCATTTTTCATGGCCGCAGGGTTAATGTGAGGTTGGTTCAACCCAAAGATGTGTACAACCTGGGGTTTTGGTGGATAACTCGTCGCTCGGGTGCGGTGCATTCTGCGCAGAAGATTAGCGATGCGTTAACTCAAGTTACGGGGAAGAACACGACCTCATCGTGCAGCCGATTGGCGCCCCCTCAGCAGCTTGGGAAAGCCTATCATGAGCACAGTTTCGGCTCCGCTTCTGCGCGCCCGCAGGAGCCGCGCCACGATGTCTGTTCGCCCGCGGCCCCTATTCCCGCAGGTGACGCTCCCTGCCGAGGCGAAAGTCTCCGAGGACGCGGAATCGCACCTGACCGGTCCGCTGCTGTCCGCGGATCAGCTTCTCCTTCGCGACGCCCTCCGGGCGCGGCTCGACGCGCTGTCCGCCGATGCCGCGGCGGTCGCGGATCCCGCCCTCACGGCGGACCGGCTCATCGCGACGTTGTCCGTGATCCGCTCCGAGATCGATGAGGGCGCGTGGCGGGATGTCGCCCTGCCGACAATCCGCGATCACGCCCTCGGCACGCTGGCGCGAGAATGCCCGTTGACGCAGCATTCCTTCACGCGCCCCCGCGGCTATCCGGGCGACGCCGGCCTGCTCGACCTCGTCTACGGTCACCCGGACGCCGATCCCGTCGTCGCCCGGGCCAGCGCGGCCGGCCGCGCGGTGTACGGCGTCACCCGGGACGTGGCACCGTGCGCATCGGTGCGCGAACGCCGGACCATCCTCGCCGGGGCGATCGACGACGCGGCGGCGCGCCAACCGGGCGCCCAGGTGCTGGCGGTCGCCTGCGGACACCTGCGGGAGGCCGAGATCAGCACGGCCCTCCGGGACGGCCGCATCGGCCGGCTGGTCGCGACCGATCAGGATCGCGACAGCCTCGCGGTCGCCGCCGCGCATGCGAGCCGTCTGCCGTCCGCGATCGAGACGCGGCGCCTCAGCGTCCGCGACTTCATCGCCGGGCGCCACGGCCTGATCGGGTTCGACCTGATCTACGCGGCCGGCCTCTACGACTACCTTGACGACCGGATCGCCGCCCGCCTCACCCGCCGCCTCTTCGCGCTGCTGAACCCCGGCGGTCGGCTCCTCGTCGGCAACTTCCTCGTCGGGTTGCGGGAGGACGCCTACATGGATGCCTACATGGATTGGCAGCTGCTCCTGCGCTCGGACGCGCAGATCCGGGCCTTCGCGGGCGAGATCTCCGACAACGACATCGGCGGCTTCAGCTATCGCACCGACGCCGCGGGCCAGGTCGGCTATCTCGAGCTGGAGCGCGCCTAGGGCGGTCCGGCCGAGCCCGTCCGCCGGGGCGGGCTCCGCGAAGGAGGGCGGGACGCGGATCCGCGGGCGCTCCCTGTGGCGACGCGATCGGGCTCGCCTCCCGGCGGCGGGGCCCGCGATCAGGCCGCGGATGCCTGGGCGCGCGCCCGCTTGTCGGCGAGAAAGGTGTGCAGGGCCTCGGCCGTCATCGGCCGGCCCAGGTGGAAGCCCTGCGCGAGATCGACCGGCCAGTCGCGGATCTGATCGAGGTGGTGGGGGCCCTCGACGCCCTCGATCACCGTGGTGAAGCCGGCATTGTGCACCAGCCCGATCATGTCGGACAGCATCCGCGCCCCGCGCGGCGAGGTGCTGGCGTGCAGGAACGAGCGGTCGAGCTTCACCGCGTCGAACGGCACGCTGCGGATGCAGGACAGACCGGCGAAGCCCGTCCCGAAATCGTCGAGCCAGATCTTCACGCCGAGGGCGCGCAACTCGGCCATGCCGGCCAGGACCTCGGGCTGGCTCTCGATCTCGAGCCCCTCGGTCACCTCCAGGGCCAGCCGGCCGGGCGCCACGCCCGTCTCGGCCAGGATCGCCGCGACCGCCAGGGGAAAGCCGGGGGCCCGGAACTGCACGGCCGAGACGTTGACGCTGGCGCAGGGCAGCAGACCGCTGGCGAGCAGGTCGCGGCAGACCGTGTGGATCGCCCAATTCCCGAGTTCGACGATCATGCCGTTGCGCTCGGCGACCGGGATGAAGCTCGCGGGCGAGACCGGGCTGCCGTTCGGGGCCGTCAGGCGCATCAGGGCCTCGGCGGCCGCGACCGCGCCGGTGCGCGCGTCGATGATCGGTTGATAGACCATCGCGACGCGCCGCTGCGCCAGGGCGGTGCGCACCAGATCGGCGACGCTGTCGTGCAGGTCGAGGCGTTCCGGATCGTTCCGGTCGAAGACCCGGACGCAATTCCGGTCGCTCGCCTTGGCGCCGTAGAGCGCGCGGTCGGCCTCGGTCACCAGGCGCTCGACCTTGGAGCCCACGATGTCGGCGCAGAAGGCGGCGCCGACGCTGACGGTGATCACCGCCGACCGGTCCGGGCGCTGGTCGTGGGCGATGCCCAGGCTCTCGACGCTGCGGCGCACGGCTTCGGCGAGCAGGCCCATCTGCTCGCGGGTCGGCACCCGCGCCAGCAGGATGAACTCTTCGCCGCCGAAGCGTCCGAGCGTCGCCGGGAAGCCCTCGACGACCGCCTCCATGGCGCGCGCCACCGCCACCAGGCAGCGGTCGCCCTCCTGGTGCCCGTAATGGTCGTTGAAGCGCTTGAAATAGTCGATGTCGATCAGGATCACCCCGAAGCTGTCGCCCGTGCCCTGCCATGCCTCCCAATGGGTGCGCAGGGCCTCGTCGGTCGCCCGTCGGTTGGCGAGTCCCGTCATCGCGTCCGTGGTCGAGAGCCGCAGGAGCGCGGCGCCGCGCTGCTCGACCTCCTGCTGCCGCATCTCGGCCTGAACCGCGTTGAGGAAGACGTGGTAGCGCTCCTGGTTCAGCTTCCAGTTGACGAACAGGGTGAGCGCGTAGGTCGCGATGTAGAGGGTGCCGACGGCGACGGCGTAGCCGAGGCTGACGTGGAACACCGTCACCAGCGCGAGCAGGAAGCTCGCGGCGATCACGCCCGACGTGAGCAGCGCGAGGCGGAAGGTGAAGTTGAAGAACAGGTTCGAGACCATCATGAAGATGATCCCGAAGGTCAGGTAGTACGACGCGCTGAGGTGATGGTCGCTGTAGCTCGCGAGCCAGAGCCAGACCCCGTAGCCGGTCACCACCGCGGCCGCGCATTGCTGGTCCACGAGCGGCAGCGAGACCCGGTAGGTGACCTGCAGGTTGATGCCCGCGATGAAGACCACGCCGATCACGAACCGGGCCGGGATCGTGTAGGTCACCACGTCGCTGATCAGCACCGCGTCGGTGATCGAGAACAGAATGTAGAGGACGCCCGCGATCCAGGCCGCGACCCGCACGTCCTGACGCTGCGTCGTCGCCCTGCGCTCCCAGTAGAGCTGGCGCAGGGCGTCGGAGCGCGGCTGGTGCCAGCGCTTGGTCAGCTCTTGGTCGATCAGATCGAGGGCGCTCGGCAACATGGCTGGGTCCGATTGTGGACACAGAAGACGCCGAACCGCTTTCCGAACCGTGAAGCCGCGATCTTGAGTTGTAAAATGGTGAATCGGCTCGCTCAGGGCGTTCGCAGGCGAGGCGCTGGGCGGCCCGCGCTGGCGAGATCGCGAGCCCTCAGGCGGTGCTGCCCGGCCGCCGCGGCCCGCGCCCGCGCCGCCGGTCCCGCGGTCCGTCGGGCTCGAGTTCGCTGAACGGCACGGTGAAGAGCGGCCGGTGCTCGGCATCCGCCACGGCGAAGCGGTAGCGCGTGAGCTGCGGGTTCCGGGCGCAATCCTGGTGCGAGGTGAACCCGGCCCCGTGCCGGGCCGTGGCCAGGGCGTCGCGGTCGTCCGCGCAGTCGAGGCCCTGGTAGTCGAGGCAGACGAGGCCGGATCCGGATTGAACGTCGAAGAAGTATCGCGGCATGGCGTGCTCCGTCCCGCCCCGTGATGCCCCGGTTGTCGCCCCGGATTCGCGCACCCACTCTGCGCCGCGCGCCGAACTCTGTCACGCCGCAGTGCCGCACCCGCAGATGCACTGCACCGCATCGATGCGCGCCGCCCGGATGAAAGATCTGCCGCCCGCTCCGACTGCGACGCGACGCGGCTTTGTCGCAGCGAAGCTTGGCCTGTTCCTTGCTGTCGGGCCGCGAGCTTTTTCCGGCCGGAAAGGGCGCGGGTTCGGTTCGCCGGCAGGCACACCGCCCGGTCTCCATCGAGTGAGTCTCAACCCATGCATGCCACACCTCTGACACGCCGCTCGGTCCTGGCGGGCGGTGCCGCCCTGGCCGCGCTCGGACCGACCGGGGCGTTGCTGGCGCAGGGCGGGCGGGGCCCCTCCGGGACGCTCACCTACGGCATCTCGATGACCGATCTGCCGCTGACGACCGGTCAGCCGGACCGGGGCGCGGGCGGCTATCAGTTCACCGGCCTGACCCTCTACGATCCCCTGGTCGCCTGGGAACTCGACGTCGCCGACCGGCCGGGCAAGCTGGTGCCCGGCCTCGCCACGTCCTGGGAGAGCGATCCGGCCGATCGCAAGAACTGGGTCTTCCGCCTGCGCGACGGCGTGACCTTCCACGACGGCTCGGCCCTCGATGCCGATGCGGTGATCTGGAACTTCGACAAGGTGCTCAATAAAGAGGCGCCTCACTTCGATCAGCGGCAGGCGGCGCAGGTGCGACCGCGCCTGCCCTCGGTGGCGAGCTACCGCAAGCTCGACCCGATGACCGTGCAGGTGACCACCAAGGTGGCCGACTCGCTGTTTCCCTACCAGATGCTGTGGTTCCTGATCTCCTCGCCCGCGCAATACGAGAAGCTCGGCCGCGACTGGGCGAAATTCGCCTTCGAGCCGTCGGGGACCGGACCCTACCGGCTCGCGGCGCTGGTGCCGCGGGTGCGCGCCGAGCTCGTGCCGAACCCGACCTACTGGAACCCGAAGCGCATGCCGAAGCTGCAGAAGCTGACGCTGACCTGCGTGCCGGAGGATCTCGCCCGGGTGAACGCGCTGCTCTCCGGCAACGTCGATCTGATCGAGCTGCCCGCGCCCGACGCCGTGCCGCGGCTGAAGGGCGCCGGGATGCGGGTCGTCGGCAACGACACGCCCCATGTCTGGAACTACCACCTGTCGATGCTGGAGGGCAGCCCGTGGCGCGACATCCGCCTGCGCAAGGCCGCCAACCTCGCTATCGACCGCGACGGCGTCGTGCAGCTGATGGGCGGGCTCGCGGCGCCGGCCGCCGGGCAGGTGCAGGCCTCCAGCCCGTGGTTCGGCAAGCCGAGCTTCCAGATCAAGACCGATGTCGATGCCGCCCGCAAGCTGGTGGAGGAGGCGGGCTACTCGGTGAAGAACCCGCTCAAGACCAAGTTCGTGATCCCGACCGGCGGGACCGGCCAGATGCTGTCGCTGCCGATCAACGAATTCATCCAGCAGAGCTGGGCCGAGGTCGGGATCCAGGTCGAGTTCCGCACGGTCGAGCTGGAGGTGGCCTATACGGGCTGGCGGCAGGGCGCCGCGGACCCGAGCCTGAAGGACGTCTCCGCCGGCAACATCGCCTACGTCACCTCCGACCCGTTCTACGCGATCCTACGCTTCTACGATTCCCGCCAGATCGCGCCGAACGGCGTCAACTGGAGCCATTACCGCAACCCCGAGGTCGACGCGCTCTGCGACAAGGTCCGGACAAGCCTGGACCCGGCCGAGCAGGACCGGCTGCTCGCCCGCATCCACGAGATCGTGGTGGACGACGCGGTGCAGGTCTGGGTCGTGCACGACACCAACCCGCACGCCCTGTCCCCGCGCGTGAAGGACTACACCCAGGCCCAGCACTGGTTCCAGGACCTCTCCACCCTCGCCTGAGCGCGGGCGGGGCGAGGGCGAGCGGCCTCCGCCTTGACCCTTGGTTCGCGCCGGCCCAACCAGAGCATCGGTCGGGTCGGCGGAGCGAGAATTGGGAAGCCGGTACGGCCTTGAGATCCGCGCGGCGGCACCCGGAGACGCGCCGGGCCTCGCGGCCCTGTTCGAGGCCTGCGGCCGGCCGCTCGCCGCGCGGGATCTCGGCGAGCGGATCGAGATCCTGCGGCGGGAGAGCGGCATCGTGCTGATCGCGCTCGCCTGGGGCCCGCCGAGCGGCGCGATCGCGCTCCACTGGCGGCACACCCTCGCCGCGGCGCAGGCGATCGCCGAGATCGACACCCTGCTGGTCGCCCCGGACGACAGGCGCGGCGGCATCGGCCGGCTCCTGCTGAAGGCCGGCGCCCAGGCGGCCCGTTCGGCGGGCTGCGGCGTGCTGCGCCTCGGCGCCACGCCCGGGCAGGCGGATCTGACCGCGTTCTGCGAAGCCACCGGGTTCGCCGAGGCCGGCACGTCCTACGAGAGGGCCCTGCGCAAGCGCGGCTGACCGGCCTGCGGCATCATGCGCCGGCCCGGTCCTGAACCCGCGCGGCCGGCGGCCTGTTGGCAGGCCATGTCAGAATCGAAGTCAGACCCGAACGCCGCCGGTCCCGCCGCCGGGATCGTCGATGCCCGCCGCCGCGAGATGGCGGTCGAACACCTGCTGTTCGGCACCATCCGGCACGTCGCCCAGCGCGACCCGAGCCTCCTCGACGCGCTGGATGCCAGCCTCGACCACCTCTGGGACAAGGCGGACGACGGGAGCCGCGACGACGAGGCGGTGCGCGACGTCGCCCGACGCTTCATCAAGAGCCTGCGCGCCGAGCGGTAGCCTCACGCCGCCTCGACGGTCCGGCCGGGCTCGCCATCGGGCACGGCGATTCCGAGGTGCCGGAAGGCGTGGGCGGTGAGGACGCGCCCGCGCGGGGTGCGCTGGAGGAAGCCCTGCTGGATCAGGTAGGGCTCGATGATGTCCTCGATGGCGTCGCGCGGCTCGGACAGGGCGGCGGCCAGCGTCTCGACGCCCACCGGCCCGCCCCCGAAGCTCGTGGCGATCAGCCCGAGATACTTGCGGTCCATCTGGTCGAGCCCGACCGGGTCCACGTCGAGCAGGCCCAGCGCCCGGTCGGCCAGCGCCCGCGTCACCACCGGCGCCTCGGCCACCACCGCGAAGTCGCGCACCCGCCGCAGCAGCCGGCCGGCGATGCGCGGCGTGCCGCGCGCGCGCCGGGCGATCTCGTCGGCGCCCTCCGTCGACATGCCCAGCCCCAGCACCCGCGCCCCGCGCTCGACGATGAGCCGCAGCTCGTCGGTGTCGTAGAAGGCCAGCCGGATCGGGATGCCGAAGCGGTCGCGCAGCGGCGTGGTGAGCAGGCCCGCGCGGGTGGTGGCGCCCACCAGGGTGAAGCGGGGCAGCTCGATCTTGACCGAGCGGGCGGCCGGGCCCTCGCCGATGATGAGGTCGAGCTGGTAATCCTCCATGGCCGGGTAGAGGATCTCCTCCACCGCCGGGTTGAGGCGGTGGATCTCGTCGATGAAGAGCACGTCGCGCTCTTCGAGGTTGGTGAGCTGGGCGGCCAGATCGCCGGCCTTGGCGATGACCGGCCCGGAGGTGGAGCGGAAGTTCACGCCGAGCTCGCGCGCCACGATCTGGGCCAGCGTGGTCTTGCCCAGCCCCGGCGGCCCGACGAACAGCACGTGGTCGAGCGCCTGACCGGTCTTGCGCGCCGCCCCGATGAAGATCTGCAGGTTGGCCCGCGCCGCCCTCTGCCCCACGAACTCCGACAGGCTCAGCGGCCGGATGCTTTGATCCGCGTCGTCGGTCACGGCCTGCGGGGTCAGGAGCGCCCGGGGAAGCGGCTTCGGGCTCATCGCGTTCGCTCCCGGGTTCAGGCCGCGAGCGCCCGTCCCGCCTGGGCGGGGAAGGGCTGGAGCAGGACGCGGCGGCCCTTGAGGTCGTGGACGGTCACGCGCCATTCCGACCAGTCGGTCGGGCCGTCGAGCGAGCGCATCACGTCGGCGGCGACCCGCTCGGCCCGCTCCATCAGCCGGCCCGGCGCGCGGACGTCGGCGCCCTGGGCGTCGAAGACGCACTCGTACCCATTGGTGCAGTGAAAGCGGTATCGCGCCATCGCTCCATCCTCATGTGCCGTTCCGGCGACTCGCCGTCGATATGTTCTACATATGTTCTTAACGCAGTCCAGGGAGGGCCGCCGGTCTGCGACGGATTGCCGGTGCCGGAGCTGTCAGGGGCGGCCGGTCAGGGCGGCCACGCGGGCGGCCAGCGCGTCGACCTGCGCTGCCTCGTGGGCCGCCGAGAAGGCGACGCGCAGGCGCGCGGTGCCGGGCGGAACCGTCGGCGGCCGGATCGCCACGACGAGGAAGCCGTCCGCCTCGAGGGCGCGCGACAGGGCGAGCGCCGCCTCGGCCTCCCCGACGAGGACCGGCACGACGGCGCTCTCCGCCTCGGGCAGGCCGAGGCGGGCGGTGAAGCGCCGGGCGAGGGCCAGGGGCTTGGCGCCGCGTTCCGGCTCCGCCTCCAGGATCTCCAGCGCCGCCAGAGCTGCGGCGGTGGAGGCCGGGGGCAGGCCGGTGGTGTAGACGAAGCTGCGGGCGCGGCTGGTCAGCAGGTCGACCACGGCGCGCGAGGCGCAGAGATAGCCGCCGTAGGAGCCGAGCGACTTCGAGAGCGTGCCCATCTCCAGCGGCGCGCGCGGGCCGCCCTCGACGACGCCGAGGCCGTGCGCGTCGTCGACGAGCGTCCAGGCATCGTGCGCCGCGGCGAGGCCGAGGATGTCGCCGAGCGGCGCCCGGTCGCCGTCCATGCTGAAGACCCGCTCGGTCAGGATCAGGGCGCGGCGATGGCCCGCGCGATCGGCAGCGAGCACCCGCGCGAGGTCGCCGACATCGTTGTGCCGGAAGCTGGCGACCCGCGCCCCGGAGAGCCGCGCCCCCGCCCACATGCAGGCATGGGAGAGTTCGTCGAGGAGCACGAGGTCGCCCCGCCCCGCGAGGGCCGGGGTGATGCCGAGATTGGCGAGGTAGCCGCTTCCGAAGACGAGGGCCGCCTCCGTGCCCTTGTGGCGCGCAAGGCGCGCCTCCAGACGGTCGAGGAGCGGGTGGTTTCCGGTGACGAGCCGCGAGCCGCCGGCCCCGGCGCCGTAGCGCGACAGGGCGTCCCGCGCGGCGGCGATCACCCGCGGGTCCTGGCTCAGGCCGAGATAATCGTTGCAGGAGAAGGAGACGAGGCTGTGCGGGCCGCGGGCCGCGGCCGCGCCGGCGCCGCGCTCGGTCGGGACGAGCCGCCGCCGCAGGGCGGAGGCGTCGAGGGCGGCGAGCTTCTCGCGGGCGAAGGCGTCGAGGCTGGAGTCGAGGCTGGACATGGCCGGCTCATGGCGCCGCGCCGCGCCGCCCTGTCAAGCGGGTCCGGCCTTGACCGGGCCGCCCGGCGCTCCCATCCCGGCCCGATGAGCGCCCACACCCATCTCTGGCGGCCCTACACGCAGATGAAGGGCGCGCCCCCGCCCCTCGAGGCCGTGCGCACACGGGGCAGCCGGATCGTGCTGGCGGACGGACGCGAGCTCGTCGACGGCATCGCGTCGTGGTGGACGGCCGTGCACGGCTACAACCATCCCCACATCGCGGCCGCGGTCGCCGACCAGCTCGCGGCGATGCCGCACGTGATGTTCGGCGGCCTGACCCACGCGCCCGCCGAGCGGCTGGCGTCGCGCCTCGCGGCCCTGCTGCCGGGCGACCTCGACCATGTCTTCCTCAGCGATTCCGGCTCGGTCGCCGTCGAGGTCGCGCTCAAGATGGCGGCCCAGCTCTGGCTCAACCGGGGCATCGCCGGCCGGACCCGGATCCTCGCCTTCCGGGGCGGCTATCACGGCGACACGCTGGGGGCGATGTCGCTCTGCGACCCCGAGGAGGGCATGCACCGTCGCTTCGGCGCCTACCTGCCCGAGCAGATCTTCTGCGATTTGCCCCGCACCCCGGATCAGGCGGCGGCTCTCGACGCGGCGCTGACGCGCCACCGCGACGGCCTCGCCGCGGTGATCGTCGAGCCGCTGGTTCAGGGCGCGGGCGGCATGCTGATGCACGCGCCGGCGGTGCTGGCCCGCGTCGCGGATCTCGCCCGCCGTCACGGCCTGCCGCTGATCTGCGACGAGATCTTCACCGGGTTCGGCCGCACCGGGACCCTGTTCGCCTACGAGCAGGCCGGCATCGTGCCCGACATCCTGTGCCTGTCGAAGGCGCTGACGGGCGGCACGATGGCGCTGGCCGCCACGGTCGCGTCCCGTGCGGTGTTCTCGGAGTTCTGGTCGGACGATCCGGCTGCCGCCCTGATGCACGGGCCGACCTTCATGGCGAACCCGCTGGCTTGCGCCGCCGCCAATGCCAGCCTCGACCTGTTCGAGACCGAGCCGCGGCTGGACCAGGCCCGCGCCATCGGCGAGCGCCTGCGCGTAGGGCTCGAGCCCCTGCGCGGCCGGCCGGGCATCGCCGACGTGCGCGTTCTCGGGGCCATCGGGGCCGTGCAGTTCGACCGCGCGCCCGACCTCCCCGCGCTCAAGGCGCGCCTCGTCGCCCGTGGGGTCTGGGTCCGGCCGTTCGGCGAGATCCTCTACCTGACGCCGGCGCTGACCATCCCGGCGGACGACCTCGACCGCTTGATCGCGGCGGTCGTCTGCGAGGCGCGGCCGGCCTGAGCCAAAGCCGCTCAGCGCCGTCCCGGCCGTGCGGCGAGCCAGATCCGGTGACGGGCGCCGCCGCGGCGGCCGTTCGCCCGGGCGGCGACCTCCTCGACGGCGAAGCCGCCCTCGCGCAGGCGGCGGCTGAAGGCGGCGTCCGGGCCGGCCGACCAGACCGCCAGCACCCCGCCCGGGCGCAGGGCGCGGCGCGCGGCGCCGAGGCCGCCGTGATCGTAGAGCCGGTCGTTGCCCGGATGGGTCAGGCCGTCGGGACCGTTGTCGACATCGAGCAGGATCGCGTCGAAGGCCTCGGCCCGCGCGGCGATCGGGCCGGCGACGTCGCCCGCATGGAGCGTGACCCGATGATCGTCGAGGATTCCGTCGAAGACCGCGGCGAGCGGCCCGCGCGCCCAGGCGATGACCGCGGGGACCAGCTCGGCCACGACGATCTCGGCCGAGGCCGGCAGGGCCCGGAGGGCGGCGCGCAGCGTGAAGCCCATCCCGAGGCCGCCGATCAGCAGCCGGGGCGCGGGCCGCCCGGCCATCCGCGCGCAGGCGAGGTCGGCCAGCGCCTCCTCCGAGCCGCTGAGGCGGCTGTTCATCAGCTCGTTCTGGCCGAGCTGGATCGAGAATTCCTGGCCCCGCCGCATCAGCCGCAGCGTGCCGGCTCCGTCCGGGATCGCGGCGGTGTCGATATGGACCCAGGGAATCATGGCCGCCCCTCCCCTCGCGCCAGCCAGTCGAGCAGGCCCGCCGCCGCCGCCCGGCCGCTGGCGAATGCACCCTGCAGCAGGTAGCCGCCGGTCGGCGCCTCCCAGTCGAGCATCTCGCCGGCCGCGAACAGGCCGGGATGAGACGCCAGCATGAAATGCCCGTCGAGGCCGCCGGTGGCGATGCCGCCCGCCGTCGAGATCGCCCGATCGAGCGATTCGGGCGCGTCGAGCCGCAGCGGCGCGGCCTTGATCAGCGCGGCGAGGCGGGCGGGCTCGGCCGGCAGCGGGCCGCCCGCCGCCTCGCGCAGAAGCCCCGCCGCGACGGGCGACAGGCCCGCGGCCTTGCGCAGCCGCGTCGCCGTCGATTCGCCCGGACGGCTCCGCGTCAGCCGGGCGCAGATCTGGGCTTCCGCCAGATCGGGTCTCAGGTCGAGCCGGAGGATGGCCGAGCCCGACGCGTCGATGCTCTCCCGGAGCAGGCGCGAGAGCGCGTAGACGGCGCCGCCTTCGAGGCCGCCGCGCGTCACCACCATCTCGCCGCGTACCGTCCGTCCGGCGGCCGTCAGCGCCACGCGCTTGACCGGCTCGCCCGCGAAGCGGGCCCGAAACGTGTCCGACCACGCGACGCGAAAGCCCACATTGGCCGGGCGCAGCGGCGCGACCGCGACGCCCTGCCCCGCGAGCAGCGGGACCCAGGACCCGTCGGAGCCGAGCCGCGGCCAGCTCGCCCCGCCGAGCGCCAGGACGGCCGCGCGCGGCTCGCTCCGCAGCACGCCGGACGGCGTCTCGAGGATCAGCGCGCGGCCCTCCAGACCGACGAGGCGGTGGCGGGTGTGGATGCGGACGCCGAGGCTCTCGAGGCGCGCGAGCCAAGCGCGCAGCAGCGGCGAGGCCTTGAAGCGCTCGGGAAAGACCCGCCCGCTCGAGCCCACGAAGGTCGGCTGGCCGAGACCGTCGCACCAGTCGCGCAGAGCCTGGGGCGGAAAGGCGCGGATCGCCGGGGCCAGCAGGTCCGCCGGGTGATAGCGGCCGAGGAAGGCGTCGAGGGGCTCGCTGTGGGTGATGTTCAGGCCGCCGCGCCCCGCCATCAGCAGCCGGCGGGCGACCGACGGCATGCGCTCGTGCACGGTGACCGGGTGTCCGGCGCCGGCCAGCACCTCGGCGGCGGCGAGCCCGGCCGGGCCGCCCCCGATCACAGCCAGATCCTGCTTTTCGCGCGTGGACATCCGGTGGGGAGGCCGTGGACGAAGGGCGTCTGTCAAGCGGCGCCCGCCGCGTCGCGGTGACCGCGCCCTTGATTCACCCCAATCCGCCGCCTAACTGCGGGCATCGGCTGCGGGCCCCTCTGGCGGGTCGCAACACTGCTTGCGTCCGTGATGTCGGAGCCGATGCCCTCCCCAAGGAGCATCCCGGTCCCGCCCATGATGGATCTTCTCTACGTCGAATGGCTCGGCAAGCCGCTCTGGATGTGGCTCGGCTTCCACGTCCTGATCGCGGGGCTGCTCGCCTTCGATCTCGGCCTGCTGCACCGCGACAAGAACCACGAGATCGGCGTGAAGGAGAGCCTCCTCCTCACCGCCTTCTACTTCAGCCTCGGCCTCGCCTTCGGGGGCTGGATCTGGTGGTACATGGGGCCGCGATCCGGCCAGGAATACGTCACCGGGCTCGTGGTCGAGAAGTCGCTGTCGATGGACAACGTCTTCGTGATCGCGATGATCCTCTCCGCCCTCGGCATCCCGCGCGCGGCGCAGCACCGGGTCCTGCTCTGGGGCATCCTCGCCGCCGTGCTGCTGCGCGGCCTGATGATCGGGCTCGGCGCGGCCCTGGTGCATCAGGCCCACTGGGTGCTGTCGCTGTTCGCGGCCTTCCTGATCTATGCCGGGCTCAAGATGCTGCTCTCCAAGGAGGAGGACGCATCGGACTTCCGCGAGAACCGGGCCGTGCGCCTGCTGCAGAAGGGCCTGCGGATCACCCCGGAGCTGCACGGCCAGCGCTTCACCATTCGCAAGACCGATCCCAAGACCGGCAAGGTCGCCACCTGGCTGACCCCGATGGCGCTGGCCCTGGTGCTGGTGAACGGCGCCGACGTGCTGTTCGCGGTCGACAGCGTGCCGGCGATCTTCGCGATCACCACCGACACCTTCGTGGTCTACACCTCGAACATCTTCGCGATCCTCGGCCTGCGCGCGCTCTATTTCGCGCTGGCCGCGATGGTCGAGCGCTTCGCCTATCTCAAGACGGCGCTCGCCTTCATCCTGATCTTCATCGGCGCGAAGATCGTCGTCGCGGACACCCTGGGCCTCGTCGACGTGCCGGCCTGGGTCGCCCTCGTGGTGACGGTTTTGCTGCTGGCGGCCGGGGTGGTCTACAGCCTGTGGCGGACCCGCGGCGAGGTCCATGAGCCCTCGATCGAAGCGCAACGCGACGAGGTTCGCGGCCGGGCCTGATGCGGCGCCGGCCTCGGCCGCGACGGTGCGGCGCGCGTCGGGAGGGTTCGCAAGGCGCGATCCTGCGCCTAGTGTCGGCGCCCCTGCACTCGACGACGGCGGGCCCCCGCGACCGGGGCCGCGCCATACCCGGAGCGGCCGATGAGCGCGCTGGACTGGATCGGGCTGACGGTGGCCTTCCTGGCCCCGCTTCCGCCGGAGCGGCCGGAGCCGCCCCGGCCCCTCAACGGGAATGCCTGGGCGGCGGCCCTCGTGATCGGAAGCGTCTGCCTGATCATGGTCGTGCCGATGATCGCGATCTGGGGCTTCTACCGACCCGAGCACACCTTCCGCGCGCGCTGCACCGCCTCCGGCGGCCACGTCCGCATCACGGCGCTCGACGGCGGGGGCCCCTACCATTGCGACCACGACGCCCCGCGACCCGGATCGTCCTGACGGGCCCGCGACGCGGGGCACGCATGATCGTGTCCCGGCGAGACGGGGCGGCCGTTCCGCGCTATCGCAGCGAGGCGCGCGGCAATCCGCGCCCGAGCCGTCCGCAAGGTCCCTCATGAGTGTCGCGTCGAAGCTGCTGGACACGGCCCCGTCCGACCAGAACATCGTCGATCTGTTCCAGGGCGAGTGGTCGTCGCGGATGCCGGACGCGCTGGGCGTCCTGGCCGAGCCCGGCCATGCCCGCCTGTTCGAGGACGACCGCATCCGCTGGGCCGACGGGCTGCTCGGACCGTTCCGGGATCTCGACATCCTCGAACTCGGGCCGCTCGAGGGCGGCCACGCCACGATGCTGGAAGCGCTCGGCGCCCGCAGCGTCACGGCGATCGAGGCGAACCAGCGCGCCTTCCTGAAATGCCTCTGCGTGAAGGAGCTGTTCGGCCTCACGCGGACGCGGTTCAAGCTCGGCAGCTTCATGCCGTACCTGGAGACGTGCGGACGCGTCGACGCGATCGTCGCCTCGGGCGTTCTCTACCACATGACCGAGCCGCTGCGCCTGCTCGACCTGATCTGCGCCCGCGCGGACCGCATCTTCCTCTGGACGCACGTCTTCGACGCCGCGCGGCTGGCGGGGCGCGGCGACAGCGCGCTGTTCTGGCCTCCGATGCCGATCGGCGACACCCCCTACAAGGGCGTGCGGCGCCTCTACCCGGACGTCGCCAAGTCCTGGCAGGGCTTCAGCGGCGGCGGGGAGACCTACGCCGTCTGGCTGGAGCGTGAGAGCCTGCTCGCCTATTTCCGCGACCGCGGCTTCACCGTAACGGTCGGGTTCGACGATCCGGGCCATGTCAACGGCCCCGCGATCGCCCTCTGCGCCCGGCGCTGAGCCTCACGCCGCCCGGTCGAGGGCCTCCAGCGCCTCGGCCACGAGCGGGCGCTCGCCGGGGACGTCCTGGAGGCAGGCGCGCTGCAGGTCGCGCAACGCGCCGAGGCCCGCGGGCTCCGGCGCGCAGCGGTCGAGGATCTCGCCCAGCAGGATGCCCCAAGCCCGGGTTTCGATGCGCTGCAGGGCCTCGCCCGGAGCGCCCGCCGGCAGGACGCTGGCGGCGCCGAAATCGCTGAGCACCGCGGCGCCGCGCTCGCCATCCCAGAGCAGGTTGTGGGCGTAGAGGTCGCCGTGCAGAATCCGGCGCGCGTGCAGGTGGGCGGCGGCCGAGGCCGCGGCGCGCGCGAGCCGCAGCCCCACCGCCGGCGCGAGGCGAAGATCGGGCGCGTAGGCGTCGCGGCTGCAGCTCGCCGGGCTCGGCGGGCCGGCGAGCGGGCGCCACGTGTCCGGCAGGAGCGGCATCAGCAGGCCGTCGGCGCCGGCCGGGTGATCCGCGAGTCGGCCGAGCGCGCCGGTCAGGTGCGGATGCGCGCCCGCGGCGAGGCAGGCCGCCATCTCGCGATCCGGCAGGCCGTCGCTCGTCATCGCGCCCTTGAACAGTTTCAGGGCAACGGGGACCTCGGCGTCCGCGCGCCGCCAGCGCGCGCGATGGACACGGCCCGAGGCGCCCTCCCCGAGGAGCGCATCGAGCTCGAGGGCCGACCAGGGCACCGCCGGCGCCTCCACCGCGTCGAGCGCCGGCGCGTACGGATTTCCGGCGACCGCGAGCCACGCCAGGGCGGGCAGCTCCGGCACCCAGGGCGGCAGGGTCGCGAAGCCATTCGCCGCGATGCGCAGCAACTCGAGATTCGGCGCGCCGGCGAGCGTGTCCGGCAAAGCGGAGAGCCGGTTTCCCGACAGCATCAGCTTCTGCAGGGCCGGCCGTCGCCCGATGGCATCCGGCAGAGCCTCGATGGCGTTGTCGGTGAGGGTCAGCCAGCGGAGCGCCGGCGGCAGGGCCTCCCCCGGCACGTCCTTCAGACCGGCGGCGCGGAAGCCGACCTGGGAGAGACGCGGCAGATCGCCGAGCACCGGGGGCAACCGCTCGAACCGAGTGCCGGAGCAGAACAGCACGCGCAGATTGCGCAGGCGGCCGAAATCGTCGGGCAGCGCCGTGAGGGGACCGCCGCCGAGATCGAGCACCTCCAGCGTGTCGGCGAGCCCGAAGATCTCGGCGGGGACCGCGTCGATGCCCGTCAGGCTCAGGGCGCGCGCGCCCGCGAGATCGCCTCGTCGGAGGGCGGCCAGCGTTTCGGCACTCGTGGTCATGGCGCTCGCATCGTGCAATCGCGGCACCATGACCGGCCGGCCGGCCAGGGGCCAGCCCTCAATAGCCGAGCGCGCTGCCGTCCTTGCGCGGGTCCGAGCCGGCGACCAGCGTTCCGGAGGCCGCATCGATCCAGATGATCTGCCCGCCTCCGATCGGCAGCGGGGCGCGGATCGCGTCGTGGCCGCGCTCGCGCATCCCGGCGAGAACCGCGTCGGGGAAGCCGCTCTCCATCTCGACGACGCCCCCGTAGGCGAAGCTGCGCGGGGCATCGAGCGCCTGCTGCACGTCGAGGCCGCGATCGAGCAGGTTCGTCAGCAGCTCTACATGGCCCATCGCCTGGTAATGCCCGCCCATCACGCCGAAGGGCGCCACCGCCTGGCCGTCGCGCATCAGCATGCCCGGAATGATCGTGTGCATCGGGCGCTTGCGCGGCGCGATCGTGTTCGGATGGCCGGGCTCGACGCGGAAACTCAGGCCGCGATTGTGCAGCAATACCCCGCTCTCGGGCCCCATGATGCCGCTGCCGAATCCCTGGAACAGCGAGTTGATCAGCGAGAGCGCGTTGCCGTCGCGGTCGACCACGCAGAGATAGACCGTGTCCTTGTGCGCCCGCTCGGCGGCGATCTCGGGATAGATCTCGGGCTCCTGCGCCCGCTCCATGTCGATGGCGCCGCGCGCCGAGGCGTGCCACGCCTCCGAGAGCAGGTGCTCGACCGGCACCCGGTGCAGGGCCGGGTCGGCGAAGAGCGCGTCGCGGTGGTGGTAGCCCTGCTTGCAGGCTTCGGCGAGGAGATGCGTGCGGTCGAGGTCCGACAGGCCGCCGACGTCGTAGGGCGCCAGCACGTTCAGCATCATCAGGGCGGCGAGGCCCTGGCCCGAGGGCGGGCATTCGTACACGTCGTAGCCGCGGTAGCGCGTGGTGATCGGCGTCACGTATTCGGGCTCGGCCGCCGCGAAATCCTCCTCCGTGTGGAGGCCGCCGAGGGCGCGCAGGCGCGCGACGAGATCGGCGGCGACCGGCCCCTCGTAGAAGCCGCGCGGTCCCGCCTCGGCGATCCGCCGCAGGGTCGCCGCGAGCTTCGGCAGGCGCATGGTGGCGCCGATGGCCGGCGCCCGGCCGTCGACGAGGTAGGCGGACGCCGCGCCGGCATCCTGGGCCACGCGCTCGGCGTTGCGGGCCCAGTCCCAGCCGACCCGCGGCTGGACCGGGAATCCCTCCTCGGCGTAGCGGATCGCCGGCTGCAGCAACTCGCCCAGCGAGCGCGTGCCGTGATCGGCCAGCAGCCGCGCCCAGGCGGCGACGGCGCCCGGCACGGTGACGGCGTGGGGCGAGGTCGGCGTGATGGCAACGGCGTTCTCGAGATACCACGCGTCGGTCGCGGCGGCCGGGCTGCGGCCCGAGCCGTTGAGCGCCACCGGCACCGACGCGCCCTTCGGCACGTAGAGGGCGAAGCAGTCGCCGCCGATCCCGGTCATCAGCGGGTCGACGACGCATTGCACCGCCACCGCCGCGATGCCCGCATCGACCGCGTTGCCGCCCGACCGCAGCACCTCGATCGCGGTCAGCGTCGAGAGCGGGTGCGAGGTCGCGACCGCGGCGCTGCCCGCGTAGACGGGCGAGCGCCCGGGCTCCATGAAGTTCCTCACGACGCGACCTCCGGAATCGGCTCAATGCTTGGCTTGGTGCTTGGCTCAGTGCTCGGCGACGAGATGCCCGGGCGCGACCTCGACGAGGGCGCCCGTGGCCTCGGGCAGGCCGGCATCGGCCTGGGTTCCGGACAGCCGGGCGCGCTCCGTGGCGGGATCGGGCACGGGTACGGCCGCCAGCAGGCGCCGGGTATAGGGGTGGCGCGGATCCTCGTAGAGGGCGTCGCTCTCCGCCATCTCCACGATGCGCCCGCGCCAGAGCACGGCGACGCGCTGGCACAGGTAGCGCACCATGCGCAGGTCGTGGGAGATGAACAGGTAGGACAGGCCGAGCTCGTCCTGAAGGTCCTGCAGCAGGTTCACCACCTGGGCCTGGATCGAGACGTCGAGGGCCGCGATCGGCTCGTCGGCGACGATGAAGCTGGGCCGGAGCGCGATCGCCCGGGCGATGCAGATGCGCTGGCGCTGGCCGCCCGAGAACTGGTGCGGGAAGCGCCCGGCGAAGCGCGGATCGAGCCCGACCCGCTCGAACAGGGCGGCCACCGCCTCCCGCCGCTCGGCCCGGCCCATGTCGCGCCGATGCAGGCGATAGGCCTCGGCGACGTAGTCGCCCGCGCTCATGCGCGGGTTCAGCGCCGCGTAGGGGTCCTGAAACACGGTCTGGATCCGCGCCCGCATGCGGCGCATCTCGCCGGGCTTCAGCGCGGCGAGATCCCGGCCCTCGAACGCGATGGTGCCCGAACTCGGCGGGTTCAGCATCGTCACCGCCCGGCCGATCGTGGACTTGCCCGAGCCCGATTCGCCGACGAGCCCCAGCGTCTCGCCCGCGCCGATATCGAAGCTCACGCCCTCGACGGCCCGGAAGACCGAGGCCTTGCCGCCCCACCACGAGCGCAGCGGGTAGTGCTTGGACACATCGCGGACCGCAAGCAGCGGTTCGGCCGAGACCGCCATCAGCGCACCCTTTCCCGTTCGTCGGCGAGGATCCCCGGCAGGTCGTACCAGGCGGCGACGAGATGGCCGGGCGCGGCGCCCTGCGCCTGGACGAGGGGCGGCATCTCGGCCCGGCAGCGCGGCGTCGCGTAGGCGTTGCGGGGGGCGAAGGGATCGCCCGGCGGCGGGTGGCGCATGTCGGGGGGCGCGCCCTCGATCTGCTGCAGGCGCCGCCGCCCGGCGCGGCCCTGGGTGAGGTCGGGAAGCGAGCGCAGCAGCCCCAGCGTGTAGGCGTTGCGCGGATCGGCGAAGATGTCGTCGACGGGGCCGCGCTCCAGGATCCGCCCGGCATACATCACCTGCACGGTGTCGCTGATGCCCGCCACCACGCCGAGATCGTGGGTGATCCAGATGATCGCCATGCCGAGCTCGCGCTTCAGCTCCTGCACCAGCGCCACGATCTCGGCCTGCACCGTCACGTCGAGCGCGGTCGTCGCCTCGTCGGCGATGAGGAGCTTCGGCCGGCAGGCGAGGCCGATGGCGATCATCACGCGCTGGCGCTGGCCGCCCGAGAACTCGTGGGGGTACTGGTCGAGGCGCGCGGCCGCGTTCGGGATGCGCACGAGGTCGAGGAGTTCACGCGCCCGCACTCGGGCCGCCCGGGCGTCGAGGCCGAGATGGATGCGCAGCGGTTCGACGATCTGCGCCGCCACCGTCATGCCGGGGTTGAGCGAGCTCATCGGGTCCTGGAACACGAAGCCGATCCGGCCACCCCGGATGCCGCGCAGCCGCCGCTCGGGCAGGCGCAGCAGGTCCTCGCCCTGAAACAGCACCGAGCCGCCCGCGATGCGGCCGGGCGGCCGCGGGATCAGGCCCAGCATCGCCAGCACGTGCACGCTCTTGCCCGAGCCCGACTCGCCGACGATGCCCAGCGTCTCCCCTTCCTGCAGGGTGTAGGAGACGCCGTTGACCGCGTGGACCGTGCCGCCCTCGGTGTCGAAGGTGACGCGCAGATCCCGCACGTCGAGAAGGGGCCCGCTCATGTCCGCTGCCTCGGGTCGAGGGCGTCCCGCAGGCCGTCGCCCAGCAGGTTGAAGGCGAGCACCGCCACGAAGATCGACAGGCCCGGCCAGATCGCCATCCAGGGCGCCTGATCCATGAAGTTCTTGGCGACGTTGAGCATGGCGCCCCAGGAGGGCTCGGGCGGCTGCTGGCCGAGCCCGAGGAAGGACAGGCTCGCCTCGGCGATGATCGCCGCCGCGATGGTGAGCGTCGCCTGGACGAGGATCGCCGGCACGATGTTGGGCAGGATGTGCACCAGGGCGATCCGCCAGGGCGGGTTGCCGACGGAGCGCGCCGCCTCCACGAACTCCTCGGCCGCCACCGCCCGGACCTGGGCCCGGGTCAGGCGCACGAAGGTCGAGGTGGCCGAGAGCCCGATCGCCAGCATGGCGTTGGTGAGGCTCGGCCCCAGGAAGGCCGCGAGCGCGATCGCCAGGATCAGGAACGGGATGGCGAGGAGCGCGTCGGTCAGGCGCATGATCGCTCCGTCGACCAGGCCGCCCGCGTAGCCGGCGACGAGCCCGATCGGCAATCCGAGCGAGACCGCGAGCCCGACCGAGACGAGCCCCGCCCCGAGCGAGGCGCGGGCGCCGTAGAGGATGCGCGAGAACACGTCGCGCCCGACCTCGTCGCCGCCGAACCAATGCGCGGCGCTGGGGGCGGCCCGCACCGCGCCCCAGTCGGTCGCGGTCGGATCGTAGGGCGCGATCAGCCCGGCGCCGGCCGCGAGGCCTACGAGGAGCACCACGATGGCGAGGCCGAGGAGCGCGCTCGGCCGCGCCCGCAGCCGGCGCCAGAAGGCGCGAAGGGTCCCGGGCTCGCGGGCGATCTCGGGCCGGCCGGCGGGGGCGGCGACGCCGGCCGCCTCGGTGACGGGGGTGCCCGCGCTCATGCCCGGGTTCATGCCCGCCGCAGCTTCGGGTTGACCACGGCCGAGAGCACGTCGGCGGCGAGGTTCAGGGCGATGTAGGTCGCGGCGGTGCAGATCACGACGCCCTGCACCGTGGCGAAGTCGCGGTTGAACACGGCGTCCACCATGAGCTTGCCGAAGCCCGGCACGGAGAAGACCTGCTCGGTCAGCACCGCCCCGGACAGCAATTGCCCGAATTCGAGGGCCCCCAGCGTGATGATCGGGATCGCGGCGTTGGGCAGGGCGTGGCGCAGCGTCAGGCGCAGCGGCGAGACGCCCTTGGCGCGGGCGGTGCGGACATAGTCGGAGCCCAGCACCCCCAGCATGGCCGCCCGGGTGTGGCGCATCATCACCGCCGCGATGGCGTTGCCGAGCACGAAGGCCGGCATCGCCATGGCCTTCAGGTTCTCGGAGAGGCTCTCGCCCGGCGGCACGTAGCCGGAGGCCGGCAGCCAGCCGAGCTGCACCGAGAACAGCAGGATCAGCAGGATGCCGAGCCAGAAATTCGGCACCGAGAGCCCCCACAGGGCGATGCCGTTGGCGAGGGCGTCGGGCCAGCGTCCGCGCTGGACCGCCGAGAGGATGCCCATCGGCACGCCGATCGCCAGCGCCACCAGCATGGCGAGGCAGGCGAGTTCGAGCGTCACCGGCAGCTTCTCGACGACGAGTTCCGAGACCGGCTTCTGCAACCGGATCGATTCGCCGAGATCGCCCCGAAGCACCCCCGCGGCCCAGTAGCCGTAGCGCACCGGCAGCGGCTCATCGAGGTGGTACTTCTGCCGGATGAAGGCGATCACCTCCGGGTCGCGCTCCTCCCCGGTCAGCGCCGTGGCGACGTCGCCCGGCAGCAATTGCTGCAGGGCGAAGATGATCATCGAGGCGAGGACGAGGGTCGGGACCGCGAGGGCGAGGCGGCTGGCGAGGAACCGCAGCATCAGTTCAGCTTCAGCCCGGTGAAGCGCACCAGCCCGTCCGGATAGGCGACGAAGCCGGTGATCTTCGGGCTGTAGGCCCAGAGCAGCTTGCGGTGCATCAGGTAGACGACGGGCTTGTCGGTGAGGACGTGGTCGGCGAGCGCCTTCCAGGCCGTCTTGCGCTTCTCGGGATCGACGGAGCCGCGCTCGGCTTGGAGCGCCGCATCGGCCTCGGGTGCGCAGTAGCGCGGATAGTTCAGCGGCTGCTTGCAGCCGAGGAAGCTGAAGGTATTGCCGTCGGGGTCGGGCCGGCCGCTCCAGTTGTAGAGGTAGGCCTCGTAATTGCCCTTGTCGGCGAGATCGAGGGCGGTGGTGAAGTCGGTGGCCTGCAGCTTCACGTCGAAGCCCGCCTCCTTGGTCATCGCCTGGATCACCTGCCCGACCTGCGGCGCCTCGCTGTTGGCGTAGATCATCATCGTGATCTGGGGCTTGGGCTGCCCGGCCTCGGCGAGCAGCGCCTTGGCCTTGGCGACGTCGCGCTTCGGCACGGGGTAGGCCGCCACGTAGTCCGGGTGCTTCGGCGAGACCCACTGGTTGCCCGGCAGGAACTCGCCGTTGAACACCACCTGGCTGATGGCGGCGCGGTCGATGGCGAGCTCGAAGGCGGCGCGCACGCGCGGGTCGGCGATGGGCGAGCCGGCCTTGGCGGTGTTGAACAGGACCGACTGGAAGCCGAGCTCGTAGGTCGAGGCGAGCTTCAGCCTGGCGTCGCGCGAGACCTGGGGCACGTCGGTCGGCGCCAAGCGCTCGAGCAGGTCGAGCTGGCCGGCGCGCAGGTTCGTCAGCCGCACGGTGGTGTCGGGGATCGGCCGGAACTCGATGCGCTGGATCTGGATCTGGTCCTTGTTCCAGTAATCGGGGAAGCGCTCGACCACGATGCGGTCCTGCGGCACCCGCTCGACGAATTTGAACGGGCCGGCGCAGACCGGCGCGGTGGCGAACTTGTCGCCGAGGCGCTCGGCCGCCTTCGGCGACACCATCATCCCGGCCCGGTCGGTGAACTGCGCCATGAGCGGCGCGAAGGGCCGCTTCAGGGTGATCTTGAAGGTGAGATCGTCCACGACCTCGACCGTGTCGATCGGCGCGATCTCGCCGCGGCGCTGGGAGCCCGGCATCTTCAGGTGGCGCTCGATCGAGTATTTCGCCGCCGCCGCGTCGAGGGGCTCGCCGTCGTGGAACTTGACGCCCGGCCGCAGGGTCATCGTGAGCGTCTTCTCGTCGGCCGACAGCTCCCACTTCGTGGCGAGCTGCGGCACCGGCTTCAGGTCGGGCCCGATATCCACGAGCTTGTCGCAGAGCGCGGCGAACACCATGCGGCTCGCGAAGGTGCGCGCCAGCGTCGGATCGAGGGCGTCGGGATCCTCCATCATGCCGTAGCGGAGCGTCTGGGCGGCAGCGGGCAGGCTCAGGAACAGTCCGGCGAGGAGGCAGGCGGCGGACAGACGGACCATCAGGCTCTTTCCATGCGGCGGGGTCGGGAGGGCCGGACCGCGACCGGCGAGACGAGCGGGAGATGCGACGCGGGCCTGGGGCCGCGCGACCGGTCCCGCACGTGCCGCGCCAACGGTGGCATGACGCATTCCACGCAGCAAGCATGCCAGGAGCCGAGACGTGAGGACAACCGCCGCCCGCGTCCGCGGCCCTCGCCGCGGGCGCCCCGCGCCCGATCTGCGCCGTCTCGGATACGGCCACGCTGCGGCCTTCTGCCCCCGGGCAGGCAGGATTGCCGGGGGACCTTCTCGACCGATCTGAGTTGTCGGACGATAGACTCCCGGTTCCGCGCGCCCGCCGTACGGACACCCCGAAGGATGCCCCCAGGCATGCGGATTCACCTCGACGCGATCGGCGGGATGGCGGGCGACATGTTCGTCGCCGCCCTCCTCGACGCCTTCCCGGAGCACGAGGACGGCGTCCGCGCCGCGGTGCGGGCGGCGGCGCGGGCGACGGGCAGCGCGATCGCCTGCGAACTCGTCGGCCACAACGACGGGGTGCTCCAGGGCCGCCGCTTCGTCGTCGCCGACGGTCGCGCGCAGGCCGGTCACGGCCACGCGCCGGATCAGCACCACGGTCATCATCACGATCACGACCATTCCGGCGCGCACGAGCATCCGCACAGCCTCGACCATCGCCCGGCCCACGACCACGCGCATCGGCCGTGGGCCGGCATCCGCGCCGATCTTGAGGCCGCCGACCTCGATCCCGCGACGCGCGCCCACGCCCTCGCCATCTTCGGCCACCTCGCAGAGGCGGAGGCCCGGGTGCACGGCATCCCGGTGGAGGCGGTCGCGTTCCACGAAGTCGGCGCCTGGGATTCCATCGCCGACATCGTCGCCGCCGCGCAGCTGATCGCCGCCATCGCCGCCGAGGCCTGGACCGTCTCGGCCCTGCCGCTCGGCTCGGGGCGGGTGCGCACCCAGCACGGCTTCCTGCCGGTGCCGGCCCCGGCGACCGCGCTTCTCCTCGAAGGCTTCGCCACGATCGACGACGGCGTTGCGGGCGAGCGCGTGACGCCGACGGGCGCCGCGATCCTGCGCCACCTCCGCTCCGAGCCGGTCGCGCCGGCCCCGCGGGTGCTCGCGCGCAGCGGCATCGGCTTCGGCACCCGCCGGCTCCCGGGTCTCAGCAACTGCGTGCGCGTCCTCGCCTTCGCGGATCCGGCGCCCGAGCGCCCGTCCGGCGGCCACCGCGACCTCGCGGTGATCGAGTTCGAGGTGGATGACCAGTCCGCCGAGGACCTCGCCATGGGGCTCGACCGCCTGCGCGAGCACGCCGACGTCCTCGACGTCGTCCAGATGCCGGTCTTCGGCAAGAAGGGCCGGATGATGACGCATGTGCGCGTGCTGGCCCGGGCCGAGGCCCTCGATGCCGCGACCGCCGCCTGCTTCCGCGAGACCACGACGATCGGCCTGCGCCACCGGGTGGTGTCCGGCACGGCGCTGCCCCGGGCGAGCCGCACGGTCGAGGTCGGGGGCCGTCCCGTGCGGGTGAAGACCGTGGAGCGTCCGGGCGGCGCCACCGCGAAGGCGGAGGCCGACGACGCGCTCGCGCACGAGGGCCACGCCGCCCGCGCGGCCCTGCGCCGCGAGGCCGAGCGGCTGGCCCTCGAGATCGGATCCGACGCATCCCGCGAGACCGGAGGCGCCCGATGAGCCGCGCCGGACTCCGCGGCTCGCTCGCGCCTACCCTCGCCGCCACCCTCGCCGATATGGGCCCGCTCGCCGTCGCGGTCAGCGGCGGCGTCGACAGCCTGACGCTCGCCGCCCTCGCCCACGATCAGCTCGGGCCCGCCGGCATGCTCGCCGTCCACGCCGCCTCGCCCGCGGTCCCGGTCGAGGCGACGGCGCGGGTGCGCGACGAGGCGGCGCGGCTCGGCTGGCGCCTGCGGATCATCGAGGCCGGCGAATTCGCCGATCCCGCCTACCGCGCCAACCCCGTCAACCGCTGCTTCTTCTGCAAGACCAATCTCTACGGCGCCGTGGCGCGGGTGACGGATTGGCAGATCGTCTCGGGCGCCAATCTCGACGACCTCGGCGAGTACCGCCCCGGCCTCGACGCCGCGCGCGAGTACGGCGTGCGCCATCCCTACGTCGCCGCCGGCATGGACAAGGCCGCGGTCCGGGCCCTGGCCAGGGCGCTCGGCCTCGGAGACGTGGCCGAACTGCCGGCCTCGCCCTGCCTGTCGAGCCGGGTCGAGACCGGCATTCCGATCGAGCCCGAGACCCTCGCCTTCATCCACGCGGTGGAGCACCTCATCGGCGATGCGCTCTCGGCGGACGGGGCCGCCGCGAAGGTGCGCTGCCGCGTCCGGGCCGAGGGCGTCGTGATCGAGCTCGATCCGGACAGCCTCGCCAAGCTCGACGCCCCGCTCCGGGCCGACCTCGCCGCCGCCGTCGCCGCGCGTGCGCCCCGGGCGCTCGACCGCCCCATCCGCTTCGCGCCCTACCGCACCGGCAGCGCCTTCCTGACGGGGCGCTCGCGCCCGGCCCGGAGGGCGACCGCGTGAGCGTCGAGCAGGAATTCCTCCTCGACTTCGCGCGTTCCGACCGGATCGGCCTCGAGGAGACCGTCTACGCCGCCGGCAAGTCGCCCGTGCAGATCGACGCCATCCTGACGGCGGCGATCGCCCGCGGCGCGAGCCTGTTCCTGACCCGGCTCGACGCCGACAAGCACGCGGCTCTCGAGCAGCGCGCGCGCCTGGATTACTGCCCGGTCTCGAACACGGCGGTGCTCGGGCCCATGCGCCCGCTGGAGCAGCCGGCCCGCGTCGCGATCGTGGCGGCCGGCACCTCCGACGTGCCGGTGGCGCGCGAGGCCGAGCGCACGCTGCGCTACGCCGGGTACGGCGCGACCCTCGTCGCGGATGTCGGGGTCGCCGGCCTGTGGCGCCTGCAGCGACGCCTCGACGAGATCCGCGCGCATCCCGTCGTCATCGTCGCCGCCGGAATGGATGCGGCGCTGCCGAGCGTGGTCGGCGGCCTCGTGCCGGGCGTGCTGATCGCGGTGCCGACCTCGGTCGGCTACGGCGTCGCGGCCGGCGGCCAGACCGCCCTCAATGCGGTGCTCGCGAGCTGCGCGCCGGGCATCACCGTCGTGAACATCGATAACGGCTACGGCGCCGCCTGCGCGGCGATGCGGGTCCTGCACGCCGCGCAGGCCCTGAACGCCGCGCCGCGCGCCGCGGAGCCTCAGCGATGAACCCAATCGAGCCAGGAGAACCATCATGGAACGCCGCAGCTTCCTTCAGGGCGCCGCCCTCGGCGCAGGTCTTGCCGCCTCCGGCAGCGCGGGTGCGGCCGTGACCGCCCCGGGCCTGCCCAACACCCGGCCCCAGGATCCGGCCGACCTGCCCCTCGTCGGCGATCCCGGCGAGCACCGGGGCGAGATGCTCTACCGCCGCTTCGGCCGCCACGACGAGCGCATCTCCGCCATCGGCATGGGCGGCTTCCATCTCGGCAAGAGCGCGGTGAGCGACGACGAGGCGACGCGGCTGATCCATGCCGGCGTCGATCGCGGCATCACCTTCATGGACAATTGCTGGGACTACAACGAGGGCCGCTCCGAGCTGCGCATGGGCGTCGCCCTCTCGCAGGGCGGCTATCGCGACAAGGTCTTCCTGATGTCCAAGATGGACGGGCGGACCAAGGAGGAGGCGACGAAGCAGATCGACACCTCCCTGAAGCGCCTGCGCACCGACCGGATCGACCTCGTCCAGCACCACGAGATCCTGCGCTACGACGATCCCGACCGGGTCTTCGCCGAGGGCGGCGCGATGGAGGCCTTCGTCGAGGCGAAGAAGGCGGGCAAGCTGCGCTATATCGGCTTCACCGGGCACAAGGATCCGCGCATCCACCTTCAGATGCTGGAGGTCGCCGCCGAGCGCGGATTCCAGTTCGATTCGGTGCAGATGCCCCTCAACGTGATGGACGCGCATTTCCGCTCGTTCGGCCACCTCGTGCTGCCCTACCTCGTGCAGAACGGCATCGCCCCGCTCGCCATGAAGACCTTCGGCGACGGGGTGATCCTCAAGAGCGATGCCCCGATCAAGCCGATCGAGTACCTGCACTTCTCCCTCAACCTGCCGGTTTCGGTGGTGATCACCGGGATCCAGAGCCAGCGCGACCTCGATCAGGCCTTCGAGGCGGTGAAGACCTTCCGGCCGATGGACAAGGCGACGGTGGCCGAGCTGCTCGGGCGCAGCCGTCCCTACGCCCTGGAGGGCAAGTACGAGCTGTTCAAGACGAGCGCGACCTTCGACGGCACCGCCAAGAACGCCGCATGGCTCGGCGAGGACGTGCCGGGCGTGCAGAAGCTTGCCCCGACCATGGAATAGCGCTTCCATGCCCGCTGCGATGAAACCTGAGAGGCCCTCGATGACGAGACGCGTGCTGCCGCTGCTGCCGGCCCTGCTGTTCCTGCTCCCGGGGGCGGCGCTCGCCCATCCGGGCCACGGCGAGGCCGCGGGCTTCGCGCACGGGTTCGCGCACCCGATCGGCGGGCTCGACCATGTCCTGGCGATGGTGGCGGTCGGCCTGCTCGCCGCGCTCCGCGGCGGTGCCGCGCGCTGGGCTTTGCCCGGCGCCTTCCTCGCCATGATGGCCGTGGGCGCGGCCCTCGGCGCGACGGGCGTCGCCCTGCCCGCTCCCGAGACCGGCATCGCGCTCTCGCTCGTCGCCTTCGGCCTCGCCATCGTGTTCGGCGCCCGCCGCGCGCTGCCCGGCCTCGTGGTGCTCGTCGGCGTGTTCGCGGTGTTCCACGGCTATGCGCACGGCGCCGAGATGCCGGAGACGGCCTCCGGCCTCGCCTACGGGTTCGGCTTCCTGGCGGCGACCGCGCTCCTCCACGCGGCCGGGCTCGGCCTCGGGCTCCTCGTCGGACGGCGCGAGGCGGCCCCGGCGATGGGCGCGGCGGTCGCGCTCTCCGGGCTGACGCTGCTGGTCGGCGCCTTCTGAGGCCCTTCCCGAGAGCCCCAAGCCTCGCGCGGGCCGGTTGAGCCCGCGCGGGCGGCAGGATAGGCCTCCGGACATGTCCGACGCCCCACGCCGTCCCGAGCCGATCCCGCTCACCGTGCTCACCGGGTTTCTCGGCGCGGGCAAGACGACGCTGCTGAACCGGCTGCTCGCCGATCCTGCGCTCGCCGACACGGTCGTTCTCGTGAACGAGTTCGGCGAGATCGGCCTCGATCATCTCCTGATCGAGCGGGTCGACGAGGACATGGTGCTGCTCGGGGCCGGCTGCCTCTGCTGCACCGTGCGGGGCGACCTGATCGCCACGCTCGAGGATCTGCTGCGCAAGCGCGACAACGGCCGCATCGCGCCGTTCCGGCGCGTGGTGATCGAGACGACGGGTCTGGCCGACCCGGCGCCGATCCTGCACGCCCTGATCTATCATCCCTACCTCGTGATGCGGTACCGGCTGCAGGCGGTGGTCACCGTCGTCGATGCGGTGAACGGGCTCTCCACCCTCGACGCCCATGCCGAGGCCCTGCGGCAGGTCGCGGTGGCCGACCGGCTGGTCCTGACGAAGGCGGATCTCGCCCCCGACACCGCGGCGCTCCGGCAGCGCCTGCGGCAGCTCAATCCGGCCGCGCCGATCGAGGCGCCCGACCTGCCGGCCGATCGCCTGCTCGGCGGCCTGTTCGGCCTCGACGGCAAGGCCGCGGACGTGCGGGCCTGGCTCGGCGCCGTCGCGGAGGAGCCGGGCCACACCGACGACGTGAACCGGCACGACGCCGCGATCCGGGCCTTCAGCCTCACCAGCGACGTGCCGGTCCCCCGGGCCGCCTTCGAGATGTTCCTGGACCTTCTGCGGTCCGGCCACGGACCGAAGCTCCTGCGGCTCAAGGGCCTCGTCGCCCTCGCCGACGCGCCGGACAGGCCGGTGGTGGTCCACGGCGTCCAGCACGTCGTGCACGCCCCCGTCACCCTGCCGGCCTGGCCCGACGAGGACCGCACCTCGCGCCTCGTCCTGATCGTGCGCGACCTCGATCCCGGTTTCGTCACCCGGCTGTGGGACGCCTTCCTGGGCCGGCCGCAGATCGATACCGCGGACGCCGCCGCCCTGACCGACAACCCCCTGGCGATCCCGGGCGGCTGACGGGCGACGCGCGGCGAACCCGCCCGGCCGCCGCGGGGTTCGCCCCCTCGATGATGGCGGGCGGAAGGAGGCGCGGCATGGACAGCGACGGGATCGTCTTCACGCAGGTGAGCCTGCCGGAGGTGAGGCTTCACCTCGCCGAGGCCGGTCCCGCCGACGGTCCTCCGGTCATCCTGCTCCACGGCTTCCCGGAGTTCTGGTACGGCTGGCACAGGCAGATCGGGCCCCTCGCCGAGGCCGGCTTCCGGGTCCTGGCGCCGGATCAGCGCGGCTACAATCTCAGCGGCAAGCCCGCGGGCCTCCCGGCCTACCATCTCGATCGTCTGGCCGGCGACGTGATCGCGCTCGCCGATGCGAAGGGCATCGGCCGCTTCCGCCTCGTGGGACACGATTGGGGCGGCCTCGTCGCGTGGTGGACCGCCTGCTTCCACCCCGAGCGGATCGAACGCCTGATCGTCCTCAACGGGCCGCACCCGGCCGTCTTCGGGCCCTATCTGCGGCGCCATCCCGGGCAGATCCTGCGCAGCGCCTACGCGGCCTTCTTCCAGATCCCGGGCCTGCCCGAGCGCCGGCTCACCGCCGACGGCGCCGCCCTGCTGCGGCGCGCCCTGCGGGAGACGAGCCGGCGCGGGTCCTTCTCGGAGGCGGATCTCGACCGCTATGCCGAGGCGTGGCTGCAGCCCGGAGCGATGACCGCGATGCTGAACTGGTACCGGGCCCTCGCGCGCCTGCCCCGGCGGCGCCCGCCCCGCGTCACGGTGCCGACGCTGATCCTGTGGGGCCGGCGCGATCACGCCCTTCAGGCTGGCCTCGCCGAGGCCAGCCTCGCGGAATGCGACCGGGGCAGCCTCGAATGGCTGCCCGAGGCGACGCATTGGGTGCAGCACGACGCGGCCGACGCCGTGACGCGCAGGCTCCTCGCCGAGCTGCGGCGCTGAGGATCGCCCTCAGGCGGCGCGCAGCGCCTCGATCTCCTGCATCACCGCGCGGCGCGCGTGGTGCAGGCGCTCGAGCACGGGCTCGTACCCGCCGCGCCGCTTGCAGGCGAGCTCCACCTCGCGGCAGAGCTTGGCGAATTCGGTGAAGCCGAGGACGCCGCTCGCCGAGACCATGGCGTGCGCGTCGTGGGCCAGCTGCTCGCGCTCGGGCAGCGTGCCGTCCGGGCCGAAGCGCTCGCTGAGCTCGTGGGCGAGCGTCGCGAGCAGCTGCTTCATCCGGTCCGGCCCGACCGCGGCGGAGACCTCGGCGAAGGTGGTCAGGTCGAGCGTGCCCGTCGCCGGCGCCGCCTCGGAGCGGGCCGCGGTCCAGCGCTCGATCGTCTCCAGGAGCGCGGCGCGCTTGAACGGCTTGCCGACGTGATCGTTCATCCCCGCCTCCTGGAAGGCCGCCACCTGCTCGGGCAGCACGTTCGCCGTCATGGCCACGATCGGAACCGCGGCGACCGGGCCGTCGAGGGCCCTGATCGCCCGCGTCGCGGCGAGTCCGTCCATCCCGGGCATCTGGACGTCCATCAGCACGAGATCGTAGGGCGCCGCCTGCACCGCCGCCACCGCATCCTGCCCGCTCGACACCGCATCGACCGCGTGGCCCGCCCCGCGCAGGACGGCGAGAGCGAGCTCCTGGTTCAGCGGCACGTCCTCGACGAGCAGCAGGCGGCGCGAGCGCCAGGACGGCGCCGCGGCGGCCGGATCCGCGATGGCCGCCCCCGTCTCCGCCGAGGGCAGGGGCAGCACGAACCAGAAGGTCGACCCCGCCCCCGGCACGCTCTCGAGCCCGATCGTGCCGCCCATCAGCTCCACGAGCTGCTTGGAGATGGCGAGCCCGAGGCCGGTGCCGCCGTAATCGCGCTGGATCGTCCCGTCGACCTGGGAGAAGCGCTCGAACAGGTGCGCCTGCTTGCCCGCTTCGATCCCGATGCCCGTGTCGCGGACGCAGAAGCGCAGCCCCGCAACGTCCGGCCGCATCGCGAGCGTGACGCCGCCCCGCGCCGTGAACTTCACCGCGTTGTTCAGCAGGTTCAGCAGCACCTGCCGCAGACGGTCGGGATCGCCGATCACCTGCCGGGGCAGGCCGGGCGCCGCCTCGACGGCGATCTCGAGCCCCTTCTGGTCGGCGCCGACCCGCATGATCGCCACGACCTGATCGGCGAGGTCGGCCGGGGCGAAGGCCTCGCTGATCAGCTCGATCTGCCCCGCCTCGATCTTGGAGAAATCCAGGACGTCGTTGACCACGGCGAGCAGCGTCGAGCCCGCTCCGCGGATGCGCTCGGCATGGAGGCGCGCCACCGTCCCGGGCTCCAGCTCGTCCACGAGGAGATCCGCGTAGCCGAGCACGCCGTTCAGCGGGGTGCGGATCTCGTGGCTCATCGTCGCGAGGAAATCGCTCTTGGCCGCGCTCGCCCGCTCGGCCTCGCCCCGCGCTGCCTCGGCCGCCGCCTTTGCGCCGAGCAAGGCGGCCTCGGCCGCCTTGTGGGCCGTCACGTCGATGTTGAGGCCGATCACCCGCAGCGGGCGCCCCTCGGAATCGTAGATCGCGCGGCCGGTGCCGTTGATCCAGCGCACGCTGCCGTCCGCTGCCGGGACGCGGAACTCGATGGAGAAGCTGTTGCGCGTCTCGGCGGCGCGGTGCGCGGCCGCCATCGCGACCTCGCCGTCCGCCCGGTCGATCAGCTGCAGCCACTCGGCCGCATCGAGGGCGTAGCCCTGCGGGGCGTCGATGCCGTGCAGCTTGGCGCTCTCGGCCGACCACGTGATCCGATTGGTCTGGAGGTCGAGGCCCCAGGTGCCGGCCCCGGCCGTATCCTGGGCGAGCTGCAGCAGGTTCCCCGTCTCCTCGAGCTTGCGGCGGGCGGTGATGATCTCGTCGATGTCGAGCGCGGTGCCCAGCATGGCCACGACCTCGCCGCGCTGGCGGATCGGGATCATCACCAGCTTGTGCCAGCGGTACACCCCGTCATGACGGCGCAGGCGGCCCTCGATGCGGTAGGGGCTGCCGGTCCGACGGGCCGTGCGCCACGCCCGGTCCATGTGCTCCGCATCGTCCGGGTGGTTGCGGGCGAGCCGCGCCGCCCGGCTCGGCCCGATCGCCCCGTAATAGCGCTCGAACTGCTGGTTGACGTAGGCGTTCTCGCCGCTCTCGACGGAGAAGATCCAGATCAGCTGCGGCAGGGCGTCGGCCAGCGCCCGGTAGCGCGCCTCGCTCGATTCGCGCGCGGCGATCTCCTGCTGCTGGCGC
The DNA here is from genome assembly GCF_056431005.1 of Methylobacterium sp. HJ2. Classification (NCBI taxonomy): domain Bacteria; kingdom Pseudomonadati; phylum Pseudomonadota; class Alphaproteobacteria; order Hyphomicrobiales; family Methylobacteriaceae; genus Methylobacterium; species Methylobacterium sp. HJ2. The sequence goes on along the minus strand of NZ_JBWJYM010000008.1, from coordinate 148,771 downwards.
TGATTGGCCTCCTGAAGGCGCAGCTGCCCGACCACCACCCCGGCGAGATCCTGGAGCTGCCGCCGCTGCGCCTCGGAGAATTGGCGCGGCGCGGTGTCGAGGAGGCAGAGCGTGCCGACGCGCAGCCCCGGGGCGACGATCAGCGGGGCGCCCGCGTAGAAGCGGATCGCCGCGGGGCCGGTGACCAGGGGCACCTGCGCGAAGCGGGGATCGCGCAAGGTGTCCTCGACGACGAGGATGTCGTCCGACAGGATGGTGTGGGCGCAGAAGGCGCCCTCGCGGGGAAGCTGGGTGTCCTCCGTCCCGCAGGCGGCGCTGAAGCGGAGATGGTCCTCGTCGATCAACGGGACGACGGCGATCGGCACGCCGAACAGGCTGGCGGCGGTGCGGCAGATCGCGGCGAGATGCGGCTTGGTGTCCACGCCGAGCGTGCCGAGCGCCCGCAGTGCCCCGAGGCGATCGGCCTCGTCGGCCGTTACAGGAAACCCCATCCACACCGCCCCAGTCCCGGCCCGGGGCCGGGCCTCGCCCTGAATGTCGAACGCCAACGATCTTACACGTGCGTTTGGAAAGCTTAACCAGCCCTTAAGTCACGCTTGCGAGACCCGGAGCCCGGCGCGGGCGCATCGCCGCGCCCTGCTCGCTCCCTGTCGCGCTCCGTCGCGCCCGGTCCAGGCTGGCACAGGCCGGTCGCCGCGCCATCTTCCCGGGGCCCGAGCCGCGCCTTCGAGAGCATGCCCGTCTTCTTCACCGCCGACACCCATTTCGGGGACCGTCACATCCTGCGCCAGCGCGGCGCCCGCTTCGGCACGATCGAAGCGCACGACGAGGCCCTGATCGCCGGCTGGAATGACGCCGTCGCGCCCGACGACGAGATCTGGCACGTGGGAGACTTCGCCGCTCATGCGAGCCGCGACTATTGCGCGGCCGTGTTCGCGCGCCTCAACGGGCGCAAGCGCCTCGTGCGCGGCAACCACGACAGCAACCGCGTGCTGGAGCTGCCCTGGTCGTCGGCCCCGACCGAGAGCCTCCGCGTCACGGTGCAGGACGGGGGCGAGCGCGTCCGCCTCTTCCTCGCCCATTACGCGCATCGCGCCTGGCCGGGGCTGTGGCGGGGGACGCGCCATCTCTACGGCCACACGCACGGAACGATCGCTGATACGCGGCTCTCCTGCGATGTCGGCGTCGACGCCTGGAATTACCGCCCGGTGCCCCTCTCCGAGATCGTCGCCCGGCAGGACGCCTCCGCGATCCTGCCGGAGGAGCTGATGCGGGACGCGCCGTGAGCGGGCCGCTCGCAGATCCGTGAACGGGGCGGCCCGCGCCGCGTCCAGGCGCTGCGGGAGCCCGGCGCGGCGTTCTGCGTTGCCGATCAGGCCAGACACGACCTTGACAATCAACCTCGGCAACCAGCCGATACACCATGCTCCGATCGACCTGCCTGCACCGACCCGAACTCGCGGACGCCCTCGCCAGCGGCGACCTCAAGCTCGATGCCCTGATCGCGGGCCATCCGCGCATGATCCCTGCCGGCACGACGATCGTGCAGCAGGGCACCCAGCATGAATACGTCTACCGCCTGCGAACCGGCTGGGTGGGCCGGGTGCGCAGCCTCGCCGATGGCCGGATGCAGTACCTCATCGTGTTCCTGCCGGGGGACCTGTTCGGCATCAAGAGCATGTTCGTCGCCCGGCAGACCGATGCGGTGGTGGCGCTCTCGGATGTCACCGCCGACCGGATCGACCAGGCCCGCCTGCGCACGGCCTTCGAGAGCGACCCGGATCTGGCCCTGCGCTGCACGTGGCAGATCGTCGAGGAGGAGCGGCGGCTGCACAATTGGGTGGTCGCCCTCGGCCAGGGCAGCGCCGAGGAGCGCATCGCCTACATGCTCCTCGAGTTCAGCGCCCGGCTGACCCCGGACGACGCGCAGGACGGCCGCGTCCGCGGGTTCACCATCCCGCTGACGCAGGAGCAGCTCGGAAACGTGCTCGGCCTCACCTCCGTGCACGTGAACCGGGTGCTGCGGCGCCTGCGCGAGGATCAGATCGTCACCATCCGCCAGCGCGTCGTCAGCATCCTCAACCCGGGCGAGCTGGAACGCATCGCGCGGCCGATGCGGGATACGTTCGCCGACAGGCCCGAGCGCGTGCCGGAGGCCGCCCTGTAGGGCCGGCCCGCGTTGCGCGGGCCGGCTGGGCCGCGTGTCGCAGGCCGGCTGGGCCGCCTGAGCGAGCCGGCCCGGCCTCTCCGGTCAGGCGACCGGCGCGCCCTCCTCGCCGTCGAGGATGCTCTCCAGGTCTCCCGTCAGCGCGTCGAGCTGCTCGGGCGTCGCCACGATCTTGAACTGCGTGCCGTCCTGCGCCTCGACCGCGATCTCGACATGCCCGTCGACCTTGGCGGCCAGAGCCTGTTTCAGCTTGTAGGTCGTCGCTGCCATCTCGGCTCTCCATGCTGTGTTGAACGGACATGGGGCCAACGCAGGCCGAGCCGCCCGGTCACCGCGACAGAACGGCTCCCCTATGGTCTGGACTCAATCAGCTTGGCCGTTTGAGCGGCAGCTTTCGACCCCTTAGCGAACCTGCTTGATTACTCGCGCACAGCAGCAAACAGCTTACAGGCGCGTGGCTCTGACGAGAGGTTGGGGTGCGTGGCGAAGCGGCGAACAGTTCCCTCGAACTGCATCCCCACCTGGGCCATGACCCGGGCCGATGCCTCGTTCGCCTCGTCGCAGTAGCCCCAGACGCGCCAGATCGCGGGTTGATCGAGCAACCAAGCCAAAACGTTGGCGACTATCTCGCTGCCGAATCCGTTGCCCCAATGCTGTTGGGCGAACCCGAAGCCGAGCGAGACGCCATGGTCTCCATCGGCAAGGTTGAGCAAGCCTATGAGGTTGTCGTCTGTCCGTGAGACGATGGCCAGGAGGTAGGCCAATCCGCTCGCCGCTAGATCGTCGCCGTAGCGGATCATCGCCTCCGTCTCGGCCTGCGTACGATGGGGCCGCCAGGGCAGGTAGCGAGCCACATCGGCATCGCTCGTGTAGGTCGCGAAGAGCGGTGCTGCGTCTGCAAGCCTGAGAGCACGCAACCCGAGGCGGTCAGTTTCAAGTCCGGCAGGGCGTGCGAACGGCAGCATCCCCACAGCCTACATCAAGCCTCAAGACACGACTACGCACGTCCGCTTCCCACCCATTGCGGACATTCAAGTGACCAAGCGATTTGAGGTCAAACCCTAAGTGGGAAGTCCCGGGATCCCTCGGTCCGGTCCGCCCTCAGCCCAGCATCTCGCCGATGACGCGCGGTGCCTCGTCGAGGATCTCGCGGGCGAGGAAGCCGATGCCGCCGTACCGGTGGGCGAGGCGGCGCCCGGTCTCGCCGTGCACGCACACGCCCCACAGGGCCGCGGCGAGGGGGTCGGTGCCGCGCGCGAGCAGGCCCGCGACGAGGCCGGCGAGCGTGTCGCCGGAGCCGGCGGTGGCGAGCCCGACATGGCCGGATTCGTAGCAATAGGCCGTACCGTCCGGGGCGACGATCTGCGTCGCGCCGCCCTTCATCACGGTCACCGTGCCGAAGCGCGCGGAGGCTTCCCGCGCCGCGCCGAGGGGATCGGCCTCGATCGCGTCGCGCGTCCGCCCGAGCAGGCTGGCCATCTCACCCGCGTGCGGGGTGATGATCGCGGGCGCGTGGAGCCGGCGCAGGAGGTCGGGATTCTCGGCGAGCGCGGCGAGGGCGCCCGCGTCCAGCACGTAGCCGGGCTTCGGGGCGCCCGCGACGATCCCGGCCGCGAGGGCGGCGGAATCCGAATCGTCCATCATGCCGGGCCCGATCAGCACGGCGTCGCACCGGTCCGCGCGCTCCGCGAGCGCGGCGCCCGCCCGCCCGGCCATGCATCCGCCCTCGGTCTGGTCCAGCCCCACGACCAGCGCTTCCGGGATCGCGAGCCCGATCGGGATGGTGAGGTCGCGGCAGGTGGCGACCTGGATCTTTCCCGCCCCGGCACGCAGCACCGCGGTCGCGCAGAGCAGCACCGCCCCGGGAACCGGCAGGCAGCCCGCGACGACGAGGACGCGGCCGCGCGCATCCTTGCTGTCGCCCGAGGGATCCGGCGGGCGCATGCCGCGCAGGAGATGGGTGGTGACCGGCGTGATCGCGCTCATGGCATCCTTTCCGCCGCCCGGGTCGCCGCCCGGATCGTCCGAGGTCCTGGCGATCAACCGGCGGCGTCCGCCCCGGGTTCGGAGGTAACGGCCGCCCCGCGCTGCTCAAGGGGCGCGACGAGGTTGTAGCGTCGCAGGACGAGGCCGCCGCCGGACCTCGCATCGGGCGAGAAGGCGTATTCGGTGACCCCGCAATTGGTGACGTCGCCCTCGGCGTCGATCGCCAGGATCTCGTCCTCGGTGAGGCCCTCGATCAGGTAGCGCAGGCAGAGCACCACGACCTGATGCCCGACGATCAGGAGGCGCCGCCCGCCGTGATGCAGGCCGATGGTGTCGAGGGCCCCGCGCAGACGCAGGATCACGTCGCACCAGCTCTCTCCGCCCGGCGGCCGGTGGTAGAACTTGCCCAGCAGGGCCCGCAGCTCCGCCTGCTCGGGATGCAATTGCTCGATCCCCGCGCGGGTGAGCCGATCGAGGATGCCGAACTCCTTCTCGCGCAGCCGCTCGTCGACGATGAGCCCCGGCGTCTCCGGGGCGACGCCGCCCGCATCGCGAATCGCCCGGGCGGTCTCGAGGGCGCGGCGATAGGGCGAGGCCATCACGAGGTCCGGCCGCTCGTCCGCGGGCTTCTCGGCGAACCAGCGGCCGAGCGCCGCGGCCTGCCGCGCGCCCAGGGCGCTGAGCGGCACGTCGACGTCGCGGGCATCGATCGCGATGCGCGTCTCGCCCGCCGCGTGGGCCGCGTCGCGCGCGACGTTGCCCGCGCTCTCGCCGTGGCGAACCACCCAGAGTCGCGACGGATGCGTCTGCGCCATGAATCCTCACGTTCCGGGATACGCGCGCGCCGTTCGCGCCGCCCTGGCGCAACGTCACCGGATGCCTTGCCGTTCCGGGCCTGCGGGGTCCGGCCGGGATCTGCTAGAGGGCCCGCTCCGGGGCGCGAGGCGGGGCGGGATGAGGGCGGAGGCTGTACAGGAGATCGGGACCGCCCTGGTGGCGCGGCCTCATCAGGTCGAGGCGGCCCGCGCCATCCTGCGGGCGCGCGCGACCGGCCGGCCGGGCTTCCTGCTCGGCGACATGACGGGCCTCGGCAAGACGCTCTCGGTCTGGTCGGCGCTCGCCGCGATGCCGGAGGCCGCGGTGCTCGTCGTCTGCCCCAAGGGCGCGATGCCGCAATGGCGCCGCACGATCCGGCGCGCCGGTCTCGCCGAGAAGGACGTCACCCTGGTCAATTACGAGCGGACCAAGGCGCTGATGGCGCCGCCGCCCGCGAGCAAGCGGCGCTCGACCCGGGCGCGCAACAACGAGCTCGCTCGGGACGGCAGCCTCAGGCGAAGCTGGCCACTGGTGGTGTTCGACGAGAGCCACCGGCTCCGCAATCCCTACGCCCAGCAGAGCTTGGTCTGCCGCCAGCTCGCGGAGGCCGCCGCCTTCACGGTCTACATGAGCGCCACCGCGGGGCAGGCCCCGCACGAGCTCGGCTATCTCGGACGCCTGCTCGGCGCGGCGGTCGGCAGCCCCGTCGACACCCTGGCCGAATTCCGGGGCCTGATGCAGCGCCTGGGCATCGGCCGCGCCAAGGGGCGCTGGGTGAACTGGTCGTGGACGGCCAATGCCCGCGACTGCGCCGTGATGGCGGAGCTGCTCTACACCGGCCCCGACGCCATCGGCCTGCGCCGCCGCCCGGGCGACATCGCCGGCTGGCCGGAGGTGGAGCGGGAGTTGGCGCCGACCGCCCTGAAGCCCGACGCGCGTCGCCTCTACGACGCGACCTGGCGGGAGTTCCGTCGCGAATGGGGCCTTGCCGGCGGCAGCAACCGGCGCCCGGCGGGCTGGGCCGCGGACCTGCGCTTTCGCCAGAAGGCGAGCCTCCTGCGGGTAGCCGGAACCTGCGATTTCGCCGAGCTGCTGATGGAGGCGGGCGAGCAGGTCGCGCTCTCGGTGGCCTTCCTGGAGACCGGGGCGGCGCTCGTGGAGACCCTGCGCGGCCGGGGCTGGCGCGTCGACACGATCGACGGCACCCGCGCCACCGAGGTCAACGAGGCGGCCCGCATCGCCTTCCAGACCGGGGCGCTCGACGCCATCGTGTTCACGGTCACGGAATCGATCTCGCTCCACCGCAACGAGATGCCGGGCGGCGAGCGCCCGCGCGCCCTCGTCGTCCACGACATGCGCCACAGCGCGATCCAGCTCGCGCAGATCGAGGGCCGCTGCCACCGCGACGGCGAGGCCGCGATCATCCACTACGCCTACGCGGAGGACACCGTCGAGGAGGCGATCACCCAGACGGTGCTGCGCCGGATGGCGGCGATGGACGCGATGGCGGGCGAGGACACCGCGCTGCTCGACGCGATCCGGGCCTGCCTCGACGGCGAGGCCGCCTGAGCCGCGCTCAGAGGGCGAGCGGCGCGTTGTCGACGACCTCCTTCATCACGAAGAAGGTCCGGGTCTGGCGCACGCCGGGCAGCGCGATCAGCGTCTCGCTGTGGAGCCGGTTGAAATCGGCGATGTCGCGCACGCGGATCTTCAGAAAGTAGTCGAAATCGCCCGCCACCAGATGGCAGTCGAGCATGGCCGGCATCGCCTTGGCGGCGGCCTCGAAGGCGGCGAAGCTCTCGGGCGTCGAGCGATCGAGCACCACGCCGACGATCACCAGCGAGCCGAGGCCGACCCTGTCCGGGGCGATCTCCGCCCGGACGCCGCGCAGGTAGCCGTCGTCGAACAGCCGCTGGATCCGCCGGTGGCAGGTGGCCGCGCTGGTGTTCACGCGCTTGGCGATCTCGGCATTGCCCATGCGCCCGTCCGCCTGCAGCAGGCGCAGGATCCTCAGGTCGATCCTATCGGGAGGGGCGGCGGACGATCCTTTCATGAACTAGGCTCCGGACGGAACGATCGGTCGTGCGAGGGCCGATCCGGCGTTGTGTCATCCAGATCAGGCGGTGCTTTCGGAAGCACCTTACGGCGGAGTTTTGCTAGCGTCAGCCCGCTTGTTCCCCGGAGGCGACCCATGCTGTCCAACTTCGCGCGCTATCCGCTGACCTTCGGTCCGACGCCGATCGAGCCCCTGCCGCGGCTCTCCGCCCATCTCGGCGGCGACGTCGCGATCTACGCCAAGCGCGAGGATTGCAATTCCGGCCTGGCCTATGGCGGCAACAAGCTGCGCAAGCTCGAATTCATCGTGCCCGACGTGCTCGAGAGCGGCGCCGATACCCTGGTGACGATCGGCGGCGTGCAGTCGAACCACACGCGCATGGTCGCGGCGGTGGCCGCCAAGCTCGGGCTGAAGTGCCGCCTGATCCAGGAGGCCTGGGTGCCGCACGAGGACGCCGTCTACGACCGGGTGGGCAACATCATGCTGTCGCGCATCATGGGCGCGCAGACCCAGCTCGTCGACGACGGCTTCGACATCGGCATCCGCGCGAGCTGGACGCGCGCGCTCGCCGAGGTCGAGGCCGAGGGCGGACGGCCCTACGCGATCCCCGCCGGCGCCTCGGTCCACAAGTTCGGCGGTCTCGGCTACGTGGGCTTCGCCGAGGAGGTGCGCGCGCAGGAAGCCGAGATGGGCTTTGCGTTCGACTTCATCGTCGTCTGCAGCGTCACGGGCTCGACGCAGGCCGGCATGGTGGTGGGCTTTGCCGCCGACGGGCGCGCCCGCAAGGTCATCGGCATCGATGCCTCCTGCACCCCGGCCCAGACCAAGGCGCAGGTATTGGAGATCGCCCGCAACACCGCCGAGCTCATCGGCGCCCGGGCCGTCACCGCCGACGACGTCGTGCTCAACGCGGATTACGCCTATCCGGTCTACGGCGTGCCCTCGACGGAGACGGTCGAGGCGATCCGCCTCGCGGCGCGGCTGGAGGGCATGATCACCGACCCGGTCTACGAGGGGAAGTCGATGCAGGGCCTGATCGATCTCGTGCGAAAGGGCGTCTTCCCGAAGGGCGCGCGGGTGCTCTACGCCCATCTCGGCGGCGCGCCGGCGCTCAACGGCTACAGCGATACCTTCCGCAACGGCTGATCGGTCGCGCGCGCGGCCGGCACGGCCGCGCGGCCATCGCCCCCGTCAGAAATTCGCCTGCGTGACGAACTTGGCGACGAGATAGGCCTCGAGCGCCTCCGAGCCGCCCTCGCTGCCGTAGCCCGAATCCTTGACGCCGCCGAAGGGCGTCTCCGGCAGGGCGAGGCCGTGGTGGTTGATCGAGATCATGCCGCTCTCGACGCCCTGCTGCACCCGCGTCGCCCGCTCGGTCGAGCGGGTATAGGCGTAGGCCGCCAGGCCGAAGGGAAGGCGGTTGGCCTCCGCCAGCGCCTCGTCGTCGTGGCTGAAGCGCTGGATCGCCGCGATCGGGCCGAACGGCTCCTCGTTCATCAGCCGCGCCGTCAGCGGCACGTCGGTGAAGACGGTGGGCTCGAAGAAGTTGCCGCGGTTGCCGATGCGCTTGCCGCCGGTGCGCAACTCAGCGCCCGCGGCGCTGGCATCGGCGACGAGCGCCTCCATCGCCTCGAGCCGGCGCCCATGCACGAGCGGGCCCATCCGGGTGTCGGGATCGAGGCCGTCGCCGACCGTGAGGTCCCGGGCGTAGGCGGTGAAGCCGTCGACGAAGCGGTCGAACACCGAGTCGTGGACGAGGAAGCGGGTCGGCGAGACGCAGACCTGACCGGCATTGCGGAACTTGGAGGCGGAGAGCACCGTCACCGCCCTGTCGAGATCCGCATCGGCGAACACGATCGCGGGCGCGTGGCCGCCGAGCTCCATCGTGGCGCGCTTCATGTGCAGGCCGGCGAGCGCCGCGAGCTGCTTGCCGATCGCGGTCGAGCCCGTGAACGAGATCTTGCGGATCACCGGGTGGGGGATGAGGTAGCCGGAGATCCGGGCCGGGTCGCCGTAGACGAGGGCGAGCACGTCGCCGGGCAGGCCGGCGTCGAGGAAGGCGCGGACCAGCGCGGCGCAGGCGGCCGGCGTATCCTCCGGACCCTTGATGATCACCGAGCAACCGGTGCAGAGCGCCGCCGAGATCTTGCGGACCGCCTGGTTGATCGGGAAGTTCCAGGGCGTGAAGCAGGCGACCGGGCCGACGGGCTCGCGAAGGGCCACCTGCAGCACGCCCTCGGCGCGGGCCGGGATCACGCGGCCATAGGTACGCTTCCCCTCCTCGGCGAACCAGTCGATGATGTCGGCAGCGGCCAGCACCTCGATCCGCGACTCCGCGATCGGCTTGCCCTGCTCCAGCGTCATCGTCCGAGCGATTGCCTCGACGCGCGCGCGCAGGAGATCGGCGGCCCGCCGCATCACCTTGGCGCGCTCGAAGGGCGCGACCTTGCGCCATGCGGAGAAGCCGCGCGAGGCGGCCTCGAGCGCCCGGTCGAGATCGGCTTCGGTGGCCACGGCGCAGCGCCCGATGGTCTCCCCGGTGGCCGGGTTGAGGACGGCGAGCGTCTGGCGATCGGCACCCGCACCCCAGGTGCCGGCGATGTGGAGTTCGGTGTCCGGATACATGGTCCCCGCTCGATCCCTGGCGCGCCCGGCGGTAGAAGCCGGCGCGCCAGATGTCGAGCCCGGGCGGGCGTGCGGCAAGGTCCGGGACGGCATGGCTCGCGCGCGCAGGCCGCGCGACGCGGGCGCGCTCAGGCCGCCACGGGCGTGCGGCGCGCCTCGGAGAGTTCCACGCTCACGGGTCCGCCCCGGCGCGCCCGCAGGGTGCCGCCCTTCGGCACCACGCTCCAGCCCTCGCGGCAGCCGTCGATGGGCTCGGAGACCACCACGAGGCCGCGCTCCGTCTCGCGGTAATACAGGCTCGGCGGGCGCCCGTCGCAGGCCCAGCGATAGGCCGTCAGGGTCTCGCCGTCGGTCAGCAGCGCCGTGAAGCGCAGAGGCTCGGCGATTCCGGCGCCCTGCATCAGGCCGCGGATCTGCGCCAGGGTCTGGGCCATCGCGCCGACCGGGTCCTGCGCCAGACCGTTGGCCAGCGCCAGCAGGAAGATCGCCTCCGAATCGGTGCTGCCGCGGCGTCCGTCGTAGAGGTCGTCCGGGATCAGAGCCTCGAGGCGCCGCTTGATCCGATGATAGCCGCCGATCTGGCCGTTATGCATGAACAGGAAGCGGCCATGCGTGAAGGGATGGCAGTTCGCCCGCGCGGTCGCCGTCCCGGTCGAGGCCCGCACATGCGCGAAGAAGGTCCGGGCGCGGACCTGACCGCAGAGATTGACGAGGTTCTCGTCGGACCAGGCCGGGGAGATGTCGCGATAGACGCCCGGTTCCGGGCGCTCGCCGTACCAGCCGATGCCGAACCCGTCCCCGTTGGTCTCGGTCTTTCCCTCGTCGGCGTGCAGCGACTGGTGCACGAGCGAGTGCGTCGGCGCGCAGACGAGATCCGAGAGAAAGACCGGCTCACCGCTATAGGCGAGAAAGCGGCACATGGCTGACGCACACCTCCGTTCGAGAAGTCCGGCGACAGATCGCATCCTTGCGGCGATCCCATGGAGCGGGCGCGGCGCAGGGGTGGCGTTCGGACCCGAGGCGGGCCGGGGGGGCTCCCGAGAGCCACCTAGCAAGCCCCGTTCCGCATCGGGCGTCACCGTCTTCGAACGGTAATATTCCGGCTCGTTCGGTGAACAGGATGTTAAGGCGGCTGAACATGACGGCCGCCCGTGCGTTCGTGCAACAGGGGCGCCCCCCCCGGTGACCGGTCCCGGTGACCGATCTCCGGCGCGTGCTTTTCTCCGGGCCGGACCCGCACCGTCGCCATCGGACTCTTGTCCCGTCCGCCGAGGGGGCGCAGCATCATCGACTCGGAGAATCAGCGGCCCAGCGCAGAGGCGGGGCGCTCTCCGGGAGGCATCACTCCGCATCCCAGACCATCCAAGGAGACTCCATGGGCCCATCTCTGCCCGCCTGCCCCGTCGCACTCGTGGTCGAGGACGACGACGCCGTGCGCAACCTGGCCGCGGCCGTGCTTGAGGAGACCGATCTCGAGGTGATTGCCTGCGCGAGCGCGGAGGCCGCTATCTCCGTCCTGGAGCGCGCCGACGTCAACGTCGCCCTCCTCTTCGCCGACGTGCGCCTGCCCGGTGCCATGGACGGCCTGTCGCTGGCGCGGACGGTCGAGCGCCGCTGGCCGGAGGTCCGGGTGGTCGTCACCTCCGGCTACGACGCCGGAACGGACGCGCGGATGCCCGAGCAGGCGGTCTTCATGCAGAAGCCGTGGCGCGCCCTCGACGTGCTGGTCCAGGCCGAGCACGCCACGCTGGCCGCCCGAGCGGCCTGACCGACCGGGCCGGCGTGCGAGCGCCGGCTCTCTCGACGCTCGCGCGGCGACGCCGTGGAGATCGGGCCTGTCCCTCCCTGGCGGAGCCGACGCTCCGCCACCGGGTGAGGAAACGTCCGGCCGATCGTGCGCGCCGTCGCCCGATGCCGGCTCAGGCGGCGGCGAGCGCCATCGACATCGATTCCTTCTTCATCAGCTCCCGGTAGAAGCCGTCGAGGTGGGTCAGCTTGTCGGGCGAGCCGTCCTGAACGATCCGGCCCCCTTCCAGCACGACGATCCGGTCGAAATCCTTCAGCGTCGACAGCCGGTGGGCGATCGCGATGACGGTCCGCCCCTTCATCAGGTTGGCGAGCGCGTGGCGGATCGCCTCCTCGGATTCGGCGTCGAGCGCCGAGGTCGCCTCGTCGAGAAGCAGGATCGGCGAGTTCTTGAGGATCGCCCGGGCGATGGCGATGCGCTGGCGCTGGCCGCCCGAGAGCTTGACGCCGCGGTCGCCCACGATCGTGTCGAAGCCTTCCGGCAGGGCGTTGATGAAATCCGTGCAATGGGCGGCCTCGGCCGCCTGCCAGACCTCCGCGTCGCTCGCCTCCGGCCGCCCGTAGCGGATGTTCTCGCGCAGCGAGCGATGGAACATCGAGACGTCCTGGGGCACCACCGTGATGGCGGCGCGCAAAGATTCCTGCGTCACGAGGTTGATGTTCTGGTCGTTGATCCGGATCTGGCCGCCCTTCACGTCGTAGAAGCGCTGCAGCAGCGAGAACAGGGTCGACTTGCCGCCGCCCGACTTGCCGACGAGGCCGACGCTCTGGCCCGGCTCGATCAGGAGATCGAAATCCGTGAAGACGCTGCGGCCGTCCGGGTAGTCGAAGGCGACGTGGTCGAAGGTGATCCGGGCGCCCTGGCCGGTCAGTGCCTTGGCTTCCGGATGGTCGACGAGATCGTGCGGCTGCAGCAGCGTGTGCAGCGCCTCGGACAGGCGGGCGGTGTGCTGCGTGGCATCGACGAGGGCCACCGCGAGGTCGCGGGTGGCGGCGAGGATGCGGATGCCGAGGGTGCAGACGAGCACCACCTGACCGTTGGTGGCGGCACCCGATTCCCACATCTTGATCGCCCAGTAGAGCAGGCCGAACACCGCGAGCACGGTGAGGATCGCGTGCACGATGCGCAGCTTCTCGAGGTAGAGCAGCGAGGAGCGGCGCGCCCGCATCTCGGTGGCGATGGTGCCCTCGAAGCGCACGCCCTCCCGCTTGACCGCCGAGAAGGCGCGCACGAGGGGCATGTTGCCGACGAGGTCGACCATCTCGCCATCGACGCTCGCCGCCTTGGCGGCGAAGTCGTGGTGGAGCGGCTTGCCGGCCGAGGCCATCTTGAACATCAGCACGACGACGGCGCCGAAGATCCCGGCGAGCACCATCGCCATCGTGGGGTTGACCGTGGCGATGTAGGCGATCGACCCGAACGCGGCGACGCAGGGCGGCATCACGTTGAACACGAACATGTTCTCGACCGTGAAGATCGCGTTCGAGGTCGCCGTGATGCGGGAGGCCAGGGTGCCGGGCTGGCGATCGGCGAAGAAGGTCGGCGAGTGCCCGGTCATATGCCGGAACAGGTCGCGCCGGATATCGCCCGTCACGCCCACGAAGGTGAAGGCTCCGATGAGGCTCGCCACCCGCCAGAGCATGTTGTCGGCCGCGATGAACGCGACGAGCACCGCGAGCGCGCCCCAGACCAGGCCGGATTGCGGGCCCTTGCTCAGCGCGTCCACCACGCCCTTCAGGGCGTAATCCGTGCTCACCGAGAAGCCGACCGCCCCGAGGACGGCGCAGAGGATCACCGCGTGGGGCAGCGCCCGGCGCTTCAGGTAGCGCGCGACGAAGGCGAATGGCCGGTCGGCGTATTGGCAGAGGTCTTCCATCGCGATGACCATCTCGATTTTCAGCGACGCTGATCTGCGGCGGACGGGGACGGCTTGGAACGCGGGCGAGCGGGACGCAAGCCGCCAACGCGACAGCGTCACCATATGTTGCACGCGCGCGCGCCGATCAGCCCCCGGGCCCCCTAATACCGGTAAAACCTGAACGTCGCTTGACCGGAAGCGATTTTGGTGCCGAAGGCCGTCGGATCATGCCGGCTGCGCCCGGCGGCGCGTCTCGGGCATGATGAGGGCGACGAGCAGGAACGCGGCGAGGCCCATCAGGGCGAGGCCCAGGAAGGCCGCCTGGCTGCCGAGCCGGTCGGCCATCACTCCCGCCACCGAGGTCGAGAGCGCCGCCCCGATCCCCATCGCCGTGCCGACGGCGCCCAGAGCGAGGTTGAAGCGGCCGGTCCCGCGCGTCAGGTCGGAGACCACGAGGGGGACCATCACGCCGAGAACGGAGGCCGAGACGCCGTCGAGGACCTGGATCGCCACGAGCAGATAGGGATCCTGCGTGTAGGCCAGCAGCAATCCGCGCAGCGGCAGCGCCGCGAAGCCCACCAGCAGGATCGGATAGCGGCCGAAGCGCTCGGCGCAGCGCCCGACCGCGGGCGCGCAGATCGCCAGCACGGCCTGCGGGACCATGATGCAGGCGGCGACCAGCGCCGTGGCGGTCTCGGAGGCCCGCAGGGTGAGGACGCTGCCGACCAGGGGCAGCATCGCGGCGTTGGCCAGGAAGAACAGGGCCATGCAGGCGGCGAAGCTGAGGAGCCCGCGATTGGTCAGGAGCGCCCGGATCCCGCCGGCCTGGCCTGCCGAGGGGCCGGCCGGCGCCGCCTCCGTCCGCACGGTCGCATCGATCTCCTCGGCGCGGATCGCCGAGAGGGCCATGATCGTCGGCACGACGAGGGCCGCCGTCAGGTAGAACACCGCGTCGTTGGAGAGATAATAGCCGCAGGCGCCCATTCCGGCGGCGGCCAGGGCGTTGCCGATCGCCTGGAAGCTGGCGTTGCGGCCGAGCCGTTCGCCCGCCCGGGCATGGCCGACGAGCCCGATGCTGATCGCGGCGATCGCGGGCGTCAGGACGCAACTCGCCGCCGAATGGGCCGCCATGGCGAGCAGCACGATCAGGAAGGTCGGCCAGAGCGCGAGCGCGAGGGCGCTTCCCGAGATCGCGATCACCGCGACGCCGGCCGCGAAGCGCTTCGAACGGACGGCGTCCACGAAGGCGCCGCCCGGCACCTGACCGAGGAGGCTGACGAGGCTGCCGACCGTCAGGGCGAAGCCGATATCCGACTGCGTCCACTTCGCCTGGGAGAAATAGACGGCCAGGAACGGGCCGAAGCCGGTCTGCAGGTTGGCGACGAAGAACGCGAAGGCGTCGAGCCCGCGGCTGCTCTTGCGCGAGGCCGCCTCGCGCGTCGCGACGGGCTCGGGCTTGACGGAGCCCGCACCGTCGAGGGCGGTACTCGTCAGGCGCACGGGGCGGGCGCGGAGTTCGTGGCGTGGCACGTCGCGCTCGCGGAATGGGATGATGCGTCGGTCGTCCTTGGTCTGGGCCACCGTCATCGTTCAGGGGCCCTCTCCCCCGCCCCCGCACCGGAGGGGGCGGGACCGGACGGACCCTGGATGCCTGCGGGTGCCGACGCCGCCGCTCCTGCGGGCGCCTGGGCGCTCGTCGGAGCCGGCTGGCCTGCGGGAGCCTGCACGCCTGCGGGAGCCTGCACGCCTGCGGGAGCCTGCGCCGCCGCGGGGGCCTGGATCGAAGCGGGCGCCTGCACCGCCGGCGCGCCGGCCTGGTCGCCCTCCCCCGCCGCCGGGCTCGCCGGCCCGAGCACCACGATCGGTTCGCCCGCCTTGTATTCGGGCGAGACGCGGACCTGGTTGCGGCTGAGCTGGAGCGAGAGCCGGCCGGGCTTCCCGTCGGTGGTGAAGCGCAGCGCCCGCCAATCGACGGCGATCTTGCGCGAGCCGACGCCGAGGAAGCCGCCGAAATCGATGATCGCGGCGCGGGGCCGCCCGTCCTTGTCGATGATGATGTCGATGATTCGCCCGAGCTCGTCCCCGTTGGCGCTCCGGACGCCCTTGCCGAGCACGCTCTCGTAATCCTGGGTGTCGAGCACGGTCGCGGGCGTGCCCTGCTGCGCGGGCTGCGGGGCGGCCTGCTGGGGCGCCGGGGGCACGGCGGCCGGGGCCGTCTGGCTCGCCGGCGGCACGGGAGGGGCTTCCGCGTTCGGGGCGGACTCGGCCGCGGCGGCCGCGGCCCACAGAGTGATCGTCACGGTCGCGATCATCCGATCGAGTCTGAACACGCGGAGTCCTTAAGAGTCTCGAGAGGGTGCCTCGGCTGCCGGCACAACCGAGGCCGTATCGGCAGGTTCCGCCGGGGCCTCGGCGTCGTCGCACCCGACCAAGGCGAAGTTGTGGATCCGGCGCGCCCCGGCCGCGGCAAGTTCCGGGCCGAGCGGCATCGTGACGGGATGCGCCTTGGTTTTCGCGCAATCTCCGGGATAGAGGGAGACCAGAACGATGCGAGCCGCGACGGTCCAGACAACGCGGCCGCGAGCGTGAGGACGAGTCGATGTCTCAGCCCCAGTCACCGCAGGTCCCGTCGTCGCCCGGCGCAGCCGCGGCGCGCGCGGTGTTTCTGGCCTGCGCCCTCGCCGCGCTGGGCGGCTGCCAAGCGCTCGGGGGCACCGCCGGCGTGATGCCGGCGAGCGATGTCGGCCCCCCGCCCTCGCTGCGCGGCAGCTTCCCCAAGCAGGCGGCGCGACAGGCCGAGGCCGACGAGGACGGCGCGCCGCTGGCCACCGCGCCGACCCGGCGCCTCGACCTGCCCAAGAGCGCGGGCGGCCAGACCCGCGCGGCCGAGGCGAGCGAGCGGCGGATCCGGCGCGAGGACATCGAGGGGAACGGCGGCGCCGGCGGCGGCAGCGCCGGCTTCAGCCCGGCCCTCACCCCGGGCGGCGCCGTCGGGCTCGGCGGCAAGTTCTGACGCCCCGCCGGGCTCGGCCGAGCCGCCGAGCCCGCCGTCCCGGCTTTGCCCCCCCGTCACCGCACGACCTTTGCCGGTGGACAGCAGGCGGATCCGTCGCGCCGTCGCGGCGGCCCGCCCTTGCATCGCCCGCGAGCCCTCTTGTAGGTTCCCTGTGTCGACGAGGGACGAGACCCTCGCCGCAATGGACCACCGGCGTGCGTTGACGAACACTGCATTCGGATCCCGGGCTTGAAGCCGGGTGCGCCGGAGGCACGGTTCACCGCACGCCCATCCCGTGCCGACCGTCTTGGGGGGCGGCCCGCATGTGCGCAGGGTTGGGAGGGGGATGATGGAAGCGGGCCTGAGCTGGACGGACGAACGCGTGGCGCTTCTTCGGCGCCTGTGGGAGGACGGACAGAGCGCGAGCAAGATCGCGACGCAACTCGGCGGCGTGACGCGCAACGCCGTGATCGGCAAGGTGCATCGCCTCGGGCTCGCGGGCCGCGCCAAGCCCGGCGAGGAGGCTGTCGCGGGTCGTTCCCGCGCCCCGCAACCCGCCGAGATCGAGGCGGAGGTCGCCGTGGTCGAACTCGAGGTGCCCGAGCCGATCGCGATCCTGTCGCACCGGCCCGCTCCGGATTTCCCGCTCTCCACCCCGCCTGCGCCGGCCGAGACCGTCGCGCTCGCGGTGTCCCAGCGGGTGACGATCATGGATCTGCGCGAAGCGATGTGCCGCTGGCCGCTCGGTGACCCGACGACCCCGGAATTCCGCTTCTGCGGCGCCCGCTCGATCACCGGCCTGCCCTACTGCACCCATCACGCCGAGATCGCGTATCAGCCCGCGGCCGAGCGCAAGCGCGAGCGCCGGGTCGCCAGCTTCCGCTAGACCCGATTCCGCCGAGGCGATCGCCGTCCCGGCGTGACGGCCCACCGTGGCGATGGTCTCGATTCGGTCGCGGCCGTGGGCGCGTCGGTGACGGCCTGTCGTCTCCCGCGCAGGTCCTTCGGCGCCGCCGACCCCCGTAGGCCCCCTGGGATGGGCCCGCGACGGTGCAGGCGATGGAATGGGCGCGCCTGTTCCGAATGCGTCCGGTCCCGGCTGATGGCTTTGTTTCGGTGTCCCGGACCAGCGACGGTGGCCTGACAGGCGAATGCCGGCTGTCCCCCGCCGGGTCGGGCCGTCGCGACGCAGGCGCGACTCCGATCAGGATCGCGCGCCAGAGCCCGATCCACCGAGGCGGTTTCCGGTTCGGCGGAAGACGATGCGGACCACCGAGGGGATCGCGCGTTGTCCGCGATGAAGGGACGACGGAAAGCGCGCTCGGTTGTGAGCTTGCTCAGCATGATCCCGTGACGGGCGGCCGAGGGGCGATGTCGGTTGGTCGGCTGACGAGCAGCGATCCATGGAAGCCGACATTATCGCCGTGCCCGCTCCCGACCCCTTGCAGAAGCTGGGAGCGTCCGCTTGCGGGCTGACTGGGAAGCCCGAGATTATGACCGGAACCGGTGGTTTCCTGCCGGTCCGCTTGTCAAATGGAAGGCCGCGAAGCAGACACCATATTCGAGCTTCTATGCTTGTTTTCAGGCCTTCGTTATCTTTCATACCTTAATATAGGCCATAATAAACTTTTCTATTGGTCTGCATTCTGAATTGGAAACAATATCCTGATGACGGTTCGAACCCTCGGATGGACAATCTCAAGGCCCGTTGCGGTCCTATGGATATGGCTGTGCTTGAGTGCTTTGGGCCGTAGCGAAGACTTGGATCAGTCCCACAGTGCCCAAAGCCCGGTCCCGGAGCCATCGATGGTTTCGGGACTGCTTACTCTGCATGATCTGCAAACCGCACCCGAACAAATTTTGAAGATCAAAAACATCGACGAACTTCCGCCGATATTTCGTGAATCGAGGGAAATCAGTTATATATTTCCAAGGTATTCTTCAGAAAATCCAGGAACATTGGTAATCCTAGGGGACCGCGGCAAGGGAGAAAGGCGCAGAACTTTTGTGATTCTACAGTGCGGAAGCGGTGTTATGATTCCAATGTGTCTGTTTGCATTTGATGCCGAGCGATCTGCCGTGCGCAGGGTATCAATGCCCGGCCTAAACATAGATGGAAATATACAAGCTCATGAAAGTCCGGGATGGATTGAATGGGATTCGAAAGAAAAGATATTGAGATCAATAATCGGAACAGATACCTATCCGAGCTACATGTATAAACAAAGTTATCGTTTCACGAGAGAAAGACCGACCAGTGTCGGTTTGTTCCGAATCGAGCGGAGCATCAAGGGCCAGGGAAACGGTCTTTCTCCAGAATGGGAGAAAATATGGGAAGCTCCAGAATGGGGTTCAGTAAATCAACGACCGCCCAGGTCGCTTGCGAGATAAAATACGTCAATAGCCGATCGAAGTGGCTCTTGGTCGGATAATTCGTGCAGATACCTACCCCATGCCAAGCTTCCTGGGGGCAAACGAATGGCAGCTTTCAATGAATCACGACGGCAGTCCGAACGGCTGGCATGGGTCGGATGCAGAACGTCCGCTTCGAGGCGAGTGGCTGACCTCTGCGCCTCACCCTCAGCGACGATGCCGCCCGGCCGGCGAAAGACTGCTCTCGAGAAGCGCCGAAGGCGTCCGGCACGACTGACTTGAGCCGGACACAGCCGCGCAGACGCTCGAGCCGCGGAGCTATGCGACCGCGCGACGTCCCGGCTCGGCCGCCATCACCACCGGCAGGATATCCGGACCCAGCGTGTTGATCCGGTCGATCAGGTCCGGGACCTCGCGGGCGGGGCGCGCGGGACTGAACAGGAACCCTTGCGCGGTGTTGCAGCGCTTGAGCCGTAGGATGTCCGATTGCTGCTGGGTCTCCACGCCCTCGACGGTGACATCCATCGCGAGGGCGCGCGCCATCACGGTGATCGCCTCCACGACGGCGAGGCTCGCGGGGCGGGCCTGGAGATCGCGCACGAAGGAGCGGTCGATCTTGATCTTGTCGACGGGAAACTGCGTCAGGTAGCTCAGGCTGGAATAGCCGGTGCCGAAATCGTCGAGGGCGATCCGGACGCCGAGCGCGCGCAGCGCCCGCAGATTCTCCGTCACCTCCTGCCCCTGGTCGAGCAGGATCGATTCCGTGATCTCGATCTCGAGACGCCGCGGCTCCAGCCCGACCTCCTGCAGGATCGCGCCGACCTCCCGATGGAAGCCCGGCGCGCGCAGATGAGAGGAGGAGATGTTGACGGCGACCCGCATGCCCGGCCACCGCAGCACGTCGGTGCAGGCGCGGCGCAGGGCCCAGCTCCCGATATCGACGATGAATCCGGTGGATTCGGCGATCGGGATGATCTCGGCCGGGGAGATCCAGCCCTCGTCGACCCGGTGCCAGCGCAGCAGGGCCTCGAACCCGACGACCTGACCGTCGCCGAGGCTCACCAGCGGCTGGTAGTGCAGGTCGAGCTCCCCGTTCTGGAGCGCGGCGCGCATCATCAGGTCGAGCTGGCGGCGGCGATGGTTGCGGCCCTCCATCGCCACGTCGAAGTTCCGCCATCTGCCCCGTCCGGCGGCTTTGGCGGCGTAGAGCGCGAGGTCGGCGTTGCTGAGGACGGTGGCGGGGTCCTCCCCGCTCTCCGGGATGTGGGCGATGCCGATGCTGACGCCGATCTCCACCTGCGTCACCTCGATGCGGAAGGGCCGGCCGAGCTCCGCGACGATGCGGGTCGCCAGATCCTCGGACTCCGCGCGGGCGTCGCAGGCCTGCAGGATCGCGAACTCGTCTCCGCCGAGGCGGAACGCCGTCATGCCCGGTCCGGCAGCGGCCGTAAGCCGCCTCGCGACCGACTCGAGCACGCGGTCGCCGGCCCCGTGGCCCATCCCGTCGTTCACGGCCTTGAAGCCGTCGAGGTCGAGATAGAGCAGAGCGACCGAGGGGCTCTCCCGCCCGCCCGAGCAGGCGCGCGCGAGGGCCTCCTGGAAGGAGGAGCGGTTCGGCAAGCCGGTGAGAACGTCGTGGCTCGCGAGATAGCCGATCCGCGCCTCCGCCTCGCGGCCGAGGGTGGTGTCGGAGCCGACGCCGCGATAGCCCGCGAAGCTGCCGTCCTCGTGGAAGAACGGCTTCCCGTTCAGGCTCACCCAGCGCAATCCGGCGGGGGCATCGAGGGCCACGGCGATGTCGCGGAAGGGGGTCCGCGCCGCGATCGCGGCGAGCACGGCCTGCGCGCCCTGCGCCTCCGCGTCCGGACTATGGGCCGCGAGCAGGTCGACGAGGGTCCGGTTCTGCAACGTCTGGGGCGGCAGCCCGAGGGCCGACGCCATCCGGACCGGCACGTAGATCAGCCGTCCGTCCGTATCGGTCTCCCACAGCCAGTCGGTCGCCCCCTCCTCGAAGTCGTTGAGCAGAAGCCCGATGGTCTGACCCTGGTGCTTGACCACCACCCGATCGAGGATGCGCTGGTAGGACAGCGTGCTCATCCGCCTCGTGCTGATCAGGACGAAGGTGGCGTAGATGCCGAGAAGCCCCGAGATGTAGCCGCCGATCGGCGCCTCGCAGCCGGTCAGGGCGATGAACGAGCCGATGACCACCGGCACCGTGAACAGCAGCGACACCGAGAAGATCGGCCCGAGCACGTAGGCATCCGAGATCAGGCCCGCGGCGGTGGCGACGATGACCAGCCGGTAGCCCACGTCGGCCTGTTCGAACAGCATCGCGGGCATCGTGCCCCACGCCGATCCGAGTCCGAGCGCGAGTCCCTGCGAGATCCGGAAGCCGCGCCGGATCGCGCGCTCCGAGACGGCGCCCCGGAAGGTCGTGCGGTAGTGCCAGGTCACGGCGACCGTCGCCGCGATGATGACGGTGATCGTGCCCGCGAGCGCGAGCAGGTAGGCGTTCATCCCCTGTCCCCAGAACAGGGACGCGATCACCACGACGACGGCGAAATGGGTGATGGCCGAGTAGTTCGCGAGCTGCAGCGTCTCGTCGAGCTGCTCGCGCCGCGTCTCCTGCGCGTAGCGATCGCCCACGGCGTTCCGGTGCAGGCTCTGCCTGAAGATCGGCATCGTCGGTCTCTACGATCCTGGACGGGTTCTCAGGGCCGGCCCTGGCGCGGCGTCACCCGCATCGGCATTCCGCCGTGCGGGCGCAGCGTCACGCGGAAGCGCGTCGCCGGCATCTCGGAAGAGGCCGCGTGGAAGTGGAAGGCCGGGAGCAGCGTCGCCAGGACGGCGATGCACTCGGTGAGGGCGAGGCCCATCCCGATGCAGACGCGTGGCCCCGCGCCGAACGGAAGGTAGGCGTAGCGGTCGCGACCGGCCACGGCGGCGGGTTCGAACCGGTCGGGATCGAAGGCGTCCGGACGATCCCACAGGCTGCGGTGCCTGTGCAGCGCGTAGATCGGCACGTGGACGGCACGGCCGGCCGGTATCGTCGTCCCGCCGAGCCGGACGGGGCGGATCGTCCGCCGGACGAGAAGCGGCGCCGGCGGATAGAGCCGCATCGCCTCCTGCACCACCTGCCGGGCGTAGGGCAGCCGGTCGATCCCGCTCGGGTCGGCGCGAAGGTCGAGGTCCTGCGCGGCGATCTCGGCGCGCAGGCGCGCCTCCACCGCGGGATGGTCGGCGATGAGGCGCAGGCACCAGGTCAGGGCGAGCGCCGTCGTCTCGTGGCCGGCGGCCACGAAGGTGATCAGGTTGTCGACGATCCAGGAATCCGGGACCGGCTCGCCGGTCTCGGGATCGCGCGCCGCGAGCAGGAGGCCGAGCAGGTCCGTGCCGCCGCCGCCCGCCGCGCGCCGGGCGACGATCATCCGGCGCACCGCCTCGCGCAGGTAGCGCGCCGCGCCCGCGCCGCGGCGCGATCCGGGATGCGGCATCCAGGCCGGCAGGCCCAGGCTCGCATAGGCGATCTTCCAGTTGGTCTGCCCGAGATAGCGCTCCATCGCGGCGCCGAAGCGCGGCCCGTCGAGATCGCCGTCGCCCGAGGCCATCGTGGCCACGATGATATCGAGGGTCGTGCGCATCATCTCGTGCAGGATGTCGAGGGGCGCGTCCTCTCTGCGCTCCAGCCAGCGCGTCCGCGTCGCGGCGGCGGCCTCCGCCATGGCGGGCACGAAGCTCCGGACCCGGCCGGGATGGAACATCGGCGCCGTGATGCGCCGCTGCCCGCGCCAATGCGCGCCGTCCGCCGTGAGCAGCCCCGATCCGAGCGCGGGCTGCAGCGCGCGGCTCATCACCGCTTCGCGTTCCAGGGCGTTCGCTTCCTCCACAAGTAGCTGACGGATCAGGACCGGATCGCAGAGAAAGACGGCGCGCTGCCCCAAGATCCGCGTCTCAAACCCCCTCTCCGTGTAGGCAGCATCGGGCCATGCATCGACCATGCTGCGCAGCATCGTCGTGAGCACCCCAGGCATCCCACAGATTTCCGCAAGCATGCCCCGGACCGGCAGAGGTCCTGGTTGATGGACCTGCAACTTCCAACTCGCTGCCGTCACCATCCGCTCCTTGAGCCAGTCCGAAGTGACGGTATCCCAGACACATGAAAGAATCCCTCCTGTTTTGCGCCGTGATTTCGAGGAATATTGGCAAGGTTCAATTCACCAATCTCGATCGTGGATAATAGCTTTCGCCCTTTCGGAACTAGTTGACAGATCTCACTCTCGTTTCAGCGCCGCCGAGCATAATCCTTCGTCAAGCATCTAATAACAGACAATCGATGCAGAATCCGCATCGATCGATTTAGGCTTTGTGTTGGACCTGTACTCGTGCATGGTTCTAGCGTGATCCTGCAACGTCGCCCGCTGTCACGTAAGAGCGACGAGGGCTGTCACGGCGACCGTCGGGCGGCCCATCATAGGGAGCACGTCCATGGATGCAGGTCTGGCCCTGACCACGGCGAAGCGGAGCCGCGTGCGGCTCCTCATAGTTTCAATGTTGTTCATCGCGACAACGATCAACTATGCAGATCGCGCGACCCTCTCAATTGCCGGTCCATCTCTCGCCAAGGATCTTGGTCTCGACGCGGTCGCGATGGGCTATGTCTTCTCCGCCTTCGCGTGGTCCTATGTACTGGCGCAGCTGCCCGGCGGCTGGCTGCTGGACCGCTATGGCGCAAAATGGGTCTATGCTGCAGCGATCTTACTATGGTCGACCTTCACATTGATGCAGGGCGCGGTCGGCTTCTTCGCAGGCTTTACGGCCGTTGCGGTGCTGTTCGCCCTACGCCTCCTAGTCGGCCTTGCAGAAGCTCCTGTTTTTCCCGCCAATGCGCGGATTACGGCGGCTTGGTTTCCGACTGAAGAACGCGGCACCGCTTCGGCCTTCTTCAATTCCGCCCAGTACTTCGCCACGGTTCTCTTCACGCCGCTGATGGGTTGGGTGGTGCATCATTTTGGCTGGCACCACGTTTTCACGCTGATGGGCGCCATCGGAATCGCCTTCGCGCTGGTCTGGATCCAGACGATCCACGGTCCGAAGGAGCACCCGGGCGTCAACCAGGGCGAGCGTGACTACATCGAGCAGGGCGGCGCGCTGCTCGACATGGACGGCCAGGGCACACGGGCCAAGGGCAACGCCGGCCGCACGATCCGGCAGCTCCTCGGCAACCGCATGCTGCTCGGGATCTATGTCGGCCAATATTGCATCACAACGCTGACCTATTTCTTCCTCACATGGTTCCCGGTCTATCTTGTGAAGGAGCGTGGCCTCTCGATCCTGCAGGCGGGCTTTGCCGCGGTCCTGCCCGCCCTCTGCGGCTTCGTCGGCGGCATCCTCGGCGGCTGGATCTCGGATGTTCTGCTTCGGCGCGGGTACTCGCTCACTGCCGCGCGCAAGATCCCGATCGTCGCCGGCATGCTGCTCTCGATGGTCATCATCGGCTGCAACTACGTGCAGGCGGATTCCCTGGTTGTCGGCCTGATGGCGCTGGCCTTCTTCGGCAAGGGCATCGGTGCGCTGGGCTGGGCCGTCGTTTCCGACACGTCGCCGCGCGAAACCGGCGGCCTTTCGGGCGGCCTGTTCAACACCTTCGGTAACACCGCAGGGATCACCACGCCCATCGCCATCGGGTACATCGTCCAGACCACCGGCTCGTTCAACGGCGCCCTGGTCTTCGTCGGGCTCAACGCCCTGGTCGCGGTGATCTGCTACCTCTTCGTCGTCGGCGAGATCCGCCGCGTCGAGCTGCACTGAGGTCTCGCGATGTCGATCGATCGCCGCAGACTGCTCGGCGGCGGAGCCTGCCTCGCCGCAGCCGCGTCCCTTTCGGGAGGTTCTACGGTCGCTGCCGGATGGGAGCCCTCGCAGCGGCTCCCCGACCCGGCCGTTGAGGTTCTCGACCCCGCCTTCAACGCGTACCGCCTCGCGCTCGCCACCGTGGAGCGCGTCGCGACGGGCCTGCGCTGGGCCGAAGGGCCCGTTTGGTTCGGCGACATGGGGATGCTGCTCCTCAGCGACGTGACCAACGACCGGATCATGCGCTGGGACGCCGAGAGCGGCGCGCTCTCGGTCTTCCGAAAGCCCGCGCGCTACGCCAACGGAAACACCCGCGACCGCGAGGGCCGGCTGATCACCTGCCAGCACGCCACGCGCAGCGTCGTCCGCACCGAGCACGACGGCAGCCTGACCACGTTGATCGACGCATTCGCGGGCAGGCGCCTCAACTCGCCGAACGACGTCGTGTGCCGGTCGGACGGCTCGATCTGGTTCACCGATCCGGCCTACGGCCCGAATCCCTACGAGCAGATGGCAGCGCCCGAGCTGCCCGACACCGTCTACCGGCTCGATCCGCGAACCGGTGCGGCGAGCGTCGCGGTTGAAGGGGTGCGCGGGCCGAACGGCCTCTGCTTCTCACCCGACGAGCGCATCCTCTACGTCATCGAGGGGCGGGCCGTGCCCAATCGTCTGATCCGCGCCTACGACGTGACCGAGACCGGCACCATCAACGGCCGCGTTCATTTCGATTGCGGGCGCGGAACCGCCGATGGGTTCCGGGCTGATATCGACGGCAATCTCTGGTGCGGCTGGGGCATGGGCGAAGCCGAGGACGGCGTCGTCGTGATCTCCCCGGCCGGCAGGATGATCGGGCGCATCCGCCTGCCGGAGCGCTGCGCCAACCTCTGCTTCGGCGGCCCCCAGCGCAACCGCCTGCTCATGGCCGCGACCCATTCGATCTACGCTCTCTACGTGAATACAAGGGGAGCCGGCACCTGCTGAGTCGCGTGCCGCGTGCCGAGGGCCGCATGCTCGATTTCAGCCAGCTCCGCTGCTTCGTCGCGGTGGCCGAGGAACTCCATTTCGGACGAGCGGCGACCCGTCTGAACATGACGCAGCCGCCGCTCTCCCGGCAGATTCAAGTTCTCGAGCGTGTCCTCGACGTCCAGCTTCTCGATCGGACGAGCCGGTCCGTGCGGCTCACCGCGGCCGGACGCAGTCTTCTGCCGGAGGCGCGCCACATCCTACGACTCGCCGAATCCGCGGCCTACGTCACCCGGCAGGTCGCCGCGGGGCGCTCGGGCACGCTGAAGCTCGGCTTCACCGCGGCTTCCGCCTACGATTTCCTGCCTCGCCTCATTACCGCCTGCCGCACCGCGCTTCCCGAGGTCACTCTGGCCCTGCGCGAGATGGTGAGCAAGGATCAGGTCGAGGGGCTGCTGTCCGGCCAGATCGATGCAGGGCTCCTGCGCCCGCCCGTCACGCATCCCGAGCTCGAGGCCACGCGGGTGCTGGCCGAGCCGCTGATCGTCGCCCTTCCCAGCAATCACCCCTTCGCAGAGCGTCGCGCGATGGCCCCGGAGGATTTCTCGGGTGAGCCGTTCATCGCCTATGCGCCCAACGAGGCGCGCTACTTCCACGATCTCGTGGTCGGCCTTCTGGCCGAGGTCGGCGTGCAGCCGAGCGTGCGCCAGCAACTGACGCAGATCCACTCGATCCTCGCGCTTGTGCGCGCCGGGCTCGGGCTCGCCCTCGTGCCGGCGGCGGCCGAGCGCCTGCGTTTCGACGGCGTGACCTTCCGGCCACTGATCCTCGCCCGGCCCCGACCCGCCGAACTCTTCCTCACGTGGCGCCGCGACCACGACAACCCGATCCTCGGCGCCGTCCTCGAGGCCGTGCTGGGCATGTGAGACAACCGATACCGATCGGGCATGGGTCGATCCAGTCTTTGGCTTGGACCGGCATCGAAGCGGGGGACTAGAACGGGAGCGCTCAAGGCGCGCCAGACGCCGGGACAGTGGAGAGCGCCTATGGAGAAGGAAACTCGCCAGCCCGCA
Source organism: Methylobacterium sp. HJ2 (assembly GCF_056431005.1). Taxonomy (NCBI): domain Bacteria; kingdom Pseudomonadati; phylum Pseudomonadota; class Alphaproteobacteria; order Hyphomicrobiales; family Methylobacteriaceae; genus Methylobacterium; species Methylobacterium sp. HJ2. The sequence goes on along the minus strand of NZ_JBWJYM010000008.1, from coordinate 122,202 downwards.
CCGCAGGGCCTGTCGCGCAGCCCCGTCGTTACCGAGATGCGGGTCATTCCGGTTGCCGGCCGGGACAGCATGCTGCTGAACCTGAGCGGCGCGCACGGTCCTTACTTCACCCGCAACCTCGTGGTGCTTACCGATTCCACCGGCGCGACGGGGCTCGGCGAGGTGCCCGGCGGTGAGCGCATTCGTCAGACCCTGGAGGAGGCCCGCGACCTCGTGGTCGGCACCCCGCTCGGTGCCTGGAACGCGGTGCTCAACGCCATGCGCGCCCGCTTCGCCGACCGGGACACGGGCGGGCGCGGCCTGCAGACCTTCGACCTGCGCGTCGCGATCCACGCGGTCACGGCCGTCGAATCGGCCTTCCTCGACCTCCTCGGCCAGTTCCTCAACGTGCCGGTGGCGGCGCTGCTCGGCGAGGGCCAGCAACGCGACGCCGTCGAGATGCTGGGCTACCTGTTCTATGTCGGGGATCGCCGCCGGACGGATCTCGGCTACCGCGAACCGGAGGCCCGCGACGGCTGGATGCGCCTGCGCGACGAGGAAGCCTTGACGCCGGAGGCGATCGCCCGCCTCGCCGAGGCGGCTTACGAGCGCTACGGCTTCAATGATTTCAAGCTGAAGGGGGGCGTCCTCTCCGGCGAAGCGGAGATCGCGGCGGTCACCGCGATCCACGAGCGCTTTCCGAAGGCGCGCGTCACCCTCGACCCGAACGGCGCGTGGTCGCTCGCGGAAGCGATCCGCCTGTGCAAGGGCCAGGGCCACGTGCTGGCCTATGCCGAGGACCCGTGCGGAGCCGAGAATGGATTCTCCGGCCGCGAGATCATGGCCGAGTTCCGCCGCGCCACCGGGCTGCCCACGGCCACCAACATGATCGCCACCGACTGGCGGCAGATGACCCACGCGATCCAGCTCGGCAGCGTCGACATCCCCCTGGCCGACCCGCATTTCTGGACGCTCGCCGGCTCGGTCCGGGTGGCCCAGCTCTGCCGCGATCACGGCCTGACCTGGGGCTCGCATTCCAACAACCACTTCGATGTGTCGCTGGCCATGTTCACCCACGTGGCAGCGGCAGCCCCCGGCGCCGTGACGGCGATCGACACCCACTGGATCTGGCAGGACGGCCAGCGCCTCACCCGGGAGCCCCTGGAGATCCGCGGCGGGCTGGTGGCCGTACCGGAGCGTCCGGGCCTCGGGATCGAGATCGATTGGGCCGAGGTCGAGGCCGCCAACGCGCTCTACCGCGAGCACGGTCTCGGCGCCCGCGACGACGCGGCGGCGATGCAGTTCCTGATCCCGAACTGGACCTTCGACAACAAGCGCCCGTGCCTCGTTCGCTGAACGGACAACCGGAGGAGACGACGATGGACATCCTGAAGAACCGCTTCAAGGCCGCGCTCGCCGAGGGCCGCCAGCAGGTCGGCCTGTGGTGCAGCCTCGCCAGCCCGATCTCCACCGAGATCGTCTCGGGCTCGGGCTTCGACTGGCTGCTCCTCGACATGGAGCACTCGGCCAACGACCTGCGCGACATCTACGGCCAGCTCCAATCGATCATGGAGGGCGAGGCCCACGCCATGGTGCGGGTGCCGAGCGACGAACCGATCACGATCAAGCGTATCCTCGACACCGGGGCGCAATCGCTGATGATCCCCAATATCGACGACGGCGAGCAGGCCCTTCGCGCCGTCGCGGCGACCCGCTATGCGCCGCGCGGCGTGCGCGGCTTCTCGCAGGCGCCGCGGGCCGCCCGCTTCGGACGCATTCCCGACTATCACGCTCGCTGCGAGGCCGAGATCTTCGTGGCGGTGCAGATCGAGTCCCGGCGCGCCCTCGACAATCTCGAGGAGATCGCGGGTGTCGAGGGCGTCGATGGCGTCTTCATCGGACCCGGCGACCTCTCCACCAGCCTCGGCTATCTCGGCCAGCAGAACCACCCGGAGGTGGTGGCGGTCATCGAGGACGCGATCCGGCGCATCGCTCGGACCGGCAAGAGCGCCGGCATCCTCACGGCCAACGAGGATCTCGCCCACCACTACGTGGCTGCGGGCACCCGCTTCACCGCGGTCGGGTCCGATATGGGGCTGCTTGCCAGAAGCTCGGAGGCCCTCGCCGCCCGCTTCAAGGCCGGCGCCTGAGCCGCAACTGCGACGGGATCGAACCGCCATGAAGATCGGATTCATCGGGCTCGGCATCATGGGACGGCCGATGGCCGCCAACCTGATCAAGGCCGGCCATACCCTCTACCTCAAATCGGGCTCGCGGCCGGTCCCCGAAGACCTGATCGCGGCCGGTGGAATTGCCTGCGACACCGCGCGGGCCGTGGCCGAGCAGGCCGAGACCATCATCCTGATGGTGCCCGACACGCCCCAGGTCGAAGCCGTGCTGTTCGGCTCCGACGGCGTCGCCCAAGCCCTGACGCCCGGCCGGACGGTGATCGACATGAGTTCGATCTCACCCATCGCCACGAAGGATTTTGCCCGCCGCATCAACGAGCGCGGCTGCGACTATCTCGACGCGCCGGTGTCGGGCGGCGAGGTCGGCGCGAAGGCCGGATCCCTCACCATCATGGTGGGCGGTCCCGAGGCCGCCTTCGACCGGGCGAAGCCTCTGTTCGAGGCGATGGGGCAGAACATCACCTTGGTCGGCGGCAACGGCGACGGCCAAACCACGAAGGTGGCCAATCAGATCATCGTCGCCCTCAACATCGAGGCGGTGGCCGAGGCCCTCGTCTTCGCGGCGAAGGCTGGCGCCGATCCCGTGCGGGTCCGCCAGGCCCTGATGGGCGGCTTCGCCGCCTCGCGCATCCTTGAGGTCCACGGGGAGCGCATGTGCAAGCGCACCTTCGACCCGGGCTTCCGGATCGAGCTGCACCAGAAGGACCTGAACCTCGCGCTTGAGGGCGCCCGCGCGCTCGGCGTGTCCCTGCCCAACACCGCGACGGCGCAGGAACTGTTCAACACCTGCGCCGCGCATGGCGGCAAGGGTTGGGACCATTCGGGAATGGTCCGCGCCCTCGAACTGATGGCTGGGCACGCGCTTGGCGGGCCCGCGATGGCCGGGCCCGACGCGTAGCCGACAACGCCGAAGCCGGCTCCGCGCCGGCTTCGGCCCCGTTTCGGTTACTTGCGGTCGAACTTGCCCGCGTACTTGAATTCCGGGGCCGCCTTGAGCTGGTCCTTGCTCGCCCCGATGATCGCCTTCCACTTCTTTCCGTCGGCGTCGTAGCCGAGCGCGATCGAATCGGGCTTCACCGCGACGTAATGCTCGCCCATCCCGAGGAAGCCGCCGACCGAGAGGATATAGCCGGCGAGCTTGCCGTTCTCGATCACCAGATCCTTGATCTCGCCGACCTTGTTCTGCTGGCCATCGACCAGGTTGAGACCGATCAGGTTGTAGCTCAGCACAGCGTCCTGCGGCACCGTCGCGAATTCCGGCGCGCGGGTCGGAGTCTTCTGGTTGTCGTCCACGGCGAGGGCAGGCCCGGCGGCGGCACCCGCGAGGGCGCTGGCGGCGGCGATTGCAAGGATGAGACGGCGCATCGGAAACTCCACAAGCCGGAATGGCTGACGAGCCGAGGAATGCCCCGATCGCCGGGGGCGTTCCCTGCCCCGGACTGACACACCAGCGCAGGGACGGCACCAGATCCGCACACCCGTCGCGGCGTCAGAGCCGGCGCCGGCCTTGCAAGCCGCCGTCAGGATGACGGAGCGCGAGATCCCCGCTGTGCCGACCCTGAACGCCACAACCCCGCGCCTCGGCGCACTCGACGGCTTGCGCGGCATAGCGGCGGTCTGGATCGTCCTGTTCCACATTCCCTGGACGACCCACCTTCAGGAACTTGCGCCTCTGCGCAGCGGCTACCTCGCCGTCGACCTGTTCTTCATCCTCTCGGGCTTCGTCATCGCCCGGTCCTACGGCACCCGCCTGACCGAGGGACAAGCCGTCGGCCGTTTCCTGAAGCGGCGCATCCTGCGGATCTACCCGCTGCACCTCGTGACCCTCGCCTGCCTCGTCGGGCTCGAGCTTCTCAAGCTCGCTGCCTTCCAGCGCGGCGCGATGCCGGACGTGCCGCCGTTTACGGGGCCGAACGGCGTCGGCGCCCTCGTCGCCAACCTGCTCCTGATCCATGCCTGGGGGGGCGTCGGGCAGACCGGCTGGAACGCCCCGAGTTGGAGCATCAGCGTCGAGGCGCTGGCCTACCTGCTGTTCGCCCTGGCGGCCTGGTCCGGCCTGACGCAGCGCACCAGCCGGCTGGCGGCGGCCGCGGTCGCGGGGCTGTGCGCCGACGTGTTTCTTGTTGCGTGGTACGGCACCCTCGATCTGCCGATCCAGGGCGGCCTCGTGCGCTGCCTCGCAGGTTTCTCGGTGGGCGTGCTGCTGGAGCGACTCGCGACGGAGAAGGCCCTCCCCGCCTGGGCGGAGCGGGTGCAGCTTCCGCTCGTCGCCGCGATCCTGGTGGTCGCGAGCCTCGGCAACGCCACCGTCGCGCTCGCCCCGCTGCTGTTCGCCGCCCTGGTGGCCGCGCTTCATGCCGACCGCGGCCCCCTCGCTCGGATCCTCAACGGCACGGTCTGCCAGCACCTCGGCCGGATCTCGTTCTCGCTCTACCTGGTGCAGTACCCGCTGTTCCTGATCAGCCTGAGCGTCCTGAAACGCGTTGGCGATCTCGGGCCCGCTGGGCACCCCGTGCGCGGCGATCTCGTGGCGGTGGGCTTTCTCGGCCTGCTCTGGATCGTCGCGTGCCTGTCCTACCGCTTCGTCGAGGAGCCGGGCCGCCGTCTCGGCCGGACGGCGCTGGTACGGCCCCGCAATGTCCTGCGCCGCGCCGACAAGGCCCCGTCGCTGCCCTGATCGGACCGCTGTCTCGAAGGTCGCGGTCAGCGGTTCGGCGATCCGCGATGGTTGCGGATGCGTCGTGTTAGCGCGCTAGGCTGGGCTCGCGGCCGATCCGGCCCATCTCGGCGAGCGCCACGGCGTCGCCGAGCTTGGCGATCAGGTGCACGCAGAGCTGATGCGGGATCAGCAGGCCCAATTCGGCGCCGTCCGACTGAACGAGGCAGAGGGCGATGGTGTCGCCGCCGTCGATCGGCACCGCCTCGCCGAGGGTCCGGATCGCGGTCACGCTGGGGAGGTCTCGGATCGGCATCGACGTTCCGACGGCGGACGATGTGGAGGCCGCCCGCCTGCCGGCGTCGGCCACCACGGAAGATTGACCGGGCGCTGCGCCCCTGCGGGAGCCGGCACCATCCTTCGCGGTCCCCCAGAGACTTAATCCATGTGTCTGAAGGAGCCGTAAACTCTCAGGTTGTGGAGATCCTTGGATACACGCACAAATCCGCGTTTATCGCATCAGGGCTGCCCGTCGGCGAGGCGGCGGCAATGTTCCAGATAGCCGCTCTGGTGCAGGCCCATGAGATCGATGACGACGGCCCAGAGCCATTGCGGCGCGTCGCCCTCCCCCGCAGCGGTGACCGTGGCGGCCCAGGACCGGCGCGCCGCCGCGTCCATCTGGCGGCCGTGGGCGCGCCCGACGATGGCGGCCAGGTGCGCGGCGGCCCGGGCGGCCTCGCCCTTCGAGAATTGCTCCGCGTCGATCTTGAGATCCTGCGGCAGCAACTCGCGCACGGTGACGGGTGTCTCGCCGAACCGCGCCGCGATCATGCGCTGGCCCAGGAGCGGCGAGAGGGCACGTGCGCCGTCCACCACTCGAACCGCATGATCCGTCGGGATCTCGGCGCCGGGCGCGACAGGGGCGAGAGCGGCGACAGCCTCCTTCACGTCGATGAGCGCGAATTTCGGACGGCCCTTGCGCCGGTCGAGGCGCACGAGGCCAGCGTAGCGCAGGCGACCGAGCGAACTGCACCCCTTGATCCAATAGGCGGCGTCGACGAGCGTGACTCCGGCGGTCTCGTCTGGGTCGAGCCCCAGGACGATGCTGGCGAGGGCCGGATCGGCCGCCAAGGCGAGGCAGGAATCCCATTCCTCAGCGTTGAGGTCGAAGAAGCGCTTTCCGCGGGGCAGACGGCCCGATTTGCCGTCCATCCGCTCGGCTGACAGATCGCGCCAACGTCGGCCGATCGCGCGACGGCGCGTCGTGGCAACGATCGCCGATTCCTGCTCCGGATCGACCGCCTCGCCCCCGAGGCCATCGGCATAGCCCGCCACCATCGCCTCGATCATCCGCGTCACCACGATACCCGGCAATGGCGAGGCGAGCGCCGATGTGACGAGCGACAGGGCGAGACGAACCAGATCGTGCGCCGGGTTTCCGATCACCGTCTGATCGAGGTCTCGGATCTGGAAGCCGATCCGACCATCGGTATCGGCGAGCGCTCCGATGTTCCCGACATGGCAATCGCCGCAGATCCAGACGGGCGGCCCCGCCGGCAGGCGCCCGGAGGGCAGTTCGGCAAGCCAGCGGTAGAACCGCGCCGTACTGCCGCGCACGTAGGCGTGCGGCGATGCGGCGATCTTGCAGTGGCGCCGGTGGTCGAGCACCTCGGCTTCGCGGCCCGCCGAGGGCCGCATGTGAATGTTCATGCGCGGGATCTACCCATCGTGGTGTTTGAAGCACGGGTCGCCGAGCTCGGCGGGCCGCGACCGCGGGAGAGCGGCTCGGGCCTTTACCGCCGACCTTATAACCCTGTTCATCAATCGTTCGTGAATTTTGCGCCGGCTCGGGATGAAACGGGCGTCGGGCCCGTGTCCGATAACCGACGCTGAAATCGAACGCTCCTGCCGATCCGATCGCCCCTCTTGGACGCCCGGCCCCTGAGAGCTGTCTCCGACCTCAGTGCATCAGATCGGCGTCTCCAGATCCCTATTTGAACACGCGTCTCCTCGACGAACCGGCAAACCGGGCCATCGGGTGCGCTGTGGGCGCCGCACCGGCCGGCGCGTGCCGTCTGTGCTGATCATGGACGGCGACCATTCCCGGCTGATTCGATGGCCCGGTCATCCCATGTCCTCCCAGACAACCCGGCGGACGCCCACGGTGGCCCGCAGCCGGCCGATCAGATCGAGAGCCCAGCCCGGTTCATCTCCGCCATGGGCGCCGAGGCACCGCAGCAGCCCATGCGTCCCGTCCTGTTCCAGGGCGCTTGAGCGCAGGTCGAAGCCCGCGCGCTTCAGGAGGTCGAGCAGCGCCGCGTGCCCGGTCGCCTCGGCGTCGAATTCCACCGTGACGGTCCCGTAGCTGCGCCGGCGCAGCAAGGTCTCGACCCGGCCCAGGCCAGAGAGGCTGATGAGGGCAACGAGCGTCGCGGCACAGCCGAGGCGCCACGCCCCGGCCCCGAAGCAGAGCCCGATCACGGTCGTATGCCACACCGTGGCGGCGGTGGTGATGCCCCGGATGATGTTGCCCTGCTTCAGGATGGTGCCGGCACCGATGAAGCCGATCCCGGCGAGAATTCCCTGGGCGAGGCGCATCAAGTCGAAGCGGAGCGCGCCGTTATGCGGATCGCTCGTCCAGACGAGCATCCAGTTGCCGAGCAGCATCGCGGTGCAGGCAGCGAGGCCGATGAGGACCTGGGTGCGCAAGCCGGCCGGATGGCCGAACTCCTCGCGGTTCCAGCCCAGTAGGGCGGCTGCGACAAAGCTCAGCGCCAGCCGGATCAGGATCGTGTCGAAGGCGAGATCGTTGCTCATAGGGTGGGGAACGCGTCGGCGAGGGCCGGTGTGCCGCAATAGGCCCAGTCCCGTGGACGAAGGGGCCGGAGACGTGGGCCGCTCACGGATCCCCTGCCTCCCTCGCGTCGACCGGCCCAGGCGACGGCTCACTGCGATGGCGCAGATGGTGCGGTATGAGGCGAAGCGCGTGTCGGCTGAGGAACCAGAGGCCCGGATGGTCACGGCCGTCGAGCACGCGATCCTTCGGGCGGAGGAGCTTCCGAGCCAGCAGCGCGCGGACGGTGCGCATCTGCCACGGCCGGACCTCCAGCAGCGGGCCCTCGCGGGCGATTTGCGTCAGCATTTCGCGCTGGCCGGGCGTCAGCAAGCGCCACGTCAATCGCCGCTCCGATTCTCTCATGTCACGGGCCGCGCTCCGAACGGCGAACCGCCCCGAGGCCAGGTTCGATCGTCCCAGAGCACTCCGCTCAGGCGAGATCCAGCTCCAGGGCCAAGTCGATCAGGTAGGTGGCGATGCGGCGGCCGGCATCGCGGTCGGCGCAATCGACACAGAACCCGACCGTGAGGGCTTGGCTTTCATACTGGCGCAGCACCGATTCGGCCTTCAGAGCCGCTTCACGTTCGGACAGAGCCGAAACGACGCGGCGCCCGTCGCGGGTCTCGAGCGTGATCTGGCAGCGGGTGTCGCGCATGGTCGATCGCCCTGTTCAGGCGTTCCGTCGAACACGGCCGACGCGGCCGGGTCTCGGGCCAAGCAACGGGAGGACCAACCAAACCGATCCCTTGATCACGGGAAAATGCGCAGCCCTGTCTCAGCCCTGAACGCGGATCGACTGACTTGAGCGATATCCTTCTTTCCGAGCCGTGGTGGCGTCCCTCATCGGGACCGAGACATCGCTCAATCGGCGATCACCACCCGGTTCGGTAGCTCGTCGGGATCGTTCGGACCGGCCGGCAGCACCTGCGAGAGGCAGGTCCCGAGCTGACCCACCGCCGCGGCGAGCCCCTCTTCCACGCGGCCAGCCGCGAGCGCCACGGCGAGGTTGGCCAGAATATCTCGCCACGGTTCGGGTCCGACACGTGCCATCACCCCGGCATCGGCCACGATCTCCGCATGGCGTTCGGCCAGCGCGACATAAAGCAGCAATCCGGTCCGCCTGCGCGTCCGCGACAGGCCGCGCGCGCGGAACGCCAGGATCGCAGCCTCTCGAACGCGCGCGCGCCGGAGCGAGGCCGGAACCAGGGCAATGCGTAGCGGCTGGTAAAGTCCTGCTGCGAGGAAACCGGCCACGGTCGCGGCCTGCACCAGAAGGATGGTCGCCGGACTCCAAGAGGTCATCCACGTGAGAAGCCAGGGCGCGAGAACGCTCAAACCGAGTGCCGCCGTCAGGAATGTGGACCGGTAGCGGCCGGCCCGACCGCTCAGCATCACGACGATCTCACCCGCGGTGCCGGCCTCGGCACGCGTCACCGCTTCAGCGACCCGCAAGCGGGCGGCAGAGTCAGGGAGCAGGGATCTACCAGTCACCCGAGGCCCCTCCCCCGCCGGACGATCCGCCGCCGCCACCGAACCCGCCATCCGCCCCACCGCCGAAGCCGCCCGATCCGCCTTCGCCCCAGGTGCCGCCACTCCAGCCGCCTCCCGGTCCGGGCAGAACCACGAACCCACCCCGGCGCCCGGACCGATTCATCCGCCACGCAAGAAAGAGGATCACGAGAAAGAGCCCGACGAACACGGCCACCTGCAGCGGGTCGACCGCGTCGGCCCGCTCCTGCCGTCCGGATGGGCGGGGCCGTGCGTTCCCGGCTGAAGACTTCGATACGCCGGCGTCCGAAGAAAGGAGCGACAGAATGCCGTCGATCCCGGCCGAGATTCCGCCGAAGAAATCTCCCTGCTTGAAGCGCGGAGTGATCGCGCTCGCGATGATCACGCGGGAGAGCGCGTCGGTGATCGTCCCCTCAAGCCCGTACCCGACTTCGATGCGGACCTTGCGCTCGGCCGGAGCCACCAACAGCAGTACGCCGTTGTCGGTCTTGGCGTGACCAAGCTTCCACGCTCGGAACAGGCGGTTGGCGTAGTCCTCGACCGTGGTGCCCTGGAGGGTCTTCACGGTGGCCACCACGACCTGATCCGACGTGTTGTCCTCGTGGGCCTTCAGCGTTGCGGAAATCGCCGCCCGCTGCTCCGCCGTCAGGATGCCGGCGTCGTCGACGACCCGACCGGAGAGGTCGGGAAAGGTCAGCTCGGCGGCCCGGACCGGCAGAGCCGAGACCACGAGGGCCATCAGCAGGCCGCAGGCCGCAAGAGCGCCGAGCCTGATTGCGTGCCGGACCATGCCGACCGCGCGCTAGAACTTCACGTTCGGCGGGCGCTCTGAATTCGGCGTCGCCGTGAAGGTCTCCATCGGCTTCGATTCCGGGTAGAAGATACCAGCAATCCAGCGGCCAGGGATGGTGCGAATCTCGGTGTTGTAGGCCTGCACGGCTTGGATGTAGTCGCGCCGCGCGACGGCGATACGGTTCTCGGTGCCCTCGAGCTGCGATTGCAGGGCCAGGAAGTTCTGGTTCGACTTCAGGTCGGGATAGCGCTCGACCGTCACCAGAAGCCGGCCGAGTGCACCGCTGAGCTGGTTCTGAGCGTCCTGGAAAGCGCGGAACTTCTCAGGATCGCTCACGGTCCCGCTGTCGACCTTGACGCTCGACGCCTTGGCCCGCGCCTCGGTTACCCCGATCAACACATCCTTCTCTTGCTGGGCATAGCCCTTCACCGTCTCGACGAGGTTCGGGATCAGGTCGGCCCGGCGCTGATACTGGTTCTGCACCTCGCTCCAGGCCGATTTGGCCTGCTCCTCCAGGGTGGGAACCCGGTTGATGGCGCCGCAGCCGGACAGGCACGCCGCACAGGCCAGTGCGATCAGCGTGCTGAGCGCCCGGGCCAGCACCCAGGGTCGCAGGCCGGCATCCCCGCTCGGCGAGATTCGCGGCATCGAAGAGGTCGAACGCATCACCCGATCCAGTCCCCGCGCGGCCATTTCGCCGCACCGACGCTCTAGATAGGAGATGGTACGGCCGAGGTAAGGGCCGGTGGACGCCCGCGATAGGTCCGACCGCGCTGCGACCGGGCAATGGGGCGGATATCCGGCCGTCCCAGGCGTCTTATGCCGAACCGGCGCTCGCTTCAGCGGACGGCGCTCTCCATCAGATCCTCGCCCCGGATCGGGAGCCGCCGGATGCGCCGGCCCGTGGCGTGGTGAACGGCGTTCGCAATCGCCGCGTTGACCCCGATGATGCCGAGTTCGCCGAGGCCTTTGAGGCCCAGCGGATTCGCCTGAGGATCGGCGTCGGGTAGAAGAATGGCCTCGATCTCCGGCGCATCGGCGGCCGTTGCGACGAGGTATTCCGCGAAATCGGCGTTGCGATAGACCCCGCGGTCAAGCACCGTCTGCTCAAGGAGCGCCGAGCCGAGGCCCCAGATCATACCGCCCTCGAGCTGGCTGCGCGCGGTGAGTGGGTTCAGGATGGGCCCTGCCGCGAAGGCACCGACGAGGCGGCTGACGCAGATCTCCCCGGTTTCCGCATGGACGCGGACTTCCGCGAATTGCGCTCCGAAGGCCCAGGACAGGGCCTTGCCGCCACCGCCCTTGCCGAGGCCGATATGTCCGGCCTTCGTCGCCGCCAGATCGTCCGGCCCGCTGCCCTCGGGCACGAACTCAGTGAGGACCTCGATGCCGTCGGGACCGAGGGTGCGGAGGGCCGTACCCAACGGGCTGCCGCCCTCCGCACCGGCGGTTCGGTGCAGATTCGCCGGGTTCGCACCGGCGAGACGGGCTCGAAGATCGCGGCAGGCAAGGGATAGGGTGTTGAGCAGGCTCGTCGTGGTGGAGGAGCCACCGGAGATTCCGGCTGGCGGCAAAGCGCTGTCGCCGAGCGCCACGGTGACCGACTCGACGGGCACGCCGAGCCAGTCGGATGCCGCCATCGCGAGCACCGTGGTGATGCCGTTCCCAATCTCGTGGTGGGCGGTCCGCACGGTGACTCGGCCGTCCTGGGCGATGGCGACGCGCATCGTGGCGGGCGCGATCTTGACTGGGCGCACGCTGCTCGCGCAGCCGAGCCCAACCCGCCACAGACCCTCGCGCCGGGGACCGATGTCGCGCCGCGCCCAGCCGATAGCCGCCGCACCGGCCTCGAAACATCGCAGCAGAGGACGCGTCGTGAAGGATTTGCCCGATACCGGATCGGTCGCGGTATCGTTGCGGCGGCGCAACTCGATCGGATCGAGGCTCAGCGCTTCCGCCATCTCGTCGACGGCGCTTTCGAGGGCGAACAGGTAGGGCACCTCGGGCGGCGCGCGCATCGGGCCCGGCGTGTTCCGGTCGAGGCGCACGGCCCGCTCCTCGGTCCGGATGTTCGGGCACGCATAGAGGCTTGCGCTGACGTCGGTGCCCTCCATCGCGAAGGCATCGAAGCGCGAGGCGGCCATCGCGACCTCGTGGATCAACGCGGTGAAGCGCCCCTCTCCATCGGCCGCGAGGCGGATGTCGTGGCGCGTCTCGGGCCGATAATTCGCGATGGTGAAGCATTGGCGGCGGGTCGGCACCAAAGCCACCGGGCGGCCGAACCGTCGTGCCGCGACGGCCACGAGCGCGGTGTGCTGCGACAGCGCCAGCTTCGAGCCGAAATGGCCGCCGATCGGCCCCGAGATCACCCGGACATCATCGGCGGACATTCCGAGTTGCGCCGCCAGTCCGTGCCGGACCGCTCCGACGAAGCGAGTCGGCTCGTGCACCGTGAGGCGCGGGCCGTCCCAGGCGCAGGTGGTGGTGAACATCTCCATCGGATTGTGGTGTTGGATCGGCGTCTCGTAACGCGCCGCGATGCGCGTCTCCGTCGCGGCGAACGCGGAATCGGCATCCCCACAATGCGGATCGCTGTGCTTCTCCTTGAGGTCTGCGAGCCGCACGGTCTCGGCCTCAGGATCGTCGAGACCGGCACCGAACGGCTCCTCGACAGCGTGCACAACGACGCGCGCGGCCGCGTCGAGGGCAGCCTCGCGTGTCTCGGCGACGACGAGGGCCACGATCTGGCCCGCATAGGCGATTTGGTCCGAGCCCAGCGGCAGGTGCCCACTGTTGGCGTAGCCGCCCGCCATCAGGTGCTTCACCGGACGGATCTCGCCGGCCAGATCTTGGTAAGTCAGGATGCCCAGCACGCCGGGCAGGGATGCGGCCGCTTCCAGGTCGAATCCGGTGATGCGGCCTCGCACGATCCCGCTGGTGACGAGAGCTGCCTGTGCGAGACCGGGCAGTCGGACATCGGAGGCGTAGGCGGCGCGACCCGTCACCTTCGCGAACCCGTCGACCCGGACATGCGCGCGACCGAGCAGAGCACCCTGCGCGTCGGGTTCGTCGGACCTCGCCGCCGTTCCTGTCATGGGCCGCCTCCTCAAGATGATGGGAAGTGTGAACCGCCCGACCCGAGGCAATGGGCGCGGCAATCTGCTCCGGTCGTCGGCGCGTCAGCGAACGCAGCCTTCCTCCGGATTCCCGACCCTGTCCGGCCGGGCACGGCCGCCGCAGCGAGCGGCTCGAACGCCCGGTCGCCGATGCTCGCACCTCGCTGGCGGTTCGGAGTCTGGACGACCTCGCTCCTGTCACAGCCAAGCTGACAATTGCCTCGCGGCAATGCAGCGGGAGCCCCATGGGGTTGTGCACGCCGGATCGAGCCTATCCGTTTCCCAGTGGATCATCAGCTGCGAACTTCGTGAGAACATCGATAAATATCGCGCGCTCCCTTGCACGGGATGAGCGAAATGTGGTTCTACGCCGCCTTCGACAACCGCAACGGACATTTGAAAATGACGGACGACGTTTCGCGCAACTCCCTCGACACGGTTGCTCTCGCCGGCGAGATTGTCTCCGCCTACGTCTCGAACAACGCGGTCTCGATGGCCGATCTCGGCGGCCTGATCGTCAGTGTTCACGCTGCATTGAGTGTCCTGACTGGCGCAGCTCCAGCATCTGCCGAAGTAGAGCAGGTCGAGAAGCCCAGTGCAGCACAGATTCGCCGGTCGGTCAGTGATGATGGGATCGTTAGCTTTTTGGACGGGAAGAGCTACAAAACGCTCAAGCGCCACCTGACGACGCATGGGCTTGACCCGCGCAGCTATCGTGCGCGTTTCGGTTTGCCGGACGATTATCCGATGGTGGCGCCGGGTTACGCCGCGCAACGCTCGGCGCTCGCCAAGCAGATCGGCCTCGGCCGGCCCGGCGCGATTGCCGAGCAAACCGCCAAGCGCGGGCGTAAGGTCGCCTGACCGCCCGAACGGGCGTCCGAGAGGGGGAAAGAACGCGATGTCGGCAGGCAGCACCGTCCCGCGCATCGACGCGGCCGCCCCCTGGCACGCGGGGCTGACCCCGCGGCACTGGCGCATCCTCTGGGGCGCCTATCTCGGCTGGATCTTCGACGGCTACGAGGCGGTGGCGCTCGTCTACGCGCTCCGCCCCGCGCTCGGCTCGATCCTGACGCCCGAGCAGGCGCAGACCCCGGCCTTCTATGTCGGGGCCGCGATCGGCATCACCCTGCTGGGCTGGGGCATCGGCGGGCTGCTCGGCGGCATCGCGGCCGACTACATCGGCCGCAAGCGCATGATGATGCTGTCGATCCTCGGCTACGCCCTCTTCACCGGGCTCACGGCCTTCGCCGACAGCTTCATGACCCTGGCGCTGCTGCGCTTCGTCACCGGCCTCGCCATCGGCAGCGAGTGGTCGACCGGCATCGCCCTCGTGGCCGAGACCTGGCCCGACCGAGCCCGGCCGAAGGGCTGCGGCTTCCTGCAATCGGGCTTCGGCGGCGGCGCCGTCCTCGCCGCCATCGTCTGGGCGGTGCTCGCCGCCACGAACCCCCTGGGCCCCGATTCCTGGCGCATCATGTTCGCGCTCGGCGCGCTGCCCGCCTTCGTCTGCCTCTACCTGCGCCGCGCGCTCGAGGAATCCGAGCGCTGGATGGCGGCCCTGAAGGAGCAGCGCTGGGCCGCGACGGTGGAGGATGCCCGGATGCAGGGCTCCCACAAGCCGGCCCAGCGCCCCTTCACCCTGACGGAGATCTTCCGCGAGCCGGAGAGCCGGCGGCGCGTGCTGCTCGCCACCGCGATGTCCTTCGCCACCACGGTCGGCTGGTGGGCGGTGTCGTCCTGGCTGCCGGCCTACACGGAGGCCCTAGCCAAGGCCGCGGGCGAGCCCGCCAACGTCTGGGGCCCGCGCATGGGCATCGTCTACAATGTCGGGGCGATCACCGCCTACGTCGCCTCGGGCTTCATCGCCGACGCGATCGGACGGCGCCGGTTCCTGCTGATCACGTATCTCGGCTGTTTGATCACGTCGGCGCTGGCCTATCTCTGGACCGGCAGCCTGATCGTGTTCTTAGGGATCGCCTTCCTCAACGGCGCCTTCACCCTCGGCTTCGCCTTCAGCTGGATGGCAATCTACCTCGTCGAATTGTTCACCCCCTCGGTGCGGGCCACCGCCGCGAGCTTCGTCTTCAACGGCGCCCGGCTGATCGCCTGGGTCTTCCCGATCATCGCTGGCTCGATCGTCACCGCCTTCGGCGGAGTCGCGCAGGCCGCGCTGATCATGAGCAGCGTCTACCTCATCGGCCTCGTGGTGCCGTGGTTCATGCCGGAGACCACGGGCCGGCCCCTGCCGGAGTGAGGGCGATCGTGGTGGTGAATGGGGGCATCCCGTGTGACGCCTCCTCTCCCGGCGTGCGGGGCCAGCGGATTCACACATCGTGCCTTGAAGCTCAGGCTTGCCCTGCAGAGGCGCGGGTTCTTCCCTCCCCCCTCTGCGCGGGAGGGTGCCGAGCGTAGCGAGGCGGACGGGACGAGGTCCCGCAGAGAGGGGTGCGACGGCGCAGGCCTTGGCGCCCCGTCGATGCGGAGCGCCATCCTGCACCGTCGCTCCCCTCTCCCGTCGCCCTTCGGGCGCCACCCTCCCCCGCAGCGGGGGGAGGGAAACGCGCGGGCTTCATCCGAGATGTGTGAATCTCCGAGGTGTAATGGAGGAGGATGCGCCGCGCCCGCGCCCCTCGATCCGATCGCCTCACGTCTTCATTCCCGCCCGATCGATACCGTCCCCGCATCGATCGATCCTGTGATGGCATTGGACCGTCCCGGGACCCGCTTGTAACCCTATCCTGCAAGGCCGCCCCGCTCCGGCGGGGCGCCAGAACAACAAGACGGCTTGCAGGAGGAATCGTGGCGCTGGCTATTCCGCTGGAAGCGCGGACGCACGGACGCGTCCGCTGGGGCATCCTCCTGATGCTCTTCGCCGTCACGGTCGTGAACTACGCCGACCGGGCGATCCTCTCCATCGCCGGCACGCCGATGTCCCAGGATCTCGGCCTCACGCCGGTCTCCCTCGGCTACATCCTCTCCGCCTTCAGCTGGTCCTACGTCGCCGCCCAGGTGCCGGGCGGCTGGCTGCTCGACCGCTACGGCTCGAAATGGGTCTATGCCGGCGGCATCTTCTTCTGGTCGCTCTTCACCCTG
Source organism: Methylobacterium sp. HJ2 (assembly GCF_056431005.1). Lineage (NCBI taxonomy): Bacteria > Pseudomonadati > Pseudomonadota > Alphaproteobacteria > Hyphomicrobiales > Methylobacteriaceae > Methylobacterium > Methylobacterium sp. HJ2. The sequence goes on along the minus strand of NZ_JBWJYM010000008.1, from coordinate 106,031 downwards.
ATGCAGGGCTGGGCCGGCTTCTTCGGCGCGGGCAGCGCGGTGGCGGTGCTGTTCGCCCTGCGATTCCTCGTCGGCATCGCCGAGGCACCCTCCTTCCCGGGCAACGCCCGCATCGTCACGGCCTGGTTCCCGAGCGCGGAGCGCGGCAAGGCCAGCGCGGTGTTCAATTCCGCCCAGTATTTCGCGCCGGTGCTGTTCGCCCCGCTCACCGCCTGGATCACCCACGCCTACGGGTGGAGCTACGCCTTCGTGGCGATGGGCCTAATCGGCATCGTCCTCGTCGTCGTATGGACGCGGGTGATCCACGAGCCCGAGGACCACCCGAGCGTGACCCGGTCCGAGCTCGACCACATCGCCTCGGGCGGCGCGCTGGTCGCCCTCGACGCGAAGAAGAGCGCGGCGCGGGGATTCGACTGGGCGGTGGTGCGCCAGCTCCTCGGCAACCGCATGCTGGTCGGCATCTACGTCGCCCAGCACTGCATCAACGTGATGACCTACTTCTTCCTGACGTGGTTCCCGATCTACCTCGTCAAGCAGCGCGGGCTCACCGTGCTCCAGGCCGGCTTCGTCGCCTCGCTGCCCGCGCTCTGCGGCTTCCTCGGCGGCATCCTGGGGGGCGTGATCTCGGACGCGCTCCTGAAGCGCACCGGCTCGCTGACCTGGGCGCGCAAGATCCCGATCATCGCCGGCATGCTGCTCTCGATGACGATCATCGCCTGCAACTACGTGGAATCGCAGGCCTTCGTGATCGGCTTCATGGCGCTGGCCTTCTTCGGCAAAGGCGTCGGGGCGCTGGGCTGGGCGGTGATCTCGGATACCTCGCCCAAGGAGGCGGCGGGCCTCAGCGGGGCGATCTTCAACATGTTCGGCAACACCGCGGGCATCACCACGCCGATCATCATCGGCTACCTCGTCCAGGCCTCGGGCTCGTTCAACGGGGCGCTGGTCTTCGTGGGCTGCAACGCCCTGGTGGCGATGGCCGCCTACCTGTTCCTCGTCGGCGATATCCGCCGGATGGAACTGCGCCCCGCCTGAACCGCACGCGACCGGAGCCGAGCCATGCTGAGCGAGCCCGACACCCCGCCCCGCCCCGCCGGCGACGCGCCCCGCACGATCCGCCTCCGCCCGGACGACAACGTCGCCATCGTGGTGAACGCCTTCGGGCTCCCCGCCGGGACCGTCTTCCCGGATGGCCTGACGCTGCGGGACTTCGTGCCGCAAGGGCACAAGGTGGCGCTCGCGGACATCCCGGAGGGCGGGGCCGTGCGCCGCTACGGCGAGGTCGTGGGCATCGCGCTGCGCCCCCTGCCCCGCGGCTCCTGGGTCGAGGAATCGAGCGTCGAGACCCCGATCGCCCCGGCCCTCGACGCGCTCGAGCGGGCGACCCGCGTGCCGGCGCCGCTGCCGCCGCTCGAGGGCTACACCTTCGAGGGCTACCGCAACCCGGACGGGTCGGTCGGCACCAAGAACATCCTGGCGATCTCGACCAGCGTGCAATGCGTCGCCGGCACCCTCGACGTGGCGATCCGCCGGATCAAGCAGGAGCTTCTGCCGCGCTTTCCCAACGTCGACGACGTGATCGGGCTGACCCACGCCTATGGCTGCGGCGTCGCCATCAACGCACCCGAGGCGGTGATCCCGATCCGTACGCTCCAGAGCCTCGCCAGGAATCCGAATTTCGGCGGCGCGGTCATGGTGGTCGGCCTCGGCTGCGAGAAGCTCGTCTCCGAGCGCTTGATCCCGGACGGCGAGGCCCCGTCCGACAGCGGCGTCGTGCGCCTCCAGGACGAGCGCCACGCGGGCTTCGGCATGATGCTCGACAGCATCCTGACGATGGCCGAAGCCCGGTTGGAGGTTCTGAACCAGCGCACCCGCGAGACCTGCCCGGCCTCCGAGCTGGTGGTGGGGCTCCAATGCGGCGGGAGCGACGCCTTCTCGGGCGTCACCGCCAACCCGGCGCTCGGCTTCGCCGCCGACTTGCTCGTGCGCTGCGGCGCCACGGTGCTGTTCTCCGAGGTGACGGAGGTGCGCGACGCGATCCACCTGCTCACCCCGCGGGCCGCGACCCCGGAGATCGCCGACGCGCTGATCCGCGAGATGGCGTGGTACGACGCCTATCTGGCCAAGGGGGGCGCCGACCGGCGCGCCAACCCCTCCCCAGGCAACAAGAAGGGCGGGCTCAACAACATCGTCGAGAAGGCACTGGGCTCGGTCGCCAAATCCGGCACCTCGGCCATCAGCGGGGTGCTGGCGGCGGGCGAGCGGGTGCGCGAGCGGGGCCTGATCTTCGCGGCGACCCCGGCCAGCGATTTCGTCTGCGGCACGCTCCAGCTCGCCTCGGGCATCACCCTGCAGGTGTTCTCCACCGGTCGCGGCACGCCCTACGGCCTCGCCCAGGCGCCCGTCATCAAAGTCGCGACCCGCACCGAGTTGAGCGAGCGCTGGGCGGACCTGATCGACCTCGACGCCGGCCGCATCGCCACGGGCGAGGCCACCATCGAGGAGATGGGCTGGGAGCTGTTCCGCCTGATTCTCGACGTGGCGAGCGGGCGCAAGCGCCCGTGGTCCGATCGCTGGGGCCTGTTCAACGACCTCACGCTGTTCAACCCCGCACCGATCACCTGATCGGCGTCCGATCACTGGATAGGACGCGACGGCCTCAGGCCGAGCGGGCCGGCATCCACTTCGCCCGGCGCTGGCGCACGGTCCAGGCGTAGCGCGCGTCGCCCTCAAGCAGATGCACGTGGTCGGACAGGCGGTTGCGGTCGAGCCAGGACAGGGCGGCCTCGAGCTCCGCCAGCGTCATCGTCGCCCGCTCCTTGCCGGTCACGCGCTTCAAGACGGCGTTGTAGCGGTGGGCGAGATTGCTGCCCCGGGGGGCGCGCCACCCCGCCTCGTCTTCCACCGCCTGCGCGGCGATCTGCTGGGTGATGCGCTGGCGCAGGCTGCGCTCGGTCAGGGAGGGCGGCGCGGCCGGGGCCTCGGCCCGCTCGGCGAGCCGGTTGGTGCCCGGCCCCTCACCGGCCGGGCGCGGCCGCAGCATCGCGTAGCGGATGCCGAGCGCGTTGCTCTCCAGCGGGGTGATGCCGGCGGGCGGCTCGTCGCGCCAGACAACCGGCTCCGGGTTCAGGGCGGTCACGGGTGCGACCGGGCGCGGCCGGGTCGCCGTGCCCTGCTCGGTCTCCAATTCGGCGCGGAAGCGCGCGAAGAGCGGGTCGTCCGGGTGGAAGACCAGCGCCTGCTGCTCGGCATAGGCGCCCGCATGCGGATCGACCCGGGTGGCGCGAGCGAGCATCTGCTCCAGCCAGGGCCGCGAGCGGATATGGGTCAGGGCCGCCACCACGGAGACTTCCGGGGCGTCGAGACCCTCGTAGGCCATCGCCACGGTCACGAGCACGGCGGGTTCGGGCAGCAGCCGGAAGGCGGCGAGCGCGGCGTGCGCGTCCTGCGCCGACGAGGTGGCGATCCGGATGTCGCGCTCGGCCTGCGCCGCCGGCATCCAGCCCCGCAGCATGGCGAGATACCCGCGCGCGCTCGCCTGATCGGGGGCGACGACGAGGAGCTTGCCGAGGCCCCGCGCGCTCTCGCCCGGGGCGAGGCCGCGCTCGGACCGGCGCCGCGCCCGCAGGCGCCGCGTGGCGTGGAAGGCCTCGCCGAGGAGATCGCGGGCGAAGCCCGTGCGGAGGGCCGTGAACAGGGCCGGCCGCGTCGTCACCCGCACGCCGCCCGCGAGCCGGTGCGGCCCGACCCGGGATTCGCCCGCCCGCTGCCCGCCTTCGAGCCAGCTCGCCTCGCCGTCGAGGGCGCCGAAGCTCACCGGCAGCACCGCGCGCTCGGCGAGCGCCTGGGCGCGGGAATAGCCGATCACCGCGAGCCCCGGCGCATCGAGATCGACCTCCGGCGCGCGTCCGAGCAGGGCCGGGCGATAGGGCAGCCCCAGGATACGCCGCCCGTCGGCCCGCTCGAGCGTGCCGGACAGGAACAGGCGCAGCGTGGCGGCGCGCATCAGCGGCAGCAGGGCGCCGCTCCAGGCCCCCGCCTCCGCCTCCCCGTCCGGCTCGGCCTCGTCCCGCCGCGCGCCCGGCACCGGCAGATGGTGGACCTCGTCGACGACGAGCAGGGTGCGGTGCGCCCGCGCCTCGGCGAGGTGGAGGGCGGGGGCGGCGGCGACCGCCTGATAGGTGGTGACGTAGCCTGACAGCCCGCGGGCCGGATCCGGCTCGTTGTCGGCGGCGCGGACGTGGAGCGCGTGACCGAGGGCGCCGCGCCAGAGCGGGTCGGCGAAGGCCTCCTCGGCCTGAAGGCGCAGGGAATCCCGCGGCACCACCCAGACCACCCGGTCGACCCGGCCCGCCGCGATCAACTCGGCGGCGGCGATCACCGGGAGCAACGACTTGCCGCCGCCGGGGGTGACGGCCGCGAGGATGTCGGTGATGCCGTCCGCCTCGCCGCGGGCGATCGCGGCGACGAGGTTGCGCAGGGTGCGCTGATGCGCGCGCAGCGGACGGGCTGGAGGAGCGCTCAAGGCGAGGGACGCGCGGCGGAGACCCGGTTCATCCCGGCACACTGGCCCACCGCGACGCCTTTGTGAATCCCCGACAGGATCCAGGGATCCGGGGAAAGGGCCGCGGCCCCGCCGCCCGCCACCGCCGATGGGCGCCTCACGATTGCAGGATCCCGGGCGGCGGGTTAGGGCTCAGAGTATTCGACCGCGTTCCTCCAATGTTTCGGGCTTGAGCCATCGCTCTGTGGGTCACTGTCCCTCCGCCCGTTTTCGCCTGCGCGCGCGGTGGCCCGGGCGCGGGCGCGCAGGCGCTGCCGTGAGCCCGCGCGACCGGATCACGGCCGTCCTGTCGCGCCGCGGCGCCCCCGATCTCGGCGGGATCGCGACGCAGATCCGGGCGGCGGCACGGCTGCTGCGCGACGCGGTCGGCGCGCGCCGCGGGCGCTTCGTCCGCGTCGTGGCGCTCTCGGTCGTCGCGGCGGGCCTGGAGAGCGGTGCGCTGATGGTGCTGCCGCGCCTTCTCGGCACCGGCGACACGGCTATCGGGCTGCCGGCGCTGGTCGCGACCTACCTGTCGCTCGTCGGATCCGCGGCCCTCCTCACCTACGCGCAATCCGTCGCCGCGAGCCGCCTGTCGCTGGAATTCGGCACGCGGCTGCGCCTGCGCCTGCATGCCGCCGCCCTCCGGGCCGGCTGGGGCACGCCGGCGCTGGCGCGACCGGCCGAACTCGTCCACGCCCTCACCGCCGAGGCGGCGCAGAGCGCCGTCGCGACCCAGGTCGCGATCGATCTCGCCACCCGGCTGATCTACCTGCCCGCCTTCCTGATCGCCGCCCTCGTCCTCTCCCCCGGCCTCGCGGCGGCGGCCCTGGTGCTCACCGCGCTGGCGGGCCTGCCCATGCTGCCGCTGGCGCGGCGCGCCTTCGCTCTGGCGCAGGCGATGACGCGGATCGCGCGGCGCCACCATGCGGAGCTCGCCGATGCCTTTGCGGGCCTGAAGGTGATCAAGGCCCTGCAGGGCGAGGCGCGGCAGCAGGAGGCGCTGCGGCAGCGCCTCGAGGCGGTGGACCGGGCCCAGCTCGCCCAGACCGGCGCCGCGGCGGCCGCCCGCACGTGGCAGCGCTTCGCCGCCGCCGCCGCCGCGGCCGGGGGCGCCTTCTACGGGCTCGGCGTGCTGCATCTCGACGGCGCGGCGATGCTCGCCCTCGCGCTGGCCCTGACGCGCCTCGCCGCGACGCTGGCGCAGGCGCTGGATCTCTGGCGGCAGCTCGGGCGCCTGCTCCCGGTCTACGGGCAGTTCCAGGACAGCGAGGAGAGCTGCCGCGCGGCGCAGGAGCCCGCCCCCGCCGCGACCGCCCCGCGCCTCCGGGACGCGCTCGAGCTGCGCGGCGTCGCGTTCCTGCACCCGGGGCGCACCGCGCCGACCCTCGCGGGGATCGACCTCCGGCTTCCGGCCGGCTCCCTCACCGTGCTCACCGGGCCGTCGGGCGGCGGCAAGTCGACGCTGGCGGATCTGGTAATGGGGCTGACGGCACCCGCGGCGGGCGAGATCGTGATCGACGGCGCGACGCTCGACGCGCCGGCGCGGGTGGCGTGGCGCGGGCGCATCGCCTACGTGGCGCAGGAGCCCTTCCTGTTCCACGACACGATCCGCGCGAACCTCCTCCTCGCCCGGGCCGGCGCGACCGACGCGGAGCTCCGGGACGCGCTCGACACCGCCGCGGCCGGCTTCGTGCAGGAGCTACCAGAGGGGCTCGACACGGTGGTGGGCGAGCGCGGCGGCCGCCTCTCGGGCGGTGAGCGCCAGCGCCTGATGCTCGCCCGCGCCTTCCTGTGCCGGCCCGATCTCCTCGTGCTCGACGAGGCGACCAACGCCCTCGATCCCGCATCGGAAGCGGCGGTGGTCGCGAGCCTGCGGCGGCTGTCGGGCCGCATGACGATCCTGGCGATCGCCCACCGCTCGGCGCTGCTCACGGCGGCCGACCGGGTGCTCCATCTCGAGGACGGCGTGATCACGTCGCGATGACGGCGCACCGGCATCACGATCCGGCAGCAAGAATCGGGATGCGGGGCCGACGGCTTCGGTGCAACGATGGCCACATGAGCCGTCGCACGGGAGCGGCGCGGCACGCCGGTCAGGGGCCATCCGCCATGCAGACGAGTGATCACGCGGACACCGTGGCGGCGCCCGGCCCGGGAGGCACCGGCGACGCGGCGCGCTGGACGGCGCTGGCGGCGCGCGATACGGCGGCGGACGGCAGCTTCGTCTACGCGGTCCGGACCACGGGGGTGTATTGCCGCCCGAGCTGCGCCGCGCGCCCGGCCAAGCCCGAGAACGTCGTCTTTCACGACAGCTGCGCCGCCGCCGAGGCCGCGGGATTTCGGCCGTGCAAGCGCTGCCGGCCGAACGAGGCGGATCGCGCCGCGCGGTGGACCGAGGCCGTGGCACGGGCCTGCCGGGCGATCGACGCCGCCGATCAGGCCCCGGCGCTCGCCGATCTCGCGCAGGCGGCCGGGATGAGCGCCTTCCATTTCCACCGGGTCTTCCGTGCGGTCACCGGCATCACCCCGAAGGCCTACGCGGCGGCACGCCTCGCCGAGCGCGCCGCCGCCGCCCTCCGGGAGTCTGACACCGTGACCGAGGCCGTGTACGGGGCCGGCTACAGCGCCCCGAGCCGGTTCTACGCGGACGCCGCCGAGCGCCTCGGCATGAGCCCCGGCGCCTATCGGGCGGGCGGGGCCGGCGCGCAGATCCGCTTCGCCGTCGCCGCCTGCGCGCTTGGCTCTCTCCTCGTGGCGACGACCGAGCGGGGCGTCTGCGCGATCCTGCTCGGCGACGATCCGGATGCCCTGGCGCGCGATCTCCAGGACCGCTTCCCGCGGGCGGAATTCCTCGGCGGTGACGCCGCGCTCGACGGCGCGGTGGCGGCGGTCGTCGGCCTGATCGAGCGGCCGGGCCGTGCCGTCGACCTGCCCCTCGACATCGGCGGCACCGCCTTCCAGCAGCGGGTCTGGGCCGCGCTGCGCGCCATCCCGCCCGGAACCACGGCGACCTATGCGGAGATCGCCCGCGCCATCGGCGAGCCGGCGGCCGTGCGCGCGGTGGCGCAGGCCTGCGGTGCGAACCGGCTGGCGATCGCGATCCCGTGCCATCGCGTGGTGCGCTCGGACGGATCGCTCTCGGGCTATCGCTGGGGCGTCGAGCGCAAGCGGGATCTGCTGCGGCGCGAGGGGGCGGCCCCGTAAGGGCCTCGTGCGCGAGGGCGCCCTTCGGCAGACGCGCGATCCGGTACCGCGGCCGACGCGAGCCGAGCCCGGCGAGCCGGGCGCCCGAACCGGATTTCGAGGTTCCGGCGGTCGCTCGGCCTCGCCTGCGGGAAACCCGCCGGCCGAGGCCGGGCTTGAGTTTGCGGAACGCCGGGCGGCGTCAGCGCGACGCGACCTGCGGGCCGGCCTCGCGTCCACGCCCTGCAACGACGACGAGACGCTGGATCTCGCCGCGCAGATAGGCCTGCAGGAACTTGTCGTAGTCGCGGAACGACACGCAGCCGTTCGAGGCGCCGCTCGGTCCGAGCATGAAGGTGTGTGCCAGGAGGCCTGCCCGGCCGTAGATCGCGCCGGGCCCGCCGACGGGGCTCAGGCGGATGGCCCGCACGCCGTGGAACAGGGCTTCGCGCTCGCTGAGGTCGTAGGTACCCGGCGGGGTCGCGCCCCGCATGGGCACGTGGACGAAGCGCGGATCGTCCATGCTGTCTCCGAGCCCGGAATGGGCCTCCAGCTTCTCCCCGCTGGGCAGCACGACGGTGCGGGCGCTGATGTCGTAGACGGCCGTGCCGATCTTGTCGCTCGGGATCGGAGCCGGAACGAGCCGAGGGCGCGGAACCGCTTCGATGCCGGGGCGGTCGAGCGCGGCATAGGCCAGAGCCGGCGCGGGAGTTGCGGGCGACTCGACCCCGAACAGCTTCTCGAAGAAATTCCGGGTGTCCTCCATCGCGGTCGGCGCCGCCGCGGCCGGCATCCGCCGCCCGGCCTGCCGATCCGCGCGCCGGGCGATGTCCGATCCGGCGAAACGCCGGAACTCGGGCGGTCGCGGCAGGGGCAGCGGCACCGTCTGGGGCGTCAGCATCGCCTCCTGGGTCGGCGTTCCCTCCGGCGCCGGTTCGGTCGACAGCGGTCCGAGTGCGGCGAACCAGCCGGTCGCGGCATCGGTGCTCGGCGTCACCGGTTGCGGAACCCAACCGTACAGGACCTCCTGCCAGGCCTGACGCGCTTCGGCGGCGAGACCGACGACGGGATCGGGATCCTCCGCGGCCATGTCGGCGAGGATGGGGGCGGGCGACGGCGTGGCCTCGGCTTCGGTGAGGGCGGCCAGCGCGGCCGGCGCAGGCCCCGACGGCGCTTCGACATGGGTCGCGGCGACACACAGGAGCGCGGCGAGCGCGAGACTCGCCGGGACGGAGCCGAGGCCGCGGACGCGCGCCGCGAGAACGCCCGATCGGAAGGGAGTGTATGCCATGCCGTGCCGCCCAGACCCTGGTTCCGGGACGAGTGCCTGCCGAGACCGCCTGTCGCGCGTGGCGCGCCGCGAGGTCCCGGGCCGATCCGTCCGATGGTCAGCAGAAGTCCGATTCGGGCGGGCTTTTGTGAGGCGGGATCATGGTAAGCGTGGGGTAAAAATCGGCGCCTTTCTGGAAATCAAACCTGCGTCAATGGACTAGCGCCGTCGCGCGACCGCTCAACCCAGTACCAGAATGACGACCAGCAGGATATTGGTCGCCTGATGCAGGAACTGGTCGAAGCCGAGGAGCCACCAGTATTGCGGATCGGCCATCGTCGAGCGGGCGCGATGCGCCACCAGCGTCTTGCCGCGGTCGATCGTGCCGTGGAGCCCGAGATCGACGAGGGCGATCCACCACAGGCTCGGTCGGACCAGGAGCGCGATCGCGAGGGTGAGCAGGGCGTGGATGCCCGCATGGGCGGCGAGCGGCGGCCCCCAACCCCGCAGGCGCTCCTTGCCGCGCGCCATCCAGCGCGTCTGCAGGACGAAATCCGCGGCGTAGTGCTTGGCCGCCATGGCCAGCAGAAGTCCGCAGAGCGTCGAAAGCGAGATCGACGTCTCCATCGCGGTCGCCGTCACGATCACGGCTGCAGTCTCCGGCGTCTGCCCGTATCTCGTCCGAGACACACGGAGCGAGAGAGACACCACAGCCTCGGTCGCCATGATCGGTCGGTGTCATCAAAGCGTCAATATGCGGGTTCCGGCGCTCGACCCGTCCGGGATCGATTGGATGGACGGACCATCCGGATCCGCGGGACGGCCGGGATCTGCTGATCGCCCGAAGGCGCGAGCGGGTTCGTCTTCGTTCGTGACGGGAATGCGTCTCGAGACCTCCATCCGGGTGCCGATCGACCCGCTCTGGTCGGACGAAAGCGCGACAGGTTCGAACCGGACATGGGCGCCGCCCGCGGCCCGGACGCGTCCGTGTCAGCCGAAGCGGATCGGGCCGCCACGATCTTGGCCGCCATGATCTTGGCCGACGCCATCTTGGCCGACGCCCTCTTGGCCGACGCCCTCTTGGCCGACGCCCTCTTGGCCGACGCCCTCTTGGCCGACGAAGTCGGCGCGGTCGCGGTGGCAGGCGACGCGTCGTTCTGGGCCGGCCGGACGCGGGAGGGGCAGGTCCGTGCGGCAGACCGGCAGCACGAAGGGGCAGCGCGGGTGGAAGGCGCAGCCCGGCGGCGGCGCCAGGGGCGAGGGCGGCTCGCCGGGGAGCGGGGCGAACCGGCGCTTGCCCGCGGCGAGCTTCGGCGTCTGGGCGAGCAGGCTGAGCGTGTAGGGGTGCGCGGGCGCGGCGAACAGAGCCTCGGCGGGCGCCTCCTCGACGACACGGCCGAGATACATCACCGCCACGCGCGAGGCGATGTGCTCGATCACCCCGAGATCGTGGCTGATGAACAGGTAGGTGAGCCCGAGATCGCGCCGCAGGTCCATGAACAGGTTCAGCACCTGGGCCTGGATCGAGACGTCGAGGGCGGCCACCGACTCGTCGCAGACGAGGAGGCGCGGCTTCACGGCGAGCGCCCGCGCGATGCCGATCCGCGCGCGCTGGCCGCCGGAGAACTGGTGCGGATAGCGCGCCATCGCGTCCGGGCTGAGGCTGACGCGGGCGAGCAGGTCGGCCACGTAGGCGCGCTTCTCCCGGGGCGCGATCAGCCCGTGGCGGACGGGCGCCTCGCCGACGATGTCGAGGATGCGCAGACGCGGGTTGAGCGAGGCGGTCGCGTCCTGGAACACCATCTGGACGGCGAGCCGGCTCGCGCGGCGCGCGTCCGGGCCCATCTCGCGGATGTCGCGTCCGTCGTGCAGGACGCGGCCGGCGCTCGGCGGGTAGAGACCGGCCACGAGGCGCCCGAGGGTGGACTTGCCGCAGCCGGATTCGCCGACGAGCCCCACCACCTCCCGCGCCGGGATCGCGAGATCGACATCGGTCACGGCCTGCACCGCGCGCGAGGGGCGGCGCTCGCCGAGGAGACCGGCGAGCCGCGCGGCGAGCGAGGGCTTCGTGGAGAAGCGTTTCGCGACGCCATCGAGCGAGACGAGGGGCGGGCTCACGCGAGGCTCGCGGCCTGGAGCGGGTAGCGGCAGAGCGCGGTGCGGCCGGGCAGGCGCGCCAGCGGCGGCGGCTCGGCGCAATCGGGCTCGGCACGGGCGCAGCGGGGCGCGAAGGCGCAGCCCGGCGGCCGGCGGTCGAGAGCCGGGGCGAGGCCGGGGATCTGCATCAGGGGGCTGCCGCGGCGGTTGCGGCTCGGGGCCGAGCCGATCAGGCCGGCGCTGTAGGGATGGAGCGGCGCGTCGATCACCGCGGCGACCGGGCCGACCTCGACGGCGCGGCCCGCATACATCACCACCAGCCGGTCGGCGAGGCCAGAAACGACCGCGAGGTCGTGGGTGATCCAGATCAGCGCGGTGCCCATCTCGGCGCAGAGCGTCTGCGCCTCGGCCAGGATCTGGGCCTGGATGGTGACGTCGAGCGCCGTGGTGGGCTCGTCGGCGATCAGCAGGGCCGGCGCGTGCAGGAGCGCGATGGCGATGGCGATGCGCTGGCGCATGCCGCCCGAGAGCTGGTGCGGATAGGCGCGCAGACGCTCGTCGGGCGCCGGGATGCCGACCCGCACCAGCGCCTCGCGGGCCCGGGCGCGGGCGGCCCGCGCGGTGACGCGCTCGTGCGCGGTGATCGCCTCGACCACCTGCGTCTCCACGCGCAGCACTGGGTTCAAGGTGGTCATGGGATCCTGGAAAATCATCGCCACGCGCCGACCCCGCAGCGGGCGGAACGCGGCTTCCGGCAGCCCGACGAGGTCGCGTCCCTCGAACAGGATGCGCCCGCCGAGGATGCGCCCGGGCCGCTCGATCAGGCCCATCAGGGCGAGCCCGGTCACCGACTTGCCCGAGCCCGATTCGCCCACGAGCCCGACCACCTCGCCCGGCCCGACGCTGAGGTCGAGCCGGTCGACCGCCACGTGCTCGGCTCCGCGCAGGCGGAAGCCGACGCTGAGGCCCTCGACGGCGAGGACGGGCGCGCTCACGCGGAGAACCGCGGGTTCAGCACGTCGCGCAACCGGTCGCCCACGAGGTTGATCGCCACGATCACCACCACCAACGCGAGGCCCGGGAAGGTCGAGATCCAGTACTTGCCCGACAGGAGGTAGTCGTAGCCGTTCTTGATCAGAAGCCCGAGGGAGGGCTCGGTGACGGGGACGCCGACGCCGAGGAAGGAGAGCGTCGCCTCGAGGGCGATGGCGTGGGCGACCTGCATCGTCGCCACCACCACGACCGGGGCGAGGCAGTTCGGCAGGAGGTGACGGAAGATCAGGCTCCGGCGCGGCAGGGCGAGGGCGCGCGCCGCCTCCATGTACTCGCGCCGCTGCTCGACCAGGGCGCTCGCCCGGATCGCCCGGGCGTAATAGGCCCATTGCACGGCGATCAGGGCGATCACCACCTTGTCGACGCCGCGCCCGAAGGCCGCGAGCAGCACCAGGGCGATCAGGATCGCCGGGAACGAGAGCTGAAGGTCGGCGAGCCGCATCAGCACCGCGTCGGTGCGCCCGCCCGCGCTCGCCGCGATCACCCCGATGCTGGCCCCGAGGCTCGCCGCGACGAGGGTCGCGCTGAGCGACACGATCAGCGAGACGCGCAGGCCGTAGAGGATCGCCGAGAGCATGTCGCGCCCCTGCGCGTCGGTGCCGAGCAGGTAGAGCAGGCCGTCGAGGCTGCGGCTGCCCGGCGGCAGGGTCGCGTCCATCACGTCGAGGGTGGCGAGGTCGTAGGGGTTCTGCGGCGCGACGAGGGGCGCGAGCGCCGCCGCCAGGATCACCGCGACGAGGATCCCGAGGCCGATCGCGGCGGCGGGCGCGCGCAGGAAGTCGGCCGCCTGCAGGCGCCAGACCGGCTCGGCCTCGGGGAGCGTCGCGGGCTCGCTCGTCGCGCTCACGAAGCGCTCTCCGACAGGCGCACCCGCGGGTCGAGCACGGCGTAGAGCAGGTCGATGGCGAGGTTGATCGCGACGAACAGGCAGACGGTGAGCATGAGGTAGGCCACGATCACCGGGCGATCGAGGCGGTTGATCGAATCGATCAGGAGCTTGCCGATGCCGGGCCACGCGAACACGGTCTCGGTCACCACCGCGAAGGCGATCATCGAGCCGAATTCGAGGCCGATCACCGTCACCACCGGCAGCAGGATGTTCTTGAGCACGTGCACGCCGACGATTCGGGCGGGCGCGAGCCCCTTGGCGCGGGCGAAGCGCACGTAATCCTGCAGCATGGCCTCGCGGGTCCCCGCGCGGGCGAGCCGGATCACCACCGCGAGCTTGAACAGCGCGAGGTTGACCGCCGGCAGGATCAGGTGGCGCAGCCCGTCGAGGGTGAGGAAGCCGGTCTCGAGCCCGAGCACCCGCACGGTCTCGCCGCGCCCGCCCGCGGGCAGCCAGCCGAGGGTGACGGCGAAGATCAGCACAAGCATCAGGCCCTGCCAGAAGTTCGGCAGGGAGAAGGCCAGGATCGAGCCGCCCATGATCGCCTTGCCGGAGGCCGCCTCGGGCTTGAGCCCGGCCCACAGCCCCAGCGGCAGCCCGACGACGAGGGCCAGGACGAGGGCGGTGAGCGCGAGCTCGAGGGTCGCCGGCAGCCGCGCCAGGATCACCGTGAAGGCCGGCTCGTTGTAGACGAAGGAGCGCCCGAGATCCCCGTGCAGCGCCCGCCACGCGAAGGTGCCGAACTGGATCCAGAGCGGCCGGTCGAGGCCGAGGCGGGCGGCGATGCCCGCACGCTCGTCCGGCGTCGCGTCGGGCGCGGCCAGCATGTCGATGGGGTCGGCGATGGCGTAGACGCCGAGGAAGACCAGCGTCGCCATCGCGGCGACGGTGAGGGCGGCCTGCCCGAGGCGCTGGATCAGGTAGGTGAGCACGCGGCGGCTACTGCGCCACCACGTCCATCGCCAGCGTGTACTGGTCGATGCGGGGCGTGTAGCGCAGGCCCTTGGCGGCGGCCCAGGGCGTCACCTCGAAATGCAGCGGGATCAGGGGATAGTCCCGCATCGCCAGCGCCGAGGCATCGCGCAGCAGGCCGGCGCGCTTGGCCTCGTCGAAGGTGCCCATCGCCTCGACCGTCAGGCGGTCGACCTCCGGGTTGCAGTAGCGCCCGCGATTGGTGAAGCCGCGGCCCGTCTCCGGATTGAAGCACAGGAGCAGCGAGTTCAGCGAGTTCGACATCTCGCCCGAATCCGCACCCCAGCCGGCGAGGTAGGCGGAGAAATCGAACTTGTTGCGCCGTGTGAAGAAGGTCGAGGCGGTGGCCGCGTCGATCGCCGTCTTCACGCCGATCCGGGTCCACATCTGGGCGACCACCTGGGCGATCTTCTCGTCGTTGATGTAGCGGTCGTTCGGGGTGCCCAGCGTGATCTCGAAGCCGTTCGGGTAGCCGGCCTCGGCCAGCAGCGCCTTGGCGGCCTTCGGGTCGTAGGGGACGATCGGGAAGTCCTTGGTGGTACCGAAGAGGGGGTCCGGCAGCAATTCGCCCGCCGCCTGCGCCACCCCGCCCATCACGCGCTCGACGATGGCCTTGCGGTCGATCGCCTTGGAGAGCGCCTCGCGCACGCGCCTGTCGAGGAGCGGGTTCCTGTCGGTGCCGCGGATTCCCGGCGTCTTCCAGCCGGCGCCGTCGTACTGGTCGAGATGGATGTAGATGATCCGGTTCGAGAGGCCCTTGGCGACGCTGAAGCCCGCGCCCTCGATGCGGGGCAGGTCCTGGATCGCCGGGTTCTCGATGAGGTCGACGTCGCCCGCGAGCAGCGCCGCGACGCGCGGGCCGGTCGAGACGATCGGCTTCATGGTCACGGTCTCGAAGGCCGGCGCCGCGCCCCAGTAGCGCGGGTTTCGCACGAGCACGACCTGCGTGCCGCGCACGTAATCCTTCAGCTGGTAGGGACCGGTGCCGATTGCGATAGCGGGGTTGCCGAAATCGGTGCTCTTCGGCGGCGTGCCCATGCCCTCGCAGCCGCCCTTGCGGAAGCGCACCTCGGCGGGCGCGCCCGAGGCCTTGGCGCTCAACATGCCGACTGCGGTGATGTTCGTCGGCAGCAGCGGCAGCGGCGTCGCGGTCTTCACGACGACGGTGAGCGGATCCGGCGCCTCGACGCTCTCGAAGGGGCGCACGAAGGTCGCGAAGGAGGACGGCGAGTTCTCGACCAGCGGGATCCGGCAGAACGTGTAGATCACGTCCCGGGCGGTGAACGGCGTGCCGTCCGAGAACGTCACGTCGGGGCGCAGCTTGAAGGTCCAGGTCGTCGGGTCGGTCGCGGTCCACGACGCCGCGAGCCCCGGCACGAGCCGCATCTGCGGATCGGTGGTGACCAAGCCCTCGAAGATGTGCCGCCGCAGGGAGTTGTTGGGACCGACGTTGTGGAAATGCGGGTCGATCGAGGTCGCCTCCGCGGCGAGGCCGATACGCAGGTCGCGGGCTTCGGCCGGCCCGGCGAGGGCGGCCAGCAGCAGGGCGCCGGGCAGGGTGACGTGACGCGACGCTGTCATCGAGGGTTCCGGGCGGAGGGACTGGCGGGTGCGGGCGATCGGCGGACGGGACCGCGGCAGGGTCGCGCATCGATCGGCCTAGCGTCAACCGTGCCAAGCCGTGGGCGACTGCGCCGCACGGGCCGGCGCCTGCCGCGCCGCGCCCGGCCGCCCGCGAGCCCTTTGCGGGCTCGCCGCGAAGGGCCTATCGGATCCCCTCCGTCGCGGCCGGATGAACGCGGCACGGCTCGCTCGACGAGAAACGGAAGAGGACGATGCCCAACCCCTCCGCTATCGAGATCCTGGACCGGCTCGTCGCCTTCGACACCACGAGCGCCCTGACGAACCTGCCGCTGATCGACTACGTCGAGGCGCTGGCGCGCGCGGCCGGCGCCGAGACGGAGCGGGTGCCGGACGCCACCGGCCGGAAGGCCGCCCTGTGGATCGACATCGGGCCGCGCGACCGGCCCGGCTACGTCCTCTCCGGTCATAGCGACGTGGTACCGGCGACGGGTCAGGCTTGGTCGTCCGATCCCTTCCGCCTGCGCGAGGCGGAGGGCCGACTCTACGGGCGCGGCACCTCGGACATGAAGGGCTTCCTCGCGGCCTGCCTCGCCCTCTTGCCCGAGATGAGGGCGGCTCCCCTCGCCTGCCCGCTCCACATCGCGATCTCCTACGACGAGGAGGTCGGTTGCCTGGGCGTTCGCCCGCTGATCGCCCGGCAGCGGGAGCGGGGCCCCGCGCCGCTCGGCTGCTTCGTCGGAGAGCCGACCGGCATGGCGGTGGTGACCGGCCACAAGGGCAAGAGCGCCGCGCGCCTCACCTTCCACGGCCGTGCCTGCCACTCGGCGCTGGCCCCGCTCGGGGTCAACGCCGTGGAATACGCGGCCCGCTTCATCGAGCATGTCCGCCGGAGCGCCGAGACGCTGGCCCGGGACGGCGCGCGCGACCCGCTCTACGACGTGCCTCACACCACCGGCCTGTGCAGCATCGTGCAGGGCGGCGGCGCGCTCAACATCGTGCCGGACCTTTGCGAGGTCTCGTTCGAGTACCGGGCCATCGCCGAGGACGACGCGGGCGCTCTCGCCGCGGCAGCGATCGCCCACGCCTGCGAGGTGCTGGGCGCGGAGATGCGCCTGCAGGCACCGGAATGCGGCGTCACGGTCGAGCCCCTGATCGATTATCCGGGCCTCGAGATCGATCCCGGATCCGACCTCGTCGCGCTCGCCAAGCGCCTCGCCGGCCGAAACGGGCACGCCAAGGTCTCGTTCGGCACGGAGGCGGGCCTGTTCCAGACGCTGTGGGGCATCCCCGCCCTGGTGATCGGCCCCGGCTCGATCGCGCGCGCCCACAAGGCGGACGAGTATATCGAGCGCGACGAACTCGACGCCTGCGCGGCCTTTCTCAGGAAACTTATCGTACAGGCCTGTTGAGGGATCGCCCGGATCCCGTCGCCGACCGGCCGGGGCCGCGCATGGACATGTGGCCGGCTCTCCGCGACTTGCACTCTATGTCGGGCGTCGGATATCGGCCGGGCGCTCAGTTTCAGCTGTACTACGCCGACGGTGACGGCTCATTAAGCCTTCCCGCTCACAGGTTCGTCCGAATCTTGCGCGGACCAGTCCCGACCATGCGGCTCACGATCAAGTTGTCCCTCGCGGGCCTGTTCAGCATCCTGCTCCTGCTGACCCTGGCGCAGGGCATCGTGTCGTTGTCCAAGCTCGCCAACATCGATGGCGGAACCACGGTCCTGCTCGACAACGCCATCCCGTCGATGAACGAGGCGCATGCGGTCAACGCCCTCATCACGCGCACACGGCTCTGGCAATTCCGGTACGTGACGGCCGAGACCCCAGCGGTCGCCGACGACATGGTCCGGAAGGTCGCCGAGTTCAGCGCCCAACGGAGCGCGAAGGTCGAGAGCTACAAGGCTCTCGTCGCCTCGGCGGAGGAGCAGAAGGCGTATGACGACCTGCGCGCCAAGGTTGGCCTGCTGCAGCCGGACTGGCAGCGTCTGCAGAGCCTGATGTCCGGCCGGCCGGACGAGGCGATGGCGTTCTTCCGCGGCCCGATGAACGCGAACTACCTCGCCGCATCCGCGGCCGCACGCGTCCTCGTCGACGTGAACCTCGCCGCCAGCGATGCCGCCGCCGCGCAGATGCGGCAGGATCAGGCCGATGCCCGTCGCACCACCCTGGCACTTCTCGCCGTCGCCGTTCCGACGGCCCTGGCCGCGGCCTTGTTCTCCCTGCTCGGGGTCGCGCGCCCGATCGAGCGGATGACCGCCGCGATGCGCCGCCTCGCCGACGGCGATGCCGAGGCCCCGATCCCCTACGACCGTCGGCGGGACGAGATCGGCGCGATGGCCGCGACCGTGCAGGTCTTCCGGGACAACCTCCTGCGCGCCCGCGCCCTCGAAGCCGAGACGGCGGAGGCCCGGGCCTCCGCCGAGGAGCAGCGCAAGGCCGGCATGCGCCAGATGGCCGACGTGTTCGAGCACGCGGTCGGCGGCATCGTCGGGCAGGTCTCGGCCGCCGCGAGCCAGCTGCAAGCCACGGCCCAGGCCATGACCGGGACCGCGCGGGAGACCGCGGGCCGCTCGGCCAGCGTCGCGGCCGCGGCCGAGGAGGCCGCCACCAACGTCAACACCGTCGCGGCCGCCGCGGAGGAGCTCGGCTCGTCGGTGTCCGAGATCGGGCGGCAGGTCGGCGGTTCGGCCGATCTCGCCCAGGCCGCGGTCGCCGAGGCCAACGAGACCGCGGCGCTGGTCGAGGATCTCACGAAGGCGGCCGCGCGCATCGGCGACGTGGTGAGCCTGATCTCCTCGATCGCCGGGCAGACCAACCTGCTGGCGCTCAACGCCACGATCGAGGCCGCCCGCGCGGGCGAGGCCGGTCGCGGCTTCGCGGTGGTGGCCAGCGAGGTCAAGGAACTGGCCTCGCAGACGGCCAGGGCCACCGAGGAGATCGGCCGGCAGATCGCGCAGATCCAGGGCTCGACCGGCCAGGCCGTGCGCGCCATCGGCGGCATCGCGGGCCGCATCCGCGAGATCAGCAGCGTCGCGACGAGCATCGCGGCGGCGGTGGAGGAGCAGGGCGCGGCGACCCAGGAGATCGTGCGCAACGTCGCCCAGGCCGCGACCGGCACGGGCGAGGTCACCCACAACGTGGCGGCCGTGGCGGGCGCCGCCGAGGAGACGGGGGCCGCCGCCGCGCAGGTGCTGGCCTCGGCCTCCGCGCTGTCGCGTCAGGCCGAGCACCTCGGCTCCGAGGTCGGGCGTTTCCTGGCGACCGTGCGCGCCGCCTGACGCTGACTGACGGCGCCCCGCTCAGGTCCGCGCGGCGAAATCCGACGCGCGGGCCCGGATCACCTCCGCCGCGCGGGCGATCCCGGCCGCGTCGACCTCCAGGCTCGCGGTAGCCCGGATCTGCGCGCGGCCGATCGCCCGCACGCGCACCCCCTCCACGAGGCAGGCCTCGGCGAAGGCGGGGGCGTCGATCCCGAGGCCGGAGACCGAGAAGCACAGGATGTTCGACTGGCCCGCCGTCTCGTCGAAGACGAGGCCCGGCACGTCCGCGATCGCCGCGTGCAGGCGGGCCGCGTTGGCGTTGTCCACGGCGAGCTGGTCGATGTGGTGGTCGAGGGCGTAGAGCCCGGCCGCAGCCAGGACGCCGCTCTGGCGAAGCGCTCCGCCGAGCCGGTACTTCCAGCGCCACGCCTCGGCCACGAAGGCCCGCGAGCCGCACAGCACCGCGCCGACCGGGCAGCCGAGCCCCTTGCTGAGATCGATCCAGGCGCTGTCGAACCCCTCCGCGTAGGCCGAGGCGGGGATGCCGGTGGCGACCACCGCGTTCAGGAGTCGCGCCCCGTCGATATGGGCGGCGAGGCCGTTGGCGTGGGCGAGGTCGCGGATCGCCCGCATGGTGGCGAGGTCCCAGACCGTGCCGCCCGAGAAGCTCGTGGTCTGCTCGACCGAGATCAGGGCGGAGCGCGGCGCCGTGCGCTGCACCGGCCGGATCGCGGCCTCGGCCTGTTCCAGGCTGTAGAGCCCGACGCGGGTCGGCAGCGCCCGAACCGAGACCCCGCCGATGGCGGCGGCGCCCGCGGCCTCGGTGTTGTAGATGTGGGACTGGTCGTCGACGATGATCTCGTCGCCCGCCCGGGTCTGGACCAGGATCGAGACGAGGTTGCACATCGTCCCGGACGGCATGAACACCCCCTCCTCCAGTCCGAGCAGCGCGGCGACGCGGGCGCAGAGGGCGTTCGTGGTCGGATCGGAGCCCGATTGCTCGTCGCCGACCTCCGCTGCCGCCATCGCCGCGCGCATGCCCGGCGTCGGACGGGTCTGGGTATCGCTGAACAGGTCGATGATCATCGTGGTCTGCGGCCCTTCCCCGAGGCACCATGCGGCAACGGCTCGCGGGCGGCCAGCGTTCGGTCTCCCGCGTGCAGTATTATAAATGCATAATGACTGCCCGTCGCGGAGACCTCGCGAGGGGGGCGGGTCGGGACGCACAGGGGATCGATGCGATGGCAGCGGGCGCACGACCGATGAGCCGGACGGATGCCGACGCCCTGGCGCGCCGCCTGGGGACCGCCCTGCAGGGCGAGGCGCGCTTCGATGCGTTCACGCGCGGGCGCTACGCCACCGACGCCTCGATCTACCAGATCATGCCCGCGGGCGTGGTGTTTCCGAGGACCGTCGCCGACATCGCGGAGACGCTGCGGATCGCCGCGGCGCACGGCGTCCCGGTCATCCTGCGCGGGGGCGGCACCTCGCAGAACGGCCAGCCGATCGGCGCGGGCCTCGTGGTGGATTGCGCGCGCCATCTCAACGCGGTGACGGCCTACGACCGGGAGGCCGGAACCGTCACGGTCGAGCCCGGGACGGTGCTCGAGCGGCTGAACGCCCGCCTTAAAGCGGACGGCTGGTTCTTCCCCGTCGAGCCCTCGACGGCGAGCCGCTGCACCATCGGCGGCATGGCGGGCAACAATTCCTGCGGCGCCCGCTCGCTCCGCTTCGGCAAGATGAGCGACAACGTCCTGGCGATGGAGGCCCTGTTCCACGACGGCGAGCCGTTCGGGTTCGGCCTCACCGGGAACGCCTCGGACGGCGTCACCGGCTCGCAGCGCGCCGAGGATCTCGCCCGGCGCATGCGGGCGCTCGCCGAATCGCACCGCGACGAGATCGAGCGGGTCTACCCGAAGGTGCAGCGGCGGGTCGGCGGCTACAATCTCGACAGCCTGATCGAGGCGCGCCCGAACCTCGCCCATCTCCTCGTCGGCTCGGAGGGCACGCTCGCGGCAACCACCGCGGTGACCCTGAAGCTCTCGCGGCTGCCGGCGCACCGGGTCATGGGGGTGTGCCACTTCCCCTCCTTCCGCGCCGCGATGGAGACCACGAAGGCGATCGTCGATCTCGACCCGGTGGCGGTCGAGCTCGTCGACAACAACGTGCTGGTGCTGGGCGCCGACATCCCGCTGTTCCGCACCACGCTGGCCGACATCACCCGCGGGCGGCCCAACTGCCTGCTGCTCGCCGAGTTCGCGGGCGAGGACCTCGCGGGGCTCCGGCGCGACCTCCGGCGCCTCGATGCCTGCATGGCCGATCACGGCTTCCCGGGCGCCGTCGTCGAGGTGCCGGAGCCGGCGCGGCAGCGCTCGGTCTGGGAGGTGCGCGAGGCCTGCCTCAACATCATGATGTCGATGAAGGGCGACGCGAAGCCCGTGTCCTTCATCGAGGATTGCGCGGTGCCGCTGGAGCACCTCGCCGACTACACCGACGCGGTCACCGAGGCCTTCACGCGCAACGGCACCCGCGGCACGTGGTACGCCCACGCCTCGGTCGGCTGCCTGCATGTCCGCCCGATCCTCGACATGAAGCAGGCCGGCGACGTCGCGCGGATGCGGGCCATCGCGGAGGAGACCTCCGAGCTGGTGCGGCGCTTCAAGGGCTCGTACTCGGGCGAGCACGGCGACGGCCTCTCGCGCTCAGAGTTCGTCGAGCCGCTGTTCGGCGCCCGGCTGACCCGCGCCTTCGAGGCGGTCAAGGACGCGTTCGATCCGGGTGCGCATCTGAACCCGAACAAGATCGTGCGCGCGCCGCGCTTCGACGACCGGGCGCTGTTCCGGTTCAAGCCGGACTACGCCGTCGTGACGCCGGACCGGACCGCGCTCGACTGGTCGGATTGGGGCGGCTTCGGCGCGGCCGTCGAGATGTGCAACAACAACGGCACCTGCCGGAAGCTCGCGGGCGGCGCGATGTGCCCGTCCTATCGGGTGACCGGCGAGGAGCAGCACCTCACCCGCGGGCGGGCGAACTCCCTGCGGCTCGCGATCTCCGGCCAGCTCGGCGACGACGCCTTCACGGGCCCGGAGATGAAGCGGACGCTCGACCTCTGCGTCTCCTGCAAGGCCTGCCGCCGCGAATGCCCGACCGGGGTCGACATGGCCCGGATGAAGATCGAGTTCCTGCACCATTACCATGCCCGCCACGGCCTGCCGCTCCGGGAGCGGCTGGTCTCCGAGCTGCCGCGCTATGCCGGCCTCGCGGCGCGGTTCGCCCCCGTGCTCAACCTGCGCAACCGCCTGCCCGGCCTGGCGCGGCTCACGGAAGCCGCCTCCGGCATCTCGGCGCGCCGCTCGCTGCCGGTCTGGCGCCGGCCCTGGAGCGAGACGGGCGAGCCCGCCCATCCGCAGGACGTGACGGGCGACTTCCGGGACGTCGTGCTGTTCGGCGACACCTTCAACCGCGCCTTCGAGCGCGAGAACCTGGAAGCCGCCGAGCGGGTGCTCCGGGCGGCGGGCTACCGGCTGCACCGGGTCTTCGCCACGCGCGGGCGGCGCCCGCTCTGCTGCGGGCGGACCTGGCTCGCCTCGGGACAGACCGACCGGGCGCGGGCGGAGGCACGCCGCACGCTCGACGCCCTGCTGCCCTTCGTCC
This sequence comes from Methylobacterium sp. HJ2, assembly GCF_056431005.1. Taxonomy (NCBI): domain Bacteria; kingdom Pseudomonadati; phylum Pseudomonadota; class Alphaproteobacteria; order Hyphomicrobiales; family Methylobacteriaceae; genus Methylobacterium; species Methylobacterium sp. HJ2. Next base: position 83,518 of record NZ_JBWJYM010000008.1, on the reverse strand, counting down.
GGGCCGGGGCGCGCGTCGTCGGCCTGGAGCCGTCCTGCCTGCTCACCTTCCGGGACGAGTTCCTGACGCTGCTGCCCTCCGACGACGCCAAACTCCTCGCCGCGCGCGCCCTGCTCCTCGAGGAGCTGCTCGCGGAGGATCTCGGGGCGGGCCGGATCGAGCTCGCGCTGAAGGACCAGGGCGGGCGCGTGGCGCATCTGCACGGCCATTGCCATCAGAAGGCGTTCGGGGCGATGGGCGCGGTCGAGACCGTTCTGCGCCACGTGCCGGGCCTCGACGTGCGGGTGATCGAGTCGAGTTGCTGCGGCATGGCCGGGGCCTTCGGCTACCGGGCCGACACCATCGACGTCTCCCTGGCGATGGCCGAGCTGTCGCTGTTCCCGGCCCTCCGCGCCGCCGGACCGGACGACCTCGTCGTCGCCGACGGCACGAGCTGCCGCCATCAGATCGCGGACGGGCTGGGCCTGCGGGCCGAGCACGTGGCCCGGGTGCTGGACCGGTTCCGAGCCTGACGCCCCGCGGCGGCGTCCCGGCGCGCCGCCGGGGCGAACGGCGGCGGCGCGGGCGCCGGATCCTGATGAGATCCTTACGGGATCGGCCGGCTCCCTCTCTCGAATCCTAACCCGGTTGCCCGGCACAATCCGGTCCGGCCCGCATCGCCCGCCGACGGCGCGATGCCGGCCGCACGGATCCGGGGCCTTCACCATGCTCGACATCGTCTTCCTCGCGGCGGGGCTCGCCGTTCTGGGCCTGTCCGCGGGCTACGCCGCGCTCTGCGACCGTCTCTGAGGCGGCGCCATGACCCTCGATCTCACCCTCGGCGCGCTCGTGACCCTCGGGCTCCTCGCCTACCTGACCTACGCCCTCGTCCGCCCCGAGCGGTTCTGAAGGATCCCCACCCATGACCCTCGACGGCTGGATCCAGATCGCGCTGTTCTGCGCGATCGTGCTGGCGCTCGTGAAGCCCCTGGGGCTGTACATGACGCGCGTCTTCAACGGGGAGCGCACGCTCCTCTCGCCCGTGCTCGAACCCGTCGAGCGCGCCCTCTACCGTGTCTCCGGCATCGACGCGCGCCAGGAGCAGCATTGGCTCGCCTATACGGGCGCCGTGATCCTGTTCCACGCGCTCGGATTCGTCGTCCTCTACGCGATCCTGCGGCTGCAGGGCGGGCTGCCCCTGAACCCGGCCGACCAGGCGGCGGTGGCTCCCGATCTCGCCTTCAACACGGCGGCGAGCTTCATCACCAATACCAACTGGCAGGCCTATGGCGGCGAGACCACGCTCTCGTACCTTGCCCAGATGCTCGGGCTGACGCACCAGAACTTCCTCTCGGCCGCGACAGGCATCGCGGTCGCGGTGGCGTTGATCCGCGGCTTCGCGCGGGCCTCAAGCGGCACCATTGGCTCGTTCTGGGTCGACGTCACCCGGGCGACCCTCTACGTGCTGCTGCCGATCTGCATCCCCTACACCCTGTTCCTGGTGTGGCAGGGCGTCCCGCAGACGCTCGCCGCCTACGCGGACGCCACGACGCTGGAAGGCGCCAAGCAGACCATCGCGGTCGGACCCGCGGCGAGCCAGGTCGCGATCAAGATGCTGGGCACGAACGGGGGCGGCTTCTTCAACGCCAACGCCGCCCACCCGTTCGAGAATCCGACCGCGCTGTCGAACCTCGTGCAGATGGTCTCGATCTTCGCGATCGGCGCCGGCCTGACCAACGTCTTCGGCCGCATGGTCGGCGACGAGCGGCAGGGCTGGGCCATTCTCGCCGCCATGGGCGTGCTGTTCCTGGCCGGCGTCCTCGTCGCCTATTGGGCGGAGGCCGCGGGCAGCCCCGTGCTGAACGGGCTCGGGCTCACGGGCGGCAACATGGAGGGCAAGGAGGTCCGCTTCGGCATCGCGGCCTCCGCGCTGTTCGCCGTGATCACGACGGCGGCCTCCTGCGGCGCCGTCAACGCCATGCACGACTCGTTCACGGCACTGGGCGGCCTGATCCCCCTCGTCAACATGCAGCTCGGGGAGATCATCGTCGGCGGCGTCGGCGCCGGCCTCTACGGCATGCTGATCTTCGTCGTCGTCGCCGTGTTCGTCGCCGGCCTGATGGTCGGGCGCACGCCCGAATACCTCGGCAAGAAGATCGAGGCCCGGGAGGTGAAGATGGCCATGCTCGGCATCCTCTGCCTGCCGCTGATGATGCTCGGGGGCACCGCTCTGGCGACCGTGCTGCCCGCGGGCCTCGCCGGGCCGGCCAATGCCGGTCCGCACGGCTTCTCGGAGATCCTCTACGCCTATACCTCGGCCGCGGCGAACAACGGCTCGGCCTTCGCCGGCCTGAGCGCCAACACCCTGTTCTACAACAGCACGCTGGCCGTCGGCATGCTCGTCGGGCGCTTCTTCGTGAAAATCCCGGTCCTGGCGATCGCCGGCGCGCTCGCCGCCAAGAAGACGGTGCCGGCCTCGGCCGGCACCTTCCCCACCCATGGCGGTCTGTTCGTCGGCCTCCTCGTCGGCGTCATCCTGATCGTCGGCGGCCTGACCTTCTTCCCCGCGCTCGCCCTCGGGCCGGTGGTCGAGCATCTCGCCGGCTCGGCGGGCCAGACCTTCGCGACCGGGGGCTGAGCGATGCGCCACTGGCTGCCGCGATCGGGCGCATTGCGCCATCGCCCGATCTCACGCGGGCCGGCCCGGCCGCGGGACGCCGCAGCCCCGCAGCCGCCGCGCGCGTCCGAGCTGATCCTCGCCCTGCTCTGCGTGGTGATGCTGGGCGGCCTCGCCCTCGCGGCCGGCCTCGCCCTCGGCGCCCGCAGCCTCGTCCCCTGACACCGATCGCGGGCCCGGCGCGCCGGGCCCCTCCCCTTCCTTCCGGACACCCCCCTCATGTCCCGTCCCTCATCCTCCCTCTTCAGCGCGGCCCTCGTCGGACCCGCCCTCCTCGGCTCCGTCCGAAAGCTCGACCCGCGCACCATGATCCGGAACCCGGTGATGTTCGTGGTCGAGGTGGTGGCCGCTCTGACGACGGTGCTGTTTCTGCGCGACCTCGTGTCCGGAGGCGGCGACCTCGCCTTCTCGGGACAGATCATCCTCTGGCTCTGGTTCACCCTCGTCTTCGCCAATTTCGCCGAGGCGCTGGCGGAGGGCCGCGGCAAGGCCCAGGCGGATTCCCTGCGCCGCACCCGCACCGAGATGGTTGCCAAACGCCTGACCGGAACCGGCTCCGCCTACGAGACGGTGCCGGGCGCCTCCCTGAAGGTCGGCGACGTGGTGCTGGTGGAGGCCGGCGACCTCATCCCCTCGGACGGCGAGGTCGTCGCGGGCGTGGCCTCGGTGAACGAGGCGGCGATCACCGGCGAATCGGCCCCCGTCATCCGTGAATCGGGCGGCGACCGCTCGGCGGTGACGGGCGGCACGCAGGTGCTCTCGGACGAGATCCGGGTTCGCATCACCGCCGCCGCCGGCTCGACCTTCGTCGATCGGATGATCGCGCTCGTCGAAGGCGCGGCGCGTCAGAAGACGCCGAACGAGATCGCGCTCAACATCCTGCTCGCCGGGCTCACCCTCGTGTTCGTGTTCGCCGTCGCGAGCATTCCGAGCTTCGCCGCCTACGCGGGCGGGGCGATCCCGGTGATCGTGCTCGTCGCGCTGTTCGTCACGCTCATCCCGACCACCATCGGCGCGCTTCTCTCCGCCATCGGCATCGCCGGCATGGACCGGCTGGTGCGCTTCAACGTGCTGGCGATGTCGGGCCGCGCCGTGGAGGCGGCGGGTGACGTCGACACGCTGCTCCTCGACAAGACCGGCACCATTACGTTGGGCAACCGCCAGGCGACCGAGTTCCGTCCGGTGCGGGGCGTCTCCGAGCAGGATTTGGCGGATGCGGCCCAGCTCGCCTCGCTCGCGGACGAGACGCCGGAGGGACGCTCCATCGTCGTGCTGGCCAAGGACCGCTACGGCATCCGGGCCCGCGACATGGCCGGCCTCAACGCCACCTTCGTACCCTTCACCGCCCAGACCCGCATGTCCGGCGTCGATCTCGACGGCGCCACGATCCGCAAGGGCGCGGTCGAGTCGGTGATCGCCTCGGTCGACGCGCCGCCTCAGCCGAGCCGCGGCTCGAACGCGGCGCTCGCCTATCGCCCGGCCGCCGAGACGGAGGCCGTCGCCGAGATCCGGGCGATCGCCGAAGAGATCGCCAGGGCCGGCGGCACGCCGCTGGCGGTCGCGCGCGACGGCCGGCTGCTCGGCGTCGTCGCTCTCAAAGACATCGTGAAGGGCGGCATCCGCGAGCGCTTCGCGGAGCTGCGCCGGATGGGCATCCGCACCGTGATGATCACCGGCGACAACCCGATGACCGCCGCGGCGATCGCCGCCGAGGCGGGGGTGGACGATTTCTTGGCCCAGGCCACCCCGGAGGACAAGCTCGCGCTGATCCGGACGGAGCAGGCCCAGGGCAAGCTCGTCGCCATGTGCGGCGACGGCACCAACGACGCCCCGGCGCTGGCCCAGGCCGATGTCGGCGTCGCCATGAACACCGGCACCGTGGCTGCCCGGGAAGCCGGCAACATGGTGGATCTCGATTCGGACCCGACGAAGCTCATCGAGATCGTGGGCATCGGCAAGCAATTGCTGATGACCCGCGGGGCGCTGACCACCTTCTCCATCGCCAACGACGTCGCGAAGTATTTCGCGATCATCCCGGCGATGTTCCTCGGCCTCTACCCGCAATTGCAGGCGCTCAACGTCATGGGACTCGCCTCGCCGCAGAGCGCGATCCTGTCGGCGATCATCTTCAACGCGCTGATCATCGTCGCGCTGATCCCGCTCGCGCTCCGCGGCGTCGCCTATCGCCCGGTCGGGGCCGCCGCGCTGTTGCGGCGGAACCTCGCCGTCTACGGCCTCGGCGGCGTGCTCGTCCCCTTCGTCGGCATCAAGGCGATCGACCTCGCCGTGACCGCTCTCCATCTCGTCTGAGTCCCGGAAAATCCGCCATGCGCACCCAGCTCCGCCCCGCCCTCGTCCTCCTGCTCACCCTGACGGCGATCACCGGCCTCGCCTATCCGCTCGCGATGACCGGGCTCGCCGGGGCGATCTTCCCCGCCAAGGCCGCTGGCAGCCTGATCGTGCGGGACGGCACGGTCGTCGGCTCCGCCCTGATCGGGCAGACCTTCGCGAGCGATGGCTACTTCCACGGCCGTCCCTCGGCCACCACCGCCGCCGACCCGGCGGATCCGGCCAAGACCGTGCCGGCGCCCTACAACGCCGCCAACTCGGCGGGCTCGAACCTGGGCCCGACGAGCGCGGCCCTCGCCGAGCGGGTCAAGGCCGACCTCGATGCGCGGAAGGCCGAGGCTCCGGGCGTGCCGGTGCCGGTCGACCTCGTGACGGCGAGCGGCTCCGGCCTCGATCCCGACCTGTCGCCGGACGCCGCCCTGTTTCAGGTGCCCCGGGTCGCACGGGCACGCAACATCCCGGCCGAGCGCCTGCGGGCGCTGGTCGCCGCCCAGGTCCAGGGTCGGACCCTGGGCCTCGTCGGCGAGCCTCGCGTGAACGTTCTGGCCCTCAACCTCGCCCTGGACGATCTCGCCCGGCGCTAGGCGTGCTGGAGCGCCGCCTTCTCGAGTTCGTAGGCGGCGCGCACCGGCGCCTGCCCGTAGATCCGCTCCAGGCGACGCACCGTGAAGTGTCCGCGCGCCGTCGACTGGAAATGGTTCATGAAGGCGGTGTTGACGGTGGCGCCGCCGAGGGCGCCGAGGATCGGCACCGCCTGGGCGGCGAGCTTCTGCGACACCACGAGGCCGAAGCGGGCGGCGATCTGGGTGGAGAACCGGATCAGCGCGGGGGCCGCCTCGTCGAGGAGCGCCTTGCTGCCGGCGTAGCGGGCGGCCTCCGCCATCGTCTTGGCGAGGGCGGCGCGCACCGCGAAGTAACCGCTCTCGGTCAGCGCGCTCTCGCCGCGCCCGCCGAGGGCGAAGACCTGCACGCAGGCAAGCGCGCCCTCCGGCGTCTCGAGATCCTCCCCCTCCTCGCGGGCGATCTCGGCGATCGAGCGCAGCATCAGCGTGGTCGAGACCGGCAGCTCGACCGCCAGGGTGGCGAGGCCGAAGGCGCCCCCGACCGCGCCGCTCACGGCGGCGAGCGCCTTGTGGGCGGTCTCGCTCGACCCGAACAGGCGCGAGAACCGGCTCTCCGCCCGCATTGTCGCGGTCGCGATGGCCGTGCCCGTCCCGGATTCCGTCGCCGGGGCCACGTCCTTGCGGGGCAGCGTCGCGAGCGCCACCCGCAGCGCGCCCCGCATCGCGGCCTCGGTCGAGCGGCCGACGGCTTCCGTCACGGGCGCCGGCAGCGAGCGGCCGATCAGGTCGAGGGGCGCGCCGGCCGCGGCCGAGAGCCGGGCCGCGAGGCCGGGCTGCTCCAGGGCCCGCACGGCCTTGCGCAGGGCCGCCAGATCCTCCGGGCTCAGGGTTGTCGGCTCGTCGAGGGCCGGCAAGGTCTCGCCGGCAAGGGTGAGATCGCTCACGGTTCTGTCCTCGGTCAATCGAAGGCGGGGCGGGTTCTGCGGACGGCCACGCGCTTGTCCTCTCAAAGCCGGCGACACATCAAGAGGCAGGCGGCGGCGCGATGGGCGCCGCCCCGCTCAGGTCTGAGCAAGCGCCACGCCGCGCCCTTGGTTCCGTGCCCTCACGCCTTCGCGGCGATGCCCTCGGCCTCCGGGACCGCGGCGGGCTCCGGCTCGGCGCGGCCCTCGCGCAGCGCGATCAGGGCGAGGCAGAGCAGCGCCACCGGGATGCCGATCGCTGCGGAGGCCGCGAAGAAGGCCGGATAGCCCATCGCATCGACCATGTAGCCCGAGAACCCGCCGACGAACTTGCCCGGCAGGGCGTAGAGGGAGGACAGCAGCGCGTACTGGGTGGCGACGAAGGCCGGCGAGGCGAGGCTCGACATGTAGGCGATCAGCGCGGTGCCGGCGAAATTGCCCGCGAAGTTGTCGATCGAGATGCTGAGCACGAAGAGGGCCGTGTCGTGCCCGGCGAGCGCCAGCCAGGAGAACATCAGGTTCGAGGCCGCCGCGATGATGCCGCCGAACAGGAGCGAGGCCTGCAATCCGAACCGGATCACCGCCCAGCCCCCCGCCAGGGCGCCCACGATGCCGATCACGACGCCGTAGATCTTCGTGACGTTGGCGATCTCGGTCAGGCTGAAGCCCTGCTCGATGTAGAAGGGCTGCGCCATCACGCCCGAGATGATGTCGGGCAGCCGGTAGAGCATGATCAGCGCGAGGATCAGCACGAGCCGGGCCCCCTTGCGGCGGATGAGATCGGAGAAGGGTTCGACCACGGCGATCCGCAGGGTCGTCGCCACGGAGCGGTGCTCGCCCTCGACGCGGGGCGGATCCTGCCGGGGCGCGAGCAGGGCCGCGATCAGGCCGACCAGCATGAGCCCGGCCATCGCCGTGTAGGCGAGCTGCCAGCCGGCCCCCTGCGCGATGTAGAGCGCCCCCGCGCCCGCGAAGGCGCGCGCCACCGCGTAGCCGAGCTGGTAGGCGGCGAGCATCAGGCCCTGGCGCTCGGTCGGCGCGGCATCGATGCGCCAGGAATCGACCACGATGTCCTGCGTCGCCGAGGCGAAGGCCGTGACGAGGGCGCAGGCCACGATGAAGCCGAGCGAGGCCGCCGGATCGCCCCGGCTCATGCCCAGGAGTCCGGCCGCGACCGCGAGTTGGGCCAGCACCATCCAGGCGCGGCGGCGCCCGAGCAGGCCGGCGAGCACCGGCAGGTCCATCCGGTCGATGACGGGGGCCCAAAGGAACTTCACCGAGTAGGCGAAGGAGACGTAGGACAGGAGCCCGATGCTGGTGCGCTGGATGCCCGCCGTGGCGAGCCACGCCGATAGGGTCGAGAACACCAAGAGGATCGGTAGCCCGCAGGCGAAGCCGAGCGCCAGCATCAGCCCGATCAGCGGGTCCTCGACCACGTCGCGCGGGCGAAGCTTCCTGCGGGTGGAGACGTCTCCTGTGGGCATCGCGTCCCGGCCTGCCATGGAATGGAACTCCTCACGGACATACGCCTTGATCCCGCAAAACCATGGCCGGCATGCGGAGGACGTGGCCGAAGGCCGGCCGCGGGCGGCACAGCGGGGGCATCATGGTCGACATTTCCTTAACGGGTTTGCTGAAAACTGGCCTCTGAGCATGTGTGGTCGGGGGAACGTGGCGGGGGAGCGTCCACGCAGGCCGCACGCCGGACGGCTGGGACGTTGCGCAGCATGACGCGGGAGAGCGCCACACCGGGACGCCAGATCGCGCCCGCGACCTTCGCGCAGGCGTTCGATGCCAGCCCGACGCCGATGCTCGTCACCGATGCGCGCGCCGGCAACGTCATCATCTGGGCCAACGACGCCTTCCTGGCGCTCACGGGCTACGCCCGCGACGAGGTGATGGGTCGCAATTGCCGCCTGCTGCAGGGACCGGAGACCGACCGCGCGGAGGTGGAGCGGATGCGCGCGGCGATCGAGGCCGCAGAGCCGCTCTCGTGCGAGTTGATGAACTACCGCAAGGACGGCTCGGCCTTCTGGAACGGCATGACGATCAATCCCGTGCGCGACGAGACCGGGGAGCTCGCCTATTTCTTCTCCGCCCAGGCCGACATGACGCACAAGCGCCGGATCGAGACGGCGATGCAGGGCACCAACGAGGAGCTCGAGCGCCAGGTCCGCGAGCGCACGGCCGCCCTCGAATTCGCCCTCGCCCAGAAGACCGCGCTGCTCCACGAAGTCGACCACCGGGTCAAGAACAACCTCCAGGTCATCTCCTCGCTGATTCTGCTCAAGGCACGGCGCACGCCCGAGGGGGAGGCCCGCGACGCGCTGCACAACATGTCCGAGCGGATCGGCGCGCTCTCCACCGCCCACCGCATGCTCTACTCGGCCGGCGACGTGACGCAGTTCAATCTGGGGGATTTCACGAACGACTTTCTCTCCGACCTGAATGCGGGGCTCGACAACGAAGTGACCCGGATCGATGCGGCGGTCGATTCCATCGCGGTCTCCGCGGCGATGGCCGCTCCGCTCGCCCTGATGATCCACGAACTCACGGTCAACGCGGTCCGCCACGCCTTTCCGAACGCGCGGCCGGGCCGGGTCAGCGTCAGCGCGCGCCGGGTGGCGGACGACCTCCACATGATCATCGCCGATGACGGGATCGGCCTCTCGGCGGCGCCGCCGAACCCGGCGGGTTTCGGCCGCAACCTCGTGGAGATGGTGGTTCGCCAGTTGCGCGGGACCATCGCCTGGACCGATGGTGCGCCAGGCACGCGGGTGGAGATTCGCGTGCCCCTGCAGGCACCCGCGTGAGCCTGGGCGAGGGGAATGGCATGACGGATGAGGCGGCGCCGTCGACCGGATCGCTGCGGATCCTCGTCGTCGAGGACGAGGCGCTGATCGCCCTCGAACTCGAATGCCTGCTGGACGATCTCGGACACGTCACCGTCGGGGTGGCATCGACCTCGACCGAGGCGATCGCGCTGGGGCGGGCGATGGCGCCGGACGTGGCCCTCGTGGACATCCATCTCGTCGACGGCCCGACCGGCGTCGAGGTCGCGCGCGCCCTCAGCGCCGATCCGCGCACCACGGTCGTGTTCATGACGGCGAACGCCAAGCGCATCCCTGACGACTTCGCGGGCGCATTCGGCGTGATCGCCAAGCCCTATTCCGAGCGCGTCGTCGCGAGCACGCTCGACTACGTCGCCGAATTCCGCTCAGGCCGGGAACGGACGGCCTGTCCGGACGGCTTCCGGCCGGCTCCGGCGCATTGAGAGCCCCTCACGGGAAATATTCGACCACCCGACGCCTTCCCGCCGGAGGCGACGGGGCGATCGGGTGAGGCTTGGGCGCCGCGGTCACCCGTTCGCGGCGCGCTCGCGCTTGAGCCGGTAGAGCGCATCGAGCGCCTCGCGCGGCGTGAGCGCGTCCGGATCGATCCCGTCGAGGAGGATCCCGACGGCGTCGTCGGCAGGCGGCTCGGGCGGCGGCGGTGGGGCGAGGCTCGCGAAGAGCGGAAGGTCGTCGATCCGCGGGCGGCCTGGCCGCTCGGCTTCGGCCTTTTCCAATCCCTTCAGGATCGACCCGGCCCGCGCCACGACGCTCGCGGGCAGCCCGGCGAGACGCGCGACCTGCAGCCCGTAGCTGCGTTCGGCGATGCCCGGCACCACCTCGTGCAGGAACACCACCTCGCCGCGGTGCTCGGCGACCTTCAGGGTGGCGTTGTCGAGGCGGGCCAGGCGTTTGCCGAGCGCCGTCAGCTCGTGGAAATGCGTGGCGAACAGCGCCCGGCAGGCATTGGCCTCGTGCAGGTGCTCGAGGCAGGCCCAGGCGATCGAGAGGCCGTCGAAGGTGGCGGTGCCGCGCCCGATCTCGTCGAGGATGACGAGGGAGTGCCGCGTCGCCTGGTTGAGGATCGCGGCGGTCTCGACCATCTCGACCATGAAGGTCGATTGCCCGCGGGCGAGGTCGTCGGCGGCCCCGACGCGGGAGAACAGGCGGTCGATCCGCCCGATCCTGGCCTCGGCGGCGGGCACGAAGGCGCCGATCTGAGCGAGGACCGCGATCAGCGCGTTCTGGCGCAGGAACGTGGACTTGCCGCCCATGTTCGGCCCGGTGATCAGGCGGATGCGCCCGCGCGTGTCGCCCGAGAGGTCGCAATCGTTGGCGATGAACGGCTCGCCCGAGCGGCGCAGGGCGGCCTCCACCACCGGGTGGCGGCCGGCGCGGATCACGAAGCTCAGGGAATCGTCCACCACCGGCCGGCGCCAATCGAGCTCCACGGCCAAGTGCGCGTGGCTCGCGGCGACGTCGAGCCCGGCGAGCGCCTCGGCCACCGCCGCGATCGCCTCGGCCTGCGCCAGCACCCGGCGCGCGAGGTCGTCGAACACGCCCGCCTCCAGGGCGAGGGCGCGGTCCGAGGCGCCGGAAATCTTCGATTCGAGCTCGCCCAGCTCGACGCTGGTGAAGCGCATGGCGTCCACCATGGTCTGGCGGTGGACGAACTCGCTCATCAGGCCCTTCAGGCAGGCCTCGCCCACCGATTGCGGCACCTCGATGAAATAGCCGAGCAGGCCGTTGTGCTTGATCCGCAGCGTGCGGCAGCCGGTTGCGTCGGCGTAGCGCGCCTGCAGCGCCGCGACCACCCTGCGGGAATCATGGCCGAGCGTCCGTGCCTCGTCGATCTCGGGGTGGAAGCCCGCGCGGACGAATCCGCCGTCGCGCCGGTTCAGCGGCAACTCGTCGGCGAGCCCCGCCCGAAGCGTCTCGGCGAGGTCCGAGTCGGCCCGGCCGAGATCGGCGGCGAGACGGGCGAGGTCGGCGGGAAGCCCCTCCGCAGCGGCGAGCCGGCCGGCGAGCGCGCCCGCCACATCGAGCCCGTCACGGATCGCCGCGAGGTCGCGCGGGCCCGCCCGGCCGAGCCCCACCCGCGAGAGCGCGCGCGCGAGGTCGGACGCCCGGGCGAGCGCGTCGCGCAGCGTCCCGCGCAGGCCCGCATCCTCGGCGAGCCGCGCCACCGCCTCGTGGCGCGCGCCGATCGCCGCGAGGTCGGTGAGCGGTCCGGCGAGATGCTCGGCGAGCAGCCGGGCGCCGTTGGCCGTCACGGTGCGGTCGATCGCGTCGAGAAGGCTGCCGCCGCGCTCGCCCGACAGCGTCCGGGTGAGTTCGAGATTGGCGCGGGTCGCCGCGTCGATCGAGAGCGTCGCGCCCTCCGTTTCGCGCGACGGCACCGCGAGGGCGGGGCGCGCCGCGAGCTGGGTTCGGGCGATGTAGAGGAGCGCTGCGCCGGCCGCGGCGATCTCCGCCCGGCTGAACTGCCCGAAGCCCTCGAGGGTGGCGACGCCGTACTGCTCGCGGATGCGCCGCTCCGCCGCCGCGGGCTCCAGCTCGGCCTGGGCCAGGGGCACCACGGCAGCCCGGGTCTCCTGCCAGATCCGCGCCAGGGCCGGGTCGGCGTGGATCGCCTCGGACAGGACGATCTCGCGCGGATCGTGTCGGCTGATCGCCCCCGACAACTCGGAGGCCGTGACCTCGGAGAGCCCGAAGCGACCCGTCGAGATATCGACGGCGGCGAGCCCGTACGCGAAGGCATCCTCCGAGACCTTGCGGCGGCCCAGGGCCAGCAGGAGGTTCGCCCGCGCCGGGTCGAGGAGCCGGTCCTCGGTGATGGTGCCGGGCGTGACCAGCCGCACCACCTCGCGCCGGACCACCGATTTCGGGCCGCGGCGCTTGGCGTCGGCCGGATCCTCGGTCTGCTCGCAGACCGCGACGCGGTGCCCGAGGGCGATCAGGCGACTGAGATAATCGTCCGCCCGCTCGATCGGCACGCCGCACATCGGGATGTCGGCGCCCGCGTGCTTGCCGCGCTTTGTCAGGACGATGCCGAGCGCCCGGGACGCGACCTCCGCGTCACCGAAGAACAGCTCGTAGAAGTCGCCCATGCGGTAGAAGAGCAGGCAGTCGGGGTTGGCTGCCTTGATCTCGATGTACTGCGCCATCATCGGGGTGGCGCCGGCGGTCTCCGGTGCGGCCGGGGGCGGGACCGGCATTTCCCGGGGCCTGTCGATCGGGCGGGCGGCGTGTCGCGGCATGGCCCCGTCTTAGCAGAGGCCGCGCGGCGAATCAGGCGCCGGTCGTCGCATGGCTGGGGAGAAGGGCGCGAGGCGTCGTGGTTCCGACGATAGCGAAAGGGGCCGCCGCGCGTCGCGACGACCCCGCTCGGTTCCGAGACGCGGGCGGTTCAGTAGCGCGGGCCGCCGGTGGTGTTGCCGAGCTGCTGCTTGTAGCCCGCTTGCGACGGGTTGCGGGCGTTCGGGTTGCCGTGACGCATCGTGTTCATCCGGCGCATGCGGCGCTCGGCGCGGGTCGAGTGGTGGCGGTGGCGCATGTGGTGATGGCGGTAGGCCACCGTCTCGATCGTGTCGGTGGCGGCGACGCCGGCGGGAACGAAGGCGGGCGCGGCCGAGGCCGAGTTCGAACCGAGGCCGAGGCCGCCGAGCAGCAGCCCGGTCGCCAGGGTCAAAGCAATACGCGTCATCGATGAATCTCCACGGCGCGCGGGCTGCGCGCGTCGGAGCCTCAAGCAGGTACGGCTGTGCGAGTTCCTGAATGTCGGAGCAAAAAATGTTGCGCTGATCTCGGGGTCGGAGGCGGATGATTGCTGATCCCGAAACGTAATGGGCAGTTACAAGCACAAGATAGCGGCGATGAATAATTTTCACCCACCGGTTGCCAACCCCGGCGTCGCCGGCGCATCGCTGCGCCGATGACCCGCCAGATCGTTCCCCCGGCGCTCCCGATCGAGGCGGTTCTGCCGCAACTCGGCGAGGCCCTCTCGGCCCGGAATGCGGCCGTGCTCGTCGCGCCCCCCGGCGCCGGCAAGACCACGCGCGTGCCGCTGGCCCTGCTCGACGCGCCCTGGCTCGGCGACCGGCGCGTCATCGTGCTCGAGCCGCGCCGCCTCGCGGCACGGGCGGCGGCCGACCGCATGGCCGCGACGCTGGGCGAGCGCGTCGGCGAGACGGTCGGCCTGCGGGTGCGGCTGGGCTCGAAGGTCTCGCGCCGCACACGGATCGAGGTGGTGACCGAGGGGGTCTTCACCCGCATGATCCTCGACGATCCCGAACTCGCGACCGTGGGGGCGGTGCTCTTCGACGAGTTCCACGAGCGCTCGCTCCATGCCGATCTCGGCCTCGCCCTGGCTCTCGATGCGCAGGGCGGGTTGCGCGAGGATCTGCGGATCCTCGTCATGTCGGCGACGCTCGACGGCGCCCGCGTCGCCCGGCTGCTCGCCGACGCGCCGGTGATCGCCTCCGAGGGCCGGGCCTTCCCGGTCGAGACCCGCTACGTCGACCGCGACCCGAACAGCCGCATCGAGACCGCGATGACGGACCTGATCCTGCGGGCGCTGCGCGCCGATCCCGGCTCGGTCCTCGCCTTCCTGCCGGGCCAGTCCGAGATCCGCCGGGTGGCCGAGGCCCTGGAGGCGCGCGTCGATCCGGATACGGAGATCGCTCCCCTGTACGGTGCCCTCACCCCGGCGGAGCAGGATCGCGCGGTCGCGCCGGTGCCGCCCGGGCGCCGGAAGGTCGTCCTGGCGACCAGCATCGCCGAGACGTCGCTGACGATCGAGGGCGTGCGCATCGTGGTCGATTCCGGCCTGTCGCGGATCCCGCTCTACGAGCCCGATCTCGGCCTGACGCGGCTCGTCACCGCGCGCGCCTCCCGCGCCTCGGTCGACCAGCGGCGCGGGCGCGCGGGACGCACGGAGCCCGGCGTGTGCTGGCGCCTCTGGGCCGAGGCCGGCACCGGGGCCCTCGAGCCCTACACGCGTCCCGAGATCCTCTCGGCGGACCTTGCGGGCCTCCTTCTCGATTGCGCCGCCTGGGGCGTCACGGATCCGGGCCGGCTCGCCTTCCTCGATCCGCCGCCCGCGCCCGCGCTCCGGGAGGCCGGTGCCCTGCTCCGCGATCTCGGTGCCCTCGACGGCGACGGCCGGCTGACGGAGACCGGGCGGGCGCTGCGCGAGCTGCCGCTGCCGCCCCGCCTCGCCCGGATGGTGGTGAGCGCCGCAGCGCGCGATCAGGCGCACGCCGCCGCCGACCTCGCGGCGGTACTCGTCGAGCGCGGGCTCGGCGGCGACGGCGTCGACCTCGCGGAGCGCGTCGAGCGCTTCGCCCGCGACCGCGGCCAGCGCGCCTCCGACATGCGCCGCCTCGCCGGCAACTGGGCCCGCCTCGCGGGCGGCGGGCAGGCGCCCGGCGAGGCCGGCCCGCTCCTCGCCCTCGCCTACCCGGACCGGATCGCCCGGGCGCGGGGCCGCGCGGGCGAGTTCGTGATGGCGAACGGCCGGGCCGGCCGGGTCGACGCCGCCGACCGCCTCGCCCGCGAGAGCTTCATCGTGGTGGCCGACCTCGCCGGCACGGCCGCCAATGCCCGGATCCTCGCCGCCGCCGCGATCACACCGGAGGCGATCGAGGCGGCCTATCCGGAGCGCATCGCCGCGACCGTGCAGGTGAGCTTCGATGCGCAGGCGCGGGCCTTGCGCGCCCGCGCCGCGCGCCGTCTCGGCAGCGTGGTCCTGGGCGAGCGCACGCTGCCGGTCCCGGGCGACCTCGCCTCCGCGGAGATCCTGGCGCGCGGGGTCGCCGGCCTCGGCCTCGACCGGTTGCCCTGGACGCCGGCGCTGCGCCAATGGCTCGCGCGGGTCCGCTTCCTGCGCGGCGCGGAGGGCGCCGACTGGCCGGACCTGTCGGACGCGGCGCTGAGCGACGGCATCGCGGACTGGCTCGCCCCGGAGATCGTCGGGCGCACCAGCCTCGACGCGATCGGCGCCGACGATCTCGGCCGCGCGCTCCAGGCGCTGCTGCCCTGGACCCTCCGCGCCCGCCTCGACACCGCGGCCCCGACGCATGTCGAGGTGCCGACCGGCTCGCGCATCCCCGTCGATTACGACGCGGAAGGCGGACCGGCCCTGGCGGTTCGGGTGCAGGAGCTCTTCGGCCTCGACAGCCATCCGCGCGCGGGCGGCATTCCCCTCGTGCTGAACCTGCTCTCGCCGGCCCAGCGGCCGATTCAGATCACCCGCGACCTGCCGGGCTTCTGGCGCGGCTCGTGGGCAGCGGTGCGGACCGAGATGCGCGGGCGCTACCCGCGCCATCCCTGGCCGGAGGATCCGCTCGCCGAGGCGCCGACGCGCCGGGCCAAGCCGCGCGGAACCTGAGGCGCGCGGATCAGCCCTCGCGCTTCCGACGCTGGGCGAGCGTCCGCAGCCGGAGCGCGTTGAGCTTGATGAAGCCGGCCGCGTCGCGGTGATCGTAGGCGACGGCGCCCTCCTCGAAGGTGACGAGGTCCTGGTCGTAGAGGGAGTTCGGGCTCTCGCGCCCGACGACGTGGACGCCGCCCTTGTAGAGCTTCAGCCGCACCGTGCCGGTGACCTTCTCCTGGCTCTTGTCGATGAGCGCCTGCAGCATCTCGCGCTCGGGGCTGAACCAGAAGCCGTTATAGATCAGCTCCGCGTATTGCGGCATGATCTGGTCCTTGAGGTGCGCGGCGCCGCGGTCGAGGGTGATCGACTCGATGGCGCGGTGGGCCGGCAGCAGGATGGTGCCGCCCGGCGTCTCGTACATGCCGCGGCTCTTCATGCCGACGAAGCGGTTCTCCACCAGATCGAGGCGGCCGATGCCGTTGTCGTGGCCGAGCTGGTTCAGCTTGGCCAGCAGCGTCGCGGGCGAGAGCCGCTCGCCGTCGATCGATACGGCGTCGCCCCGCTCGAATCCGATGGTGACGAGGGTCGGGGTGTCGGGCGCCTCCTCGGGCGAGAGGGTGCGCGAATAGACGTAGTCCGGCACCTCGACGGCCGGATCCTCCAGCACCTTGCCCTCCGAGGAGGCGTGCAGCAGGTTGGCGTCGACCGAGAACGGGCTCTCGCCGCGCTTGTCCTTGGCGATCGGAATCTGGTGCTGCTCGGCGAAGGCGATGAGCTGCTCGCGGGAGCGCAGATCCCACTCGCGCCAGGGCGCGATCACCGTGACGTCGGGCTTCAGGGCGTAGTAGCCGAGCTCGAACCGGACCTGGTCGTTGCCCTTGCCGGTCGCGCCGTGACAGACGGCGTCGGCGCCGAGCCGCTCGGCGATCTCGATCTGCTTCTTGGCGATCAGCGGCCGGGCGATCGAGGTGCCCAGGAGATACACGCCCTCGTAGACGGCGTTGGCCCGGAACATCGGAAAGACGTAATCGCGGACGAATTCCTCGCGCAGGTCCTCGATGAAGATGTTCTCGTCCTTGATGCCGAGGAGCTGCGCCTTCTTGCGCGCAGGCTCGAGCTCCTCACCCTGGCCCAGATCGGCCGTGAAGGTGATGACTTCGCAACCGTAGGTGGTCTGCAGCCATTTCAGGATGATCGAGGTGTCGAGGCCGCCGGAATAGGCCAGCACCACCTTCTTGACGGGCTTCTGGTCGGGAGCTGACATGCGGTTTCCGGTGCTGAGAAGGGCTGCGCGCGGCTTATCGCGCGGGCCGACGGCCTGCAACCAGCATGCCGGATCGGGCGTTCGACCTCAGCTGGGCGCGCCCCATCTTCCCTGAGACTCGCCCCGTCCCGACGCCGGGGCGATGCTGTGTTCCACGCTTTCCCGACGCCCGAGCGGAGGTACACTCCCCATGGCCCGCCAGCCATCCATCGAGTTCTGGTACGAGTTCGCCTCCACCTATTCCCACCTCGCCGCGGCGCGGATCGAGGCCGCGGCCGCGGCCGCCGACGTCGCCGTGCGCTGGCGGCCGTTCCTGCTCGGCCCGATCTTCGCCGCCCAGGGCTGGACCTCCTCGCCCTTCAACCTGTTCCCGTCCAAGGGCCGCAACATGTGGCGCGACGTCGAGCGGGAGGCGGCGCGCCAGGGCCTGCCGCCGCTGACGCGGCCGAATCCGTTCCCGCAGAACAGCCTCAGCGCCACCCGGGTGGCGGTCCTCGGCCAGGGCGAAGACTGGCTGATCCCGTTCTCCAAGGCGGTGTTCGCCGCGAGCTTCGCGCAGGGCCGATCCATCGCCGAGCCGGCGGCGGTGATCGAGATCCTCGACCGCCTCGGGCTCGACGGCACGCAGATCGTGAAGGCCGCAAGCGCCGAGGCCAACAAGACCCGGCTCCGGGTGGCGGGCGAGGAGGCGCGCTCGCGCGGCATCTACGGGGCGCCGAGCTTCCTGACCGAGGACGGGGAGCTGTTCTGGGGCAACGACAGGCTGGAGCAGGCCCTGGCCTGGGCGGCCGGCGACCGGCCGGGGCACCTGCGCTGACACGGGGGCAACGGGGATCCCGAGGGCCTGCGCGACGCCCGATCCTGCGCTAGAAGGGCCGCTTCCCCCAAGCCGGAACCCTCGGGCATGACCGTTTCCCGCCGCCGCTTCCTCGCCCTCACGGCCGCCTCGGCCCTTACCGCGCGGGAAGCCGCGGCGCAGAGCTATGGGCAGGCGGTCGCCGTCCGCAGCGACGAGGGCAAGGCGGTGGCCAACAGCGTGCTGCCGGGCGAGATCACGGGTCAGATCCCCGCCCTGCGCGGCGTCACCTACGCGGGCACGCCGGATGCCGAGACCGCCCTCTACGAGTTCTTCGACTTCAACTGCCCCTATTGCCGCAAGGCCGCCGCCGACGTGGCCTCGCTCCGCGAGAGCGACGCGGCTCTGCGGATCGGGCTCGTCCACAACCCGATCCTGTCGCCGCAATCGGCCCAGGCCGCCAAGGTGATGCTGGCGGTGCAGCGGCGTCTCGGCTCGGCGCCCGCCTGGACCTTCTACCGACAGGTTCTGGGCAAGCCCGGGCGAATCGACGGGCCGGGCGCGCTGGCGGCGGCTGCCGAACTCGGCGTTCCGGCTGCGGAGATCGAGGCGATCGCCGATAGCGAGGAGGTGCGCCTCGCCCTCAAGAGCCACATGCGGCTTGCCGCCGATCTCGGATTGTACGCCACGCCCTCCTACGTCCTCGGAAACGCCGGAATCCTGGGCCATCCGGGCCTCAAGACGATGGCGCGCATGATCGCGAGCACCCGCCGCTGCGACAGGCTGGCGTGCTGAGCGGGCCTGCGCGCGCCGTCGGCCGGGGCGGTTCAGAGTTCGGGAAGGCTTCCCGGCTATCCTGGCCAGGTTCGCGGCGGTCGGGGTCCAGACCGCGTCACGCATGTGCAGGATGGCGGCGGCGGACCGGCCCCGAGGCTCGTGGAACGACGATGGAACTCCTGACCGCTCAGCTCCTCGCGATGGTCGCCGCCGTGATCGCCGGCGTCGTCCTCGGCGAGACCATCGAGGCTCCCGTTCGCGCCTGGGCGAACCGCATCGGCACCGGCCGCCGCCGCTGACCCCCTCACGGACTCGCCTGTGCGGACCTGACGCCGCGCCGTCCCGCCCCCGGACGGCGCCGATCCCGGCCGATCGCGGTTCGCCCCGTCCCGCGGAATACCCCGCAAACGCTCCGCTCGCCGCGCCGCCTAACCTTGCATGCCACCGTGTTGCCATGCTAGGCGGTCGCCGCGCCGGGCGGGGGCTTCTACGCTTCCGGGCTGCCGGCACAATCCCTTTTCCAACGGTCTCCGCGCTCAAAGCCCTCCGACCGGGCTTTTCGCATGCCGGAACCGCGGGTAAGACAAGAGAGAGCGACGGGTGGCGCAAAACGGTTCCGAGGCAGGTCCCCTCGTCGCGGGCATGGCAGGCCGCTACGCTTCCGCCCTGTTCGAACTGGCCCGCGACGAGCGCCAGCTCGACGCCGTGGCCGAGCAGCTCGACCGGTTCGACGCCCTGCTGAAGGAAAGCGCGGATCTCCGCCGCCTCGTCCGCAGCCCCGTCTTCACCGCCGAGCAGCAGAAGGCCGCGATCGGCGCCGTGATCGAGAAGGCCGGCATCGACGGCTTGGCCGCGAATTTCATCCGGCTCACCGCCGCCAACCGCCGGCTCTTCGCCCTGCCCGACATGATCACGGCGTTCCGCGCACTGGTGCGCAGCGCCAAGGGCTACGTGCGTGCTGAGGTGCGCGTCGCGGAGAAGCCCTCGGACGCCGTGCTCGAGGAGATCAAGTCCTCGCTCCGCGACGTCGCAAAGGCGGAGATCGACATCGACCTCCATGTCGACCCCAGCCTGATCGGCGGAATCATCGTGAAGATGGGCTCCCGCATGGTCGACGCGTCCCTTCGCACCAAGCTCAACGGCATCCGCCTCGCGATGCGCGAAGCCCGGTAAGCAACCGGTCCGCCGCACCCGCCACCGACACATCTGACTGACAAGAGGCCCGACGATGGACATCCGCGCCGCCGAGATCTCCGCGATCCTGAAAGAGCAGATCAAGAACTTCGGCGAGGAAGCCGAGGTCTCCGAGGTCGGACAGGTCCTGTCCGTCGGCGACGGCATCGCCCGCGCCTACGGCCTCGACAACGTCCAGGCCGGCGAGATGGTGGAGTTCGAGTCGGGCGTGCGCGGCATGGCGCTCAACCTCGAGCAGGACAACGTCGGCATCGTGATCTTCGGCTCCGACCGCGAGATCAAGGAAGGCCAGACCGTCAAGCGCACGGGCGCCATCGTGGACGTGCCGGTCGGCAAGGGCCTGCTCGGCCGCGTGGTCGACGGCCTCGGCAACCCGATCGACGGCAAGGGCCCGATCCAGTCGAGCGAGCGCCGCCGCGTCGACGTGAAGGCGCCGGGCATCATCCCGCGCAAGTCCGTGCACGAGCCGATGGCGACGGGCCTCAAGGCCATCGACGCCCTCATCCCGGTCGGCCGCGGCCAGCGCGAGCTGATCATCGGCGACCGCCAGACCGGCAAGACCGCGATCGCCCTCGACACCATCCTGAACCAGAAGCCCGGCCACGCGGCGGGCGACGAGAAGGCGAAGCTCTACTGCATCTACGTCGCCATCGGGCAGAAGCGCTCGACGGTCGCCCAGTTCGTGAAGGTGCTGGAGGACCAGGGCGCGCTCGAGTACTCGATCGTCATCGCGGCGACCGCCTCGGACGCCGCCCCGATGCAGTTCATCGCCCCCTTCGCCGGCTGCGCCATGGGCGAGTACTTCCGCGACAACGGCATGCATGCCGTGATCGTCTATGACGATCTCTCCAAGCAGGCGGTGGCCTACCGCCAGATGTCGCTGCTCCTGCGCCGCCCGCCGGGCCGCGAGGCCTATCCGGGCGACGTGTTCTACCTCCACAGCCGCCTGCTCGAGCGCGCCGCCAAGATGGGCGACGCCGCCGGCAACGGCTCGCTCACCGCGCTCCCGGTGATCGAGACCCAGGCCAACGACGTCTCGGCCTACATCCCCACCAACGTGATCTCGATCACCGACGGCCAGATCTTCCTCGAGACCGACCTGTTCTACCAGGGCATCCGCCCGGCGGTGAACGTCGGCCTCTCGGTCTCGCGGGTGGGCTCCTCGGCCCAGACCAAGGCGATGAAGAAGGTCGCCGGCAAGATCAAGGGCGAGCTCGCGCAGTACCGCGAGATGGCGGCCTTCGCGCAGTTCGGCTCGGATCTCGACGCCTCGACCCAGCAGCTCCTGAACCGCGGCTCGCGGCTCACCGAGCTCCTGAAGCAGCCGCAATTCTCGCCGCTGAAGATGGAGGAGCAGGTCGCGGTGATCTACGCCGGCGTCAACGGCTACCTCGACAAGCTCCCGGTCGCGAAGGTCCGCGCCTTCGAGGACGCGCTGCTCTCGACGCTGCGCTCGAAGCACCAGGACCTGCTCGCCACGATCCGTGACTCGAAGGATCTCTCGGACGACAGCGCGGCGAAGCTGAAGAGCGTCGTCGAGGGCGTCGCCAAGTCGGTCGCGTAAGCGAGGCATCAACCGCGGGCGCTGCCAGGCCAGCGCCCGCCTCTGGCCCTTGAGACCCCCGGACCGCTTCGATGCCGAGTTTGAAGGACCTGCGTAACCGCATCACCTCGGTGAAGGCGACGCAGAAGATCACCAAGGCCATGCAGATGGTCGCCGCCGCCAAGCTCCGGCGCGCCCAGATGGCCGCCGAGAGCGGCCGGCCCTATGCCGAGAAGATGGCGGCCGTCCTCGGCAACCTCGCGGGCAGCCTCGTGGACGGCGTCGGAGGCCCCAAGCTGCTCTCCGGCACCGGGGCCGACCGGGTCCACCTTCTGGTGGTCTGCACCGGCGACCGCGGCCTTGCCGGCGCGTTCAACTCGTCGATTGGACGCCTCGCCCGGGACCACGCGCTCCGGCTGATGGCCGAGGGCAAGACCGTCAAGATCATGACGGTGGGCAAGAAGGGCGCCGACCTGCTGCGGCGCCAGTTCCGCGACAACATCATCGAGTCGCAGGACATCCGCGGCAACAAGCCGGTGGATTACGAGTTCGCCGCCGAGATCGCCGACAAGATCCTCACCCGCTTCGAGGCCGGCGAGTTCGACGTGGCGACCCTGTTCTTCTCCGAGTTCCGCTCGGTGATCTCGCAGATCCCGACAGCGCAGAAGCTCATCCCCGCCGAGCTGCCGCAGAGCGAGGGCAAGGCCGCGGGCTCCGACGCCGCCCTGGAGTTCGAGCCCAACGAGGAGACCATCCTCGAGACGCTGCTGCCGAAGAACCTGACCGTGCAGGTCTTCCGCGCGCTCCTCGAGAACGCGGCCTCCGAGCAGGGCGCCCGCATGAGCGCCATGGATTCCGCCACGCGCAACGCCGGCGAGATGATCAAGAAGCAGACGCTGATCTACAACCGCACGCGTCAGGCCATGATCACCAAGGAACTCATCGAGATCATCTCGGGCGCGGAAGCGCTCTGACCCGACCATATCGAGCGCGCGACGCGCGCTCCGTCCGCACAGCATCTGAAGGGTAGGCAATCATGGCCAGCACCGCGCTCCCCGGCACCGGCTCCAACAAGGTCGGCAAGATCACCCAGGTCATCGGCCCCGTGGTCGACGTGCAGTTCGACGGCCACCTGCCGGAGATCCTGAACGCCCTCGAGACCAAGAACAACGGCAACCGCCTCGTCCTCGAAGTGGCCCAGCAGCTCGGCGAGAGCACCGTGCGCTGCATCGCGATGGACACCTCCGAGGGTCTCGTCCGCGGTCAGGAGTGCACCGACACCGGCGAGCCGATCAAGGTTCCGGTCGGCATGAACACCCTCGGCCGCATCATGAACGTCATCGGCGAGCCGATCGACGAGGCCGGTCCGGTCGTGGCCGACACGTACCGCGCCATCCACCAGCCGGCCCCCTCCTACGCCGACCAGTCGACCGAGGCGCAGATCCTCGTGACGGGCATCAAGGTGGTGGACCTGCTCGCCCCCTACGCCAAGGGCGGCAAGATCGGCCTGTTCGGCGGCGCCGGCGTCGGCAAGACCGTGCTGATCATGGAGCTGATCAACAACATCGCCAAGGTGCACTCCGGCTACTCGGTCTTCGCCGGCGTCGGCGAGCGCACCCGCGAGGGCAACGATCTCTACCACGAGATGATCGAGTCCAAGGTCAACATGGACCCGAAGGAGCACAACGGCTCGGCCGAGGGCTCCAAGTGCGCGCTCGTCTACGGTCAGATGAACGAGTCCCCCGGCGCCCGCTCGCGCGTCGCCCTCACCGGCCTGACCATCGCGGAGCAGTTCCGCGACGAGGGCCAGGACGTGCTGTTCTTCGTGGACAACATCTTCCGCTTCACCCAGGCCGGGTCCGAGGTGTCGGCGCTTCTGGGCCGCATCCCGAGCGCCGTGGGCTACCAGCCGACGCTCGCCACCGACATGGGTGCGCTGCAGGAGCGCATCACCACCACCACCAAGGGCTCGATCACCTCGGTCCAGGCGATCTACGTGCCGGCCGACGACCTGACCGACCCGGCGCCCGCCGCCTCGTTCGCCCACCTCGACGCCACGACCGTGCTGTCGCGCTCGATCGCCGAGAAGGGCATCTACCCGGCGGTCGACCCGCTCGACTCCACCTCGCGCATGCTCTCGCCGACGATCCTCGGCGAGGAGCATTACGACGTGGCCCGCCGCGTCCAGCAGACCCTGCAGCGCTACAAGGCGCTTCAGGACATCATCGCGATCCTGGGCATGGACGAGCTCTCCGAGGAGGACAAGCTCACCGTCGCCCGCGCCCGCAAGATCGAGCGCTTCTTCTCGCAGCCCTTCTCGGTGGCCGAGGTGTTCACCGGCTCGAAGGGCGTGCAGGTGCCGCTGGAAGACACCATCAAGGGCTTCAAGGGCCTCGTCGAGGGCAAGTACGACGACCTGCCCGAGGCCGCCTTCTACATGGTCGGCACCATCGAGGAGGCCCAGGAGAAGGCCAAGAAGCTCAAGGCCGCCTGAGGCCTCGCCGTCCCTCCAGCGGGGACGGGACACGGGCGGGGCGACGCGCGCTCCGCCCCGCACTGACCTCCGACCCTTCCCCGCGGTGGGGAGGGGAGCACGCCCCGGATCCGGACCGACCACATGGCCACCTTCCACTTCGATTTTGTCGGCCCCGAGCGGACGCTGTATTCCGGCGAGGTCGAGTCGGTGCAGCTGCCGGGCTCCGAGGGCGAGATGACGGTGCTGCCGGGCCACGCCCCGGTTCTGACCACCCTCCGCGTCGGCGTCATCGTCGTCACGGAGAGCCAGGGCAACGGCAAGCGCATCTACGTACGCGGCGGGTTCGCCGATATCGGCCCGACCGCCTGCACCGTGCTCGCCGAGCGCGCCGCTCCCATCGAGGAGCTGACGCCGGCCTCGATCGACCGCGACATCGAGATGGCGCGGCTCGCCCACGACGCGACCGAGGACCAGCAGAAGCGGCAGGATCTGAACGCGCAGATCGTCCAGCTCGAAGAGACGAAGGCGCTGCTGCGTCTCTGATCGCCTCCGATCGCGGGACCCGACCGGGCCCGTCGCGAGCCGGCCTCAGGGCCCGCCGGCGGCGGGCCTTTTCGTGTCGAGAGCGGTCGCGATCAGCGCCTCCCGCACCGCCTCGCCCTCCGGGCAGCCGAGGGCGAGCCAGCGGGTTCGGGCGGCCGCGAGCGCGCGCCCGATGCCCGGCCCCGGTACGAGCCCCGCCGCCACCAGGTCGGCGCCGGTCACCGGCAGCACGGGCTGGGGTGCGGCGCGCAGATCCTCGAGGGCGGCGCGGGCCGCATCGGAGACGTCCGGCCGCGGCTCGCCGGCTAGCGCCCCCAGCACGGAAGCCGTCGCCGCGAAGCCGTGCTCGGCCACCAGCGCGCGGACGGCGCCCGGGGTGAGTTCGGCCCGGGTGCGGGCGGCGGCGAGGGCGCGGGCATAGACGTCGAGCGCGGCCAGCTCGGCCCGCGACAGCCGCAGCCGCGCGCCGAGCCGCGCGGCGTCCTCCCGCGTCGCGACGGAAAGCGCGGCCAGCGGGGCGGGATCGGGGCTCGCGAGGCTCCGCGCGAGCCGACCGGCCTCGGCGACGCCCCCGGTGATGCGCGGGAGGATCCCGCTCTCGCCGAGGATTTCGACCATCGGCACCGCGCGGGGCGCCGCCAGCAGCTTCAGGAACTCGGCCCTGACGCGCTCGCGCGAGAGGCGGTCGAGGTCGGCCCGCGCGGCGATGCAGGCGGCGAGCGCCTGCGGGTCCGGCGCGCCCACGCCGAAGCGGGCGTGGAAGCGGAAGAAGCGCAGGATGCGCAGCGCGTCCTCGCGGATCCGGGTCGCGGCATCGCCGATAAAGCGCACGCGTCCCGCCTCCAGGTCGGCGACGCCGCCCGTGGTGTCGTACAGGGTCCCGCTGGGATCGAGCGAGAGGGCGTTGACGGTGAAGTCGCGCCGCTCGGCATCCCGGGCGAAGTCGCCGCCGAACCGGACCACCGCGTGGCGCCCGTCGGTCTCGACATCCTCCCGCAGCGTCGTCACCTCGATCGGTTCGCCATCCGCGAGCAGCGTGACGGTGCCGTGCTCGACGCCGGTGGGGATCGCCTTCAGGCCTGCGGACGCGGCCCGCTCCATCACCGCCTTGGGCAGGAGCGTGGTGGCGAGGTCGATGTCGGCCGCCGCGCGCCCGAGGAGAGCGTCGCGCACGCAGCCGCCGACTAGGCGCGTCTCGGCACCCGGCCCCGCGAGGGCGTGGAGGGCCCGGCGCAGGCCGGGCCGTGCCAGCAGCCGCCCGAGCCCCTGCCGGTCGAGCGGATGCCCGGCGCTCACCGGAAGTCTCCGGGGACGAGCCGGCCGTTCTCCATATGCGCGGGCACGTAGCCGTGCGTGCTGCGCTCCGAGAACAGCCCGCTGTAGAGCAGCGAGGCGATCACCACGAGGAGTCCGGCGAGCACCAGGCGGAAGGCCTGCGGATCCCAATGGGCCCGACGGAGCGGGTTCCGGCCGGTGAGGAGAAGGTAGGTCAGGAAGACGGCGAACGGGATGAGGAAGAGGCCGAACTCTTCGAGGATGCGGCGCAGCATGGTCCCTTCGCTGAGCTGGGGCGTCCGTTATAGCAGATCGTGGCGCCCGGGTGTGGCGGCACCGGACCAGTCCGGAGCGCCGAGACGCTCGCCGAGATTGTGCAGGATGCCGGCGGTGACGCCCCAGATCAGGCGCTCCCCGAAACTCAGCGCGTAGAAATAGCGCATCCGGCCCTGCCACTCGCGGGAGCGGAGCTGGTAGCGCGCGCGGTCCATCAGGAAGCCCAGCGGCACTTCGAAGATATCGGCCACCTCGGCGGGATTGGGCATCAGGCGGGCCCGCGGCTCGACGAGGCCGATCACCGGCGACACCAGGAACCCGGTCGCCGAGAGGTAGGGATCGAGATAGCCGAGCATCCTTACGTGCTCGGGCGCGAGCCCGATCTCCTCCTGCGCCTCGCGGAGCGCGGCGTCCCGGGGGGTCTCGTCGGCGGGATCGATCTTGCCGCCGGGCAGCGCGATCTGTCCCGAATGGTCGCGCAGATGCGCCGCGCGCTGCGTCAGGATCAGAGCGAGGCCCGCACGGCGCGGAACCACCGGGACCAGCACGGCGGCGCGCCGATGCGGCGGGGGCGGCACCACCGCGCTCCCGTCCGGATCGAGGCTGTGGTCGCCGCTCGGATTGGAGGTCGGATCGTCCGGTCCGGGCGGCGTCACCGAGAGGCGGGCGGCGCAGCGATCGAGGAACCCGGCGATCTCGTCGTCCGGGCTCACGCGGCGTCGGCCGGGGCGATCGGATGGAACTGGCCCCCCGCCGCGATGCCGAGCCAGGAGCGGCCGTCGATGGTGCGCTCCTCGGCCAGGGCCACGAGGTCGTAGGCGAGCGACCGCGTCACCAGCGCCCAGAGGCCGCCGCGGACATGGAGGTAGGGTTTCAGGCCGTCCTCCGCGGCCTCGAAGCGGAGCGCGTGATCGGGACCGACCGCGACGAGGTCGTCGACATTGGTGCGAAAGCTGATGCGCCGCCCATCCCCGCTGCCGTCCACCGCCATCTCGACGGCGAGGAACGGCGCGTCGTCGACGGTGATCCCGACGCTCTCGACCGGGGTGACGAGACGGATCGCGCCGTCCGGCTCGCGGCGGAGGATCGAGGCGAACAGGCGCACGAGCTTGTCGCGGCGGATCGGGCTGCCGTTGTGGTGCCACGTGCCGTCGGCGGCGATCCGGATGTCGATGGCGCCGCAATAGGGCGGGTCCCACGAGTGCACCGGCGCCGGCCCGCGCTTGGGCAGGCCGGCCAGGGCCGCGCCGAGGCGGCTGAGAGTCGGATCCTCGGGGGCGGGTGCGTCGGGCATGGCGGGAAGATAGCGCGTTCAGGCGCCCGCGGCATCCGGTCGGCGGCGCAGGATCTTCCACACGCCCGTGGCGGCACCGACGCGGCGCCCCTCCGCCTGCAGGTCGCAGCGCAGGAAGACCAGGGAGCCGGTCCGTTTCAGCACCTCGGGCCGGGCCTCGATCCAGTCGCCGATCCGCGCCGTGTCGATGAACTGCATCTCCATCTGGATGGTGACGCAATTGGCCCCGTCGGCCGCCGCCATCGCTGTCTCGCCGAGGGCACGGTCGGCGAAGCTCATCAGCATGCCGCCATGCACCACCCGGATCAGGTTGGCGTGCTTCTCCGCCGCCCGGAAGGCGTAGGCGCCGTCCGCGCGCCGGTAGACCGGCCCGACATGGGCGATGAAGCCCACATCCGGGATCTCGGCCCAACCGGTCGAGGCGGGATCGTCGGACGCTCGCATGCTCTGTCTCCGGACCGGATCAGGCGTAGGCGCCCGGCGCGATGTCCGCGTAGCGCAGGAAGATCTGGAGCGCCGGCTGCATGGCGTGGTGCAGGCGGCGCAGGTCTTCGGCACCAGTCTGCCCGAGATGGCGGGCCATCGCGGCGTCGAGGTCCCCAGGTCCGTAGGGCGCCTGCGGGTCGACGAAGGGCACCGCACGCTCGGGGTCCCAGCGGATCGCCAAGTGCGGGATCAACGCAAGATGATCGGCGGTGACGTCGAAGGTCACCTGCTCGGGGGCGGTGCCGTTCTCGTCCCGGAACACGTCCGTGACGGTGCCGTGATCGAGCTTCACGAGGGGGTTGTGATAGCTGTAGCGGCCGGGCTTCAGGACGGCGTGCCGGACGAACGCGGCGAGCGCCGCACCGACGGCCCGATGCTCGTCGGCCGCGCCCTCGTCGTCGCCGGTGACGTTGGCAATGTCGTCGGCCCAGTCCGTGCTGCCGTAGGGGGCGTCCGGGTGGATCATCGGCGCCCCCACGCCCAGCGGGCTCCAGGCAACCACGAGGCGCCGGATCAGCGCGATCCGCTCCAGCGTGATTTCGGCGGTGGTACCCGTGTCGGACATCGCGCGGCGGCTCCCTCTGCGCGCCCCTCCTACAGCATTTCGCGGCCCGATCGACGGGGCCGAAGCAGGATTTTCGGGCCTGCCGGCGCCGATCGGCTCAGCGCTTCAGGCAGCCCATCAGGCCGTCGACCTGGCCCATCCGCGACTGGATCCGCGCCGCGATGCTCCGCATGGCCCGCGACGGATGGCCGGCGCTGCGCAGGATCGGGTTCGGCAGGGCGGCGGCGAGAAGGGCCGCCTCCGGGCGGCTGAGGTCGCGGGCATCCTTGCGGAACCAGTGCCGGGCGGCGGCCTGCGCCCCGTAGATCCCGTCTCCCCACTCGGCGACGTTGAGGTAGATCTCCATCATCCGGCGCTTGCCCCAGAGGGCGTCCATCGTCATCGCCAGGGGAATCTCGAGGGCCTTGCGGAGATAGGAGCGCCCCGGCCACAGGAACACGTTCTTGACCGTCTGCATCGCGATGGTGGAGGCGCCACGGCTGGGCCCGTCCTCGTCGTCGACCACGTCCCGCAGCGCGTCGAGATCGACGCCGCGATGCAGGCAGAAGCGCTGATCCTCGGAGGCCATCACGGCCTGGACGAGGCCGGGGGCGATCTCGGAGAGCGGCACGGCGTCCCGTGCCACCGGTTGCAGGGTCAGCCAGCGCCCGAGCATCAGGGTTGAGGGCGGCGTCACCGCGCTATAGACGAGCGCCAGCGTCAGCGCGAGGACGAGCCCTATGGCCGGGACGAGCAGGATCAGCCCGACGAACCGCCGCAGCCGGCGCGGCCTCGGCGCGGACGCGCGCGGCAGCGCGGCGCGGAGCTGGCGCTCCTGCGCAATCTCCGCGTCCGGGCGCGGCTCCGCTCTGATATCCTCCGCCCCCACCGCGACGCGTCTCATCCTTGCCAAGGCCTCGTGACCATGACCTCGTCCCCCTCAACGCAGGCCTCGGCCGTTTCGGTCAAGAACGGCGGCACGGACACTGACTTTACCCACAAGCTCGGCACCGTGGCGGATCAGGTCGAGCGCTTCCTCGTTGACCTTCTCGACGGCGAGGTGCGCCCCGGCGAGATCGCCCGCCCTCCCCGGCTGATGGAGGCGATGCGCCACGCCGTGCTCGGCGGCGGCAAGCGCCTGCGCCCGTTCCTGGCGATCGAGACCGCGCGCATGCTCGGCGGGGCGGAGGCCGGCGCCCTGGCGGCCGGCGCGGGGGTGGAGCTGGTCCATTGCTACTCGCTCGTCCACGACGACATGCCGGCGATGGACAACGACGACCTGCGCCGCGGCAAGCCTACGGTGCATAAGGCCTACGACGAAGCCACGGCGATCCTGGTCGGCGACGCGCTGCAGACCCTGGCCTTCGAGATCACCGCCGATCCGCAATGGCAGCCGGATCCGCGCGTGCGGGCCGATCTCGTCCTCGGCCTCGCCAAGGCCTCGGGGCTCGGCGGCATGGTCGGCGGCCAGCTCCTCGACCTGACCGCGGAGGGGCGATTCGGCGCCGTCTCCCTCGACGTCGACGACACCCTGCGGATGCAGGCCATGAAGACCGGCGCCATCCTGGCCTTTTCGGTCGAGGCCGGCGCGATCGTCGGCGGCGCGGATGCCGATGCAAGGAACGTCCTGTTGCGCTACGGCCTCGCGCTCGGACAGGCGTTCCAGATCGCGGACGACATCCTCGACCGCGAGGCCTCGCCCGAAGCGATGGGCAAGGCCACCGGCAAGGACAAGGATGCCGGCAAGGCGACGCTCGTCGACCGCCTCGGCCTCGACGGCGCCCGCGCCGAGTGCGAGCGGCTCGTGGGCGTCTGCGACGCCGCCGTGGCGCGCTGGGGCGACCGGGCCCAGACCCTGCGGGAGGCCGCGCGCTTCACCGTGGCCCGCAAGGCCTGACTGCGCCCCGGGCCGCGTGGGCCTCGGGAACGCGCCTCCAATCGGGCGGTCGGCCCTCCCCGCGGGCGGGGACGGCTTGGCCAGCGCCACCGCCTTGGGCTAAGCCCGAGCATCGAATGTCCGAGCCCCGTCTCCCGGAAGGATCCTGATGTTTCCCAAGCCGCAATCCGGTCTCGTGCCCAACACCTTCGGGTATGAGCAGGCGCCGTTGGTGAGACCAACGGGCTTCCGCGAGTACGATGCCCGCTGGCTTTACCCCGGCGAGCTCAACCTGATGGGCGTGCAGGCCCTCGGCCTCGGCATCGCCACGCTGGTGCACGAGCTCGGCGTGCGCCCCGACATCGTCACCGGCCACGATTTCCGCAGCTACTCCTCGGCGATCAAGATCGCCCTCATCGCCGGCATGCAGGCGGGTGGCTTGCGGGTCCAGGATATCGGCCTCGCCCTCTCGCCGATGGCCTATTTCGGCCAGTTCGCCCTCGACTGCCCGTGCGTCGCGATGGTCACGGCCTCGCACAACGACAACGGCTGGACCGGCGTGAAGATGGGCGCCAACCGCCCGATGACCTTCGGACCCGAGGAGATGGGCCGCCTGAAGGAGATCGTCCTCGCCGGCGCCTACAAGACCCGCGAGGGCGGCAGCTACACCTTCGTCGAGAACTTCGCCCAGACCTATCTCGACGACCTCGTCGCCCGCGCCAAGCCGCTCACCCGCAAGATGAAGGTCGTCGCGGCCTGCGGCAACGGCACCGCCGGCGCCTTCGCGCCCAAGCTTCTGGAGGCGCTCGGCGTCGAGGTGATCCCGCTCGACGTCGAGCCGGACTACACCTTCCCGCGCTACAACCCGAACCCCGAAGACATGGAGATGCTGCACGCCATCGCGCATGCGGTGAAGGAGACCGGTGCCGATGTGGGCCTCGGCTTCGACGGCGACGGCGACCGCTGCGGCGTGGTCGACAACGAGGGCGCGGAGATCTTCGCCGACAAGATCGGCGTCATGCTCGCCCGGGATCTCGGCCAGCAATACAACGGCGCGACCTTCGTGGTCGACGTGAAGTCCACCGGCCTCTACGCCACCGATCCGGCCCTGAAGGCCGTCGGCGTGAAGACCGACTACTGGAAGACCGGCCATTCCTACATCAAGCGTCGGGTGAACGAGCTCGGAGCGCTCGCGGGCTTCGAGAAGTCCGGGCACTTCTTCTTCAACACGCCGATCGGGCGCGGCTACGACGACGGCCTGCTCACCGCCATCGCGGTGCTGGAAATGCTCGACCGCAACCCCGGCCAGTCGATGGCGGACCTCTACCGGGCCCTGCCCAAGACCTGGGGCTCGCCGACGATGTCGCCCCATTGCGACGACGAGGAGAAGTACGGCGTCGTCGAGCGCGTCACCGCCCGGCTCCAGGCCATCAAGGAATCGGGCGAGGCGCTCGCCGGGCAGACGATCGTGGATCTGGTGACCGTCAACGGCGTGCGCATCACCGCCGAGGACGGGACCTGGGGCCTCGTGCGGGCGTCCTCGAACAAGCCCGAGCTGGTCGTCGTGGTCGAGAGCCCGGTCTCGGAGGATCGGCTCCAGGGCATGTTCAAGGCGCTCGACGCCGTGCTGCGCGAGAACCCGCAGGTCGGCGCCTACAACCAGAGCATCTGAGCCCGATAGCTCACGGGCATCCGGTCCGGCGGACCGGATGCCCAAAGCGGCCGCGGGGCGCCGCGATCAGCGATCGCCGGACCCGGTGGCGAGCTTCCTGCGCGCATCCGCCTGCCCGCTGACCGCGCCGAAATACTCGGCGGCATCCCCGAGCTGGACCGAGGGCTGGCAGACGGGCGTGCACGAATACGAGTTCCGGTCGACCGGCCCGCGCTGCACGGTGATTACGGAGGCCTGCGCGGCGTCCACGCGGATCACCGTCTCGGCCAGCATCGCCCCGGACGCGTCGAGGGCGATCAGGTTCGTCGAGCCGAAGCTCTTTCCCGTCAGCACGAGGACGCCGTTCTTCTGCAGCGTGACGTCGGCGATGATCGGATTGCCGACGATGACGGTCTGCGTCTTCTCGGGCAGCCGCATCACCTTGGCGTTGTCGACGGCCACCGTCACCACCGGCAGCGTCTCCTCGACGGCCAGGGCCGCGGAGGTCAGGGCGAGGGCTGCGGCGAGGCCGGCGCCGACGGCGGAGCGGAACGTGGGACGGCGCATCGGGCTGTAGCTCGGCAACGCTGCTGGGATCTCGGCGGCGGGATCGTCGACCCCGCTCGCTTCGGGAACATTAGACCGCCGATTGGTGAAGGAAGCGCTAAACCGGCACGCGCCGCGCGATTGCTCGAATGCGCGCCCGCTACGCTACGGTTTCTTCACCACATCTGCTGTCCTGCACACATCGTCGTGTTTCAGCGGCCAGTTTAACCGAATTGCAAGTGGCGAAGAGGCAATCTCCTCCTTGCCGCCGATCGAGACGAAGATCTTCGACGGTCCCCTCGCTAGACGCTCCATCCAAGGATTCATGCCATGAAGACCGTGTTCAACAAGTTCGCTGCTGACGAGTCCGGCGCTACCGCGATCGAGTACGGCATGATCGCCGCCCTGATCGCCGTCGTCATCATCGGCACCCTGAAGATCATCGGCACCCAGCTGAACGCGAAGTTCAACTCGATCTCGTCGCAGCTGAACTAAGACGTCGCTCGCGGCGCGTCTCACGGGATCGCTTGCGCTCCGGCCCTCCTCGCGGGGAGTGGCTCCGGGGCCGGAGCGGGGGACTCGGGAGCGCGTCGCCGTACACGCGACGCACGGAGCCGCATCCTTCGGGACGGCTCACGCCCGGTTCGCGGGTCGCGGCCGGTCCCGCTCGAGGGTGGGATCGGCCTCGTCGCGTTCTCCACGCCCGGACCGCGCGGGGTCCATCGGACGCCCGAGCGATCGCACGACAATCTCCCGAGGCACGAACCCCCAGGGCCCCGGCGCGCCGCCTAACGAAGCGGACCGCCC
Organism: Methylobacterium sp. HJ2; assembly: GCF_056431005.1. NCBI lineage: Bacteria > Pseudomonadati > Pseudomonadota > Alphaproteobacteria > Hyphomicrobiales > Methylobacteriaceae > Methylobacterium > Methylobacterium sp. HJ2. Next base: position 50,433 of record NZ_JBWJYM010000008.1, on the reverse strand, counting down.
GCGGCCGGAGTGCAAAGCCGTGGCAATGCTCGGTCTGCTGATCGTCTTCCCGTTCCTGATGGCCTACGCCGCCGCCAGCGACCTCTTGACGATGCTGATCCCCAATCGGATCTCGCTCGCCCTGATCGCCGCCTTCGCCGCCCTCGCCTGCACGGGGCTGATGTCGTGGGAGGAGCTCGGACTGCATCTCGGCGCCGCCGCCGTCGTGCTGACCGCCACCTTCACGCTCTTCGCCTTCGGCGTCATCGGCGGCGGCGACGCCAAGCTCGCGGCCGCCACCGCGCTCTGGCTCGGCTTCGACGGACTCCTCGATTACCTGCTGGTCGCCTCGATCCTCGGCGGCGGCCTCACCCTCGCGATCCTGGCGGCGCGCTCGCACCCCCTGCCCGGCACCCTGGCCCGGCTGCCCTTCGCGCTCCATCTTCACGACGCGAAGACTGGTATTCCGTACGGGATCGCGCTCGCCGCCGCAGCTCTCGTCGTCCTGCCCGAGACCGCGGTCTGGACGCGCGTCCTGGCCGGCTGACGAAGACCCGGCAGGCGCCTCCCGGAATCGATTTGGTCACGTCCGCTTAACCTTAATTACACGAATACGGCCCAGATTGACGGGGACGGCGGGCGATCCGCCGTCGTTGCTCCCGTGGGCTGACATGCAACCAGCACGCCTCGCCGTCCTCGCCATAGCGCTCGTCACGGGCGGTGGCGCGGCGCTTCTGATGAGCGGTGGCGATCCGCCGCCGCCGCCGACCGTCATCAAGGTGGACACGCCCCCGCCGCCGACCGCCGAGGTGCTGGTCGCCGCAGCCGAGTTGCCGATGGGTCAGGTCCTCCAGGCGGCCGACCTGCGCTGGCAGAGATGGCCCGAGGACGCCGTGACGCCGGGCTACGTCACCCGCCGGAACAATCCCAAGGCGCTCGAGGACACGGTGGGCGCCACCGTCCGCACGCCCTTCCTCACCGGCGAGCCGGTACGGCCGCAGAAGCTGGTCCGTCCCGAGAGCGGCTTCATGGCGGCGATCCTGCCGCAGGGCATGCGCGCGGTCGCCATCGTCACCGATTCGCGCGGCACCAACTCGGCCGGCGGCTTCATCCTGCCCAACGACCGCGTCGACGTGATCCGCACCTACCGCGACGAGGACAATTCGCGCACCGCCGGCACCGACGTGCAGGTCTCCCAGACGGTCCTGACCGATATCCGCGTCCTCGCGGTCGGCCAGCTCATCCAGGAGAAGAACGGCACCAACGTCGTCACCGGCGAGACGGCGACCCTCGCGCTCACCCCGGCGCAGGCCGAGACGATCACCCTCGCCCAGAAGGTCGGCTCGCTCTCGCTGGCGCTGCGCAGCCTCGCCGATTCCGGACGGCCGGCCTCCACCGAGCCGGAGCCGGAGCAGAAGAATTCAGCCCTCACGGTCGTGCGCTTCGGCGTCGCCCGGCAGCAGACGCGGTGATGGCCACCATGTTCGTCGGATCGCCCGCCTCCCCCGCACCGGCCAGCCCCCGGCCTCGCCCCATCGCCGCCGCCCTGCGTGCCGCGGCCGTCGGCCTCGTCGTCTGCGGCAGCGCCGCCGCACAGGACCGGGCGGTGCTCGGCCCCGCCCCGAACCTCACGGTCGGCACGGCGGAATCCTCCGCGACGCGCAAGATCGAGCTGACGGCCGGCCGCTCGGTGATCATCGACCTGCCGCGCGACGCCAAAGAGGTGTTCGTCGCCAACCCGAAGGTGGCCAACGCCGTCGTGCGCTCCACCCGCAAGGTCTTCGTGATCGGCATGGAGAACGGCACCACGTCGATCTTCATCCTGGACGCGGAAGGCCGGCAGATCACCGCCCTCGACGTCACCGTGGCGCGCGACCTCAACCTCAACATCCTGCGGCAGCTCCTCGGGCAGAGCATCCCGAGCGGACGCTTCGACGTCCGCTCCAGCGGCGATTCGGTGCTGCTGTCGGGGAGCGTGAACTCGGCGGCCGAGGCCCAGCAGGCCATCGACATCGCCAACGCCTTCGTGGGCGTGTCGGGCGGCGGCGGCGGCGCCAGCGGGGCGGGCCTCGCGGGCGGCGGCGGCGCCCGCGGCGCGGTGATCAACAACCTGACGATCCGCGGCAAGGATCAGGTGATGCTGCGCGTCACCATCGCCGAGGTCTCCCGCACCGTGCTCAAGCAGCTCGGCATCGACATCAACGGCAGCTGGTCGAACTCCAGCCTGATCAACACCACGCCGCTGGCGCTCTCGGGCGGCCAGTTCCCGACCGGCAACCTGATCTCGGGCACCATCAAGGGCACCGGCGGCGCGAGCCTGACGGCGACGCTGCGCGCGTTCGAGCAGGCGGGCGTCTCGCGCATCCTGGCCGAGCCGACCCTGACGGCGATCTCGGGCGAATCCGCGAAGTTCACCGCGGGCGGCGAGCTGCCGGTTCCTTCCAGCCAGTCCTGCACGCCGAGCCTCGTCGCAGGCGGTTCGCCCACCTGCGTGGTCGGCATCAGCTTCAAGAAGTACGGCGTCAGCCTGAACTTCACCCCCGTGGTCCAGGCCGAGAACCGGATCTCGATCCGGGTCGGCACCGAGGTCAGCGAGATCGATCCGCAGAACTCGTTCAGCTTCGTCAGCGGCAACTCGACGACCGCCGTGCCGGGCCTCACGGTCCGCAACTCGGAGACGACGGTCGAGCTGGCCTCGGGCGCCACGATGATGACCGCCGGCCTGATCCAGCAGAAGAGCAAGGCGGCGCTCGCGGGACTGCCCGGCCTCGTCAACCTCCCGATCCTCGGCGCCCTGTTCCGCAGCCGCGACTACCAGCGGCAGGAGACCGAGCTGATGATCATGGTGACGCCCTACATCACCAAACCGATGGAGCCGCGTCAGGTCTCGCGCCCCGACGACGGCTTCGTCGACGCCACCGACGGCCAGGCCGTCCTCCTCGGCCAGATCAACCGCCTCTACGGCGTCGCCGGCGCCACGCCGCTCGGGCGCGGTTATCGCGGGCGCGTCGGCTTCATCACCGATTGAGACTCAGCGGCCGGGTCTCCCGGCCAGGAGCGCGCCCTCCGGGCGCGCGGATGCCCGATCACCGGCGGCCCCCGCGCCCCGACGAGGACCCGTGCCATGATCCCCTTCGACTCACGCCCCAAGCGCCTGCGGAACCCGAAGACCCTGCCGCACCCGAAATACCTCGCGGTCGCCGCCCTCGCCGCCCTGGTCGGCGCCTGCCAGGCCGACCGCTCCGCCACCGGCTCGATCTACCCCCACGATTACCGCGCCCGCCACCCGATCGTGCTGGCCGATGCGAGCCGCACGCTCGACGTCTTCCCGACCGGGATCGGGCATCTCGATCCGCGCCAATCCGCCGATGTCGACGCCTTCGTGCTGGAGTTCCGCCGCTACGGCCGCGGCACGCTGCTGGTTGAGCTGCCGCGCGGCGTGGCGCCGGGCCAGGGGGCGGCGGTCGAGCGCACGGCGGCGGCGATCCGGCGCCTCGCGGGCGAGAGCGGGGTCGGCGGGCCGTCCATCCTGGTCTCCGGCTACCCGGTCGCCAATCCCGGCCTCGCATCGCCGATTCGCCTGAGCTTCGAGCGCATGCAGGCCCGGGTCGCCGACCAGTGCGGGCTGTGGCCGCAGGATCTCGGCTTCAGCACCCCGATGTCGAACCTCCGCAACGAGCCGTCGTGGAATTTCGGCTGTGCAACCCAGGCGAACGTCGCCGCCCAGGTCGCCGATCCGGTGGATCTGGTGCGCGGGCGCGCGGAAGGTCGAATCGATACGGTTCGGCGCGTCAAGGACATCGATCAGCTGCGCAGCGGCAAGGATCCGTCAACCAACTGGCGGCAGGATGGCCAGACGAACGTGGGCAGCCGTCTGGGCATCTGACGCGGCTCCCGATCGACCAGCCCCGTTCCGCACCCGAACCCGAAAGCCCTCTCATGGCGGACCCTGCCGAGACCTCCGAGCGCATGATCGCACCGGTGCCGCGGATCACGATCCAGGCCTTCTGCGAGACCGCGGAGACGGCCGCCACAATCGAGGCGGCCGGGGCCGACCGGCGCATGCAGAAGGCTCATCTGAAGGTTCAGATGGGGGGCGCCGCCGCGGCGGTGGAGGCCTACCGGCACGCGCCGACGCCGAACGTGATCGTGATCGAATCGCAGGGCGCGCGCTCGCGGCCCCTCGAGCATCTCGATTCCCTCGCCGAGGTCTGCGACGAGGGCACCCGCGTGCTCGTCATCGGCCACGTCAACGACGTCACGCTCTACCGCCAGTTCCTGCAGCGCGGCGTCAGCGACTACCTGATGGCGCCGGTCGAGCAGCTGCAGCTGATCGCGTCGATCTCGGACCTGTTCAGCGCGCCGGGCGTCAAGCCGGTCGGGCGGACGGTCGCGGTGTTCGGCGTCCGCGGCGGCGTCGGGGCCTCGACGGTCGCCCACAATCTCGCGTGGCAGATCGCCCGGGGCCAGAAGCTCCAGACCGTCATCGCGGATCTCGACATCGCCTTCGGGACCGCCAGCCTGAACTTCAACCAGGATCCGCCTCAGGGCATTGCCGAGGCGGTCTTCGCCCCGGAGCGGCTCGATTCGGCCCTGGTCGAGCGACTGCTCTCCAAGTGCAGCGACAATCTGAGCCTGCTCTCGGCACCCGCGAGCCTCGACCGCACCATCGACCTGTCCGAGCCGGCCTTCGACGCGTTGGTCGAGCATCTGCGCGCCGCGGTCCCCTGCATCGTCCTCGACGTGCCGCACCAGTGGAACGCCTGGACCAAGCGGGTGCTGACCAGCGCCGACGAGCTGATCGTCGTCGCGGGGCCGGACCTGACCTCGCTGCGCAACGCCAAGAACCTGATCTCGATCCTGCAGAGCGGCCGGCCGAACGACCGGCCGCCCCGCGTGGTCCTTAACGGCACCGGTCTGGCGAAGCGGCCGGAGATTCCGGTGGCGGAGTTCGCCAAGGCCCTCGAGATCAAGCTCGCGGCGACGATCCCGTTCGACGCGTCCCTGTTCGGGACCGCCGCCAACAACGGGCAGATGCTCGCCGAGGTGCAGCCGGGCTCCAAGCCCGCCGAGGTGTTCACGGAACTCGCCGCCTCGATCCTCGGGCGTCCCGAAGGCCGCCGCACCCGTCAGAGCCTTCTGGAGCCGTTCCTCGAGCCGCTCCGCGCGAAACTCTCCCGCCGCAAGGCATCCTGAGGCGATCCGTCGATTCGATCCGCTGAGCCGGGAAGACCGTCATGTTCGGCAGAAGGCAGACCGGCGCAGCGCCGGCCGCGGTACCGGCCCCGCACGCGAAGGTGTCGGTGCCGGTTCTCGTGCAGGAGAACGCGCCGGCGCGCCGGGCCGAGCCCGTCGTCGTTGCACCCACGCCCGCGCCCGAGGCGCAGCGTTCGGAGGAATACTACCGCACTAAGAGTATGATTTTTGGTGCGTTGATCGAAGCGATCGACCTTGCGCAGCTCGCCCGCCTCGACGGCGAAACCGCCCGCGAAGAGATCCGCGACATTGTCTCGGAGATCATCGGACTTAAGAACATCGTCCTGTCGATCTCCGAACAGGAAGAATTGCTCGACGACATCTGCAATGACGTGCTCGGTTACGGGCCGCTGGAGCCGCTGCTCGCACGCGACGACATCGCCGACATCATGGTCAACGGGGCGAGCCGGGCCTTCATCGAGGTCGGGGGCAAGATTCAGCTGACTAGCGTGCGCTTCCGCGACAATCAGCAGTTGATGAACATCTGCCAGCGCATCGTCAGCCAGGTCGGCCGACGGGTCGACGACGCCTCGCCGATCTGCGACGCGCGCCTGCCCGATGGCTCGCGCGTCAACGTCATCGCGCCGCCGCTCGCCATCGACGGCCCGGCGCTCACGATCCGCAAATTCAAGAAGGACAAGCTCACCCTCGACCAGCTCGTCCGCTTCGGGGCGATCTCGCAGGAGGGCGCCGAGGTTCTCAAGATCATCGGTCGCTCTCGCTGCAACGTGGTCATCTCGGGCGGCACCGGCTCCGGCAAGACTACGCTCCTGAATTGCCTCACCGCCTTCATCGAGCACGACGAGCGCATCATCACCTGCGAGGACGCGGCCGAGTTGCAGCTGCAGCAGCCGCACGTAGTCCGGCTCGAGACGCGGCCGCCCAACATGGAGGGCCAGGGCCAGGTCACCATGCGCGACCTCGTCAAGAACTGCCTGCGCATGCGGCCCGAGCGGATCATCGTCGGCGAGGTACGCGGCCCCGAGGCCTTCGACCTGCTGCAGGCCATGAACACCGGTCACGACGGGTCGATGGGCACCCTCCACGCCAACTCGCCGCGCGAGTGCCTCTCGCGCATCGAGTCGATGATCTCGATGGGTGGCTTCACCCTGCCCTCGAAGACGCTGCGCGAGATGATCTGCGGTTCGATCGACGTCGTGATCCAGGCGATGCGTCTGCGCGACGGCTCCCGCCGGATCACGCACATCACCGAGGTCCTCGGGATGGAAGGGGACGTCATCACCACCCAGGACATCATGGTCTACGACATCACCGGCGAGGACGCGAACGGCCGCCTGATCGGGCGCCACCGCTCCACCGGGGTCGGCCGTCCGAAATTCTGGGAGCGGGCGCGCTACTACGGTCTCGAGCAGAAGCTCGGCGAGGCCCTCGACGCGGCGGAGGTCGTCCCGTCATGACGGAGCCCGCAAACGTGCACCTCGCGGCGGGATTGCTCGCGGTCTCCGCCGGCTGCCTCGCCTACGTGTTCCTATTGCCCCTGATGACGGGGGAGCGCCGCGCAGCGCAGCGCCTCAAGACGATCAGCGTTCCGGCCGCGAGCGCGTCGATGCGCAATTCCAACGTCAGCCGGCGCGATCAGGTTGCCAAGACGCTGAGCGAGATCGAGGCGAAGTCCAAGGGTGCCGCCAAGGTCACGCTCGAGCTGAAAATCGCCCGCGCCGGCCTGAACTGGACGAAGCGCACCTACTGGACCTTCTCGGGTTGCATCGGTTTCGTGCTCGGCCTGCTGGTCCTGATGATTGCGGGCAGCCCGCTCGCTGCGCTCGGCGGCGCCTTCGTCGGCGCGTTCGGCGTTCCGCTCTACCTGCTGCGCTCGCTTCGCCTGCGCCGCATCGCCAAGTTCAACCGGGAGCTTCCGAACGCAGTCGACGTCGTGGTGCGCGGCATCCGCACCGGCATCCCGGTGGGCGATTGCTTCCGGATGGTGTCGCGCGAGGCCGAGGAGCCGGTGCGCAGCGAGTTCCGGATCATCGTCGAGACCCAAGCGCTCGGCCTCTCCCTCGGCGATGCGGTCTCGCGGCTCTACGAGCGCGTCCCCGTGCCGGAGGTGAACTTCTTTTCGATCGTGATCAACATCCAGCAGCAATCCGGCGGCAACCTCTCGGAGGCCCTCAGCAACCTCTCCCGGGTGCTGCGCGAGCGCCGCAAGATGGCCGGCAAGGTGCAGGCGATGAGCATGGAGGCCAAGGCCTCGGCCGGTATTATCGCGGCGCTGCCCTTCGCGGTTGCCGGCATTACCACCCTGACTAGCCCCGACTACATCTCGCTGCTCTGGACCACGGATGCGGGCAAGATCGCGCTGGCGGGCTCTGCCTTCTGGATGACCTGCGGCGTGCTGACAATCAAGAAGATGATCGCCTTCGACTTCTGAGACGGGACGGTGGACGCTCCGGGGCGTCCGCCGCATCGAAGGTCCGGTTCCTAGGCCTTGTGCGGCTGGGGCTTTGGGTTCCGACGGATGCGCGGCCACGCTGCGCGGCATGGACATTCGGGCAGCGGGTTAGGCATCACATGGTTGAGCAGATCTCCGCAACGCTCTTCGATCCCAAGTTCATGGGGATCCTGCTGACGGCCATCGCCGCGGCGGCGACCGCGATGGCCGTGGTGCAGCCGTTCCTGGAGCCCAACCGCCTCGGCAAGCGCATGAAGCTCGTGAGCGACGAGCGCGAGCAGATGCGGCGCCGGGAGCGCGAGCGCACCGCGACCAAGGCCACGCTGCGGGTGGAGCAGAAGGCCTACATGAAGCGCATCGTCGAGCAATTCGACCTGCGGCGCTGGCTCGGGACCGAGACCGCGCGGAACAAGCTCCTGATGGCGGGCTACCGCGGGCCGCAGGCGGAGACGGCGTTCCTGTTCTTCCGCCTCGTCGCCCCGGTGGTGATGACGGTCGGCTGCGTGTTCTACTTCTTCGTGATCGAGGTCATCGACCAGCCCTACCTCGTCCGCATCGCGCTCACGATCGCGGGCGCCTATTTCGGCATCAAGGCGCCGGAACTCTACCTCATCAACAGCTCGAAGAAGCGGCAGGCGGACGTGCGCAAGGCGTGGCCCGACGCGCTCGACCTGACGCTGATCTGCGTCGAATCGGGCATGGCGGTCGAGCACGCCTTCCGGAAGGTCAGCACCGAGATCGCGGTCTCCTCGCTGGTGCTTGCCGAGGAGCTCGCCCTGATGGTCGCCGAGATGTCCTACCTGCCCGACCGGCGCATGGCTTTCGAGAACCTGAGCCTGCGCATCGGCATCGAGCCGGTGAAGGCCGTCGCCACGGCGCTGATCCAGGCCGAGCGCTACGGCACGCCGATCGGGCAGGCGCTGCGCGTGCTCGCCCAGGAGAGCCGCGACCAGCGGATGAACGAGGCGGAGAAGAAGGCCGCGGCGCTGCCCCCGAAGCTGACCGTGCCGATGATCCTGTTCTTCCTGCCGGTGCTGTTCGTCGTCATCATCACGCCCGCGGTGATCCAGATCATGCGGGTGAACTGAGGCGCCAAGAGCACCGAAGGGCGATTGACAATCGGCCGCATCCCGGACTATCCACCGGCCACCACGCGCGGCTTCCTCGCAGAAGTCCGCGCGTTTCGCGTTGTCGGCCGCGATCCCGCTGCCGCGACCAACTGAACAAGAAGCCGGCCCAGGGATCCGTCCCGGAGGCCGTTCCAGAACACGAGAGAACGATGTTCGCAGTCATCAAGACGGGCGGCAAGCAGTACCGCGTCGCCGCCAACGACACCATCACGATCGCCACGCTGGCCGGAGAGGCCGGCGAGACCGTCAATTTCGGCGAGGTCCTGCTGTTCGCCGACGGCGCCGGCGCGACCCAGGTCGGTGCTCCGACCCTGTCCGGCATCACGGTCACCGGCGAGATCGTCTCGCACGGCCGGGACAAGAAGGTCATCGCCTTCAAGAAGCGCCGCCGGCAGAACTCGCGCCGCAAGCGCGGTCATCGCCAGGCCCACACGGTGGTCCGCATCACCGGCATCCAGGCCTGAACCGGGTCGGGCGCGAGGGCCGAGAGGCCCGTTCCGCGACCGCTCGCAAGCACCAGCATTCGGAGCAGATCCCATGGCACACAAGAAAGCAGGCGGCTCGTCCCGCAACGGCCGCGACTCGGAAGGTCGGCGCCTCGGCGTGAAGAAGTTCGGCTCGGAGGCCGTCATTCCGGGCAACATCATCGTGCGCCAGCGCGGCACGAAATGGCATCCCGGCGTGAACGTCGGCATGGGCAAGGATCACACCCTGTTCGCCCTCACCGCCGGCCATGTGCGCTTCGAGACGCGCCGCGGCCGAGCCTTCGTAGCGGTGGTCCCGGCCCAAGCGGCCCCGGCCCTCGAGGCCGCAGAATAACGGCGGGCGCCTGACAGGCGAAGCGAGCGTCCCGCCGGTGTCCCATCCGACCCGGCAGACGTTTTCTTCGGCCTCCCCGCGCAAAGACGGGGACGCTCGGCGAACGGAACACCCGGGGGAGGATGGGCCACCATCCTCCCCTTCGTCGTCTCAAGACGCGGCGCCCGGAGCGGCTCCGCCTCGGAGGAGGCACGATGTTCCCCGACCTGACCCGCGACGACGTCTTCCGGATCGAGACGCGCCGGCTCTGGCTGCGCTGGCCCCGGGCCAAGGATGTGGACGCCGTGGTGCGCTACGCCGGCGACCGCGAGGTGGCGGAGATGACCGCGCTGATCCCGCACCCGATCGAGCGGGCGGGGGTCGAGGCCTTCGTGCTGGAGGCGCGGCGCGCGAATACCGACGGCAGCGGCCTGACGCTCGCGCTCGCCCATCGCGGCGATCCGCAGAGTCTGATCGGCCTGGCCTCGATCGGACGCGGCGTCTCCGGGACGGTGCCGGAGCTCGGCTACTGGCTGGGCCGGCCGTTCTGGCGGGCCGGGCTGATGACGGAGGCGGTCGATGCCCTGGTCGGCGCCTATTTCGCCTATGCGGGCGGCACCGCCCTGGCGGCATCGGCGCGGGTGGTGAACCCGGCCTCGCGCAGGGTCCTCGAAGCCTGCGGCTTCCGGTGGACCGGGACCGCGACGAAGCCGTTCCCGGCTCGCGGCGGCGACCTGCCCGTCGACCTGTTCCGACTGGACCGGGCCGATTGGGCCGGGATGGCGCAAGGAACCCCGGCCCGGGCCGCTTGAGCGGCGGGCTTCGATAGAACCATGCGGAGCGGGTCCGGCACCCGCTCCCTCAAGGAATCCGGTGTCCCCGTGAAGTTTCTGGACGAAGCCAAGGTCTATATCCGCTCCGGCGACGGCGGTGCGGGCTGCGTCGCGTTCCGGCGCGAGAAGTTCATCGAGTTCGGCGGACCGAACGGCGGGGACGGCGGTCGCGGCGGCGATGTCTGGATCGAGTGCGTCCAGGGCCTGAACACGCTGATCGACTACCGCTACCAGCAGCACTTCAAGGCCAAGAAGGGCGAGCACGGCATGGGCTCGAACCGCCATGGCGCCAACGGATCCGACGTGGTGCTGAAGGTGCCGGCCGGAACGCAGATCTTCGCCGAGGACGGCGAGCACCTGATCGCCGACATGACCGAGATCGGTCAGCGGGTCCGCCTCGCGCGGGGCGGCAACGGCGGCTTCGGCAACGCCTACTTCACCACCTCGACGAACCGCGCCCCCAAGCACGCCAATCCGGGGCTCGAGGGCACCGAGATGTGGATCTGGATGCGCCTGAAGCTCATCGCGGATGCGGGGCTCGTGGGGCTGCCCAATGCCGGCAAGTCCACGTTCCTCGCCACCGTCACGGCCGCCAAGCCCAAGATCGCCGATTACCCTTTCACCACCCTGCATCCGGGCCTCGGCGTCGTCAGCACCGATGGGCGCGAGTTCGTGCTCGCCGACATCCCGGGCCTGATCGAGGGCGCGCACGAGGGCGTCGGCCTCGGCGACAAGTTCCTCGCCCATGTCGAGCGCTGCCGGGTGCTGCTGCATCTCGTCGAAGGCACGAGCGAGCACGCGGGCAAGGCCTACAAGCTGGTGCGCGGCGAGCTCGAGGCCTACGGCAACGGGCTCGCCGAGAAGCCGGAGATCGTCGCCCTCTCGAAGGCCGACGTCCTGGAGCCCGAAGTCCTGAAGCAGCAGGTCGCGCGCCTCCAGCGCGCCGCCAAGCGCAAGCCTCTCGTTCTCTCGTCGGCGACCCGCCAGGGCGTGCAGGAGGCCCTGCGCGCCCTCGCCCACGCGATCGACGCGCGGAGCGCGGAGGAATCCGATGCCGTGGCCGCGCCCTGGCAGCCATAGGACCGGTCTCCCTGCCGCGGCGAGCCCGGCGGGCGATCTCGCTTTCGGCGATCGCCTGTCATAACCCGTTGCCAGCCGCCGCGGCCGTCCCGGCCGCGGGATCCGAACCGACTGTTCCCGCGCCACCATGATTCCCGCACTCGAAGATTTCCGCCGCGTCGTCATCAAGGTCGGCTCTGCGCTGCTGGTGGACCGCGCCCGCGGCCGGCTGCGCCATGCCTGGCTGGCGGCCCTGGCCGAGGACATCGCTGACCTTCACGCGCGGGGCGTCGACGTGCTGGTGGTGTCGTCGGGCAGCATCGCCCTCGGACGCACGGTGCTCGGTCTGCCGCCCGGCGCGCTGAAGCTGGAGGAGAGCCAGGGCGCGGCGTCGGTCGGGCAGATCGCGCTCGCCCGCCACTGGGCGGAGGCGCTCGGCCACCACGGCATCGTGGCCGGCCAGATCCTGGTCACGCCGCAGGACACCGAGGAGCGGCGCCGCTACCTCAACGCCCGCGCGACGGTCCTGAAGCTCCTCGAGATGCGCGCCGTCCCGGTCGTCAACGAGAACGACACGGTGGCCACGAGCGAGATCCGCTACGGCGACAACGACCGGCTGGCCGCCCGCGTCGCGACCATGATCGGCGCCGACGTGCTGGTGCTGTTCTCCGATATCGACGGCCTCTACACCGCCCCGCCGAAGAGCGATCCGGACGCGCGCCATCTCGCCGTCGTCGAGCGCATCACCCCGGAGATCGAGGCGATGGCGGGCGGCCCGGCCTCCGAGCTGTCGCGCGGGGGCATGCGGACCAAGGTGGAGGCCGCCAAGATCGCCGTGGGCGGCGGCACCCACCTGATCATCGCGGACGGGCGCGAGAAGAACCCGCTGCGCGCCGTCACGGAGGGCGGGCGCTGCACGTGGTTCCTCTCGGGCTCGACGCCGAACGCCGCCCGCAAGACCTGGATCGCCGGATCGCTCGAGGCGCGCGGCAGCCTCGTGATCGACGCGGGCGCGGCGCGCGCGCTCCAGGGCGGCGCCAGCCTGCTCCCGGTCGGCGTGCGGGCGATCGAGGGCAGCTTCGGCCGCGGCGACGCGGTCCAGATCCGCGATCTCTCCGGCAAGGTGCTGGGCCGCGGGCTCGTGGCCTACGACAGCGACGAGGCTTTGAGGATCATCGGGCACCCGAGCGCGCGCATCGCCGAATTGCTGACGCATCCCGGCCGTTCATGGATGGTGCACCGCGATGACTTGGCTCTGCTGGCGGAATAGCCATCTCTCCAGACGAGCCGCTTCGATTGCCGGCTTGTTGAACCGCTTCGTCTCGTGCGAAGACGTCGCCGGATCGCTAGCCGGCCGAAGCTGACGACACCGTGATGGGAACGCGCCCGTGCCTGCTCTGAACCTGAGATCGGATCTCGCGGATCCCGAGGACCTCGCGACGCAGATGGCCGGCATCGGCCGCCGCGCGCGCGCCGCCGCGCGCCACATGGCGCTGGCCTCGGCCCAGACCAAGGACATCGCGCTGCGCGCCATCGCGGATCGGCTGCGGGCGAACCGCGCCGTCATCCTGCGGGAGAACGCCCGGGACGTCGCGGCCGCCACCGCGGCCAACCAGAGCCAGGCCCTGCTCGACCGCCTCACCCTCGACGAGAGCCGGCTCGCGGGCATCGCCGATGCCGTCCAGAAGATCGGCGCCCTGCCCGATCCCGTCGGGCGCCAGCTCGCGGCGATCGAGCGGCCGAACGGCCTTCTGATCGAGCGCGTCGCCGTGCCCCTCGGCGTGATCGGGGTGATCTTCGAGAGCCGCCCGAACGTCACCGCCGATGCGGGCGCCCTCTGCCTCAAGGCCGGGAACGCGGCGATCCTGCGCGCCGGATCCGACAGCCACCGCACCGCCATCGCCATCGCCCAGGCCATGAGCGAGGGCCTCGCCGCCGCCGGGCTTCCGGCCGACGCGATCCAGATCGTGCCGACCCGCGACCGCGCCGCTGTCGGCGCCATGCTGGCGGGTCTCAACGGCTGCATCGACGTCATCGTGCCCCGCGGCGGGCGCGGCCTCGTCGAGCGGGTTCAGGCCGAGGCCCGCGTGCCGGTCTTCGCCCATCTCGACGGCGTCTGCCACGTCTATGTCGGGGCGCAGGCCGATCTCGACATGGCCCGGACCGTCCTCCTCAACAGCAAGATGCGCCGCACCGGCATCTGCGGGGCCGCGGAGACACTCCTCGTCGACCGCGCCTGCGCCGGGACCCATCTCGCGCCCCTCGTCACCGCCCTTCTCGAGGCCGGATGCGCCGTGCGCGGCGACGCGTCGGTGCAGGCGGTCGATGCCCGCGTCACCGCGGCGAGCGAGGCCGATTGGCGCACGGAATATCTCGACGCCGTGATCTCGGCCCGGGTGATCGACGATCTCGACGCGGCGATCGCCCATATCGAGACCTACGGATCGCACCACACCGACGCGATCATCACCGAGGATGCCGAGGCCGCGAACCGCTTCCTCGCGGAGGTCGACTCGGCCATCGTCGCGCACAACGCCTCGACCCAGTTCGCCGATGGCGGCGAGTTCGGCTTCGGCGCCGAGATCGGCATCGCCACCGGGCGCATGCATGCGCGCGGACCGGTCGGCGTCGAGCAGCTCACCACCTTCAAATACCGGGTTCACGGGAACGGGCAGACACGCCCGTGACCGCGGCTTTGCGCGGGACGCCCCGCGCGACCGGATCGGCACGGCCCCGGACCTAGGGCATGCTGCCGATCCTGCCGCCCGCCGCGCCGGGGATGCGGATCGGGCTCTACGGCGGCTCCTTCAACCCGGCCCATCTGGGACACCGGCACGTCTCGTTGACGGCGATCCGGCGGCTCGGGCTCGACCGGGTCTGGTGGCTCGTCACCCCCGGCAATCCCCTGAAGGACCGCACGATCCTGGCGCCGATGGAGGCGCGCTGCGCCGCCGCCCGGCTGGTCGCCGATCATCCGCGCATCGCGGTCACGGGGTTCGAGGCCGCGATCGGCGCCCGCTACACCCGCCAGACCCTGCATTACCTGACGACGCGGCGGCCCGCGGTCCGCTTCGTCTGGATCATGGGCGCGGATTCGCTGGCGAGCTTCCACCGCTGGCGCGGGCATGGCGAGATCGCCGCGATGATGCCGATGGCGATCATCGACCGGCCGGGCTTCACCCTGACCGCACCGCGCGCCCGCGCGGCGCAGCTGCTGGCCGGAGCCCGCGTGCCGGAGGCCGAGGCCCGCACGCTCCCGTTTCGCCCCGCCCCGGCCTGGGTCTTCCTGCACGGGCCGCGCTCGACATTATCCTCGACAGGCATCCGGAATGCTGCGTAGGGAACGGGCGGCGTATTGCAATCGCTCGCTGAACCCTCCAACTTCCGAAGAACCGCTTCCGTGCGGGAACCGATGCTGCAACTGGGAACCGAAACGCTGTCCGAGACGATCCGCACCGGGGTTCCGTCCCCCGAGACCGCCGCGCTGGCGCGAGTCGGAGAGCTGAGGGCGCTCGCGCTCGGGTGTCTTGACGAGATGAAGGCCGAGGAGACGATCGCGATCGATCTGGCCGGGAAGACCTCCCTGGCCGACACGATGATCATCACCTCGGGCCGGTCCCAGCGGCATGTCGGCTCCATCGCCGACAAGATCATCCAGGAGATGAAGGCCAAGGGCTTCGGCAACGCCCGCGTCGAGGGCCTGCCGGCCTGCGACTGGGTTCTGATCGATGCGGGCGACGTGCTGGTGCACATCTTCCGGCCCGAGGTCCGCGGCTTCTACAATCTGGAGAAGATGTGGGGTGCCGACCGGCCGCAGGGTCACCTCGCCGGCTGATCGAAGCCCTTGCGTCTCGTCGTCGCCGCGGTGGGGCGCCTCAAGGCCGGCCCCGAACGGGAGCTGGCCGAGCGATACCGTGACCGGGCCGTCCAGACCGGCCGCGGCCTCGGCTTCCCCTCCTGCGACCTCGCCGAGACTCCCGAGAGCCGGGCACGCCGCGCGCCGGACCGCTGCGCCGAGGAGGCCGCCGCCCTGCTCGCGCACCTGCCGGGCAACGGCGTTCTTCTCGCCTACGACGAGCGCGGCCGTGCCGACGTCTCGAGCGAGGCCCTGGCCGAGCGCATCCGCGCGTGGCGGGATGCGGGGCGCGCCGCCCTGGTGGTCGCCGTCGGCGGCGCTGACGGCCACGACGCCTCAATTCGGACGCGTGCCGAGCTGATCCTCTCGTTCGGAGCCACGACGCTCCCTCACGGACTCGTGCGCGTGCTCGTCCTCGAACAGCTCTACCGCTCCATGACGATCCTGTCCGGTCACCCCTATCACCGGGGCGATGCGTGAGCGGAGCGCTGCGCTGACGATGAGACGGCTCCGCAGGCTCGCGCTCGGCGCCCTCCTGATCGTTCCGCAGGGCGTCGGACTCTCCCGCGCGCAGGAGGCGCGGCCGGCGCCCGACCCGGAGCGCGTGCAGCGGGCGCAGGAAGAGCGCGACCGCCGCGCCGAGAGCCTGCGGCAGATCGAGGAGGCCCTGGCGAAGAGCACGGGCGCCAAGGCGCAGGCCGAGGCCGAGATCGCCGAGATCGGCAGGGATCGCGCGAAATTGAATGCGGCCCTGCTCGATGCCGGGCGGCAGGCCCAAGCCACCGAGGACCGGATGACCCGGCTCGAGGAGCGCCTGAAGACCCTCGGGTCGAGCGAGGCCGCGATCCGACGCTCGCTCGACGCGCGGCGCGGCGTCATCGCCGAGATCCTGGCCGCCTTGCAGCGCATGGGCCGGCGCCCGCCCCCGGCCGTCCTAGTCAACCCCGAGGACATGCTCGCGGTGATCCGCACCTCGATGCTGCTCGGCGCCGTCGTGCCCGAGCTGCGCGGCGAGGTCGACACGCTGGCCGGCGATCTCGCGGAGCTCGTCCGGCTGCGCGGCCTGATCGCGGCGGACCGGCAGGGCCTGCAGAACGATCTGGCCGGCTGGGCGCGCGAGAAGCAGCGCCTCGATGCCCTTGTGACCGCACGCCGCACCAGGCAGGCGGAGGTCGAGGGCGGCCTCGTGTCCGAACGGGTCCGTGCCGCCGAACTCGGCAATCAGGCCCGCAATCTCAAGGATCTGCTCGATCGCGTCGAGGGCGAGGTCGCCGCGGCGCGGCGCGCGGCCGACGAGGCGCGCGCCGCCGAGCAGCGCGAGGTGCGGGCGACGCAGGAGCGCTTTGCCGCAGCCGGCACCCGCGATCCGGCCCGGCTCGCGCCGAAAGTGCGCTTTGCGGAGGCGCGGGGCGAGATCCCCCGGCCGGTGAGCGGACGGCTGCTGCGCGCCTTCAACCAGCCCGACGGGAACGGCGGGTTGACGCGCGGCATCACGGTTTCGACCCGTCCGAAAGCCGGTGTCTCCTCCCCGGCGGACGGCTGGGTCTCGTTCGCCGGGCCCTTCCGCTCGTATGGGCGTCTCTTGATCATCAACGCGGGCGATGGCTACTATCTCTTGTTGGCAGGGATGGACCAGATCAGCGTCGAGGTCGGTCAGTTCGTGCTCGCAGGAGAGCCGGTAGGCAGCATGGGCGAGGGAAGCGCGGGATCGCCGGCTGCGGACGGCGACCGTGCCGATCCGGTTCTGTACGTCGAGTTCAAGAAAGACGGGGGCTCCATCGATCCGGAGCCTTGGTGGGCGAAGAGCCCCAGCGAGAAGGTTCGCGGATAATGCGCAAGACTTCCCTCATCCTCCTCGGCGCGTTCATCGGCGCCGGGTCGTCGATGGTGGCGACGCAGACCGACTTCCTGTCGGGGCCTCGCGCCGTCGCGGCCTCGCCGGAGACCTACCGTCAGCTCAGCCTGTTCGGCGACGTGTTCGAGAAGGTGCGGACCGACTACGTCGAGAAGCCCGACGAGGCGAAGATGATCGAGGCGGCCGTCAACGGCATGCTGACCTCGCTCGATCCGCATTCGAGCTACATGGACGCCAAGGCGTTCCGCGACATGCAGACGACGACGCGCGGCGAGTTCGGCGGCCTCGGCATCGAGGTCCTGATGGAGGACGGCCTGATCAAGGTGGTCACGCCCATCGACGACACGCCGGCCTCCAAGGCGGGTCTCCTCGCCAACGACGTGATCACGCAGATCGACGACGATCAGGTCCAGGGCCTGACGCTGGCGCAGGCCGTCGACAAGCTGCGCGGCCCGGTCAATTCCCCCGTGCGCTTGAAGATCTCCCGCAAGGAGTCGAAGGACCCGATCGACGTCACGCTCACCCGCGACGTGATCAAGATCAAGCCGGTGCGCTCGCGCGTCGAGGGCAACGATATCGGCTACGTCCGCCTGACCCAGTTCAACGAGCAGACCTTCGATGGCCTGCGCGCCGCGGTCGACAAGCTCTCGGGCGATATCGGCCAGGACAAGATCAAGGGCTACATCATCGACCTGCGCAACAACCCGGGCGGCCTGCTCGATCAGGCGGTGATGGTCTCCGACGCCTTCCTCGACCGCGGCGAGATCGTTTCGACCCGCGGCCGCAACCCCGACGAGACGCAGCGCTTCTCCGCCAAGTCCGGCGACATCACCAAGGGCAAGCCCGTGGTGGTCCTCGTCAACGGCGGCTCGGCTTCGGCCTCCGAGATCGTGGCCGGCGCCCTGCAGGATCACAAGCGCGCGACGATCCTCGGCACCCGCTCTTTCGGTAAGGGCTCGGTCCAGTCGATCATCCCGCTCGGCGGCAGCGGCGCACTCCGCCTGACCACGGCCCGCTACTACACGCCGTCGGGCCGCTCGATTCAGGCGAAGGGCATCGAGCCCGATATGGAAGTCGCTCAGGACGTGCCGGACGAACTGAAGGGCAAGGACGAGACCAAGGGTGAGGCCGGCCTGAAGGGCCACCTCAAGCAGAAGGACACCGACGAGCGCGGCGGCTCCTCCGCCTATGTCCCGACCGACGCGGCCAAGGACAAGCAGCTGATCTCGGCCGTCGACTTCCTGCACGGGATCCAGAAGGGTGCGGCCAACACCCAGAAGCCCAGCATGCCGAACTGATCACGGCACACGGGTCGCATCGATCCACGCAAAGCCCCGTCCGGCAGCCGCCGGGCGGGGTTTTCCGTTCGTGCCGCAGACCGGCGTCCGGCTGTGATGGAAGCCCGGCGCAGCGTTGAGGAAAAATTAACCCTGCGGACCGGCAATGGGCGCTGAAGATGCCGGCGCCCGCGCGGTGAGTCGGCCTCATGGCCTGCCGAGACCCTGGTGAGCGAGCCCGACGACATCCTGACGCGGCCCCTCGGGACCGACGCGCCGTTGAGCCGCCGAGCCGCGGCGATCGCCGGCCTGCGGCGCGGGATCCGCTCGCCGCGGGTGGTGGCAGCCTCGATGGCCGCTCTCTTCGTCGGATCGGGGCTCGCGCTCCTCGCGTTCGGCGATCCCCAGGGCGGTGAGCCACGGGTCACCGTCTCCATCGTGATGCGGGAGCCGACCCGGCCTCCCGCCGCCCGCGAGCCGGCGCCGGTCGCGCAGGCGCCTGAGGCCGAGGCGGGATCGGCGCGCGTCCAGCGCACCGCGGAAGAGGTCGAAACCGCCTCCGGCGTCACCGTGGTGCGGGCCGGAGGCAGCGGCGCGCCGAGCGACGCCGTGGTGATCCGGGTGCCCACCTCCCCGATCCAGCTCGCGCCTGCGCCCGATCCGCGCCTGACGGACCGCAGCCGGCACGGCCCCATGCCGAAGCTCGGCAGCGGGCGCCTGCGCGCCCTCGACGTCTACGCGCGGCCCGAGGAACCTGGCACCGGCCCCCGCATCGCGATCCTGGTGACCGGGCTCGGCATCGGCCAGGCCGCGACCGCGGCGGCCATCGTGCGGCTGCCCGCGGCGGTGAGCCTCGCCTTCGCGCCCTACGGAACCGACATCGACCGCACGGCCGCGCGCGCCCGGGCGGCCGGCCACGAGATCCTGCTCCAGACCCCGATGGAGCCGTTCGACTATCCCGACAGCGACCCCGGCCCCCAGACCCTGCTCACCGCGCTCAAGGGTCCGGAGAACGCCGATCGCCTCGCCTGGGCGATGAGCCGGTTCACCGGCTATGTCGGCATCGTCAACTTCATGGGCGCCAAGCTGATGAGCGACGCCGGGGCGTTCGAGCCGGTGCTGCGCGAGATCGGGATCCGCGGCCTCGGCTTCGTCGACGATGGGACCTCGGCCCGCGCCCTGCCGCCCGGTCTCGCCGCCAAGGTCAAGGCGCCCGCGGCCCGCGCCGAGATCGTGCTCGACGCCCTCCCCCGCGCCGACGCGATCGACAAGGAACTCGCCCGCCTCGAGGCGCAGGCCCGGGCCAAGGGCTTCGCCCTCGCCTCGGCCAGCGCGCTGCCGATGACGGTGGAGCGGATCGCCCGCTGGTCGCGAGACCTCGACGCACGCGGCATCCGGCTCGTGCCGGTGAGCGTCGCGCTCCGGGGCGGGACGGAGACGAAGCTAACCAAGGCCGAGTAGGCGGGCTGCCGACGATCGCGCCCCATCCCGCGCTTTCGGCGGCGTCCGGGCGTTGCCGCTCGCCCGAGCCCTCCCTATGGTCCGCGCCATGACGCGCGATGCAACCGTTTCGGCTCCGGTCGACCTGTCCTACCGCCCCTGCGTGGGTGTCGCGCTCATCAATCGCGCCGGCGGCGTCTTCGTCGGGCGCCGCAAGGGCCTTGCGGACGGGCCGGGTGTCCATGCCTGGCAGATGCCGCAGGGCGGCATCGATCCCGGCGAAGGGCCGGAGGCTGCGGCCGTGCGGGAGCTGCACGAGGAGACGAACGTCTCGCCGATCTCCCTGCGCCCGCTCGGGCAGATCCCGGACTGGCTGGCCTACGATCTTCCGGCGGACGTCATGAAACAGGCCTGGACGGGGTGCTATCGCGGGCAGACCCAGAAATGGTTCGCCTTCGGCTTCCTCGGAACGGACGCGGAGATCGACGTGCACCATCCCGGCGGCGGTCAGCACAAGGCCGAGTTCGACGCGTGGCGCTGGGCCGCCTTCGCGGAGCTGCCCGGGCTGATCGTCCCGTTCAAGCGCCCGGTCTACGAAGCCGTGGTCGAGGCGTTCGCGCCGCTCGCGACATGGTCGCGGGGGGCTTGAGCGTGCTCGGGCCGCGCTGAGCCGGGCGATGCGTTGGCTCGCGGTCGCGCTGGGGATTGCCCTCGCCTGGCTCCTGTTCACCCTCAGCCCGTTCTGGGGTCTGTACGGGCTCGCACGCGCGGTGCGCGAGCACGACGTCGCCTATGTCGAGCGGCACGTGAACTTCCGGACGCTGCGCGTGTCCCTCGTCCGTCAGACCAGCGCTGCGGTGAAGGCGGCGGCCGAGCGTGATCCGAACCTCGATCCGCGCGAGCGTCAGCAGCTCAACGACGCCGCGATCGGCCTCGGCCTGGCGCTCGCCGAGCGCATGGTGACGCCCGAGACGGTGATCGATCTCCTGGACGACGGCTGGCCGGAGCGGCTCGACATCCGCAAGCCCGATTCCGAGCCGGCCGGCGGGCTGGGGATCGACAGGGTCGGTCGCCTCATCCCCTATTATCTCGCCTCCGAGATGCGGGGCTTTCGCACCGTGGTGATCCCGGTTCCGCCCGAGGTCCGGCGCAACTCCCAGGCGCGGATCCGCCTGCGCCTGCGCGGCTGGACCTGGCGGCTCATCGACATCGAGGTGCCCGAGGCCCTGCGCGAGGCGATGGCGGACCGCCTCGGCCGGACCCTCGCGAAGGCGCATCTGCGCGGCGAGAAGGGTCGGCCGACCGAGGGCGAGGACGTGCCGGACCAGCCCTGACCTGTATGGGCCCTTCGGAGACGGAGGGTCCGGTCTCGGGCCGAGCGCCTACTTGGCTTTCTCCGCCGGGACCGCCGGATCCGCGGCCGGAAGGCGCGGCTTCCGGGCCTGGGCGACGCTCTCCGCCTTGTCCTCGTCGGTGTCGCCGCCCTGCTCGATCGCCTTGTCGGGGTTCGCGGCCAGCGCGGTGACGATCGCCAGAAGGCGCTCGCACTCGGCCGGGTATTTGTAGGTGTCGAGCACGATCGCCGCGTCGCGCAGCGTCCGCAGGTCGCGCAGGGTCTGCCGGTTGGCGCCCTCCTGCAGCTCGGTCCTGCGGGCCAGAAGCTCCTCGATCTTGGGGCTGGCGACATCGCAGGCGGCCTGGGCCTGGCTCGTGGCCAGCGCGATGCCGAGCGCGAGGGCGAGGCGGCTGAGGATCTGGCGCGGCATGGCGGGTATCCGATTCAGGCGTGGTGGGGGCGAGCCCGGCGCAGCACGTCGTTCGTCAGCGCGACGAGCTGGCTCGGGCGGTAGGGCTTGGGCACGAAGACGGAGCGCGACACGGCCTCGCCCTCGGACAGGCCCGACCGGCCGCCCGAGGTGTAGACCACCGGCAGGTCCGGGCACTGGCACCGGGCGTGGCGGGCCAGCACGACGCCGTTCGTGTTGCGGGCCAGATCGATATCGGTGAAGAGCAGGTCGACGCTCTCGCGGGCGAGGATCTCCTCCGCCTCCCAGGCATCGGCCGCCGTCAGCACGCGGTAGCCCTCCTCGAGGAGCGCCTCGGCGGCCAGTTCGCAGACGACGGGCTCATCCTCGACGATCAGGACCGTCGGGGCCGGGGCGTCGAGGAAGGCGGGAAATCCGAGCGCGGTGCAGGCGAAGGGAATCATGACGCAACTCCTACTCACCCGGCGCGGGACGTTCGTCCCTCTGCCGGATCGCCAGACCAACGGGGCCCTGCGCTCCGGCGTTCGCCGCGATTGCATCGAATTGCTTGAGCTTGGTAAGCGAAGCTTTAACCCTGCCCGTCAGCGCCTGAACGGAGCGCCGGAATGGGTTAACGGGGGGTTAAGGCCCCGGCACGGAGAACCGGATTCGTGAACCGGTCCTGGCAATTGGCGACGGGCTTGGTGCTCACGGCCCTGGCCGGATACGTCGACGCGCTCGGCTTCGTACGCCTGGGCGGCCTCTACACCTCCTTCATGAGCGGGAACACCACGCAGCTCGCGGTCTCCCTCGGCCACGGCGAACTGCGCCACGCGGTGATGCCCTGCCTCCTGGTGCTGGGCTTTCTCATCGGTGCGGTGCTCGGCAGCGGCCTCGCCATCGTGGTCCCGGCGCCCTGGTCCACGCCGGTCGTCCTCGCCTACGAGACCCTGCTCATCCTCGCCGCGCTCTCGCTCGGCATCGCGACGCCCGAACTGGGCCTGGCCTCCTTCTTCATGGCGATGGCCATGGGGGCGCAGAACGCCGTGCTGTCCCAGGTGAAGGGCTTCCGGGCAGGCACGACCTTCGTCACCGGCGCCCTGTTCAGCCTCGCGCAGAAGATCGCCGAGGCGCTGACCGGGACCGCGCCGCGCTTCGGCTGGATCGGCGACGCGGCGGTGTGGGGCGCCCTCCTGTTCGGCGCCCTCGGCGGAACCGTGGCCTACGGCCGCTACGGTCTGTTCGCCCTCCTCCTCCCCGCACTGATCGCCGGAACGTTCGCGGTCATCGCCGCGATACTCTCCGCGCGCTCCATCCGTCCCCTCGCGTGAGTACCCCGATGAGCACAGCCGCCTCCCTGACGCGCCATGTCGCGCCGCTCGAACCCGGCGCCCACGTGACGGCCGCCCACTGGATGGGCGAGACCCTGGCCCTCGCCCTCGGTGACGGGACGGTCCTTCTGCACAGGGCGGGCGAGACCGAGCGCGCGGCGGCCCATCCCGACGGCGCGATCCTCACGGCGGCGGGCGATGCCGGCCGGCTGGTGACGGGCGGCGACGACGGCCGGGTCGTCGCGGTCGCGCCGGACGGGACCGCGACCGAGATCGCCGCGGCGAAGGGCGGGGCCTGGATCGACGCCCTCGCCCTCCATGCGGACGGGAGCTTCGCCTACTCGGCCGGGCGGCAGGTGCGCGTCCACGACGCCAAGGGCCGGGAGCGCAGCCTCGAGGCGCCGTCCAGCGCCCGCGGTCTCGCCTTCGCCCCGAAGGGCTTCCGGCTCGCGGTGGCGCATTACAACGGCGTCAGCCTCTGGTTCCCGAACCACGAGGCGGCGCCCGAGGTCATCAGCTGGAAGGGCTCCCACATCGACGTCACGTGGTCGCCGGACGGGCGCTTCGTGGTCTCGACCATGCAGGAGAACGCGCTCCACGGCTGGCGCCTCCAGCCCGATCGCGGACACATGCGGATGTCGGGCTACCCCGCCAAGGTCCGCTCGATCTCGTGGTCTGCGGACGGAAAATGGCTCGCCACCAGCGGCGCCGAAGCGGCGATCGTCTGGCCGTTCGACTCGAAGGAGGGCCCGACCGGCAAGGCCCCGCGGGAATGCGGCGTCCGTCCGGCCCGGGTCTCGCGCGTCGGCTTCCACCCCAAGGCGCCGGTCCTCGCGATCGGCTACGAGGACGGCTGCATCCTGCTGGTGCGCTTCAGCGACGCGTCGGAGCTGCTGGTGCGGCCCGCGGTGAAGGGCAGCGGCATCAGCGCGCTCGCCTGGGATGTGCGCGGCGATCGTCTCGCCTTCGGCTGCACCGACGGCCAGGCGGGCCTCCTCACGCTGCCGGCCTGACCGCGGACGGATCCGCTGGCCAGTGGGCGGCGACCGTGCTCTTGTTCGATCCAGCCCATCGGAGATTGCCGTGTTCCGCGTGATCCGCACCCTCGGCCTCGCGCTCGGGCTCCTCGGCGGGGCGCTCGCCGCCCAAGGCCCGGAATTCGCCCAGCAATACGCGCAGCGCCTCGGCGGTGCCGTGGACGAGCTGCGCCGCGAGGTGGCGACGCTCGAATCCGACGCGCAGGCGACGGGCACGACCCGGGACGGCGCGGTCGAGCGGCTGCGCGGCAACCCGGACGCCCTGGTGGCGCGCCGCGGCGAGGCGGCCCGCACGATGGTGGCGCGGCTCGCCGATCTCAGCGCGCAGCAGGCGGCGCTCGCCTCTGCGACCTCGCCGCTCGGACGCCTCGTGGAAGTCGTGCGCCGGCCCGACCTTCCGATCATGCGGGCAGCCGCACACGACTATCAGCCCGCCGTGCCCACGACCGCGGACGGCCTGATCGCGGGAGTCGCGGGCTTTCTCGCGACCTGGGGCGGCTGGCGGGTCGTCTCGGATCTCGGGCGCCGCTTGGCGCGTCGGCCGGCTCGGGAGGCCCGTGCGGCCTGACGCAATCGGAGGGCGGGTGTGTCTGGGCATCTACAGCGCCTAGCCCGCGCCTTGCACTAGGGAAGTCGCGACGCGCCCGCTCGGCGGGCGCGCGGTATCCGTCGCCAGAGTCGCAAGCCATGCCGCGTGCGCTGAACACACCCGTCGATCCGGCGCTCGACGCGGCAGCCCTGCTGCGGCGCATCGGCTTCCTCGGGCTGTTCGTGGTGGTGCCGGTCGTGTCCCAGGTCGCCCGCCGCGCCTCGGTGATCATCGCGCCGATCGCGGTCGCCCTCCTGGTGCTGGCCAGCGCGATCGACGGACGTCAGCGTCCGCTCCGGCCGTCGGGCGCGCGCCTCGTCCGCTCGCCGGCCTTCCTCGCCGGGATGCTGGTGGTGCTGTGGTCCGGCCTGTCCCTCGCCTGGACGCCGTTCCCCGGCCCGGCGGCCGAGCGCCTCGCCAACCTGCTGGCGGTCATCCTGCTCACGCTCGGCGGCTACCTCGCCCTGCCCGACCGGATGCGGTCGGCCAACCTCTACCTGCTGCCCCTCGGCGTCACCGCCGGCGCTCTGGTGGCGATCGTGCTCGGCCTGTTCGGCGACAGCCTGATGCGCGGCAGCCTGGACGACGACAGCGCGCTCGACCGCGGGCTGACCCTGCTGGCGCTGCTGCTCTGGCCCTCCGTGGCGTGGCTGCGCTCGCGCCGCCGGGACCGGGAGGCCCTCGTCGTCGCCCTCCTGGTGGCCGGTGCCGTCGCGGCCTCTCCGGACCTCACGCAGATCCTCGCCCTGGCGGTCGGCGCCCTCGCCTTCGCGGTGACGACCGTGAGGCCGCGCCTCGGCACGCTGCTCACGGCCGGCATCGCCGCCGGGTTGCTCGCCGCGGCGCCGCTCCTGCCCTTCGTCGCACGCCCCGTCGGCGCGGCCCTGTTCGGACCCGTGGCGCCGGGAGTTCTCGCGCTGAAGAGCTGGCAGAAGGTGATCACCACCGAGCCGGTGCGCCTGATCACCGGGCACGGCTTCGTCACGGCCCTGCGCGGCCGCTTCGTCGGCCTGCTGCCGCAGAACGCGCCCACCACGGCGCTGTTCGAGTTCTGGTACGAGCTCGGAATCGTGGGAGCCCTCGCCGCCGCCTTCGCGCTCTACGCCTCGGTGCGGCGGGCGGGCCGCGACGGACCGCTCCTCGTGCCCGGCGCGATGGCGGCCTTCGCGACCGCCTTCACGGTCGCCTGCATCGGGGTCGGGCTCACCGTGGTCTGGTGGCTGACGGCGCTCGCCATCACGATCCTCGTCTTCGTGGCGATCGAGCGCGGCCAGTTCCGCACCAGCCGCCCCAAGATCAGCCGCCTGCGCCGCATCCACGCCGACGGGGCGGGCTGAGCCGGGACCCTCCGCGGGGCCCTCAAGCCTCCGCCGCGGCCTCGATCCGCGCCATGTCGTCGTCCGACAGGCCCATGTGGTGGCCGATCTCGTGGATCAGCACGTGAGCGACGAGGTGGCCGAGGGTCTCGTCGTGCTCGGCCCAGTAATCCAGCAGCGGGCGCCGGTAGAGCCAGACCGTGTTGGGCATCTGCCCGGTGACCGCCTCGCCGGCCTGCGCGAGCCCGACCCCCCGGAACAGGCCGAGCAGGTCGAATTCGCTCTCGCACGCCATGTCCGCGAGAGTTTCCGCGTCGGGGAAGTCGTCGACGACGATGCGGACGTCCGCGCACAGGTCGCGGAAGCCCTGCGGCAGCCCCGCGAAGGCGGCGTCGGCGAGCGCCTCGATCTCGGCGAGCGTCGGGGACCGGGCCTGCGCGAGCGCGGCGAGGGGATCCGTCACGGGGTCGCGGCCGGCAGCACGCAGGTTCCGAGGAAGCCGGCGAGGTCGTCGGTGATGAAATCGATATGCGTCTCCTGCACCGCCTCCTGCTCGAACGCCTCCCGGTAGGGATCGGCGATCTTGGGCACCACCAGCACGGTGCCCATGCCGAGATCGTGGGGCACCACGAGATTGCGGGCGATGTCCTCGAACAGGACGGAGCGCGTCGGGTCGATGCCGTGGCGGGAGAGGAAGCGCTCGTAGGTCGAGCGCTCGGGCTTGGGCACGAAGTCGGCCGCCGCGATGTCGAACACGTCCTCGAAATGGTCGAGGATGCCGAGCTTCTCGGCGACGCGCTCGGCATGGCGGCGCGAGCCGTTGGTCAGGATGAGCTTGCGCCCCGGCAGGCGCTCGATCGCGTCGCCGAGCGGGCGGTCGAGGCGGATCGTCGAATGGTCGATGTCGTGGGCGAAATCCAGGAAGTCGTGCGGATCGACCCCCTCCTCGATCATCAGCGCCTTCAGCGTGGTGCCGTAGCGGTGATAGAAGTACTTCTGCAGCGCGCGCGCGGAGAGCCCGTCGAGCCCGTAGAGGCGCATGACGTAGAGCGTGATGCGCTCGTCCACCTGCGGCCAGACCATCGCGTCGCTGGGATAGAGCGTGTTGTCGAGATCGAACACCCAGGTGTCGATGCGCTCGAATCCTCGGGCCGGGCCGGCGGTGAGATGACACGGATCGGTCAGGTACACGTCGCTCTCGCGTTGGGAGCCGGACGGCGGGGGCCCGTCCGGCCGCAGGGATCTTGGCGGGTCAGGACCGGCGGATCAGGGTGCCGGCGCCGTAATCCGTGAACAGCTCCAGCAGCACCGCATGGTTGACCTTCCCGTTGAGGATGACCACCGCCTCGACGCCGCGGTCGATTGCGTAGATGCAGGTCTCGATCTTCGGGATCATGCCGCCCGTGATGGTCCCGTCCGCGATCAGGCGCCGGCAATCCTCGACGGTGAGTTCCGGGATCAGCTTCTTGTCCTTGTCGAGCACGCCCGGCACGTCGGTCAGGAGCAGCAGGCGCTTGGCCCGCAGCGCGCCCGCGATCGCGCCCGCGAAGGTGTCGGCGTTGACGTTGTAGGTCTGGCCGTCCTCGCCGTAGGCGACGGGGGCGAGGACCGGGATCAGCTCGGCCTTCAGCACCGCGTCGAGGACGCCGCGCTCGACGTGGTCCGGCTCGCCGACCAGCCCGAGGTCGAGGGTCCGCTCCTCGGCGCTCTCGGGATCCTTCACCGTCTTCATCGCCCGCTTGGCGCGGACCATGTTGCCGTCCTTGCCGCAGAGCCCGATGGCCCGGCCGCCCTCGGCCGAGATCCAGCCGACGATCTGCTTGTTGATCGAACCGGCCAGGACCATCTCGACGACTTCGACGGTCGCCTCGTCGGTGACGCGCAGGCCGCCCCTGAACTCGGACTGGATGCCGAGCCGATCGAGCATCCGGCCGATCTGCGGACCGCCGCCATGGACGACGATGGGCTTCAGGCCCGATTGCTCCAGCAGCACGATGTCCTCGGCGAAATCCTCGGCCGCGGCCCGGTCGCCCATCGCGTGGCCGCCGTACTTGATGACCACGATCTCCTGATCGTAGCGCTGCATGTGCGGCAGAGCCTGGGCCAGCACCTCGGCACGGACATGGACGTTGGGCAGCTCGGTCATCGCGTTCCTCTGCGGGCGCGGGCGGCGTCCGGCACGCGTCGCGCGGGCGCACTTCTATAGGAACTGAATCGGGCTGCGAAGCCGCCGGTGCATGACGCTGCCATGACGCTGCCGGGAGGAACAGGCGGTCGCGTTGTGCGGCGCATCACGGACGCCCGGACTACCCCTTAAGGTTGCTGCGAACCGCGTCCCGGCCCGTGCGAGAGGGTTTGCCACGGCTCGGCGACGCGGGCTAGCATCGCCTTGCCGCCGAGCGGTCCATGAGCCGGCCTTGAGCCGGCAGGCCGAATGGTGCATCGCGATATCGGGCCGCCGGTCGGGCGCGCGGACAGCCGGGGGGACAGCCATGCGGATCGCGATGGTGGGATCGGGGTATGTCGGCCTGGTCTCGGGCGCCTGCTTTGCGGATTTCGGGCACGAGGTGGTCTGCGTCGACAAGGATCCGGCCAAGATCGCCGCCCTCGAGCAGGGACGCATGCCGATCTACGAGCCGGGCCTCGACAGCCTCGTCGCCGACAACGTGCGCCAGAGCCGCCTCGGCTTCTCCACCGATCTCGGCCCGGCCGTGGCCCAGGCCGACGCCATCTTCATCGCGGTCGGCACGCCGTCGCGCCGCGGCGACGGCTTCGCCGACCTCAGCTACGTCTACCAGGCCGCCCGCGACATCGCCCGCGCGCTCACCGGCTACACCGTCATCGTCACCAAATCGACGGTGCCGGTCGGCACCGGAGACGAGGTCGAGCGTATCATCCGCGAGACCAACCCGCAGGCGGAGTTCGCCGTCGTCTCCAACCCCGAGTTCCTGCGCGAGGGCGCGGCGATCGACGACTTCAAGCGGCCCGACCGCATCGTGGTCGGCACCGAGGACGCGCGCGCCGAGGCGGTGATGCGCGAGATCTATCGCCCGCTCTACCTCAACGCCGCGCCGATCCTCGTCACCGGACGGCGCACGGCCGAGCTCACGAAATACGCCGCCAACGCCTTCCTGGCGACCAAGATCACCTTCATCAACGAGATCGCGGACCTGTGCGAGCAGGTGGGCGCCGACGTGCAGCAGGTCGCGCGCGGCATCGGCCTGGACAACCGCATCGGCGCGAAGTTCCTGCATGCCGGTCCGGGCTACGGCGGCTCCTGCTTTCCCAAGGACACGCTCGCGCTGGTCAAGACGGCGCAGGATTTCGGCGCGCCGATCCGCATCGTCGAGGCGGTGGTGGCGGTCAACGACCAGCGCAAGCGCGCCATGGCGCGCAAGGTGATCCAGGCCTGCGGCGGCACGGTGCGGGGCAAGCGGATCGCTCTGCTCGGCCTGACCTTCAAGCCCAACACCGACGACATGCGCGACGCGCCCTCGCTGGCGTTGATCGCCGGGCTGGAGGATGCGGGCGCGACGGTCTGCGCCTACGATCCCGAGGGCATGGCGGCGGCCCGCGCGCTGCTGCCAGACCTGGCCTGCGCGCCCGATGCCTATGCCTGCGCCGAAGGAGCGCACGCCGTCGTCATCGTCACCGAGTGGAACGCCTTCCGGGCCCTCGACCTCGCCCGCCTGCGCAGTATCATGGCCGAGCCCGTCCTCGTCGACCTGCGCAACGTCTACAGCCGCGCCGGGGCGAACCAAGCGGGCTTCCGCTACGTCGGCGTCGGGCGCTCCGCCACCGGCGTCGAACCGGGGCGGTAGGAAGGCCGCACCTTTCCTCGGCGTGCGGTTCCGGCGCACCTCGTCCCGCGGATCCCGGGCGCCGCAAGCCTCGGACGCGTCGGCCCTCCGCCAGGGCGGCCATGAGCCCTCCAACCCGCGACGCCCCGTCGCTTCGGCGCCGCAATCCGGCCGCCGGCGGGCTGTATGGCTGAAATGTGGCACCTCGAAGAGGGTGTTTTGAAGGCGCCTTCTGCAAGATCCACGGGCCGCAAACCCAATCGTCAAGCGAGACAACTTAGACTGATGGATACAGATCACAGATCTGCGAAATTGCGCCGTCGCACACAGTCTTGGCCTAGGTGCCCGTTTGCCTCCGCATTAGAGCCATACTAAGGGTTGAAGGGATTGCCCACCCGCCGCCGGCCCCCTCGGCCCCCGCTAACGAGCGTGTGCGAACCGAACGTGACACAACGTACAGATATCGCCATCGTCGGTCGCGCCTGCCGCCTACCCGGAGCGCCCAGCGTCGAGGGCCTCTGGCAGCTCCTGACCGAGCCCCGTTGCGCGGTGAGCCGCGTTCCCGGAGATCGCTGGTCTCTCGACCGGTTCGGCCATCCCCGGGCGCAGGAGCGGGGCAAGAGCTACACCTGGGCGGCCGGCGTCCTCGACGACATCTGGTCGTTCGATCCCGGCGTGTTCGGCATCTCGCCGCGCGAGGCCGAGCAGATGGACCCGCAGCAGCGCCTGCTGCTGGAGCTGACCTGGGAAGCGCTTGAGGATGCGGGCCTGCGCCCCTCCGCGGTCGCGGGCGCCCATATCGGCGTGTTCGTCGGGGCCTCGTCGCTCGATTACGGCAACCTGCGCATCCTCGACGTGCCGTCGGGCGACGCCTACGCGGCCACCGGCAACACGCTCTCGATCCTGTCGAACCGGATCTCCTACATCTTCGACCTCAAGGGGCCGAGCTTCACGGTCGACACCGCCTGCTCGTCCTCCCTCGTCGCGCTCGACAACGCCGTGCAGGCGATCCGCTCCGGGCGGATCGACACGGCGGTCGTCGCGGGCGTCAACGTGCTCGCCAGCCCGTTCAACTTCATCTGCTTCTCCAACGCGCAGATGCTCTCCCGCACCGGCCTGTGTCAGGCCTTCTCGGCCAATGCCGACGGCTATGTCCGCTCGGAGGGCGGTGTGGTCCTCGTGCTGCAATCCGCCGAGGCGGCCCGCCGCGACGCGGCGACCGTGCGCGGCCGGATCGTCGCGACCGGCGTCAACTCGGACGGACGGACCACCGGCATCTCGCTGCCGTCCGGCTACGCGCAGGGCGCGCTGCTGGAGAAGGTCTACCGCGAGGCCGAGATCGATCTCGACCGCATCGCCTTCATGGAGGCCCACGGCACCGGAACGCCCGTCGGCGACCCGATCGAGGCGTCCGCCATCGGGAGCAAGCTCGGCCGG
The DNA here is from genome assembly GCF_056431005.1 of Methylobacterium sp. HJ2. NCBI lineage: Bacteria > Pseudomonadati > Pseudomonadota > Alphaproteobacteria > Hyphomicrobiales > Methylobacteriaceae > Methylobacterium > Methylobacterium sp. HJ2. Next base: position 19,282 of record NZ_JBWJYM010000008.1, on the reverse strand, counting down.
CCGCGCAAGGCGCCGCTGCCGATGGGGTCGATCAAGTCGAACATCGGCCACACCGAGCCGGTCTCGGGTCTCGCCGGCCTGCTCAAGGCCAGCCTCGCCCTCGAACACGATCTCGTGCCGGCCTCGCTCCACGCGGCCGAGCTGAATCCCGACATCCCCTTCGCCGAGCTCAACCTCGACGTGGTGCGCGAGGCCCGGCCGATCCCCCGCGGGACGGCCGAGCGCTTCGCCGGCGTGAACTCCTTCGGCTTCGGCGGCACCAACGCCCACGTCGTCCTGAGCGACGCCGAGGCGGCACCCCAGGCCGCCGAGACCCGGGCGCCCGCGATGCTGCTGCTCTCGGCCCAGAGCCGCGCCGCGCTCAACGAGCTCGCCCTCGACTATGCCGAGCGCTTCGAGGCGGCGACGGCGCCGGAGGCCGCGCGCATCGCGGCCGGCGCCGCGCATCGCCGCGAACGCCTGAACGCGCGCCTCGCGATCCCCCTCGACGGCTCCGTCGACGTCGCCGCGACCCTGCGCGCCGTCGGCGAGGGCGAGGACAGTCCCGACGCCCTGACCGGCACGGCGATCGACCGGGCCGCGGACGTCGCCTTCGTCTACTCGGGCAACGGCAGCCAATGGGCCGGGATGGGCCGGGAGGCCTATGCCGAGAACGCCGTGTTCCGCGCGGCGTTCGAGCGGATCGACGCGCTGTTCAAGCCGCTGGCCAAGTGGTCGCTCAAGGAGGCGCTCGACGCCCCGGACCTCGAGGAGCGCCTCGCCCTCACCAGCGTCTCGCAACCCCTGATCTTCGCGATCGAGAGCGCCTCGACCACGGCCCTGCGCGCCCGCGGGCTCAACCCGAGCTTCGTCCTCGGCCACAGCGTCGGCGAGATTGCCGCGGCGGAGGCCGCCGGCATCCTCAGCCTCGAACAGGCCGTGCAGGTGATCTTCTACCGGAGCCGTCACCAGGAGACGACGCGCGGCCAGGGCACCATGGCCGTCCTGCTGATGCCGGCCGAGGACGTGCCGGCCTTCCTCGTCGATTATCCGAGCCTCGACATCGCCGCCTACAACAGCCCGAAGGCCGTGACCGTCGCGGGGCCGGTGGCCGACATCGACGCGGCCCTCAAGGCGCTGTCGCGCAAGCGCCGCCGCGGGCGCAAGCTCGACCTCGCCTACCCGTTCCACGGCCGGATCATGGATCCGACCGAGAAGCCCCTGCTGCGCGACCTCGCCGGGCTGAAGCCCGCCGCGGGAACGACCCGCATGGTCTCGACCGTCACCGGAACGGTGCTCGACGGCACGCGCTTCGGCGCGACCTATTGGTGGCGCAACATCCGCGAGCCGGTCCGGTTCTGCGAGGCCGTCCAGGAGGCGACCCGGGCGGGCGCGCGCGTCTTCGTCGAGGTCGGGCCGCGCGCGACCCTGATGTCGCATATCGGCGACGCGATCGAGCCGCTGGGCATCGACAACGCCACGGTCGGCGTCATGCACCGCAAGGATGCGGGCGGCGACCCGATCGCCAAGGCCGTCAGCGCGGCCCTGGTCCAGGGCGCGGCGGTCGACGAGGCCGCCCTGTTCGGCACGGCCCCGGCGGGCGCGATCGGCCTGCCGACCTACCCCTGGCAGCGTCGTCCCTTCCGCCTCGGAGAGACCACCGAGAGCGTCGGGGCCACGAGCACGCGCCACTACCACCCGCTGATCGGATCGCGCACGGCGCCCGACGGCCTCGAATGGCACGGCTACGTCGACATCGCGACGGTACCGGAACTCGACGACCACCGCATCGAGGGCCAGGCGATCATGCCCGGTGCCGGCTTCGTCGAGATGGCGCTCGCCGCCGCCCGCGAGGCTCTGCGCAGCGACGAGATCGTGCTCGCCGATTTCGAGATCCTGTCGCCGATGGTGTTCACCGAGGACGCGCTGCGCGAGGTCGCGGTGCGCCTGTCGGGCTCCGGGAACGGCATCCAGGTCCTGAGCCGGCCGCGCCTCGCCCAGACGCCCTGGCAGGTCCACGCCCAGGCGAAGATCGTCGAGGGCAGCTTCTCGCCCCCCGCCGCGCCCGCGCTGGAGATCCCCGAGGACGGCGCAGTCTCGGGCGAGGAGCTCTACGCCCGCGCGGTCGCCGCCGGCCTCGGCTTCGGACCGAGTTTCCGGCAGGTCGCCCTCTCGGCCCGCATCGACGAGGCGACCATCGTCTCCGAGCTGGTTCCGGCCGAGGCGGATGCGCGCTACGGCCTCGTGCCCGCGCGCCTGGATGCCTGCTTCCACGGGCTGATCCTGCTCTTCGCCGATCTTCTGGGCGAGACCGCCGGGAAGGCCTACATCCCGGTGCGCTTCGGCGAGATCCGCATGGTCCGGCCCGGCGCCGTGATCGCCCGGGCGGTGATCCGCACGCGTCGCTGCAACGAGCGCAGCATCCTGGCCGACTTCACGATCCTCGATTCCGAGGGCGCCGTCGTCGCCACCATCCGCGAGGGCCGGTTCCAGGCCCTGCGCGCCAAGAACGGTGGCGATCTCGGGGCCTACGCCATCACCCAGGTCCCCGAACTCGCCACCGTGCCGACCGCGGTGCCGAGCGAGCGCCAGCCGAACGTGGCCGAGCGCCTGCGCCGCTTCGCCGAGGCGGCGCGCGGCGAGGCCGAGGCGCCGCTCTCGCCGGGCCACCTCCTGCTGGAAGGCTGGGCCACCGCCCTCGCCTACCGCTTGGCCAAGGGTCTTGCGCAGGCGACGACGGGAAGCCCGAAGGGCACAGCCGCTGCCGAGAAAGCGATCGGCACCGTCGCGATCGACGGGCGCGTGCCCGAGGCGATGCGGCCCTGGCTGATCAATGCCCTCGACGCCCTGGAGAGCAGCGGGCTCGCCGAGCGGACGGGTGAGACCTGGGCGCTGGGCGACGGCTCGACCCTGCCGGCGCCCGAGGAGATCATGCGCTGGATCGCCGGGGATCATCCCGAACTTTCGGCCGAGTTGGTCCTGATCGCCGATGTGGGCGCCCTCGTGGAGCGCCTCCTCGCCGGCGGCCTTGCCGAGGCACCGAGCCTGCCGCAGAACGCGCTCGACGCCTTCACGCTGCGCAGCGCCACCGCGCGCAATGCGGCCCAGGTGATCTCGGGCATCGTCGAGGCGGCGCGCGAGCGCCTGCCCAAGGACCGGGCGCTTCGCCTGCTGCAAGTCGGCTTCGGGCCGCTCTCGGCCCAGGCCGCGGGTCTTGCCGAGTCCCTGCAAGCGCGGCTCACGGTGTTCGACGCGGATCGCCGCCTCGCGGAGCGGGCACGCCTCGCACTGCCCCGTGGAATCGAGGTGATCGAAGCCGCCGAGGCGTTGCCGGAGGCGGGCTTCGATCTGATCCTGACGAGCGGCGCCCTGCATCGGGGCGAGCGCGACCTGCCGCGGCGGCTCGCCGCGGCGCTCGCCGGGGGCGGCCTGCTCCTCGCCGTGGAGCCCGGCGCCTCGCTGTTCCGCGATCTCGTCTTCGGCCTCACCCCGGATTGGTTCGAGCAGGGCGTCGGCGACCTGCCGGTCGGCCGGCTCGACGATATCGCGGGGTGGCAGCGCACGCTCAGCGCCAGCGGCCTCGTCAGCGTTCTCGCCGAGCGCGCGGCCTCCGCCAACGGCGACGACCTGCTGTTGCTGGCCGAGGCACCCGAGCGGCCGGAGCCGGCGGCGGTCCAGACCTTCGCCTTCGTCATCGGCTCGGACGACGAATTCGCCGCCGAGACCGCCTCCTCGCTCGCGACCCTGCTCGCCGCCAGCGGCGTGCACGTCTCGATCATCCTCGATTCGGAGACCTCGCTGCTCGAGCTGGAGCGGGAGACCCCCGACACGGTGGTGTTCCTGGCCGGCGCCTTCACCCGTGGGGGCGAAGCGGCCGAGCGCCTGCGCGACCGCTGCCTGAGCTTGAAGCGCTGCAGCGAGCATCTCGGTGCCCGCCAGACCCGCCTCTGGGTGGTGGCGCCGGGCGCGACCCGCGACAGCGGCGGCCAGGGGCCGGCGATCGAGGCTGGCCTGTGGGCCTTCTCGCGGACGCTCGCCAACGAGGCGCCGAATCTCGACGTGCGCCGCGTCGACGTCGCACCCGAGATGTCGTCGAAGCGCGTGTCGGAGCGGCTGTGCGACCTCATCCTCTCGGGCACGCCCGAGACCGAGATCGTGTTGGACGAAGACCGCACGCAGGTCATCCGCTTCCTGCCCGGCCGTCCGCGGCGCCGGGCCGGCGCCGACGCCGTTCCGGCCGGCGCGGCGCGGCTGGAGCGCAGCAATACCGGCGGCCTCAACGAGATGGTTTGGGGGCCGGCCGAGCGCCGTGCGCCCGGCCCGGGCGAGATCGAGATCGCCGTGGAGGCGACCGGCCTGAACTTCCGCGATGTGCTCTGGGCGCTCTCGATGCTCCCGGAGGAGATCCTGGAGGACGGCTTCGCCGGCCCGCGGCTCGGCCTCGAATGCGCCGGCCGGATCATCGCACTCGGCGGTGGCGTGAAGGGCTTCAAGGTCGGCGATCCGGTCGTCGCCTTCGCCCAGTCGGGCTTCTCGACGCATATCGTCGTGCCGGATCTCGTGGTGGCGCCCGCTCCCGCGGGCCTCGACCCGATGGCGGCGGCGACCGTCCCGGTCGCGTTCCTCACCGCCTATTACGGCCTGGTGAGCTGCGCCCGCCTGCGCCGCGGCGAGTGGGTGCTGGTGCATGGCGGCGCGGGCGGCGTCGGCTTGGCCGCGCTCCAGATCGCCAAGCTGAAGGGCGCGCGCGTCATCGCCACGGCGGGATCGCGCGAGAAGCGGGCGCTGGTGAAGGCGCTCGGCGCCGAGCACGTGCTCGACTCGCGCTCCCTCGCCTTCGTGGACGAGATCCGGGCGATCACGGGCTCGGGCGTCGACGTGGTGCTGAACAGCCTGTTCGGCGAAGCGATGGAGCGCTCGCTCAACGCCCTCAAACCGTTCGGACGCTTCGTCGAGCTCGGCAAGCGCGACTACGTCGCCAACACCCATATCGGCCTGCGCCCGTTCCGGCGGAACCTCACCTATTTCGGCGTCGATCTCGATCAGGTGCTCCAGCACCAGGGCGAGGACGGAGCGCGGATGTTCCGCGAGGTGATGGCGCTGTTCGGCGAGGGCGGATTGAAGCCCCTGCCGTACCAGCCCTTCACCGCCGAGGAGACCTCGGACGCCTTCCGGCTGATGCAGCAATCGGGGCATGTCGGTAAGATCGTCATCGCCCCGCCCAAACCGGGCCGGGTGCTGGCGGAGACGAAATCGGCCTTCGCCATCGACGCGAACGGCACCCATCTCGTCACCGGCGGCCTCGGGGGCTTCGGCCTGGAGGCGGCACGCTGGCTGGTCGACCGGGGCGCGCGGCGCGTGGTTCTCGCAGGCCGGACGGGCGCGACCAGCGACGAGGCCAAGGCCGCGCTCGCCGCCTTCGCGGCGCGCGGCGTCACGGTCGAGGCCCGGGCCCTCGACATCACCAGCCGTGCCGCCGTCGACCGGCTCGTCGCCGAGATCGAGCGGACGGGTCGGCTCGCCGGCGTGATCCACGCCGCGGCGGTGCTGCAGGACGGTCTGATCGCCAACATCGATGCCGCCGCGCTCGATGCGGTGATCGGCCCGAAGGTCGTCGGCGCCCGGAATCTCGACGCCGCCACCCGCGACCGCAGCCTCGATTATTTCGTGCTGTTCTCCTCGGCCACGACCTTCATCGGCAACCCCGGCCAGGGCGCCTACGTCGCGGCCAACGGCTTCATGGAGGGCATCGCCCGCCAGCGCCGCCGCCGCGGCCTGACCGCCCTCGCGGTGGCCTGGGGCGCGATCGGCGACGTCGGCATGCTCGCGCGCAACCGCGCGGTGATGGAGGGCCTCGCCGCCCGCGTGGGCGTCACGCCGATGGAGGCGCGCCGCTGCCTCGACCTGATGGGCGAGGCGCTGGAAGGCCAGGGGCAGAGCCCGGACGAGGCGGTGATCGCGATCGCCGCGATGCATTGGGGCAAGGCGCGCGAGCGGCTCGCCACCATGCGCTCGCCGAGCTACGCCGATCTCGGCTCCGACCAGCAGGCCGAAGCGGGCGGCGTCGCGACGGTCAACATCGCGGCCCTGCTCAAGGGCGGCGATCTCGACGCCGTGCGCAAGACCGTCTCGGACGCGATCGTCGAGGACATCGCCCGCATCCTGCGGCTGCCCAAGGACGACATCAGCCGCGTGCGCCAGCTCTCCGAGATCGGCCTCGACTCGCTGATGGGCGTCGAGCTCGGCGCCAGCCTGCAGGAGCGCTTCGGGCTCGATTCGCCGCCGGCCGGGATCTCGTCCGGCCTGACGGTGAACGAGTTGTCCGAGACCTTAATTCAGGCGGTTTCGGCGCCCATGGACGAGGCGGCCGGCGTGGCCCTGAGCCTGGCTCAGAAGCACGTCGGCAGCGAGGTCGATGCCGCGGCGCTCGCGCCCCTTCGCGACCTCGTGGAGCAGAACAGCCTCGAGATCAAAGAGATCCTTCCATGACCCAGTCGCCACGGCCGGACGGCGGTCGCGCCGCCCTGGCAGGCTTCGTGACGAACCGGATGGGGCGCAGCACGCCCCGCCCGGTCGCCCTGCGGGCGCCCGAGCCGGCGCAGGACCCCGCGATCCAGAATTTCGAGAGCCTGCCCGGCTATCGCGAGCTGAAGCTCCAGCGCTCCGCCGCCGACCTGATCGGCCTCGGCAACCCCTTCTTCCACGTCCACGAGACCAAGGCCGGCGCGATCACGCGCATCGAGGGCCGGTCCTTCGTGAACTTCTCCAGCTACGATTATCTCGGGCTCAACGGCCATCCGCAGGTGAGCGGCGCCGCGCGCGCGGCGATCGACGCCTTCGGCACCTCGGCCTCCGCCAGCCGGGTGGTGGCGGGCGAGCGGCCGGGCCATCTCAGCCTGGAGCGCGCCCTCGCCGACCATTACGGCACCGAGGCCTGCGTCGCGATGGTGAGCGGGCACGCCACCAACGTCACGACGATCGGGGCCCTGCTCGAGGCCGGCGACGTGATCTACCACGACGCCTTGAGCCACAACAGCATCGTCACGGGGGCGCAGCTCTCCGGGGCGCAGCGGCGCAGCTTCGCCCACAACGACCTCGACGCCCTCGAATCGGTGCTTCAGGCGACGCGCCACGAGCACCGCCGCGCGCTCATCGTGGTCGAGGGCCTCTACAGCATGGACGGCGACGCGCCCGACATCGCCGGGCTGGTCGCGCTGAAGCGGCGCTACAACGCGTGGCTGATGGTGGACGAGGCCCACGGGCTCGGCGTCCTCGGCCGCACCGGCGCCGGCCTGTTCGAGCACGCCCAGATCGACCCGAAGGGCGTCGACATCTGGATGGGCACCTTCTCCAAGACGCTCTCGGCCTGCGGCGGCTACATCTGCGGCCCCTCGGCACTCGTCGAGTACCTCAAATGCACGGCCGGGGGCTTCGTCTACAGCGTCGGCATGTCCCCGCCGCTGGCCGCCGCCGCCGAGGCCGCGCTCGCCGTGATGCGGGCCGAGCCCGAGCGAGTCGAGCGCCTGCGCCAGAACGGGCGCCTGTTCCTCGATTGCGCCCGGACGCAGGGCCTCGACACCGGCACCAGCCTCGGGCTCGCGGTCATTCCGGTGATCATCGGGGATTCGCTGAAGTCGGTCACCCTGTCCGACCGGCTGTACAAGCGCGGCATCAACGTGCAGCCGATCATCCACCCGGCGGTGCCGGAGCGCGCCTCGCGGCTGCGCTTCTTCCTCACCTCGGAGCACACGCCCGAGCAGATCCGCGAGACGGTCGCCGCGGTGGCCGAGGAACTCGCCGCGATCGAGAAGGGCGGCTCCCTGATCGAGCAGCTGCTGGCCAAGCGCGGCTGACCTCAGACCGATCGAAGTCCTCACGAGAGCCGCGCCCTGGCGCGGCTCTCGGCGTTTGTAGGGTCTATCTCGCGGTTGCGTAGACGGATGCGGCGCCGGCGATGGGACCTGTGACGGTCGAGAAGACGCTGAGGACCTTCTGGACCTCGGTGAAGGGAGCGTTGGAGACGTAGACGAGATCGCGGTTGCGCATGCGGAAGGCCTGGGTGGTGAACAGGCTGTTGGGATCGCGCATGTTGACCCGGTAGACCACCGGCACCAGCGGCGTGCCCAGCAGGCGCGAGCCGGGGCTGAGCCGGCGCACCACCGCGGCCGGCTCGAACCGGAAGATGAACAGCCCGGCCGGATCGGCCTGGAAGTCCGACAGGCCCCGCGCCTTGGCCAGCGCCTGGGCCAGGGTGATGCCCTCGGCCTGGAACGGGATCTCGGTGGCGTTGCCCAGCGCGCCCACCGCCAGGAAGGTCTGGGGATCGCGCACCAGCGTCAGCACGTCGCCCGGGCGCAGGAACACGTTCTCGCGCGGGTTCGAGACCACCGTGGTCAGCGGCACCGTCGCGGTCTGGGTGCCGCGCGAGAGCCGCACGAAGGTCTCGTTGACGGGCGAGCGCACGCCCCCCGCGGTGGCCACCACGTCCAGCAGCCGGTCACCGCGGGTGGTGAGCGGCACGCGCCCGCCCACAGTGGCCTCGCCCGTCACCGTCACCGTCTGGGAGACCGCCTTGGTGACCGCGACCAGCACCTGGGGCTGGATCGCCTTGCCGGCCAGCTCGTTCTCGATGAGCGCCTGCACGTCCTGGGTGCGCCGGCCCAGCACCTGGATGCGCCCGGCATACGGCACCGTGATGCCGCCGTCGCGGCCCACCACCTGCTCGGGGATCAGCGCCGACTTGGAGCCGGCCGAGAAGCGGTCGGAGAGCAGCGGGCCGGAGAACAGGCCGCCCGAGCCCGCCTCCCAGATCGAGATGGCCACGTAGTCGCCCACCCCGATCACCGGCTCGAGCGCGGGCCGGTGGTCACCGAAGGAGGCCAGCAGGCTGTCGAGCGGGCGCCCGCGCAGCGCCTCCACCACCGCCGGCGTGATGTCCACGATCTCGTAGCGCGCCAGCAGGCCTTCCGAGGTCGACACCTCCGCGCCCGACTCCACAGCCGAGGCCGTCGGCCCAGCCGCAGGCAGGACCGAGCAGCCGGCGAGCAGACTGCCCGTCAGCGCGGCGAGCGCTGCTTTACGCACCATTACCAAACTCCCATTCCGGCCTCGGCCACCGGGGCGGCAGCCGGCCGGCGATCCGGTCGACCCGTCATCGCCCGCCAATGGCTGCGATCGCTTTAACGCGGGCGGCCGATCGGTCCTTCCGAACGGCCATGGCCGTCCAATGCGTCACGACGGTGGCACGGTCACGCTTGCGCGGGTTCCGGCACCGGAACGGCCTGCGGATCGGCCGCGAGCGTTGCGCGCAGGCGACGCCCGAGCGCGTCCGCCGTGAGATCGATCCGGCGCGGCGCCTCCCGCGGGCCGCCGAACCGGAACAGGGCGTAGTCGGTCGCAGTCCCGCCGAAGCCCGGCGCGCAGCCCGGCAGAGAGGGCGCGTGGTCGCCGAACACGCAGAGCACCGCCTGGCGGCCCTCCAGGCCCGCGACCAGATCCTCGACCATCCGCCCGGTATGGCCGACATGGTGGAGATATTGCGACCGCGGATCGTCGAGGCCGGGCAGGCGGCCCGGCTTCCAGGGGCCGTGGTTCTCCATGGTCACGCTGAACAGGAACAGGGGTCCGCCTCGGGCCTCGATCTCCGCGAGGATGCGCCGGCCGAGCGCCACGTCCGCGACGTAGGGCCCGACACGGGGTGCGTCGGCGAAATCCTCGCCCATCACCAGCCGCTGGAAGCCGAGCCGCGCCATCACGCGTGCGCGCTGGAAGAAGTCGCGGTGGAAGGGATGGACGAACAGGGTGTCGTAGCCGTTGGCCGCCGCGATCCGCGCGAGGCTGGTCGGTTCGTCGCCACCCGTGGCCAGATAGGGATCGAACGCTCCGAACCCGAGCGACGCCCCGTCGCGTCCGGTCAGCACCGCGTGCTCGGTGCGCATGGTGTAGGCGCCGTGGGCGGGCACGCGCAGGCGCCCGTACTGGCTCGCCCGTGCGCGGATCAGGTCCATCAGCGGCAGGCCGGGACCGCCGAGGCGCTCGGGATCCAGGAAGGATTCGAGCTGGACGACGACGACGACCGGGGCGCCCGGCGCGGAGGCCGGCAGAGGCTGCAGCGGCGGCGTCGCCCCGGCCCGGCGGCGGAGCGCGTAGGCCGCGAGCGTCGCCGGCAGGCCGATACGGCCGAGATCCCCTTCCAAATCGGGCCGCGGAAAGCGCCGGGCGAGAAGGCCGGCGAGCGGGGGCCTGCGCAGCGCCGCGAAGACACCGAGGAGCAGGGTCGGCAGAAGGAGGATCGCGGCCAGCCGCGCGGCGGGGCCGGCGGGAAGGAGGCTCGGCTCGACGCGGTACCAGAGGGCGATGCCCGAGAGGGCGAGCGCCAGGGGCGCGAGGATGCGCGGGCTGGTCGGCGGCGGCACGTAGTAGAGCTGGGGATGCCGCGGGACCTGCGGCACCAGCGCGAAATCGCTGAACACCAGCGGTTCGCCGATCACGGCCCGCTTCGCGCGGCTGATCAGGACAAGGACGCCGACGGTCAGGGCGGTGCTGAGCCCCGCGAGCCAGGGACGCCACGAGAAAACGAACCAGAACAGCGTGAGCGCCGTGTAGGCGGCGCAGCGCAGCGCGAGATCGCCCGGCCGCCGGCCGAACGGGGCCCGCGCCGCGCCCCCGAAGCGCTCGATCAGGGCCGAACCGGCGATCGCGAGAGCGAGGGCAGCCAAGGCGTTCAGCAGGCTCATGCGCCCTCGCCTTGCCCGGCGCCGTCCGCACCGATGCCGCGGCGGCGGCGCAAGCGGCGCACGATCGGGTTGAGCAGCCGGTAGCGGGCGCGCATCGTGGCGTGTGCGAGGCGGCCGATCGACAGGGCGGTGCGGGGCGCCGCGGCGCGGGCCGCGCTGAGCCGGTCGAGGAGTTGCTCGGGCTCGCAGGGCTTCATCGCCACCGGATCGAGATAGCGCGGGTAGAGGATGAGCGTCGCGGCCACGAGCTCGTCCAGGGCGAGCCGCCGGCCGCGATCGGCGCCGGGCGCGAGATCCTCGCAGAGGCCCCAGCCCGAATAGAACGGGCGCCCATGCGTGGCGACGCTGAGCCCGCGGATCAGCGCTTCGAACCCGGCGAGCGAGGTCATGGTCTCGACGTGGTGCACGCGGTCGAGCAGGTCGACGATGCTGATGCCCGATACGATCCGGTCGGCGATGGCCAACGCCTCGCCCTCGGGGATCGCCCCGGGCCTGAAGCCCGCCTCGACGTCCGGATGCGGCTTGTAGAGCAGGAAGGCATCGGGGTTGCGGGCCCGCGCGGCCTCGAGCAGCGCGCGGTTGGAGCGCACCCGCGGCGAGCCGTACTGCACCGAGGCGTCGTCCTCGACCTGGCCGGGCACGAGGACGATGCGCCGGTCAGACGGCCAGTCGCCGGTGCCGGCAGCGAGCCCGACATTGTACTTGCTGAGGCGGCGCGCCACGATCTCGGAGCGCAGGCGGCGTGCCCGCGCCACGAGCGCGTCGGGGAAATCGGCATCGCGCAGGATCAGGGAGAGGCGGCTCTCGCGCCGCGGATCGTAGTAGATGCCGGCATCGTCCACCACGATCGAAGCGCCGGGCCGCAGGCTCGCCCCGAGCCCGACGGAGCGCAGGAACCCGTCCTCGATGCGCGCGAGGGGCAGGCCGGCCTCCGCGCAGGCCGCCTCGAGCGCGGCGGGCGCCCGGGTCGCCCAGGCCAGAACCCGCGCGTCGTGGCGCTTCGCGGCGCGGATCGCGTCCGGCACCGTCATGGTGTGGATCGGCGCCCCCTTCGGACCCGCCGCAAAGACATCGAGCGCCGGGCGCTTCCATTGGGAGATGCCGACATAAACCACGCGCCGGTCGTTCTCGGCGAAGCGCGCGGCGAGCCAAGCCACCCGCTCGGCACAGGCTTCGCGACTGATCGGACGGCGCGTCCAGGGATCGAAATAGTGCAGGCTCTCCTGGCCCATGAGGCCGATGCGCAGGCTGGAAAGGCCCGTCGCGGGCGTATCGTAGGGGCTGAGCAGCGGGCCGGGATCGACCGTGAGCACCTGACGCCCGGCGGCGCCCAGCAGGCGGGCGAGGAGCGATGTCGAGCGCCAGACCGCGGGCAGCGCACCGCCGCGTCCCGGCGGCGCGAAGCCGCGGCCGGTCGCGGCCTCGACCTCCGCACGGAGCAGGTTGATCGTCGATCCGGTGCTGAAGAACGCGTGCGATGCGGTGGCCATGATCCGTCCCATCGCGCGATCGGCGCGGGGCGAGGTTTGCCGTGACGGGGATTTGGGGCGCGAGCAAGGTCGCCGCGTCCTGTGGATAGCCGGGATCCCATCCGGACGGCCACGGGACCGACATATCGCCGCCGCGATTGCTCCGTAGCTCGACACCGCGCAATGGCCCCAGGCCCGTGCGTTGCAACATGGTCACACGGACCGGAAATCGCGGCCCTGCCGTCTCGGCGCGGATTGCGGACCTCCGATCGGCCATGCAACCGGTAGGTGGGTCGCCGCTGGGATCGTCAGATCCGGTGGCACGGTGAAGGACGGAAGCGCCTCAGAATGCTGCAGCCTCGCCTCGATACCGCAGGACAGATCGCCGACCTCACCGGCTCGATCGCCCTTTCGTATCCCGGCCCCGGTTCGCAGCCTCCTGCGCGCGAGCGGCCCCTTCGCGAGGAAGCCGACCGCGAGATCCCCGCCACCTTCCTGTTCCTTCAGGGCATCGCCTCCCCGTTCTTCTCCGATCTCGGCGCCGCGCTGCGGACCCGAGGACACCGGGTCCGGCGAATCAATTTCTGTCCCGGCGACGCCTTGTTCTGGAGGGGCCGGTCGGATCATTACCGCGGCTCGCGCGACGGCTGGGAAGCCTATCTCGAGGCCTACGTCACCGCGCATGGCGTGAGCGACATCGTTCTGTTCGGCGATTGCCGCCCCTTCCACGTCACCGCGCGCGAGGTGGCCAAGAGCCACGGTCTGCGCGTCCACGTCTTCGAGGAAGGCTATATCCGGCCGAACTGGATCACCTGCGAACTCGGTGGCGTGAACGGCTACTCGTCACTGCCGCGAACGGCCGAGGCGGTGCGCAAGCTCGCCCGCCGGCTGCCGCAGCCGGGGCGCGCGATGCCCTCGACGGGCGACATGGCCCGGCGCAGCATCTGGGACGTCGGCTACAACATCGCCAACATCGCGTTCCCGTATCTCTACCCCCATTTCCGCAGCCACCGCCCGACGCATATCGCGATGGAATATGCCGGCTGGATCAAGAAGTTCTCCCGGCGCGGCCGCACTCGGCGCGAGGCCCAGCGCTGCAGCGAGATCTACCACGCCGTCGGCTGCGACTACTTCCTGCTGCCGCTCCAGTTGGACAGCGACTACCAGATCCGCGTGCACTCGCCCTTCCTCGGGGTCGAGGGCTTCATGGACCGGGTGATCAAGTCCTTCGCTGAGACCTCCCAGGCGCCGACCCGGCTGCTCGTGAAGCTGCACCCGCTGGACAGCGGCCTGATCAACTGGCGCCGCTTCGCCCGCGCTTCCGCCCGGCGCCACGGGGTGAGCGAGCGCCTCGACTTCATCGACGGCGGCGACCTGCCCACGCTGATCGCGGGCGCCCGCGGCGTGGTGATCGTCAATTCGACGGTGGGGATGCTGTCGCTGGAGATGGGCCGGCCGACGCACGCGGTCGGCACGGCGATCTACAACATGGCCGGCCTGACCCATCAGGGCGACATCGACACGTTCTGGACGAGCCCCACCCCGCCGGACATGGACCTGATGGCCGATTTCCGTCGCGTCGTGCTGCACCGGACGCAGGTGAACGGCGGCTACTTCTCGAAATCCGCGATCGCGCGCGCGGTGGCGGGCGCGGTGCCGCGCCTGGAGGCCGCCCTGCCGACCGCCATGCTGGCCGCGGCCCGGGCGGGGCGCACGGATACCGAGGGCGGCGGACAGCTCGCGGCGGCGGCGTACTGATCTAGCCGGCGCCGACTGTCACGGCCTTCCCTTGATCTGCCGCGTCCGAGCGCGGTAGCACCCTCGCCATGCCTCACATCCTGATCACCGGCGCGTCGAGCGGCATCGGCGCTGCGCTCGCCCGGCACTACGCCGCGCCGGGCACGACCCTGATCCTGACGGCCCGCGGAGCCGACAGGCTTGAGGCGGTGGCGCAGGCCTGCCGCGCGGCGGGGGCCGTGGTGGCGAGCGCCGCCGGGGACGTCCGCGACCGGGCCGCGATGCGCGCCCTGCTCTCCGAGGCGGACGCGCGGGCACCGCTCGATCTCGTCATCGTCAATGCGGCGATCAACGGCGGCCATCCGACGGGCGATGTCGAGAGCGAGGAGACCGCCTTCGAGACGGTCGACATCAACCTCAACGGAGCCCTCAACGTGATGCTGCCGGCCGTCACGCTGATGCTGGCGCGCGGGCACGGCCAGATCGCGCTGATGTCCTCGCTCGCGGGCTTCGCACCGCTGCCCGACGCGCCGGCCTATAGCGGGGCCAAGGCGGCTTTGTTCGCGCACGGGCTGGCGTTGCGCGAGAAGGTGCGCGGACGGGGCGTGACGATCAGCGTGGTGACGCCGGGCTACGTGAAGACGCCGATGGGGGGCGATTACAAGGGCTGGCGGCCCCTGGAGATGAGCGCGGACGAGGCGGCCCGGCGGATCGCCCGGGGCCTCGCCCGGAAGCAGGATCTCGTCGCCTTCCCGCTGATCCTGGCCGTGCTCGCCCGCGGCGCCGGCCTCCTTCCCGAGCGCCTGCGCCGGCTCGGCATGCACGGCTTCCGCTTCCAGATCCGGAAGCGGCGCTGATGGCGCGCGCCCGCATCGCGCTGTTCGTGCTGGAGGCGCTGCCGAACGCCCGCGCCGTGCGCCGCTTCGTGGCCGACCACGCGCTGGAGATCGCCTTCGTGGGTCTCTCGAACGCCGAGCGGCCGGGAACCGGCGGGCTCGTGGGACAGGTGCGGGCGCATCTGGCCCGCTCGGGCCCGGCCTTCCTGCCCTATCTCGCGGTGAATTTCGGGCTGCCCGACCTGCTCCGGCCGATCGCGCCGCTGACCCAGGCGGCGAGCGCCTCGCGGGACGTGTCCGAGGCGACGCCGCTCGCGGCCCTCTGCGCCCGGCACGGGGTGCCGACGCTGCGGGTCGACGACGTCAACGGGCCCGACGTGGCGGCCGCCTTGCGGGCCCACGCGCCGGACCTGATCGTCACCTATCATTTCGACCAGATCCTGAGCGCCCAGACCATCGCGGCGGCCCGCCTCGGCGGCATCAACGGGCATCCGGGCCTGCTGCCGCGTCATCGTGGGCCGGTCCCGACGATCCATGCCCTCGCGGAGGGGCCGGACCAGTTCGGGATGACGCTGCATCGCCTCGCCCCGCGGATCGATGCCGGCGCGATCCTGGCGCAGGAGCGCTTCACCCTGGCACCCGGCACCTCGGCGACGCGGGCCTCCGTGCACCTCCACCAGCACGGGCTGCTGATGCTGCAGGGGCTCCTCGACCGGATCGCCCGGGACGGCGCGGTGCCGGACGGCCGCTGCGTCGAGACGCTGCCCTACTGCCCCTTCCCGGACCGGGCGATGCTGCGCGCCATGCGCCGCAAGGGCCAGGCGCTCACGGATACGCGCGACCTCGTCGACGCGCTCTCGCTCAACGCGCGCCGCTGAGGGCGCCCCCCGCACGGGGGGCGCCGGCGCTCAGCGCGAGAACTTCTTGTACTTCAGCTTCTTCGGGATGATCGAGTCGGTGCCGAGCCGGCGCTTCTTGTCCGTCTCGTAATCCGAGAAGTTGCCCTCGAACCACTCGACATGGCTCTCGCCCTCGAAGGCGAGGATATGCGTCGCGATCCGGTTCAGGAACCAGCGATCGTGGCTGATGATGACGGCGCAGCCCGCGTAATCCTCCAGGGCGTCCTCGAGCGCGCGCAGGGTCTCCATGTCGAGGTCGTTGGTCGGCTCGTCGAGGAGCAGGACGTTGCCGCCGCTCTTCAGGGTCCGGGCGAGATGGACCCGGTTGCGCTCGCCGCCCGAGAGGGTGCCGACCTTCTTCTGCTGGTCGCCGCCCTTGAAGGCGAAGGCCGCGCAATAGGCGCGGGAGTTGATCTCGCGCTTGTTGAAATAGATGATGTCGTTGCCGCCCGAGATCTCCTGCCAGACGGTGGCGTTCGGATCGAGCGCGTCGCGCGACTGGTCGACGTAGCCGAGCTTGACGCTCTCGCCGAGCTGGATCGTGCCCGAATCGGGCGTCTCGACGCCGGTGATCATCTTGAACAGCGTGGTCTTGCCGGCGCCGTTCGGTCCGATGACGCCGACGATGCCGCCCGGCGGCAGCTTGAAGGTCAGGTCCTCGATCAGCAGGCGGTCGCCGTAGGCCTTGCTG
Organism: Methylobacterium sp. HJ2; assembly: GCF_056431005.1. Classification (NCBI taxonomy): domain Bacteria; kingdom Pseudomonadati; phylum Pseudomonadota; class Alphaproteobacteria; order Hyphomicrobiales; family Methylobacteriaceae; genus Methylobacterium; species Methylobacterium sp. HJ2. The sequence goes on along the minus strand of NZ_JBWJYM010000008.1, from coordinate 2,935 downwards.
AGGTGGTCGAAGTCGATGACGTTGTTGCCGAGGCGCTCGGAGATCGGGATGACGATCTGCGCGGTGGGATCGATCTTGTCGGCCTGCTTCTGCACCAGCTCCTCGTAGCGGGTGATGCGGGCCTTCGACTTGGTCTGGCGGGCCTTCGGCGAGGCCGCGATCCATTCCTGCTCGCGCGAGATGGCGCGCTGGCGGGCCATGTCCTCGCGGCCCTCCTGCTCCAGGCGCTTCTGCTTCTGCACCAGCCAGGCCGAGTAATTGCCCTCGTAGGGATAGCCGCGGCCGCGGTCGAGCTCGAGGATCCAGCCGGTGACGTTGTCGAGGAAGTAGCGATCGTGGGTCACGATCAGGATCGCGCCCGGATATTGCCGCAGGTGGCCTTCGAGCCAGTTCACCGTCTCGGCGTCGAGGTGGTTGGTCGGCTCGTCGAGGAGCAGCAGCTCGGGCTCCCACAGCAGCAGCTTGCAGAGGGCGACGCGGCGGCGCTCGCCGCCCGACAGGGTGGCGACCGGCTGCTCGTCGCTCGGGCAGCCGAGGGCCTCCATGGCCTGATCGACCTTCGAATCGAGTTCCCAGAGGTTCTGCGCCTCGATCTGGTCCTGGAGGGCGGTCATCTCGTCCGCCGTCTCCTCCGAATAGTTCATGGCGAGCTCGTTGTAGCGGTCGAGCAGCGCCTGCTTCTCCGCCACGCCCTCCATGACGTTCTCGCGCACAGACTTGCTGGCATCGAGCTGCGGCTCCTGCGGCAGGTAGCCGACGCGGGCGCCCTGGGCGACGAAGCCCTCGCCGGTCCAGTCCTTGTCGATGCCCGCCATGATCTTCAGCAGCGTCGACTTGCCGGCGCCGTTGATGCCCAGCACGCCGATCTTGGCATCCGGGTAGAACGACAGATTGACGTTCTCCAGGACCTTCTTGCCGCCGACGTAGGTCTTCGTCAGACCGCGCATGTGGTAGATGAATTCGCGAGCCATCGCGGGGTATCCTTGTACGTTCGTCCGGCGCGGCGGCGCGGCAGGCGCCGGTCGCAGCCGGCATGCCGATGGGACGGGCCGATCCGCCCGGCACCCGCCGGACTGCCGGCCGTTGTCGCGTGAAATGATCCCGTCCGAGTATCAGGCCACGCGGAACCCGGCAAGGACGGCCGACCGTCAGGCGAAGGGGTTCGGCGCCTTCGTCGGCGCGGCGTCTGTCTCCGCCATCTGCTCGGGCAGATCGGCCGCCTCGAGCGCCGCAACGATGGCGTCGCAGGTGCGCTTCAGCTCGCGGGCGAGCGCGAGGCCGGCTTTGTCGCGGGTGATGTCGAGGGAGCCGTGCAGGGCGATGCGGAGCCTGCCGTTCTCGAAGGAGAGCGCGCCGAGACTGCGCACGCCCGCTTCCTCTGCGAAGGGTTCGAAACCCGGTCCGGTCGTGCTCCCGCGTCGGGTCATCGTTGTGTCCTCAGAAGATCGATCGGAGCGCGTCGCGGAGCGCGCGGCGCAGGATCCGTGCGGCCTCCCGCCCGATCCAGTCGGCCCAGGTCTCCGTACGGGGTCGCCGCTCGTTGACCTCGCCGCGCGCGAATTCCCGCGGTTCCGGCAGGCTCATGGCCAGGGCCTTCGGGCCGGCGGGCAGGGCCGGGAACACGTCGATCCCGGCAATGCCGCGCAGCGTCTCGATCGAGACGGCGCGCCACTCGCCCCCCGCCCGGTTCGGGGCGAGATAGGCGCCGGCCTCTCCGCGGGCGGGATCGTAGATCGCCTTGTAGAGCTGGGTCGGGACCAGCACGCGGCTCTTGATCGCGTCGACGGAGCCGCCAGTGAAGACCGCGCCCGTCACCACGTAGAGCTCGCCCCGCGCGCTCGCGAGGCGCCGCACGCTCTCCTCGACGCCCGCCCACAGGCCGCGGTTGAAGGCCGGATTCTGCGGGACGATGTTGGCGAGGCTGAACGATTCGGCCTGCGCCGATCCCGTCGGCATGTCGCCGGCCGGGGCGAGATGCCCGCGATCGAAACCGGAATGGACGTAATCCTCCAGCATCGAACGGTCGGCCGCCGGCAACCTGTCCTCGTCGTGGAAGGCATCGTCGCGGGCCACGGTCCGGGCGGCCGCGACGCCGTCCCGCGTCAGATGCTCGGCCGCGTAGAGCGGGGTGCGCGAGGCCCCCGAATGCAGCACCGCGTAGGCCTCGAAGCACAGCGGCACCGTGCGCGCCGCTAGCTTGGCGTTGACGAGGAGCGGAACCTCGCTGCCGGCGAAGAAGGCGGGGCAGTCGCTCGCCCCCGCCCGCGCCGGTGTCTGCGTGAGGGAGGCCGGGACGGCCGCCGTGAGCAGCAGGAAGAGGACGCGCCCCGTCCTCAGTAGCACACCCGCACCCTCCGCGGGCCTTGGGGCGTCGGCCGCTCGCGCCAGCCGCAGGGCCGGCCGAGGCTGCCCTCGAAGGGGTGCACGTCCCGGTCCGGACCGCCCGGCACCGTCCGGTGCGGGCAATCGCCGAGGAAATCACACGCGAATGTGAGATTGCCGTCCGGCGGGCGCGGCGCGGCGTAAGCTTGGCCGCACAAGACGATCGCGCTGAGGAGCCCCAGGGTGCACAGACGAAGGGTGGTCGACACGTCAGCCTCATGTTGCCGGGGAGGCACGAAAGCGTAAAAAATCGGCACGGAACATTGATCGCGCGACCGATCATCCGTAACTGGCACTATCATGACAGGGCGCGTGCCGGCTGTCCCCCGAGGATCCACGACGGCCCGGTGGGACGTCGCGAGACCTGTTCGAGCGGGGCCGCGGGAGACGTGGCGCGGAACGGTAGAGCTTCAAGAGCGGATGAGTTCCTTGGCCGAGACAGAGAGCGTGACGTCGATCCTATCGGGTCTTGAGGAGCCTGCGGCGCTGCGGCGTCTGCCTGAGAGCCAGCTTCCGGCGGTGGCGGAGGCGGTGCGGGCGGAGATGATCGAGG
>NZ_JBWJYM010000007.1:0-327793 GCF_056431005.1 Methylobacterium sp. HJ2 | reverse complement strand
GTCCGTGAACGCGTAGTAGGGCGCGGCGAGTTCCTCCAGCCAGAAGCCGGTCTTGCGGCCGGTGTCGCCGAGGCGGTCGTGCGAGGTCAGGACGATCAGGATCTTCATCGGGGGTCTCCGGGGTTGAAAGGGGTTGGCTCGGCCGGTCGCCGGGTTTCAGCGGTCTCGACCGGTCGACGATTGTGCGGGCTGGCGCGTCAGTTCCGATCCGACGACAGCCGGGCATCGGTGCGCTCGGCGGCCGCGGCGCGTGCCGGTGCGGCGTCGGCCCGCCAGGGCGCCGCATCCGCACGGCGGATCGTCTCCGGGCCGGCCATGCGGACGGCGCCGATCGCCTCCAGGGTGATGCGCTCCTCGGCCGAGGCGGCGGAGCCGCCGAACAGGGCCGCTCCAAGTTCGGCGAGTAGCAGGTAGGGGGCAACGGAATGTGCGGATCGTGGTGCCATGATCGGTCTCCTCAGGCTTTAAGTAGACTGGTCGTCTAGAGAGTCGCCCGGCCTGGACCGGGCAGCGCCGGTTGCCTGCGGGGTCAGGCGCGTCGTGGGTTCAGCATGCGCCGCGTCGTCGTCATCGCAGCCTCGAACGGCGCGTCGCTGCGCTCGATCTTGGCCATGAGGCTCGCGCCGAGCCAGAGTTGGTAGAGCGTCTCGGCGGTGGCCCGCGGCTCGCCTTCGACGGCCAGCGAGCCCTCGGCGAGGCCCGCCGCGATGGCGCCGGTCACACGGTCGAGGATCCCGGCGGTGCCCCGCTTCAGCGTCAGGCGCATGGGCTCGGACAGGTCCGAGACTTCTGCGGCCAGCTTCACGGCGAGGCATTTGCGCTGATAGTCGATGCTGCCCTGTGTGGCCTGCCACTTCCGCCAGTACGTCATCAGGCGCTCGGCATGGCTCAGCCCAGGCTCGGCCAGCGTGGCGTCGATGTCGGCGAGATACGCCTCGAAATAATCGGCCAGTAGCGCCTCGCCGAAAGCCTCCTTCGAGCCGAAATAGTGGTAGAACGATCCCTTCGGAACCCCGGCAGCGGCCAGGATCTCGTTGAGGCCGACGCCCGAGAACCCCTTGGCGCCCACGATGCGGTGGGCGGTGTCGAGGATGCCTTGCCGGGTGTCGGTGTTGCCGCTGACCTGTACCATGAGGTCGATATAGGCTGGATTAGACCGGTCGTCTAGCGGGTCGGCGGAAAAATGGCGGCGGTCGGTGGCCCCGGCTGCGGCGACCGTGTCCGAAGCCCTCCGCGCCGACCTGGGGCGCCGCTCCTCCTCGGATCGGATGCGCCCGACCACCCGCATCGGCCCGTGCCCTCGGGCCGCCTGCCGAGACCTTAAAAAATCGATGGGGTCGCTGGAACCTCCATGGGATCGCCGCGTTACGTGCGCGCGAGGCCCGGTCGGGCTCGCTGATGGGCATCGGTCCGGGTGTCCGGTGCTCCCCGTCATCACGTTGCTCCGAGGAGGATGTGGTCATGAGGACCTACGACTTCGCCCCGCTGTATCGGTCCACCGTCGGCTTCGATCGCCTGTTCTCGATGCTGGATCAGGCCGCGCGGATCGAGCCGTCGACACAGTGGCCGCCCTACGACATCGAGAAGGTCGCGGACGACGCCTACCGCATCACGATGGCGGTCGCCGGTTTTTCCCAGGACGAGATCGAGCTGACCCAGCACGACACCGCCCTCATCGTCACGGGTCAGAAGAAGGGCCAGGAGGGCGAGCGCGCCTACCTGCACCGCGGCATCGCGGGGCGGGCCTTCCGCCAGAGCTTCAACCTCGCCGACCACGTGCGAGTCATGGGCGCGAGCCTGCAGAACGGCCTGCTCTCCGTCGACCTCAGGCGCGAGGTGCCGGAGGCGATGAAGCCGCGCCGGATCGCCATCGGCGGCACGCAGGCCGCCCTCGGGCAGGACAACGCGCCGGCCCAGGTCGAGGACCGGGCCGCGGCCGCCTGATCCCGGCGAACGGGACCGGACCGACGGTGCCCCGGGGGCGCTGGCCCCCGGGGACGGCCCCTTTTCGTGCAACGCCCCGCACCATCTGGGAGGATGACCCATGTCGACGATGGAGACGCATCTCAACCATTCCGGCCCGGTGACCCCGGCCGCCGCCCCGCCCAGCGCGTTCTCGGCCTGGCAGGCGCTCGTCGCGCCCGGCGACGTGTTCCGGCACCCGCGGCAGGTCCTGGCGCACCCCCACCTGTCCCGCACGGAGAAGCGCGCGATCCTGGCCTCCTGGGCCTCGGATGCCTGCGCCCTCGAGAACGCGCCAGGCCTGCGCTGCCTCGTGGGCAGCAAGGCCGAACCGGTTTCGGTGGATTCCGTGCTCGATGCCCTGGCCCAGCTCGACCGCGACACCGGCGCGCCGCCGAGGCGGGAGCCTTTGCGCAAGCGGCTGCGCGGCCTTTCGGGCCTGCGCCGGTCCCTGCGCAGAGGCCGCCGGGACGACGACGACGATCCGCCGCCGTGCCCGGCCGCGGCGATGCCCCGGCCGCGGACGCCGGCGGGTGCCGCGGCCCTCGCCCTGCCCGCATAGGCGAGCGCCCGGATCGGGACGGCCGCCTCAAGCCGCGGCCCCTCAGGCGCTCAGCCGCGCGGCCGTCGAGGCCTCCTGGGGGGCGGCGTGGGCAAGGCGTCCGCCGTGGTCCGGAACAGTTCCGAGAGCCATTCGGCGTCGTCCCAGGCGTCGCCCGATATCCTGAGATGAGGCTTCGCGCCCGGATAGGGCGCGGCTTCGACGATTTCGCGAAGCAGGGCGCGTCCGGCGGCCGTCGGCTTCAGGAAGAGCTGCTCGTCGCACACGAGCGCGACGACCTTGCCGTCGCAATAGAGTGCGTACTCGCCGAACATCTTGCGCGCGGACACGCGTCCGGCGCCGCCGGCTTGCTCGAGAATCACGTCGACGGTGGTCTGCCGGGTCGCCACGGATGCCCTCCTTCCTCGCGGTTCGCGCGCCCTGCAACGCGCACCGACCGGCTCGAATCGGTCGGGGGTTCGGCGCCCGGCGGTCCGATGCGGCAGCCGATGGCGTCTGCCCTGTGCGCCGCCCGCGCGCCCGTCGCGGCCGCGATCGGCGGGGGCTCGCGCCGGGACGCGGCCTAGCCCATCGCGGTCGGCCGGGCCAGCGCGGCGCCTCGGCGCGAGACCGCATTCAGGACGGCCCGGTGCCCTCGCGCTGTCCCACCGGGCGGCGGATGCTCGGCACCGCGCAAGGATCCGGGACATGCCGAACGACGCCTTGATCGTGCAACTCCTCGAATGGATCGGAGACGGGCCGCGCGGCTACGTGGAGACGATGGAGGGATGGCGGACCTCCTGCCCGCGGCTGAGCATCTTCGAGGACGCGATGAGTGCGGGCCTGATCGAGCGCATCTCGGCCGGACGGCTGGCAGATACGCAGGTTCGCGTCACCGAATCTGGACGGCGGTTCCTGCGGTCGCCCGAGCTGATCGCCTGAGGCTCGCCGGCTGCGACAGGAGGGTGTCGTCGTCCGGTCCATCGTCGCGGGATGGATCGGTTACCGGTGGATCCGCCTCCCGGACCGAGGCCGACGCCCGCAGTGTTGGCATCGGGGCGCCCGGATCCGGCTTCGGAGCGCTCCCCTCCAGCCGGATCGTCCGCCGCCCTAGGCGACCCGGCGGCCGATGATGGCCTTGGGTCGGAAGCTGCCGCCGCTGAGGGCGCCGATCACGGCGCTTTCGACGCTGCCGTCCAGAACGTTCAGGTCGGCGAGGCCCCGCGCCAGCAGATGGGTCCGGTAAGCCGTGTGGTTCGCGATGTCGGCCAGAACCAGCACGCCGCCCGGCCGCAGGACGCGCAGCATCTCGTCCAGCGCGCGGGCGCGTTCGGACGGATCGGTCAGGTTGTGGACGACCCAGTGCGAGAGCACGGCGTCGAAGCTCGCATCGCCGAACGACAGGGCGCGGGCATCGGCGGTCGCGACGCGAACTCGGTCGGCCACGCCGTCGTGCCGCGCATTCGCCAAGGGTGCATCGGGCCTGTTCGCGGTCTGGTCCTCGGCCCGCAGAGGTCGACGCCCACGGCCACACCCGTCGTCAGCCTCCGGGCCGCGCCCACCAGCATGAGGCCCGGCCGCAGCCGACGTCGAGAATCGCCTCGCGCCCGGTCCACGCAGAGAGGCCCTCGGCCAAGTCGAGCAGGGGCTCGCGGTTGCGCCGTTTCCCGATCCGGCTGCCGTAGGTCATGTAGGCCGCCATGCCGAGGCCGTAGACGGAGGCCAGCGCGGCGACCGCCGCATCCCCATCCGGCGACCGCGGCTGCCGGGCCGGGGCTGGAGGCCGCCACGGCGGCCGCGCCGAGGGCCAGCGCGGCGCCGCCGATGCGAACCCGCAGCATGCCCCGCCGGACGCCGGGTGCATCGATGTAGTAATTGGGTCGGTCAGGCGTCGAAAGGCGCGTCATGAGGGAAAGGGGCCCCCGGTCAACCGGACACATGGCGCGGGACCGCGCGCGCCCGATCTTCCTGCGCTCCGCCGGCCTCCGGCATCCAGGGTTCGCACATGGCACACGTCCTCGTCATCGGCGCCAGCCAGGGCATCGGCTTGGAGACGCTCAAGGCGGCCCTCGCCGCGGGGCATCGCGTGCGAGCCTTCGCCCGCTCGGCCAGCACGATCGCGCTGTCCGCCCCGAATCTTGAGCGCTATCCCGGTGATGCGCTGAACGGACGGGATATTGAGTCGGCCCTTGACGGCGTCGACGCCGTGGTCCAGGCGCTCGGCGTGCCCGCCCGCGCCCTGCTCGGGCCGGTCCGCCTGTTCTCGGACGCGACGGGCATCCTCGTCCCCGCCATGGAGAAGGCCGGTGTCCGACGCCTCGTGGCGGTCACAGGGTTCGGTGCGGGCGACAGCCGCGACGCGATCAGCCCGTTGCAGCGGCTGCCGTTCCGTCTGGTCTTCGGACGCGCCTACGACGACAAGGACGCTCAGGAGATGCGCATCCGCCGGAGCAGCCTGGACTGGACGCTGGTCCGCCCCGGGGTGCTGACCGGCGGGACGGCGACCGGTCGCTACCGTGTTCTCGACACGCCCGCATCGTGGCGCAACGGCCTGATCGCGCGGGCGGACGTGGCCCACTTCATCGTCGCGCAGATCGCGGAGCCGGACCGGATCGGCCGGGCCGTCGTCCTGATCGACCGCGCGCTGCCGCTGTGATGCCGGGCCGCCCCGGCTTCGACGCGGCATCCCCTTCGGCGAACGGCAGTCTGGATTGAGGCCATGTCGAACCCCCTCGCCCTGACCCGCGCCGCCGGCCTCGAAGCCCTGGCCGCGTTCCTCGCCGGCCCCGGCGCGGATTACGCCGCCAACCGGAACACGGATCGCGGGCCCGGCGCCCATCCGACCACCTCGGCGCTGTCGCCCTATCTGCGCCGTCACCTGCTGACCGAGGAGGAGGTTGCCCGTGCCGCCCTGCACCGGTTCGGCGGGCAGGGCGCGGCGGCATTCGTCGCGGAGGTGTTCTGGCGGACCTATTTCAAGGGCCATCTCGAGACCCACCCGGAGGCCTGGAGCCTCTACCGAGCCGGGCTGGCCGCCGCGCAGGCGCGCCTCGCGGCCGAGCCGGGCCTGCGCCGAACCTACGAGGCCGCCGTCGCGGGGCGCACCGGCCTCGACGGCTTCGACCCCTGGGCGGCGCAGCTCGCCCAGGACGGCTGGCTGCACAACCATGCCCGGATGTGGTTCGCCTCGATCTGGATCTTCAGCCTGCGCCTGCCCTGGGAACTCGGCGCGGATCTCTTCCTGCGGTACCTCCTCGATGGCGATCCGGCGAGCAACACGCTGTCCTGGCGCTGGGTCGCCGGCCTGCATACCCTGGGCAAGCACTACCTTGCGCGGCGCGACAACATCCGGCGCTACACCGAGAACCGGCACGACCCGCAGGGCCTCGACGAGGGAGCCGGCCCGCTCGAGGAGGCGGTGCCGCCGCGGGAGGTGCCGCTGCCGCCCGCTGATGCCCCGCCGGACGGGCCGGTCGCTCTGCTCCTGCACCTCGACGACCTGCATCCCGAGAGCCTGCCGCTCGGGCAGGCCGCCGTGATTCGGGTCGGCGGCCTCATCGCGCACGCCGCGGATGCGAGCGAGCGCGTCCGCGGCGCCGACGCGGCGGCGATGGCGGACGCGCTGTCGCGGGCCGCATCGCATTTCGGGTGTCCGGCCGAGCCGGCCGGCGCGGGTTGGGCCGGGGACCTGCCGGTGGTGACCGCCTGGGCCCCGGTGGGGCCGTCCGCCGAGGCGCTGCCGCCAGGGTGCCTGCGCCTGCGGCGGGCCTGGGACGAGCGGGCATGGCCGCTCTCGACCCGCGGCTTCTTCCGGCTCCGGAAAGCGATACCGGAACTGCTCGAGGCCTGACGCGGTGCGCCGTCCGCGGGCGGCGGACCGCGCCCTGCAACCATCCCCCGTCTCGAACTGGTCGCGGCACCCATGGATAAGTTCATTTATTACCTGATCACGCTGATCGAGTCGGTGCTCGGGATCTTCGGTGTGCGGGCCCTCTACGAGCAGCCTCCCTACGCCATCGTCCAGCGCCTGGACCGCGGCGTCGAGATCCGATTCTACGAGCCGCGGCTGGCGGTGGAGACCGACGCGCGCGGACAGGGCGACGGAGAGACGTTCGGGCGGCTGTTCCGCTACATCACCGGCGCGAACCGGGCCGCCGGCCGCATCGCTATGACGGCGCCCGTCGAGACCGGCGGCCAGCGCGTGGCGATGACGGTTCCGGTCGAGCAGGGGGCCGGCGGGTCGATGCGCTTCTTCCTGCCGCGCACGGTCGCCGAGGCCGGGGCGCCCGAGCCCACCGAGGCCGGGGTCCGGCTCGTTCCCGTGCCGGCGGAGCGCATCGCGGCGCTTCGCTTCTCCGGCCGGGTCACGCCCGAGCTGCGGGCGGAGCAGGAGGCTATCCTCCTCCGGGTGCTGGCCGCGGCGGGGCTCACGGCGACCGAGGCGCCGGTGTTCCTGGGCTACGACCCGCCCTTCGCCATCCCGTTCCTGCGCCGGAACGAGGTCGCGGTCCGTCTCGGCCGGTGATGAACCGGGGCGCCCCGGCCTCGCTGCCGTCCGGTCTGCCCTGCCGCATCCTGTGATCACAGGCGGCTCTCGTCCGCGGTCGACCCTGCCCCGCGCGTCACGCGCGACGCGGACGGTCTGACGCTGTGCCGGGGCCGGGCCGACAGCGTGCCGGATCCCCGCGCCCTCGATAACCCGGAGGAGCGCCGGGACGGCGGCGTCCTCACTCCTCGCGGAGCGCGCCGGCGGACGCCGGTGTTCCGGCCCTGAGGCTGAGGATGTAGTCGACGACCGCGTCCCTCTCGTCGCGGTCGAGACGCAGGCTCGGCATCCGCTCGTGATGGCTCTGCAGGAAGACGGCGAGGGCGGGCCCCGTGGTCGAGGACATCTGCGCGACCCGCAGAAAGGGCGGGCCGGCGAATGCGCCGGGCTGCGCCGTAAGGCCGATGACGTGGCACTGGCTGCAGAGCTGCGAGGCGATGGTCCAGCCCCGGACGCGATGGTCCTCGGCGGGATCGCCGTTGGCGGGCACGTCGGCCGCGGCCGCAAGCAACCCGCTTAGCGCGATCATGCGCGCCCGCCGAAGGGAGAGGGTCATCATGATGTCCTCGCCGTCCCGAGATGGCCTCGGCCGGCTCGCACCCGCGCGGCATCGGGGACGGGCCATCGCTCCCGGGCGCCATCGGGCCGCAGCCCCGTGGTCCGGAGATCCTCGGTGACGGGGATGTCCGCCATCGCTGCCTCCCGGCGCTCCGGAGGGCCGATGCCGTCAGGGAACGGCAGGAGACCGGCGGCCGCGTTGATCTGGATCATGTCGGCAGGGCCTCGGGGCGTGGCGGGTGCCGCGAAGGCCTTGAGGCAGGTCAATGAGGCGTCCGCCGCGGGCGGGCACGATCCGTCGTGCCTCCCTTCGCGGACCGAAGCCATGCCCGTCGTCCTGGTCACCAGCGTCGTGCTCGTGGCCGGCACCATCCTGGTGCTCTACGAGACCCTGCGCCTCACCTCGGAGCATCTCGCCGAATTGCCGGTGCCGCCGCGGTGGCGCATCGTCGCCGTGGTGCTCGCCGCCTTCGTCGGGCACACGGTCGCGGTCTGGATCTACGCCGCCGCCTATTGGCTGCTCGTCTTGAAGCTGGGTCTCGGCGCCTTCTCGGGCGTACCGGTCGAAACCTTCGAGGATTGTCTCTTCGTCTCCGTGGTCGCCTATTCCTCGCTGGGCTACGGCGACCACGCGCCCCTCGGCCATGCCCGGCTGCTGACCGGCGTCGAGGCGCTGAACGGCCTGCTCCTGATCGGCTGGTCGGCCTCGTTCACCTACCTCGCCATGGAGCGGTACTGGCCGCTGCACGGCAAAGCCCACGCCCACCGCGCCGCGAAGGTCGCCGGCCCGGCGGACGGGGAGGCCGGCCGCGAACGCCTCTTCCCGCCGGCCACCGGCCCCTGAACGGGCCGACGCCCCTGCGCAGGCCCACCGTCGTCGCCCGCCTCAGGGGCGACACCGAGGCTGTCCCCGCGAGCCGACATGCCTCACGCCGAGGGACCGCGTCGCTATCCCCATCCTCGTCCCGGACAGGGCCGGCCACGACCGGCCTGCGCCGCAATGGCCGCTCGGCACTACCGGCCGCTCGGACGTGACCGCCTCCCGTTGCTGTCCGGGCCGCCCGCGGATCTGCCCGGTGCCGATCGCGGCCGGGGCGGACCTTGCGCTGGATCAATGCCAGATTGCCTGCCGCTCCTAGCGTCGGCGTCCATCGGGCAGGGCCTGGGCCTCATGAGGAGACCGACCATGGGCGACACGCTGATCCGCCAGAACATCATCGACGAACTCGACTTCGACCCGAGCATCGACGCCGCCCATATCGGCGTCGCCGTGGAGAACGGCATCGTCACGCTGACCGGTCATGCCGGCAGTTACGCGGAGCGCGTCGCCGCCGAGAAGGCGGCCCAGAAGGTGCGCGGCGTGCGCAGGGTTGTCGAGGCGATCCAAGTCCGCTTCGGCGGCGAGACGCCGCCGCGCGACGCGGACATCGCCCGGCGCGCGCTGCAGATGCTCGATTGGTCGGCAACCGTGCCGAGGAACGCCGTGCAGGTGACGGTCCGGAACGGCTGGGTGACGCTCTCCGGCACAGTGGACTGGCAGTACCAGAAGGAAGAGGCCTACCGGTCGATCCGGCGCCTCGCGGGCATTGCGGGCATCGAGAACACCATCGCGGTGACTCCGAAGGCGAGCGCCTCCGACGTGCGCGCGAAGATCATGGCGGCGCTCAAGCGCAACGCCGAGCTCGAGGCGGACGCCATCGCGGTGACGGTGAAGGATGCCAAGGTCGTCCTGGAGGGTAAGGTGAACGCTTGGTACGAGCGCGAGCTTGCCGAGAACGCCGCATGGTCGGCCCCGGGCGTGCGCGCCGTCGAGGATCGCCTCGCGCTGGGCTGAGCCCCACCGGATGGAAGCGGCAGCCGCGCCCATCCGGCTCATGGGCGCGGCTGCCGGACCCCTCCGCCGAGCCCCTCCACGTTCCGCTGCCCTCCGACCCGGAGACGTCCCGTGACCTTTGCCAGCATCATGGTGGCGATGGACCTGACGCCGGAAGCGCGCGAGCGCGTGCGCCTGGCCGGCCACCTCGCCGACGACTTCCGAGCCCGCCTGATCGGCGTGGCTGCGGAAACCCCGTCCTACGCCGTCCCCCCGACAGGGCCGACGCCGGCCAGCGCCTACGCGCTGAGCGCCGCGAACGAGACCGTCCTGACCGACCTCAGGCAGGCCCGTGCCGCCTTCGAGCAGGCGGCGGGCCATCGCAGTCGCGTCGCGTGGCGCTCGACCATCGAGCGTCCTCTGCCCTTCCTCGTCGCGCAGGCGGCCGCCGCCGACCTCCTGGTGGTCGGGCGCAGGACCGCGTCCGGGCCCATGATGGCCTCGGTCGATCCGGGAGATCTCGTCCTGCATCTCGGGCGGCCCGTCCTGGTCGTGCCGCCCGGGGTCGATCACCTCGACGGAAAGCGCGTCGGGATCGGATGGAAGAACACCCGCGAGGCGCGCCGTGCCGTGCGGGACGCGCTGCCGTTCCTGAAGCGGGCCTCCGAGGTCGTCGTGATCTCGGTCGACGACGGGGAGGGCGCGGTCGACCCGCGGGACGTCCTCGAGTTCCTGCAGGCCCACGACGTCGCCACCGCGTCCGTTCGGGTGGATGCCGGCGGCGCCGAGGCATCCGAGATCCTCGTAGAGGCCGTGTGCGAGCAGGCCGCCGACCTCATCGTCACGGGCGCCTACGGCCACGGCCGCCTGCGCGAGCGGGTCTTCGGCGGCGTCACCCGCGGCCTCCTGGCCCGCGCGCCCGTCTGCTGCCTGATGAGCCACTGATGCCGGGCGCCCACCGGAGCCTCCACCGGAGCGTCGCGGCACGCGCCGCACTCCTGACCGTCGCCGCATCGGCCGCGGGCGTGTCGGCGACCTGCGCGCAACCCGTGGCCGGCGCGCCCGACATGCGAGGAACCTTCGTCGAGCCGTCGCGGACGCCCCATCGGCACTGCTCGGGGGCCTGCCTGAAGAGCGGCACCCTGCGGTGGTTCTGCAGGCCACGCCAGACCTGCAGCTTGGACTGCGGCGTGGCGCCGCCACACGCGCATTGCCACGACCCGCGGCCCTGACGGCAGGCGGCGGCAAGGCGCGCCGCCAGGGCCGGCGCATCCCGGAAGGTCGCGCCGAGGTGCAGGCCGGCATGCGGGCCGCCGTGCAGGAACCAGGTCGGGCACCCGACGGCGAGGGGCCACGCGGGGATGGCGAGGGCCCTCGGGCTGTGGCAAGATGGAATTCCTGTCCCGTGCCGGTCCCGCGCAACGCTGGTCCCGTGGCGCTGCCCGTGAAGCGGCACCCTCGCTGGCCCGAGGCTCCCGCCCGTCAATGCGCCATGAGGACGGGGATGCGCGCGTGCTCGACCACGTGCCGCGTGACGCCGCCGAGCAGGAACTCGCGGACACGGCTGTGGGTGTAGGCGCCCAGCGCCAGCATCGAGGCGTTCCGTCGCTCGGCCTCGCTCACGACGGCCGCGCCGACCGAGGCCCCGTCCCCGACATCCAGGGTGGCTGCGTCCGCCACGATGCCGTGCCACCGGAGATACGCGCACAGGTCGGCCGCCCGCGCCTCCTCGAAGCGCTCGGTCCGGGCGTGCACGACGGTGACCCGGGCGGCCTCGTGCAGCAGCGTGATCGATTGACCGATCAGGCGCGTCGCCTCCAGGCTGCCGTTCCAGGCGACGACGACGTGGTCGAGCAGATCGTAGGGCACGCTCTCGCCGATCATCAGCGTCGGGCGACCGACCGAGAACAGGGCGGTGTCGAGCGCGCGGCCCGTGAAGGGCTCGGCGGCGGAGGGGCGGTCGACGATGATCAGGTCGTTGACCCGCCCGGCGAGCGTCAGGAGCGGTTCGACCTCTCCCGACAGCTCGGTCCAGGTCGCGAAGGTGGCGTCGAGTCGCCCGTTGCCCGCCATGAACGGAACCTCCTCGCGCTCGCACCAAGCCTGAAGAGCGGCCTTGCCCTCGGCCGCGGCCGCGCGCACGCCCTCCGCGATCGCCGCGATGGTCGCCCGATCCAGCGGGACCAGGCTCGCCACGCTGGCCAGGACGTGCTCGGGTCCCGGCGCCATGAAGGCGATTCCGATATGTGCGCGCAGGCGCCGTCCCAGCCGAAGGGCGGCGTCCAGCCGGCGCGTGGCGTCGAGGCCGGGCGCGGTCGGGATGAGAAGGCAGCGCAGGTACATCGGGACCCTCCTCGCTCAGCGCTCCAGGGATTTCAGGTAGGCGATCAGATCCTCGGCCTGGTCCGGGTCGAACCGGAACTCGGGCATGCTGGGGTGGCCGGTGCGGATGCCTTCGGTGAGCGCCTCGCCGAGATCCTCGACGGGGTAGCGCGTGTGCAATACGCGGAAGGGCGGCGCCTCCCGCAGCGGGCTCTCGCCGGCCCGGCCGACCGCATGGCACCGCGCGCAGGTGGTCCGGGCCAGGATCTCGCCCTGGCGCACATGCCGGTCCCAGGCCGCGGCAGGCGCGGCGAGGACGGTGGGCATCAGCGCGAGGGCGCCGACGAATGTGGTGACCGCGCTGCGCATCAGTGGCTCATGAGGCAGCAGACCGGCGTGGTCTGCAGGATGTCGCGGGTGGCGCCGCCGAAGATCCACTCGCGCACGCGGCTGTGGCCGTAGGCGCCCATCACGATGAGGTCGGCGTCCTCGCGCTGGGCGAAGCGCAGCACCTCGTCGGCCGGGCCGATGGTCGGGCTCGGCAGCAGGTGCGCGGTGGCCTTGATGCCGTGCCCAGCCAAGTACTCGGCCGCGCCTTCCGCGCCCTCGTGATGCGCATCCGGACCCACGGCGACGACGCAGGTGCGCTCGGGATGGCCCAGGAACGGCAGCGCATCGTGGAGGGCACGGCGCGCCTCGCGGGTGTCCTTCCAGGCCACCACGACGCGCTTGGCCGCGAGACGCTCGATGCCGGGCGGCACCACGAGCACGGGCCGGCCGATTTCCATCAGGAGCGCCCCCGTCGGCACCCCCATGAGGCCCGCATTGCCGTCCGCCGGACCCTGCCGGCCGACGACCACGAGGTCGGCGCCGCGCCCCTGCCTGACGAGGTGGGCCAGCGGGTCGATGAGCGCGGAGCGCCACGTCGTCCTCGGCGCCGCGGCGGCTTCGCGCGCGAAGAGGCCTTGCGCGGCCGCAAGTTGCTCCTCGGCCATGCGCGCCTCGGCCTCCCAGAAGCGCTCGACCTCCAGCATGTCGCCGACGGGCATCGGCGCCAGGACCGGGCGCGCGGCGACCCCGGTCAGCCTCGCCCGGAGCCGCTCGGCCAACCCGGCGGCAAGCTGGACGCGGTCCGCGGTCGCGGCCCCGAGATCGACCGTGACCATGAGGGTCGAGATCTTCATGTCCACCTCCCTCGGTCGGGACGATCGACCGGGGCGTATTCTCGCCCCAGCGCGCGGCCCGGACCTTGATCCATCGCAACAGCACTTGCTCGACAGCACTCGCGGATGCCGGATCTCGACCCGGCCGCGTCTCGGGCGCGGGCGGGGCGCCGCCCTGGCGCAGCCCTATCGCCAGCACCGGCGACGCTCGGCAGGCGACGCTCAGCACGCGAGGGTCAGGCGGTCCTCGACGGCGCGTACGCCCGGGGCCGACCACGCGGCCCGTTCGGCGAGCTCGCGCTCGCGCCAGACGTCGACGCAGCCGTCGAGGGTCACCGTATCGCCGGCCACCTGCACCCGGATGGTGTCCGGATCCTTCGCACTGCGCATCAGGGCCGCGCGGATGCGTGCCTCGACCTCGGCGGCCTGGACCGGCGGCTTCACGGCGATGAGGTTGACGATGTCGGTCACGCCCGCCAGCCGGCGCAGCGCCTTATCGACGGCCGCCTTCTGATGGTAGTACGGCACGCAGCCCTGGAGCGTGACGCAGCCCCTCTCGACCTTGAGCGAGACCGAGCGCTCCGGAATCTGGACGTGCCACTCCAGCACTCGGGCGCAGCGCTCGGCCAGCGCCGCGTCGCCGATGCGGGGAGTCTCAGGGTCGCGGACCTCGATCTGCTCGGCCACGGCGCGCACGCCGCGGACCCGGAGCGCCGCCCGTTCGGCAATCGCCTTCTCGGCGTAGCTCCGGACATGCCCTGTGAGCGTCACGACTCCGTTCTCGACCGTGACGCCGACCTGCGCCGCGTCGATCATCGGGGCGTATTCCAGCTCCTCGAGCACCTGCCGGCGCACGGTGATGTCGTCCATCGCCCGTCTCCTCGGTTCGGGTGGGGGGGCTCACACGGCCAGCCAGAGAAGCGCGGGTGTCACCAGGGCGGCGCCGACGGCCAGGGCGAGCGCCTGCAGGCTGCCGATGGTCCGGTAGCGCGCGCCATCCGTGACGAGCCGGGGGCCGGCGTCGTTCAATGGAGCCAATCCCACCGGAACCCGCGCGTAGAGGATCGTGGAGACGAAGGTGGATCGAAGTACCAGGACCATCGTGCGCTCCCGTCTTTGCTGACGGAGCCATCCTGCCGGCCCGTTTCGGGCACGCCTTGATCCACCTCAACGCCGCAGGCCGCGGCCACCGGCATCGTCGCTCCGGCTACCCGCTCCTCCTCCGAGGGTCCGACATGGATGCGACGCACGAGCCGAAGGGCTGCTCCGGTGAACACCCCGATGGCGGCCGGACCCTGGCCTTCGTGCCCGGACCGCTCGGACCCGACGGCCTCCGGCGGATCGACGCCTACTGGCGTGCGGCGAACTACCTGTCGGTCGGGCAGATCTACCTGATGGCCAATCCGCTGCTGCGCGAGCCGCTGCAACCCGAGCACGTGAAGCCGCGCCTCCTCGGCCACTGGGGCACGACGCCGGGGCTCAACTTCATCTACGCGCACCTCAACCGCGTCATTCGCGAGCGTGACCTCGACATGCTGGCGGTCTGGGGGCCGGGCCACGGCGCGCCCGGCCTCGTCGCCAACGCCTACTTGGAGGGCACCTACAGCGAGATCTACCCGGACGTGGCGCGGGACGTCGACGGCCTGGCCCGACTGTTCCGGCAATTCTCGTTCCCGGGCGGAATCCCGAGCCATGCCTCGCCCGAGCTGCCGGGCTCGATCCACGAGGGGGGCGAGCTCGGCTATTGCTTGGCGCACGCCTTCGGCGCGGCCCTCGACAATTCCGGCCTGACGGTCGCCTGCGTGGTGGGCGACGGCGAGGCCGAGACCGGACCGCTGGCCGCATCGTGGCACGCCAACAAGTTCCTCGACCCGAGGTCGGATGGCACGGTCCTGCCGATCCTGCACCTCAACGGCTACAAGATCGCCAACCCGACCGTTCTCGCCCGCATTCCCCGGGAGGAGTTGCGCAGCCTGCTCGTCGGCTACGGCTACGAGCCCACCTTCGTCGAGGGCGACGAGCCGGGTCCCATGCACCAGGCCATGGCGGCCGCGCTGGACGCGGCCTTCGACGCCATCGCGCAGATCCGCGCGAGCGCGCGTGGCGGCGAGGCCGGGCGACCGCGCTGGCCCATGCTCGTGCTGCGCACCCCGAAGGGCTGGACGGGACCCAAAAGCGTGGATGGCAGCGTGGTCGAGGGCACCTGGCGCTCGCATCAGGTGCCGGTCGCGGCGACGCGGGAGAACCCGGACCACCGCGCCATCCTCGAAGCCTGGATGCGGTCCTACCGCCCGGAGGATCTGTTCACGGAGAGCGGCGCGCTCGTGCCCGACCTCGCCGCGCTGCCGCCGAAGGGGCCGCGGCGCCTGTCGGCGAACCCGCACACCAACGCACATGCGAGCCACCCGCTGAGGCTGCCCGACGTTCGATCCCACGCCGTCGCGATGCCCGAACGCGGCCGGTCCAAGATGGAGGCCACCCGGGCGCTCGGGGCGTACCTGCGGGAGGTCCTCGCCCTCAACGCCGAGGCCCGCAACTTCCGGATCATGGGACCCGACGAGACGGCTTCGAACCGGCTGGACGCCGTCTTCGCGGTGACGAACCGGGCCTGGCAGGAGGCGATCCGGCCCGGTGACGACCATCTCGCGCGCGACGGCCGGGTCATGGAGGTGCTGAGCGAGCATCTCTGCGAGGGCTGGCTGGAGGGCTACGTGCTGACCGGGCGGCACGGCCTGTTCGCGACCTACGAGGCCTTCGCGCACGTGATCGACTCGATGGTGAACCAGCACGCCAAGTGGCTGAAATCCGCGCGCGCGCTCCCCTGGCGCCGACCGGTGCCCTCGCTCAACATCCTGCTGTCGTCCCATGTCTGGCGGCAGGACCACAACGGCTTCAGCCATCAGGATCCCGGCTTCATCGACTTCGTGGCCAACAAGCGCGGCGACACGGCGCGGATCTACCTGCCGCCGGACGCCAATACCTTGCTCTGCGTCACGGACCATTGCCTGCGCACCTACGACCGCATCAACGTGGTCGTGGCCGGCAAGCAGCCCGCCCTTCAGTGGCTCGGCCCGGACGAGGCGGCGCGGCACTGCGCGGCCGGCGCCGGCATCTGGGACTGGGCTTCGACCGAGGGCGAGGACGAGCCCGACGTGGTGATGGCCTGCGCCGGCGACGTGCCGACCCAGGAGACGCTCGCGGCGGTCGACTGGCTGCGCCGTCACGTCCCGGAGCTGCGTGTCCGGGTGGTCAACGTCGTCGACCTGATGACGCTGGCCCCGCGCGACACGCACCCGCACGGCCTGGACACCCCGACCTTCGACGGCCTCTTCACCCGCGACCGGCCGGTCGTGTTCGCCTATCACGGCTATCCCTGGCTCATCCACCGGCTGACCTACAGGCGGACCAACCACGCGAACCTCCACGTGCACGGCTTCATCGAGGAGGGCACGACGACGACGCCTTTCGACATGTGCGTGCTGAACCGGCTCGACCGCTTTCATCTCGCTCTGGCCGCCCTGCGAGCCGGTGACCGGCCGGGGCCTCGCGCCGAGCACGCCGAGCACGCTCTGCGCGACGCCCTGGCCCGCCATCGCGAGCATGTCTGCCAGACCGGCGACGACCTGCCCGAGGTGCGCGACTGGGCCTGGCCGGAGAGGCGGGAACACGACGGCCCCGGCCGCCGCATCGCGGGCGACGCCATGCCGTGCGGCCCGGCCGGTGCCGGCACGGAAGAGCCCCGACCCGAGGGGATCGTGGACGCCCGGACGATCCTCGCCTGAGGCCGAGCGATGATCCTCGTCCTCAACGCCGGCTCATCGAGCCTGCGCTGCGCCCTGTTCCGGCCCGGTGCGGACGCGCCGGGCTGGCGCGCCCACGTCGCCGGGATCGGCCAGGAGCCGCGTCTCTCGGTGGACGGCGTCGCCGTGGCGGGCGAGAGCCTGCCGCAAGGCGGCCACGTCGCCGTCGCCCGCTGGCTCCTCGGGCGATTTCCGGCGACGCCGATGGCGGCCGGTCACCGCATCGTCCACGGCGGCCTGCGCTACGCGGCGCCGCTCCTCCTCGATGACGAGGTCGTCGGGGTGTTGGACGGGCTCGCGACGCTCGCACCGGCGCACCAGCCGCAGGCGCTCGCCTGCATCCGGGCGGTCGGGGAGGTCTGGCCGGGCCTGCCGCAGGTCGGGTGCTTCGACACGGCCTTTCATCGGACGCAGGACAGGCTCGCCCAGCTCTACCCGCTACCGCGTGCCCTCATCGACGCGGGATTGGTGCGGTTCGGCTTCCACGGCCTGTCCTATGCCCATATCGCCCGGATCTGCCCGCAGGGCCGGGTGCTCGCGGCCCATCTCGGGCACGGGGCGAGCCTGTGCGCCATGCGTGACGGGCACAGCGTCGCCACCACGATGGGGTTCACCACCCTCGACGGCCTGATGATGGGCACGCGCAGCGGGGCAATCGACCCGGGCCTCGTGCTACACCTGATCCGCGAGCGCGGCCTCACCGCCGACGCGGTGGCCGAACTTCTGAACGCGCGTTCGGGACTGCTTGGCGTCTCGGGCCTCAGCGACGACGTGCGGGCTCTGGAGGCCCACGGGACGCCGGAGGCGCGCGAGGCCCTTGACCTGTTCGTCTATCGCGCCGTCCGCGAGGCCGGCTCGCTCGTCGCGGCGCTCGGCGGCCTCGACACCCTCGTCTTCACCGGCGGCATCGGCGAGCACGGCGCACGGATCCGGGCCGGCATCTGCCGCGGGCTCGCCTTCGCGGGCGTCGTCCTCGACGCCGCCGCGAACGCCCAGGGCCAAGCGAGAATTGGCGCGCCGACCTCCCGGGTATCGGTCCGCATCGTTCCCGCGAACGAGGAGCGGGAGATCGCGGTCTCGGTCGCCGGCCTCCTCGGCGAGGCCGGCGACACAGTCGATCGGGGTCGGTGACGCCGCCCGACCGCCGGCCGTGTCGACCCGGTCCCGGCGCCGAGGCGCCGACCGGAACGCGAGCGCCCTAGACGGGGCGGCCTCGATCCAGCGCGAGCCCGATGCGCTGCTCGGCCCGGGCGATAGCGGCACACCGCTCCATCTCCTCGCGCAGGGTGGGCAGCGTCTCTTCGATGCCCGCCGCGTCGAGGTTGGCCTGCAGTGTCGCGACGATCAGCTCGTCGGCCTCGCGCATGCCCCGGGCGGTGAAGGCCGCGACGAAGCGTGCACTCGCCGCCTTCCCCAATCCTATCCTCTCGCAGGCCCACATTGCCAGAAGCCGGTTGCGCCGATTGCGGGCACGGACGCGCAGCGCCTCGTCCTGCACGAAGCGGCGCTCGAAGGCCCGCTCGCGGTGGTCGACCGGCGTCAGATTCGGCTCCCCGTCATGTGGCCCGGGGCGATGCCCGATCCGACGGGCATTCCCGAATCGGCGGCGACCGAGACCGGGTGGCCGATCGACGACCGGACGGTCGCCCGGGCTCGCGCCCCCGGATCGGAGCACCCAGGGTTTCACGGCCTCGGTCGCCGCGAGGTAGGCGACTGTGATCAGCCCGATGCCGAGCAGGATCGACAGCGACGGCATCTGGAAGCCGAACCACGCGCCCCATGGAGCGAAGGGAAGGACCAGCGCGACGGCGAGAGCGGCCAGCGAGGAAGTGGCAAGCGCCGCACTCGGCCGGTCCACCCAGGCGCGCTGGTGCGTGCGGATGACGAAGATCACCAGGATCTGCGTCGCCATCGATTCGAGGAACCAGGCCGTGCGGAACGCCTCGGCCGAGGCACCGAAGCCGAGGATTAGCACCCCGAACGTCAGCAGGTCGAACAGCGAGGACAGTGGACCCATCACGCGCGCGAATCGGAGGATGCCGGCCATGTCCCAGATTTGCGGCCGGGACGTCGCGGACGGATCGACTCGATCGAAGGGGATGCCGATCTCCGAGAGGTCGTAGAGCAGGTTGTTGAGGAGGATCTGGGCCGGCAGCATCGGCAGGATCGGCAGCGCCATCGAGGCGACCGCCATCGACAGCATGTTGCCGAAGTTCGAACTCGCGCCCATGCGGACATATTTCAGGATGTTGGCAAAAGTCCTGCGCCCCTCCTCGACGCCGTCGGCGACGAAGTTGAGGTCGGAGGCGAGCAGGATCATGTCGGCGGCCGCCTGCGCCACCCCGGTCGCGCCCGCGACGGAGAGTCCGACATCGGCCTGCGCGAGGCCCGGCGCGTCGTTGATGCCGTCGCCCAGGAAGCCGACGACCGCACCCTCGGCCTGGAGCGCCCGGACGACGCGCGCTTTCTGGTCGGGCGTCAGCCGCCCGAAGGCATCGACCGTCCGAACCCGGACAGCCAGGGCCGCGTCGCTCAGGGCCGCGACCTCGGGGCCCGAGAGGACCGTGCGGGCGTGAAGCCCGACGAGCCCGGCGAGCCGGCGCACGACCACCGGGTCGTCGCCGGACAGGATCTTCAGGCGGACCCCGCCCCGTGCGAGCCGCGCGATGGCAGCCTCCGCCGTCGGCTTCGGCGGGTCGGCGAAGGCGCAGAAGCCCTCGAAGACGAGGTCGCCATCGTCCCCCGGCTCGAGGGGACGCAGGGGATCCACCCAGGCGCGCGAGGCCACCGCGATGCTGCGCAGGCCCTCCTCGGCCAGGGTCCGGACCTGCCGCAGGGCCTCGTCGCGGGAGGCCGGACCCATCGGTTCCGTGCGCCCGCCCATGCGTCGCGCGATGCACAGCGGCAGGACCGCCTCGGGCGCGCCCTTCAGGATCAGCATCGCCTCCTCCGGTCCCCGCGCGAGGACCGAACCGGTGCGGCGCCCGTAGTCGAACGCCCGCTGGCCGGCGAGGTCCCAGCCCCGCCCGGCCTCCGGATGGGCGTGTGCCAGGGCGGCGTCGAGCGAGCCGCGGTCGCCGCCGAGGTCGGCCGCGACCGCCGCGAGCCAAGCCGGCCGCTCGTCCTCCCGGCCCGCCGAGTCGAGGCTGCGCGCCAACACGATCTCCGCGGAGGTCAGCGTGCCGGTCTTGTCCGCGCAGAGCACGGTCATCGCGCCGAGATCGTGGATGGCGGCGAGCCGCTTCACGATCACCCTGCGCGCCGCCATGCGTAGCGCTCCGCGCGAGAGCGTCGCCGTGGTGACCATCGGCAGCAACTCCGGCGTCAGCCCGACCGCCAGCGCGACGGCGAACAGGAGCGAGTCGAGCAGCGGTCGGCCGAGGACCACGCGGATTGTCAGGACGGCGATCACCAGGCCGAGGGTGAGTCGTGCGACGATGAGGCCGAACGCGTGCAGGTCGCGCTGGAAGGGGGAGGGGGCCTGAGCCTCGGCGAGCGCCGAGGCCGCCGCGCCGAACATCGTGGCGGAACCCGTGGCCACGACGAGGGCGATTGCTTCGCCCGTCTGGGCGACCGCGCCGCGGAACAGTGCGTTCGAGGCCTCGGCCGGCTCGAGCGAGGCTACGCGGCCCGCCCGCTTCTCGACCGGATAGGGCTCGCCGGTGAGTGCTGCCTCTGCGGCAGTGAAGGCGGCGCTCTCGATGACGAGGGCGTCGGCTGGGACGATGTCGCCGGCCCGGACGCGCAGGATGTCGCCGGGAACGACCTGTTCGACCGGAACAGTGACGTAGCGGCCGTCCCGCCTGACCTCGGCCTTCAGCGCCACCGTGTGGCGCAGCGCCTCGGCCGCTCGCGTGGCGTGGCCCTCCTGCACGGTGTCGAGCCCGATCGACAGGCCGAGGATGGCGACGATGATGGCACCCCCGACCACGTCCCCGGTCATCGCCGAGACGAGCCCGGCCACGAGCAGAATCAGGGCGAGCGGTTCGAGCAGGCGGCGCAGCACGGCCCGCACGAGCCCGGCCGCAGCGGTCCCGGCATCGCCGTTGGGGCCGTAGCGTGCGAGCCGGCTGGCGGCGTCCGCCGATCGGAGGCCGTCGAGCCCGCATTCGAGCTCGGCGCGGAGCGCTTCGGTCCCGCGCGTCCAGAAAGCCTCGGCGGGCACGGGCGAACGCTCTGCCGGACGCGCCAGGGCGGCAGGTGCCGTTGGGGCCGAGGCCGCCGTCATATCCATGGGATGGGTTCGCCACAGCGCCGATCGTGGCGGCACGACACCACCGGTCGGGCCTTCGTTCGTTGCGTTGGATCAACCCGGCGGCCCTCTGGACTGCGCCCGGAATCGCAGCAGCCTGTGTCCCGCGCTCGGCCCCCGGAGCCGAAGGCCATGCGCTCCGCGGCAGGGACCGTCGAACCGAGGATCGACCGAACCGGCAACGCCGCGCTGGCCGGGATGGCCGAGCGCGGTTGTCAGCCTCGAATCGGCAGGGTTGATCTGGATCAAGGCCACCGGAGGCGCGGCGATCTTCGATGGCCGCCATGCCATGACAGGAATATCGCCATGCCGTCCGAGCACGCGAGGCCGCTCCCGGCCTCACCCCCCGCCGATTCCGCGGAGGCCATCACGTCCGCCATGGGCGCGTGGCGCGCCCTCGCCATCGACGTGCCCCTGCGCATCGCCACGGAGACGATGCGGTTCACAGGCCGCCGCTTCCAGGCCCAGGCGGACCACCTCGCGGCCCTGGCCGTTTGCGGCTCGCTGAAGGAGGCCGCCGAGATCCAGGCTGCCTTCCTGAGCAACGGCTTCGCCGATTACCGGACGGAGGCGGCGAGCTTGGCGCACGACGTTGCCGAGGTAGCCCTCGCCAAGGGAGCCTGACGCCTCGGCGCCGGGCTCATCCGTGGGTCCGGCGCCTCGGGTGCCCCAATCTCCGATACGAGCCACGCCAGGATGGGCCCGATGCCGGCCAATCGACCGTCGCCGACCATCTACCGGGTGTTCCAGCACCGGTTCGAACCCGGCGTCTGCTGCGCCGTACGCGACACCATGGTACTTCCGTCCTTCGTCCGACCCGGGTCATGGGACTTCGGCGCGAACCTGCGCGAGGGCGAGAGCCTGCCGTTCGGCTTCCAGCCCGCCCCGGCACGGCAGGCCACCGCTTCCCTCGGCTACTACCTCTTCCACCACCCCTGCGAGACGCTGGCGTCCAGACATTCCCGGCGCTGGTCCTGAACGGCTTCGTTCGACTTGAGCGAGATCAAGGCCGCGCGGCGGGTGGACCGCCAGATTCCTTCCCCAGCCGGACCGGGGAAAGCGCACGTCGTGCCCCTCACGAAGCGTCCTGGGCCGATCCGCGTGAGCCGCCGCGCCCGCGAAGTCCCGCGGCGGGCTATCCGTCGCGGCCGACGGGTGACGCCGCTGGCGGCCCGGAGGCCGGCGACCGTGACGGGCAGCGCATCGTTCGCGAGCGGCCTCTCGACCACGTGGGCACCCGCGGCGTGGATGCGCCGTCGGGTCGCCTGGAGCGGGATGAGCGGTGGTGGGGCCGATCGGATCGCGGGCTTGGATGTCTCGCGGCCCGGTGCGCAGCTCCGGGCCTTCCACCCCTAGCCTGAGAGGCGCGCGACAGGGCCGGGCCGGACATGGCCGCCGGGGCCTGTCCCTCGCGGAAGCCATGCGTTCGGTCGGTCCGACGCCGATGCCGTGCAGGCTGCACCGGCGCGTTTGCCTCGGCCTGCCTCCAACCCGCGTCACGCCATGCCGGCCAGCACAGACCAGCGCACGAGTTCCTGCAGGTTCGAAGCCTGCGTCTTGCTCATGAGCTTAGCCCGGTAGATCTCGACGGTGCGCGGGCTGATCTCGAGCGCGCGCCCGATCTCCTTGCTGCCGCCGCCATCGATCAGGCGGTCCAGCACCTGCCGCTCGCGCGGGCTCAGGGTGCCGACCCGGCGCACGAACTCACGCAGCGTCGGATCGGCCGCTCGCGCGTCTCCGCTGTCCAGCGCGGTGCGCAGCGCCCGGAGCAGGGCCTCGTCGTCGAACGGCTTCTCGATGAAGTCGCAGGCCCCGGATTTCATCGCTTCCACGGCCAGCGGCACGTCCCCGTGCCCGGTCATCATCACCACTGGCAGCGTCTGACCCACCTCCCGCAAGCGACGCAGCAGCGCCAAGCCGTCGATCCCGGGCATGCGGAGGTCGGTCAGGATGCAGCCCGCGATCGGCTTCGGGAGCCGGCCAAGCAGGTCGGCGCCGTCTTCGTAGAGTCGCGCCTCAAACCCGGCCGTGCCGAGGAGAAATGCGAGCGCGTCCCGCATGGCCGGGTCGTCATCCACCACGTGCACGAGGTCAGCCGTCATGGCGCAGGTCTCCTGCGGGCAGGGCCGGCAGCGTCGACCGCCCGGTTGCCCCGCCGGTCCCGTCGCGCTCGGCCCCTAAGCGGACGCCCCGCGCCTCGATGCTGCGGATCGAGGGCCCGACGCCCATACGGCTCCACTCGGGGAGGACGGAGGGCCTGCACAGCCGGTCCGCCACCGGCACGAAGACCGCCAAGCAGCCAGCGTGGTCAACGGATCACCTGGGGCGCCGACGAGGCGCGTGCAAGTCGGTCGGACCCTCCGGCGGCCGGTCGGAATGCCCGGCGACCGGATGCAGACGCCGACCCCGCCGCTGGTCTGTATGGGGCCGTGATGGCCGGCGCATCGTCGCGGTCGCGAAAGGTGCTCGCCCATGGGAAGAGCGTCGGTCCTCGTTCACCCACCTGGATGACCGATCCCATGCAGTCCTGCCACGGCCATTGTCGCGAGCGGCCCGTGAGGCCAGCGCGCCGGGGTCGGAATCCGTTCTCTCTGAAGCGGTTCTCCGATACGGCCTGGCATCCTGCCGTCCCGCCTGCGCAGCACCGTCAGCGATCCGGAGCGTGAACGGCCGTCGGCCTCCGCCCGCCCTTGAGGTGGATCAAGGTCGCTCCCGCGAAACGCGGCGAACTTCAGGGGCAGGAACCGGAGGGGCCCATGTCCAAGCTCACCTCATCCCCACTCGCAGGGATCCGCGACGTCCTGGTCGGCACCGCCCTCGAGAGCGAATGCGAGGACGCTTCGTCCGCCATCGGGTACGGCCTGACGCTGGCGAAGGCTGCGCGCGCCCACCTCACCGTGCAGTCGGCCTCCTGGCGCCTCTCGGGCGACGATGCGTGGCTCGGCGCCTTCGACTGCGAGGGCGTCGCCGTCGTCGACGACCGCCTCGACGTGCTCGCGCGCTCGATCGCGGAGAGCGCGGCGGGAGACGCGGCGCAGGCCGGCGTGATCTGCACGACGGAAGCGGCGAGCCTACCCTACCCGGACCTGGTGGCCCGGCTCGCCGACAGGGCACGGCTGCACGACCTGACGGTCCTGGACATCGGCCCGCGAACCCACGACCTCGACCGCGAGATGATCGAGATGGCACTCTTCGAGAGCGGTCGCCCGGTCATCGCCGTCCCGCGGGGACACGACGCCTTCGCCGCGCGGCGGATCGTGGTCGCCTGGGACGGGAGCGCTCAGGCGGCCCGGGCCGCCAACGACGCGCTGCCGTTCCTGCGCTCGGCCGAGGCGGTCGAGATCGTCGCCGTCGCCGACGAAGCGGAGATCCGCGCCGCGGTGCCCGGAGCCGAGTTCGCGCGCCATCTCGCCCGGCACGGGGTGACCGTCTGCGTGAACGACCTGCCGACGGGCGAGAGCGTCGCCGCCACCCTGCGCGCCGAGGCCGCGCTGTTCCGGGCCGACATGATCGTGATGGGAGCCTACCGGCACTCTCCCATTCGCGAATTCGTCCTCGGCGGTGTCACACGCTCCTTCCTGCGGGGCAGCCCGGCCCCGCTGTTTCTCGCCCACTGAGCCCGGGAGGCCGACGATGCGTAAGGACGACCCCATCCGAGACGGTCCGGCCAGCCCCGCCGCGCGGGCGCGGCAGCCCGCGCGACGGCGCGGCCGACCCAGGACGGCGGATCCCGCGGGCCAGGCGGCCCGGCCCGAGGCGCGGGCTCCGAACCGGCCGGAATGGCCCGATCCTCTGAACGACGAGGAGCTTCGCGCCCTGGAGGCCGGCTGGGGTTTCGTCGAGTGATGGGCCGGGGTTCGCCGTCATGGCCGGCTCCGCGCGAACTCCTCGATGGCCTGGATCAGGCGGCGCAGGTCGGCCGGCCGCGGCGGGGCGGCGCTTCGTTCGGCCAGGATCCCGATCAGCCCGTCGACGAACAGAGCGCCGCCGCAATAGGCCAGCGTCCAATCCGGAAACCGGCGCCGCTGGATGTCGGCGTACAGCAGCACCTGGATTCCGGCATGGCGCCGGTCACGCCGGATGCTGTCCATCAGCGCGTCCAACGCTGTGCGCGGTCCTTCCAGGATCTGCGCGAACCGGTCGCGCGATGCGACGAGCGCACCCGTGACCCGGAGCCCGGCGTTCCGGGCCCGCGACGCCTCGACGATGTCGCGGATGTCGGCATCGGTCGCCGACCTCCGGCTCACGTACAGAAGGGACGCGTCCATGGGCTCACCTCCTCGGGGCCGCCGGAACCCCGCAGCCCGTCACCGTCTCGGCGCCACGACGCCGATGGGAAGTCGGCGGCTTTCCCGGCCGGCCCGTGCGGGCCGCGTTGCGCGTCTCCCGCTCCGGGGCGTCGCAGAGGCGGCACACCAGGATGACCGGAGACGGCCCTTCGGGTGGCACCCCGAACGGCGACCGAGGCCCGCGACGAGCAGTTCGTGGTCGGGTGTGCTTCCCGAAATCGACGGACATGAGGATGTTCGCGCTGCCCATGGCCGCCTCCGTCGCTCCGATGTTCGACGCCGACGCGAGGAGCCTGCCCTCGGGCGCCTCGTCGCCCTTGACCCAACGCAAGCCCGTGGCCGTGCCGGCCGGCTTCATGCGGGGCGCAATGCGTCCTGCGCCCTCGGCGCCTTACGGGTCCGGGGGCTGCCGAGGGCGCGCATGGCGTTGAGAATCACGGCGACGTCGATGGCCTCCTGCAGCAGGGCGCCCTGCAGAGGGGAGAGGTAGCCCAGCGCCGCCGCGACCATGGCGGCCAGCGACAGCCCGAGCCCGACCACCACGCTCTGGAGCGCGATGGCACGCGTGCGCCTCGCAATGCGGATGGCCTCGGCCAGCGGCGCGAGGCTGTCGACGAGCAGGACCACGTCAGCGGCCTCGGCCGCAGCGGCCGCGCCTCGGGCGCCGAGCGCCACGCCGAGGTCGGCGGTCGCCAGCGCCGGGGCATCGTTGACCCCGTCGCCGACCATCATCACGGGGCCGTTCCGCCGCTCGACGGCGACGGTGGCGGTCTTCGCGGCGGGGTCGAGGTCGGCCGCGACGGCATCGATCGGCAGGCCGGCGACGAGGGTCTCCGCGATGCTGCGCCGGTCGCCGGTCGCGAGCACCACCCGTTCGATACCGCAGGCGCGCAAGTCCGACAGCGCCTGGCCGCCGTCGGTTCGCAGATGGTCGGCGAAGCGCAGGACGCAGGCGGGTTCGCCGTCGATGGCGACCAATACCGTCGCCGCCGCGGCGACGCCTTGGCCACTGTCCGCTTGCGGGAAGCGGACGTCGTGCAGTCCCATCAGGCGAGGACCGCCGACGAGGGTTTGTCGCCCGTCGACCCCGCCGCTCACGCCCTCGCCGGGGAACTCTTTGATGGTGCTGGGTTGCGACAGCGTCAGGCCGCGCCGGCGCGCCTCCTCGACCAGCGCACGCGCGATCGGGTGGCCGGAGGCTTGGTCGAGGGACGCGGCCAGCCTCAGCGCCTCGGTCTCCCCGAAGGCGCCGAGGACCAGCACCGAAGACAATCGGGCGCTGCCGCGCGTCAGGGTGCCGGTCTTGTCGATCACCAGGACGCGGACCTTGGTCAGCATCTCCAGGGCGCCCCCGCCCTTGATGAGGATGCCGCCGCCGGCCGCGCGCGAGAGGCCGGAGACGATGGCGACGGGAACGGCCAGTATCAGCGGGCAGGGCGTGGCGACGACCAGCACGGCCAGAGCCCGCCCAGGGTCGCCGGTTGCGGCCCAGGCGGCTCCTGCCAGCAGGAGTGTGAGGCCCAGGAAGGCGAGGCCGTATCGGTCGGCCATCCGCGCCATCGGCGCCTTGCTGGCCCGGGCTGCCTCGACGAGCCGGACGATGCCCGCATAGGTGCTCTCGGCGGCCCGGTGCTCGACCCGCAGCGAGAGCGGAGAGCCGAGGTTCAGCGAACCGCTGAGCGCGGGCTCGCCCGCCTCGATGACGACGGGCAGCGACTCGCCGGTGAGACTCGACAGGTCGAGCACGGCACGTCCCGCGATGACCCGGCCGTCGACCGGCAGGACGTCGCCGACCCGCACTAGGATGCGGTCCCCGGGAACGAGGGCTGCGAGGGGCACCTCCGTCAACGCACCGGCCTCGTCGCGCAGAGCCGTGCGGGGCTGGCGGGCAAGGAGCGCGGTCATCGCGCGGCCGGCACGGCCGGCGGCGTAGGCTTCGAGGGCTTGGCCGCCGGAATACATCAATGCGATGACGGCGGCGGCCAGGGACTGCGACAGGGCGAGGGCCCCGCCCATCGCGAGCAGGGCGACGAGGTCGAGGCCGACATCGCCGCGCGCCAAGCGCGTCACGACCTGAATCGCGAGGACGGCGAGGACCGCCAGGGTCGCGAGCGTCCAGGCAAGGGCGGCGAGGTCCGTCCGTTCGAGGGCCTGCGCCGCCAAGCCCGCGCACAGGCCGGCCAGCGGCACCACGACGACCCAGGCCCGCGGCAACCCGCCGGTTGTCTCCGGACCCGCCTCGGTCGAAGCCACGGACGCCGTCGTCATGGAGGTCGATTCCGATCGTTGTGCGCCACCGAGGTGCGCCCATCCCGCCTCCGGGGCCTTGCGATACGTCAAGGCGCGGCCGCGTCGTCTGCGAAGAGTGGTGCGAGCAGACCGCCCGGATCCCGCCCATGCCACGCCCATCCTCGCCCCCGCTCGCGGGCATTCGCGACATCCTGGTGGGGCTCACGGTGGAGGGCCGCGGCGCCGAGGCGGCGGCCTGCCTCGGCTACGGCCTGACGCTGGCGCGGGACGCGGGTGCCCACCTCACCGTGCAATCCTCCGCGCTCCGCCTGATGACCATCGGCCTGCCGCTGTGCCGGTTCGCCGACGCGATCATCTCCAAGGAGAACGGCCGCTTGGCGGCGCTCGCTCGGAACGCCGCAGAGAGGGCGGCGAGCGAGGCGGCCGGGACAGGCGTCACCTGCACGACCGAGGCGCCGTCCCTCATGCATCACGAACGTGTCGCCCAGCTCGCGGCGCGGGCCCGCCTGCACGACCTAACAATCCTCGAGGCCGAGCCGTTCGCGACCATGCCGGACCGCGAGCTGATGGAGGGCGTGCTCTTCGGGAGCGGGCGCCCGATCCTCGTCGTGCCGGCGGGGTGGGACGCCTTCCGGGCGCGCCGGATCGTCGTCGCCTGGGACGGCGGCCCGCAGGCGGCGCGGGCCGCCAACGACGCGATGCCGTTCCTGCGCTCGGCGGCGGCGGTCGCTCTGGTCTGCGTCGCGGGGGCCGAGCAGCCGTCCTCGGCGCTGCCCGGCTCGGAATTCGCTCCGCATCTCGCCCGCCACGGGGTCGCCGTCACGCTGGACGACCGCCCGCTAGAGGGCGATGTCGCCGAGACGCTGCGCCGGGCGGCCAAGCACTTTGCCGCCGACCTGATCGTGATGGGCGCCTACCGGCATTCGCGCCTGCGCGAGTGGTTCCTGGGCGGAACGACGCAAGCGTTGCTGGCCCGGAGCACCGTCCCCCTGTTCCTGGCCCATTGACGGGCGACCGAACGCATCCGTCCATCGTGGGTGACCGGTCCGAGCCGCGTCGAGGGTCCGCCCTTCCGGGGCGGACACCCCGAAACCGACGGCCCGCGACCGGCCGGAACCGGTGGGTGATCGCCTGCCCGTTCGGGCGCGGTGCCGGACAGCGGATGCCGGCCGGCGCCGGCCCACGTCTCCGGGACGAGGGCGAGCGGCGCGGCGGCCGGGATAGAGCATCGTCGGCAGCCCGGACATCCCACCGTGACAGGTCGGGCGACAGAGCGTTGGGTGTAATCCCTTTCCGTTCGCGCCGCCGGCCACGGTTTGTGAATAATGGCCCGAAGAAACGGCGCATCGGTTGGGTCGTGCGATGATTCGTGCCGGGGGCGCGGACGGTGTCGCTCGGGCATCGGCGCCTGTGCGCAGGGCTTCGGCCAGACCGCCGGCTATGCGCCGGCCAGGGCCGCGCCGATTCTCGTCATCTCGGCAGCAGAACGTGACGAACAGACCTGCTCAGGAAAGGATCTTCCACCGGAGAGGCGCCATGTCGGTATCTGTCATCATGTCGACCTACAACAGGGAGAAGTACATCGAAGAGGCAGTCGAGAGCGTTCTGCTGCAATCGCACGCGGATTTCGAGCTCATCATCGTTGACGACGCGTCGAGCGACGCGACGCCCGGTATCCTCGACCGGATCGCGTGCCGCGACGCGCGGGTCCGGGTCGTCCACCGGCCGGAGAACAAAGGCCCGGCAGCCGGACGGAACCTGGCACTGTCCCTGGCACGCAACGAACTCGTCGCCTGCACGGACGACGACGACATCATGCTGCCGGACAGGCTCGCGCTGCAATTCGGGTTCATGCGCGACCATCCCGAGGTCAGCGTGGTCACCTCGGCCGCCTATATCATCGACGCAAACGGCCAGACGATTGGGGTTAGCATACCGCGGGTGGACAGCGAGAGAGGCCGCCAGGAACGCGATCCGTCCCTGTTTCTGGAAGTGATTAACCCGACCGTGATGTACCGGAAAAGCCATATCCTCTCCGCTGGGGGATACCGCGATGTCCTGCTCGAGGATCGCGACCTGTGGGGCCGGGTCGTCACGTCGGGCTACCGGATTTCGGTCTATCCCGAATTCGTCATGAAGCACCGGCGCCATAGCAGCCTGATGACGTCGAATCTGCAAAACATGTTCGAGTATGCGGAATACATCGATTTCAATATCCTGCGGCGGATGCAGGGCCAGCGCGAGGTCTCCCTGGAGGAGTTCCGAGCCGTCATGGCCGCGCAGCCGACGATCCAGCGCCTCTCGCGACAGAGAAAGGTTCGCGCCGGGATCGCGTTTCGAAAATCGACCTTGTACTACAGCAAGCGCCATTGGGCGCCCTTTCTGTGCCATCTCGCGACCGCCATCACGCTCGATCCGGCGTATTACACGAGACGGATCTTGAGAAAGCGCGCCGGTGTCTGACGTGCCCGGTACGCGGATCGGACCGAGAGTGAGGAGGGTCACGGGGCTGCCGCACCGGGTTGCGATAGCGCTGGCTTGCCTGCTCGGCTCGGCCGGCGCCTCCGAATTCGAGGGCGGTCCCAACGCGGACGGGCGTCCGCCCTGCCCGGCGAACGCCATCCGGATCGCGCCCGGCGCCTCGATCCAGGATGCGGCGACGCGGGCCGGGCCCGGTGCCAGCTTCTGCCTCGGGGCCGGCATCCACCGCGGGCAACTCGTGCGGCCCCTCAACGGACAATCGTTCGTCGGTGAGCGCGGCGCGGTTCTCGACGGATCGCGCCGCATCACGGACTTCTCGCGCATCGGTCGCTTCTGGGTCGCGGGCGGCCAGCCCGCGCCGCTCCAGGTCACGGGCGACTGCCTCGTCGGCCGCCCCTGCACCCGGCGCGCCGGATTGTTCGTCGACGGGGAGCCGCTGCGGCAGGTCGCGACACCGGCCGAGATGGGGCCCGACACGTTCCTGTTCGACCCGCTCGCCGGCACCCTGTCGCTGGCCCGGGATCCGACAGGTCACGTCGTCGAGACGGCGCGGATGGCGGTCGCGTTCACCGGCACCGCCGAGAACGTGCGGATCGGCGGCCTCACCGTCGAGAAGTATAACAGCCTGCCGCAAAACGGGGTGATCCAGGGCGCGGCCGGGCGCAACTGGCAGGTCACGCATTGCGAG
Source organism: Methylobacterium sp. HJ2 (assembly GCF_056431005.1). Taxonomy (NCBI): domain Bacteria; kingdom Pseudomonadati; phylum Pseudomonadota; class Alphaproteobacteria; order Hyphomicrobiales; family Methylobacteriaceae; genus Methylobacterium; species Methylobacterium sp. HJ2. The sequence continues at coordinate 297,128 of NZ_JBWJYM010000007.1, read as the reverse complement.
GTGCGCTACAACAGCGGCGGCGGCGTGGTCGTCAGCCCGGGGGGCGGGACCCTCTCGCACAGCGATATCCATCACAACGGCCAGCTCGGCGTCGGCGGGACCGGGGCTGACTTCTCGATCAGCGACAATCGGATCTGGGCCAACAACACCCACGGCTACAATCCCGACTGGGAGGCAGGCGGCGTGAAGCTCGCGCTCGCCCGCAACGTGGTGATGCGCGCCAACCACGTCTACGAGAACGGCGGGTCGGGCCTCTGGTGCGACATCGATTGCAACCGGATCCTGTTCGACGGCAACGTCGTCGAACGCAACACGCATTCGGGCATCGCCTTCGAGATCTCCCGCGGGGCGACGATCCGCAACAACGTCCTGCGCCGGAACGGCACCGGCCCGCGCAGCTGGATCTGGGGCGCGGAGATCACCGTGGCCGCCTCGGCGGAGGCCGAGGTCCTCGGCAACGACATCACGGTCGCGCCCGACGGCCACGGGATCATCCTGGTCGATCAGGGCCGGCCGACCGCGCGGGGCGACGGCTACTACGCGACCCGCGACAACACCGTGCACGACAACACGACGACCTTCGACGCCGGCGGGCGGGCGGGCGGCACGTCGGATGTCCCGCCGGGCAAGCCGATGGCGGGTATCATCCAGTCGGGCGGCAACCGCTTCGACCGCAACACCTACGTCTATCGGCCGGGTCACGAGCCCCGGTTCCTGTGGGGGCCGGAGATGTCGTTCGATGCCTTCCGGCAGGCCGGCCAGGAGGCGGACGGACGCCTCGTGCGGAGCGACCCCGGCACGAAGGCGGGCCCGTAGGCCGATGGCCGGCGCAGGCGGGGCACCGTCAGCGTCCCGCCCCCCATCGGCGCCGCGAACGCCCGTGCGGCTGGCGCAGGCCGGGGTCGAGCGCCGCCCGCCTCCCCAAGGGTGTCGGTCCGAAGGGCGTTATCCTTCGCCCAGGATCACGGCGTTCCTTCGGGAGCCGCTTCGGCCGCTCGACATCGGTCCGGCACGTCCAGATCGAGCAGCGCCGAGGCGAGGCCCTTGCCGTGTGCGTCGAGCGCCAGCGAGCGGGTGACCCCGCCGCCGAGGGCGCCCTGCATCACGAAGTTCAGCGCTCCGATCCTGGGCAGCGCGTAGCGGACGACCGGACCGGTGACGATCCCGCGGAAATGCGCCTGCACCAGCTCGGGCGTGACGTGCGCTGCAAGGTGCGCGTAATCCGCCCTGTCGTAGGCGATCAGCGAGATGTTCGACGTGTTGCCCTTGTCCCCGGTGCGGGAATGGGCGAGCGCGCGCAACTTCATGGTCCGGTCCCTCGCTCTCAGGCTTCGACGAACTGCACGCGCGGCCGGGCGAGCTCGGCCGGAACCAGGACCGATTGCACGGCCACCACCTCGCGGGCCGACTTCCAGGCGCCCCCGCCGCCGGCAGGCCCGTTGGTGTAGAGGGTCTCGACCTCGTTGCCGATCCGCACCGCCTCGGCCAGGGTGTCGGTCCGACCGGCCACGCGCAGCCGGACCTCGTAGGGCTCCGGCCCAGCCGACAGCGCCTCGCCATGCAGCGCATCGAGGCCGATCAGGTCGCAGCGCAATTCGGTCGTCGCCACGCCGGTGAGGACGAGGCGCTCGCGCACCACCTCCCGGGCAAGCCGGGCGCGGGCCAGAGCGCCGGGGCCGGCGTAGGAGATCTGCCCCTCGCCGATATAGGAATCCACGTACCCGACCGAGACCTTCAGGAGGCCCGTCGCCGGCGAGCCCGTCGCACCGGTTGCCCGCACGCGATCCGGACCGACCTGTTCCATCTCGACCTCGGAGAAGTCCCCGACCACGTCCGGCTGAATGTAGCGGGCCGGATCGTGCACCTCGTAGAGCATCTGCTCCTTGCAGGTGGCGAGACTGACCCGGCCGCCCGAACCGTCGACCTTGGTGATCTCGACCGTGCCGTCCTCCGCCACGATGCCGATCGGGAAGCCGAGGCGCGCGAGACCCGGAACATCCTTGAGGCCCGGATCGGCGAAATAGCCTCCGGTGATCTGGCCGGCGCATTCGAGCAGGTGGCCCGCGAGCGTACCGCAGCCCAGGCGCTGCCAATCGTCCATCGCCCAGCCGAATTCGTGCACCAGGGGGGCGAGGAAGAGGGCCGGATCGCCGACGCGTCCGGTGATGATCACCTCGGCCCCGGCGGCGAGCGCGGAGACGATCGGGGCGGCGCCCAGATAGGCGTTGGCCGAGACGATGCGGTTCCCGAGGCCGGCGACCGGCTCTCCGCTCTCCTCCAGGGTGAAGTCGCCGGCCCGGACCGCGTCGAGGAGATCGTCGCCGGTCACCGCGGCGATCCGCAGGCCGGTCAGACCGAGATCCCGCGCCAATCGCCCGGTCTTCTGCGCTGCGGCGAGCGGATTGGCCGCGCCCATGTTGGTGACGATGCGGATGCCGCGCGCCCGGCACGGCGTGAGCACCGCGCGCATGCGCGCCTCCAAGAGCGGGTCGTAGCCGCCCTCGGGATCGCGAAGCTTCGCCTGCTGCGCCAGAGCGATGGTGCGCTCGGCGAGGCACTCGAAGACGAGATAGTCGATCGCGCCCCGCTCGGCGAGTTCGACGGCGGGCTCGATGCGATCGCCGGCATAGCCTGCGCCGGCGCCGAGGCGGACGGTTCTCATGGATCGGGCTCCGCTGTCAGAGAGGGAAGACCCCGAGGACGACGCAGGCGAAGGTCATCACCACCGAGGCCGCGAGCAGGAACGGGAAGGTGAACTTCTGGTGGTCCGCGAGATCGATGCCGGTCAGGCCGCAGACCAGGAAGGTGGCGGGCGTCAGCGGGCTCACGGGGAAGCCGGTCGTCATCTGGCCGAGCAGCGCGCCCTGCGCGACCTGCACCGGCGGCACGCCGAGCTGGTGGGCGACCTCCGACACGACGGGCAGGACGCCGAAGTAGAACGAGTCCGGATCGAACAGCATCGACAGGGGCATCGACACCAGGCCCAGCGCGAACGGGATGTGGCGTCCCATCTCCGGCGGCACGAAGGTCACGGCGGTCTGCGCCATCGCCTTGAGCATGCCGGTCCCCTGCATGATCCCGGTGAACACGCCGGCCGCCAGGAGGATCGAGGCCATCAGGATCGCGGCCTTCGCGTGGGCGTCGATGCGTTGCCTCTGGGCGTCGACCTGCGGGTAGTTGAGGATCAGCGCCAGCGCGGTGCCGAGCATGAACATCAGAGCCGGCGGCACCTTCTCGGCCATGAACACCATCGTGCCGAGGACGGCGGCCGTCAGGACGATGTTGATCCAGAACCGCCCCGGACGGCGCAAGGCCCGCTCCGCATCGCTCAAGGTGCGGGCGGCCGCGCCCGGCGCGGGGGCGGTCCCCGCCCCGGCGGGGCGAGGCGCGAGCGCGAGACGGCGCTCCTCGCGAAGCCCGAGCCAGTACGAGGCCGCGAAGATGAAGGCGAGGCCGACCAGCTGCACCGGCACCAGCGGGGAGAAGATCTCGGGAATCGGCAGTTTGAGGGCGGCGGAAGCCCGGATCATCGGCCCGGTCCAGGGCAGGAAATTGACACCCGCCGCCATGGAGGCGGCGCAGGCCAGGATGCGCCGGTCGATCCCGACCCGGTCGTAGAGCGGCAGCATCGCCGGGATCGTGATCAGGAAGGTCACCGCGCCCGAGCCGTCGAGATGGATCAACAGGGCCAGCAGCGTGGTGCCGGGCACGATGCGGGTCGGGCGCGTGCCGACCGTGGCCAGGATGCGGTCGATGATCGGATCGAGCATCCCCGCATCGCTGACGATGCCGAAGAACAGGATCGCGAACACGAACATGCCCACGACGCCGGCGAGGTTCTGCAATCCGGTGAGGACGAACTTGCCCGTGTCGAGGCCGAACCCGCCGACCAGCGCGGCCGCGACCGGGATGACGATCAGCGCCACGAGCGGGGACATGCGCTTGGTCAGGATGACGGCGAGCAGCAGCACGATCGTGCACAGGCCGAGCAGAGCCAGCATGCAATCCTCCCGGTGAGCTGAGGCGCGTTGCGTCGTGCCTTCGGCCGCAGGAAAGGGCGAACGCAATCATCAGGCAATTGAAAAGATCGGATCGCAGCGATAGCCAGATATTATGGATCTCAACCTGCGCCATGTGCGAGCCTTCGTGGCGGTCGTCCAAGCCGGAAGCTTCACCCGCGCCGCCGCTCTGTTGAACCTGTCGCAGCCGGCGCTCACGGTGCAGATCCAGCGTCTGGAGGAGACGCTCGACGCACGGCTGCTCGACCGCACCAGCCGCACGCTCGCGCCGACGCGGCTCGGCCGCGAGTTGCTGCCGGTGTTCCAACGGGTCCTGCGCGACCTCGACGCGGTGGTGATCGATACCCGCGGCCTCGCGGCCCGCCGCCACGGCGTCGTGCGCGTCGCCACCCTGCCGTCCTTCGCGGCGAGCGCGCTGGCCGAGGCGATCGCGCTCTTCCGCAGAGACCATCCGCGCGTGACCTTCGTCATCAAGGACGCGATCGCCCAGCGAGTGCTCGATCTCGTGCGGAGCGAGGAGGTCGATCTGGGCATCGTCGGCGGCGACGTCCGCGATCCGGATCTCAGCGTCCTGCATCGAACGAGCGATGCCCTGCACGTCGTCTATCCCCGCGACCATCCGGTCGGCGCGCTGTCGAGGGTCACGATCCAGGTGCTCGCCGAGTATCCGCTGATCCTGATGGATCCGGCCACGAGTGTGCGGGCAGCGGTCGATCTGGCCTTCGTCGGCGCGGGGCGCCTGCCGACGATCGCCTGCGAGGCGACCTACATGATGACGGCAATCGGTATGGTTCGGGCCGGGCTGGGCCTCACGATCCTGCCGGGCTCGGCGCGCGAGATCCAGGCCGAGCCCGCCCTTCGGTCACGCCCGATCGACGATCCGCAATGCGTGCGACCGGTGTGCCTGATCAAGAAGGCCGGTCGGACGATGCCCATCGCGGCCGAGACGTTCTGCGGCTTGCTGACGAGTCTGGGCGTGTGTCCGGAGCCCGAGGCACCGCCCCGATAGGCGGAGAGACGCGTCATTCGCCCGGTCGCCCGGGCGCCCGGCAGGCTGCCGCCGCGATCATCGGGCAACGCGCCCTCGCGTCCGGGCGGGCGGTGGGAGGTCGCCCCGCTCGAGCGCATGCAGGACGTCGATGCCCGCGAGCCCGTGACCCGCACGGGCGATGGTCCGCGGATCGGCCCACTCGACCGTTCTCCGGCGTGAGGGGGGCTGCGTCTCCGGGTTCGCGGCGGCGGCCATCCCGGGACCTCATGAAATGAGCGGGTGTTCGGCCGGCTGCGCAGCGCGCGTCGATCCCGGGCCGGGCGCCGTACTTCATGTCGATCATGACTATGGAGACGCGGCGTCGATCTCCCATGGGCCAGGAACGACCGGCCGGATGGAGCCGGATCAGGGCGTGACGGCGTCCTGCGCCGCCTGGAGCAGTTCCTTCACCAGATCCTCGTCATCGACGGCCCGCGCCAGGACGACGGCCCCGACGAGAGTGGCCATCGTCGCCAGGGCCCGCCGGCGCCGGCGCTCCTTCGACGCCTTCGGCGTGAGTTCGGCGAGGAGATGGGCCAGCCGTTCCACACCGTGCGTGAACCGTGCCCGGACGAGGCTGCCCGACGCTTCGCGGGAGACGTCGTTGGCCAAAGCCGCCAGGGGACAGCCCTTCCCCGGCGTCTTCACATGCCCGGTCGACAGGTAGTTGGAGACCACGGTGTCCGTGGTCCCGCGGTAATCCTCCGCGAGCGCCGCGTCGAACGCCTCCGCCGCCAGAGCATCCTTGTTGGCGAACTGGCCGTAGAAGCCGCCATGGGTCAGTCCGGCGGCGCCCATGATGTCGACCACCCCGACGCCGTGGAGACCGCGCTCACGGAACAGAGCCGCGGCGACCTCGACCACGCGTTGCCGATTGATCCGGGCCTGCTCCTGCGAAACTCTCGGCATTGCTCGCTCCCTGGGCCGTCCTCGGACCAATATAGATGCATGGTGTCATCTTAAGAAGGCCGCGGATGCCGGTCTGGACCGGGCGCGGACATTGAGCCGCCATGCGCGCGCAGAGTGGGAGGAACAGGCCTTCCGCGGCGCGCTGGCCAAGGATCCCGGATGCGCGATCGCCGATCGGGGGACCGCCGCGCTGATGACGAACACTGCGCTGGCCGGCGTCGGCGCCCGGCCCGCCGACGCGGCCAAGGCGCAAGCGGCGCTCGATCACGCCCGCACGGTCGGTGCGTCCACATCGCAGCGCGCCAGCGACGACAGGGTCTATGCGGATCTGCAGCTGGCACGCGACGGGGCCGCCGAAGCCGCGATCGACCGTGCCATGGCGGTGGACATGCCGACGCCGCGCGCGCCCGTCGGTTCCTATGCGCGGAGCGCGATGCCCGCCCGCTCCGCCGTGGAGCGCGGGGACCGGCGCTCCGCCGCTTCGAAACCGTCGATGGAGACCGCGAAACCTCTGACACGCACCTTGCCCCTGGCCTTCAGACGTCCGTGTCGAGAACGGCGATCACCGCGTCGAGCTGGTCGAATTGCTCGCTCCACGCGCCCGTGCTTCCGGAGGCCACGGCGTCATCGAGCGTCTCTTTCGAGGGATAGAGCTCCCGCACGGCGACCCGTGTCGCCCGGCCCCTCGCTTCGAAGGTCACGGTGGTGACAGGCCCGTCCGCGCCGCTCTCCTCATTGGTCCAGACGAGGCGGGAGCGTGGCGTCACCGCGAGGTAGCGACCGAAGAACGCCATGGACCGCTCCGAGGAGGGATGGCCCATCACCAGCCGGTACGTGCCCCCCGTACGGATATCGGCCTCGAAGGAGATCACGGACATGCCGAACGATCGGGGCGCCCACCATCGCCGGAACAGGTCGGGCCGGGTCCAGGCCTCGAACACGGCGTGCACCGGGCCGTCGACGGTTCGCGTGACGACGAGTTCCCGATCGGAGGTCCGCTCCAGGATCGTGCGGGCCTGCCCGGTGAGGCGATCGCTCGGTTCGTCCGCGTGCATTTCGGTGTTCCCTGCGCGTCGATGCCCGGACGATCCGACGCGTCGAGACGACGGGTCGAACGCCGGCAGCCTGCCTCCATCCACCCTGTCTCGTGCGCCGGTCGCCCGTCCGCGTCGTGCCGGCGCCCGTCGCTCCTGGCGAACGCCGCCAGCGAGCGGGGACGCGATCAACGATCCTACGTGTCGAGATCCGCTCCGCGCGCGGCGGCCTCGATCCGGGCGATGTCGATCTTGCGCATGGTCATCATCGCCTCGAATGCCCGCCGGGCCGCGGCGCGGTCGGGATTGCTGTTGGCGACCAGGAGGGCGCGCGGCGTGATCTGCCAGGAGAAGCCCCAGCGGTCCGTGCACCAGCCGCACCGGCTCTCCGCCCCGCCGCTGCCCACGATGGCGTCCCAGTAACGATCGGTCTCCGCCTGATCCTCGGTCAGCACCATGAAGCTGACCGCCGGCGTGGCCTTGAAGGCGGGCCCGCCGTTCAGGCCGACGAAGGGGCGGCCCAGCACGGTGAAGGCCACGGTGAGTTCCGTGTCCGCGGGTCCGCCCGGGTATTCCGACGGGGCGTTCATGGGCGCTCCGACATGGCTGTCCGGAAAGGTCCTGGCATAGAATTCCGCGGCTTCGCGGGCTTGGCCATGCTCGAACCAAAGGCAGGTCGTCAGCTTATCGCTCGTCATCGCGTGGCTCCCGTCAGGACGTCAGGCGTGGGCCGGCAAGGCCAAGCCCGTTGCCCGCCGGGTCCGCGATCTTGGCCGAGTGGCTGCCGCCGGGGATCGGATCGGGCCCCTGGAGCACCGTGCCGCCTCTCTCGCGAACGCGCGCGAGCGCGGCATCGATATCGGCGACGTGGACGTACCAGTTCCACCCGGCCGGCGCGCCGGTGGCCGCGCTCGACATCACCGCCCCGGGGCGCAGGTCGCCCCGGCCGAGGAAGGCGTACTCGCCCATCCCGCCCATCGGCATGGCCCCGAGCTTCTCCCAGCCGAACAGCGCCCCGTAGAACGCGACGGCAGCCTCGGGATCGGGGGTTGCGAGCTCGATCCAGACGCCGTGCCCGAGGGTCCGCTCCGTCCCGAGGGGCACCGGCCCGAAGGCCGGACTCGCGCCGGGGCTTTCCGGGCTCATCAGGGCGAAGACCACATCCTGCGGATCGCTGACCATCGCGAAGCGGCCGACATGGGGGATGTCGACCGGTCCGAACCGGATCCGGCCGCCGAGATCGACCACCTGGGACGCCGTGGCGTCGACGTCGCGGGTCGCGAGATAGACGGCCCAGCCGGGGAAGCCGGGCGCTTCGGGCATCGCGCGCCGGATGCCGGCCACAGGCGTCCCGTCAGCCTCCGCGATCCGGTAGCCGCCATGCTCCGCCATCGGCGACGGCGCGACGCGCCAGCCGGCGACCGCCTCGTAGAAGGCTTGCGCCGCGTCCTGGTCGGCCGCGTTCAACTCGAACCAGATGGGTTTACCCTCGGCAATCGGCATATGGCGCGTTCCTCCGTGAGAGCCGGCGGCTCGGCCCCGTCGCGGCCCCCTGCGACCCGGCTTTGCCCAGGCTCGCATCCTCGGTTATACAAAGCAACCATGCAGTCAGAAAAAATAACTGTGGATGCCGCCGTGCCGAGAGAGCGTCGCTACGACGACGCCTGCGGGACGGCCCTGGCCCTCGAATTCATCGGCGAGCGCTGGTCGCTGCTGATCATGCGCGAACTCGTCTATGGCGCCCGACGCTTCGGCGAGATCCGGGCCAACCTTCCGGGTATCAGCGCCAACGTGCTGACGCAGCGTCTGGAGAGCCTGGAGGTGGCGGGGATCGTCCTGCGCTACCGCTTGCCGTCACCGGCCAACGTGCAGGTCTACGACCTGACGGAATGGGGTCGCGATGCCGCCCCGATGATGCGCGACCTGGGGCGTTGGGCGGCCCGCTCGCCGCGCCACGATCCGCGCCTGTTCATGTCGGCCGCGTCGGCCATGATGTCGCTTGAGGCCCTGATCGATCGCGACCGCGCCGCGGCGCTGTCCGTGTCGGTCGCCTTTCGCTTCCCCGGCGAGGACTTCATCGCGACGGTGTCGCGCGGTGCGATCACCGTGCGACGGGGCACGATCGAGGCACCCGATCTCGCCTTCGCCGGCGATACGATGGCGATGCGCCGCACGATCTACGGCAAGGCGCCGCTCACCCGAGACGGAGCGGGGGGCACGCTCACGTTCGAGGGCGAGGCCGATCTGGCGCGGTCCTTCATCGACGTGTTCGCCCTCCCGGCCAAGACGGCGTGAGGCGCATCCTTCGTCTCGAGTCGGAGGCCGGTTCGTCGAAAGACGGCGCATCGCCCCGAAGCCCGACAGACGCCGACCGGATGCAGTCGGGTCGGATGCGGCCCTAATCCCAGAGCCCGGAACCGTTGTTGCCGATCACCTTCTTCGTCCCACTCGGATCATAGCGGGTCAGCACGCCCTCGAAATCGTCGATGTTTCCGCTCCGGGTGAACGGAAGGCGCGCATACATCTCATAGCCCGCACTGACGTACTGCTCGACGTTCGCGGCAACGACGAACGTCCCTGCGGCCTTCGCGAGGGACGAGCAGAAATGCGGTCCATTGGCTTTGTAGGTCTTATACTGCGTGCCGCCCACCAAGCATGCCACGACCCAGATGCATCCGATGCTCTTGGCTTTCAGTGCGCCGAACAAGCCTACATTGCCCTGATCGATGCCCGTTCCCATGCCGATATACGCCGGGTATCCATGGCAATTCAGCACGACGTTGCTGAGGCGCATCTCGGGCGACCGGTCGACCGCGTAAGCGATCCACTCGACGACGGCCGGTACCGGGAGAGTCTTCGGCACTTCCCAGGTCGCCCACATCTTGTAGCGGTAGCCAGGAACGTCGGCAGCGTGCAGGGCAAGTGACGGCTGCTTCAGATCGATCATCGACGTGCGCCCTTTGCCGAAACCGAATCGATTTTCAACGCATCCTGGAAATGTGCCGAACTGGCTTCGATTGACAATAGTCAGGTCTCGAACGTTGACTTGGTGCCGCCGTGTCGTCGCCGGAAACAGAGTCGGATCGAGACCGCGCACTGATCCGCCGGTGATGCCGGAGATCGGCCGCGCTGCGGCCGGTGCGGAAGCGGATAGAGGGATTTTGGCCGAGACCGGTCGTTCGACCGACGGCGATGCTCACGGGCGGGCTGCCGGGGGGCAAGGCCATCCTATCGATCCGCCGGCCGGGTCCGATCGTCAGCCCATCGATCGGCCCGAGGCGGCTCCGGAGGCGCACGTCACAGCAGGTGGTCCGGCCGAAGGACGATCTTGGGCGCGGCCCGCTGCGCATCGATGTCACGAAAGGCGTGCGCGCCGTCGGAGAGGGGCCTCCGCTCCAGCCAATCCAGATCACCGAGCCGCCCATCCGCGAGCGCGCCGACGACGTCCCGGAACTCCCGCATCGTGTAGCAGTACGAGCCCGACACGACGATTTCCTGCAAGGTCATCTTGCGGATGTCGAATCCCTCCTCTCCCGGGAGCAGCCCGATATGCACGATCGCCGCGCCCGGCCGTGCCAAGCGACTCGCCGCGGCGCGGGTCGCCCGGCTGCCGACGGCGTCGAGGATCAGATCGGCGCTATCGGAATCCGGTTCGCCGGTCTCGCCCGGCGCGTAGACATGGATACGCGGGACTCCGCGGGCGACGACGGCACGCCGCTGCGCGTTCGGCTCGCCCAGCCAGATCTCGCCGGCGCCCTGCATCGCCAAGACGAGCGCGGCTCCGAAGCCGATGGCGCCCCCTCCGAGCACGATGCAGCGCAGGCCCGACAGGGGCTGGCCGAGCAGTCGCCCGCCCTGGTTGACGGCGTGATAGGAGACGGCGAGCGGTTCCGCCAGAGCCGCGTGCTCGATCGACAGGCCGTCCGGCACCCCCACGAGGTTGCCCTCCGGCACGCAGACATACTCCGCGAAGGCACCGGGGCGGGGCGGCATCGAGAGGATCTGCCGCGTCGGGCAGAGATGGCTGCGGCCTGCTTGGCAGGCCGTGCAATGGCCGCAGGTGACGAGCGGGTTCACCGTCACACGCTCGCCCGCCCGAGGGCCGTCCGCGATGATCCCGGCCGCCTCGTGCCCGAGGACGAGGGGTGCCGGCCGCCGGGCGTCATGCCCGTGGAACGCATGCATGTCGGAGCCGCAGATGCCGACCGCCTCGACGCGGACAAGCACCTCTCCGGGGCCGGGCGTCGGCCGCGGCAATTCCTGCAGCTCCAGAGCGTACGGGCCGGTGTAGACGAGCGCTTTCATCGCGGAAGCCGTCCCCTTACTTCGCCGTGTAGCCGCCATCGACCGCGAGCGTCTGCCCGGTGACGTAGGCGGAGGCATCGGAGGCGAGGAAGACCGCCGCACCGTGGAGGTCGGCAAGCGCGCCGTTGCGGCCGCAGGCCGTCTGGGCGGCATTGCGCGCAGCGCGCTCGGGATCGTCGAAGACCGCCCGCGTCAGCGGCGTCGGGAAGAAGCCGGGTGCGATCGCGTTGCAGGTGATTCCTCGCGCCGACCAAGCCTCGGCGATGGCGCGGGTGAGCTGCACCACCGCCCCCTTGGCCGCACCGTAGGGGGCCGAGTTCGGGAAGGCGCGGTAGGATTGGAGGGAGGCGATGTTCAGGATGCGGCCGAAGCCGCGCTCCGCCATCGCGGGGGCTAGGGCTTGCGTGAGGAGGAACGGGGCCCGCACGTGCAGCGCCATGTGCAGATCGAACGCCTCCGCCGTGACCGCGTCGAAGGGCTGGCGCAGGTTCACGCCCGCGGCGTTGACCAGAATGTCGATGCGTCGCCCGCCGAGCCCGCGCACCGCGTCCGCGATCGCCCCCGCCCCCGACAGGTCGACCGGCAAGCTCTCGCAGGCGATCGCGTCCGCGCGCAGCGCCGCGGCCGCCGCGGCGAGCTCGGCCTCCCGTCGGGCCGACAGGATCAGGTCGGCCCCGGCAAGGCCGAGGGCCCGGGCGAGGGCGAGCCCGATCCCGGAATTGCCCCCGGTCACCAGAGCCGTGCGACCGGTGAGATCGAACAGCGCGGCGAGGCGGAAGCTCATGCGCTCACCGCCACGCCGAGATCGAAGCCGTGGTCGGGGAAGTACTTGGCGAGCCTGTCGTCGGCCGTGCGGGCATGGGCTTCCATGCCCTCGAGACGCGAGATGCGGGCGGTCGCCTGGGCGATCGTCTTGCAGGCCTCCCGGTCCATCCGCTGCCACGTGAGCGGGCGGAGGAACTTGTGGACCGAGAGGCCGGCCGAGTAGCGGGCGGCGAACTTCGTCGGGAGGATGTGGTTCGGCCCCGAGGTCTTGTCGCCGAAGGCGACCGTCGTCTCCTCGCCGAGGAAGAGCGAGCCGTAGTTGCTCAGGGCGCCGAGCCACCAGTCGAGGTCCGCGGCGTGGATCTCCAGGTGCTCGCTGGCGTAGCGGTCGGAGACCGCGACGATCTCCTCGCGGCTGTCGCAGACGATCACCTCGCCGTAGTCGCGCCACGCCGCCCCCGCCGCGTCGCGGGCGGTCGGCGGCAGGGCCGCGATCAGCTGGGGCACCCGGTCCATCACAGCCTCGGCGAGCGCGCGCGAGGTGGTGAACAGCCAGGCGGGACTCTCGTGCCCGTGCTCGGCCTGGCCGACGAGGTCGGATGCGACGATCGCCGGGTCGGCGGTCGCGTCGGCGATCACCGCGACCTCGGAGGGGCCCGCGAACACGTCGATGCCGACGCGCCCGAACAGCATGCGCTTGGCCTCGGCCACGAACTTGTTGCCGGGACCCACGATGATGTCGGCCGGCTTGCCCGTGAACAGGCCGAAGGCCATCGCGGCGACCGCCTGAACCCCGCCGAGCGTCATGATCACGTCGGCGCCGGCCACCGTCATGGCGTAGAGGACGTAGGGGTGGATGCCCGCTCCGCGATACGGCGCCGAGCAGGCCACCACGGTCGGCACGCCCGCGGCCTTGGCGGTTGCCACGGACATGTAGGCCGAGGCGATGTGGGCGTAGCGCCCGGTCGGCACGTAGCAGCCGGCGACGTTGCAGGGCACGAGCTTCTGCCCCGTGGTCAGACCGGGCAGCAGCTCGACCGAGAAATCCCGGATGCTGTCGCGCTGGGCCTCGGCGAAGCGGCGCACCTGCCCCGCCGCGAAGGCGATGTCGCGCTTCACGCTCTCCGGCACGTCCCGGATGCGGCGCGCGATCTCCTCGGGGGAGACCACGATCGCGCCGGTCCACTTGTCGAGGCTGCGCGCGTAATCGCGCACCGCGTCCTCGCCGCGGGCTTCGATCGCGGCCAGCATCTCGGTCACGACCTTGCGCGCCGTATCGGTCTCCGTCTCCGGCGTCTTGGTCGCGCGCTTCACATGCTCGATGGTCATCTCGGGTTGGCTCCGGTGTCGGCTGACGGGCTTGCGCGCCCGTGAAGGGGGGCGCTCAGCGCTGGCGGGCGCCCGCGTCGAACTCGGTGGCGAAGGTCTTCAGCGTCGGGTCGTCGGCGACGCGCTTCAGGAAGGCGTCGTCGATGTAGCTCTTGGGATCGGGGGCCTGCGGGATGGTGCCGACCTCGGCCATGAAGCCGCCGATCCGCGTGAACCAGCCATCCATCTCGGACGGGCCGCCCGTCCGCGCCATGGCCTTGAGCTGCTGGTCGAGGGAGAAGGTCGGGCGCAGCGCGAATTCCTGCTCGATCGCCGCGTCGGAGACCTCGACGCCGCCCTCGGCGTAGAAGCGCTTGGCCATGGCCCGCGCCTCCGCGGGGTTCGCCTTCGCCCACCCCCAGCCCCGCAGGTAGACCGCGAGCGCCTTGGCGACCTGGTCGGGATGGGCCTTCGCGTAATCGGCGCGCGCCACGAGGGCGCCGGGAACGACCGCGCCGGCATCCGCCCCGCTGCACAGGACACGCGCCTTGGCCTTCTCTTCCAGCGTGTAGGTGTTGGGCGCCCAGACGCCGACCACTTCCCCGGCATCGGCGATCACCGCCGAGATGATCTGCGCCTGACCGAGATTGACGAAGCGCAGGTCGCGTGCCGACAGGCCCCATTTCTTCAGGCAGTTGCGGGCGGCGTAGTCGGCGGTCGAGTTTGTGGTGACGAGGAGCTTCTGGCCGGCGAGCTGCTTCGGGTCCTTGAGGATCGCATCGTAGCGGTCGCCCTTGACCATCAGGACGTTGGTCTTCGACTCGTCGTTGGTCAGACCGACCGTCAGGAGGCCGAAGCGGGCCGCGCCGAGGATCGCCGGCACCGAGCCGGTGCCTCCGACATCCCAGGAGCCGGCCTGAGCCGCCGCGACCTGGGGCGCGCCCGCGGGGAAGACCGCGAAGCTCGGGTCGAGCCCGACCTGCTTCCACCAGCCCTTCTGACTGGCGACGTAGTAGGGCAGCGCCCAGTAGAGGGAGGGCTGGTAGGAGACGCCGATCTTCTGCGGACCGGCGGCCTCCTGCGCGGCGGCCGGCAGCGGCGCGAGCGCGAGCGCGCCGGCGAGCGCGACGCCTGCCAGCCTGTGGGCCGGGCGCCTGCGTGGCGCGGTGCCCCCGAACGGCGTTCTGGCCATGATGCATCTCCCTCTGTTTGCAGGATGCGCGGGCCGGCTCAGTGGCCGACCCCGCCCTTCTCCTCGCGCAGCGACTTCCAGATGTGCGTCCGCAGGTGGACGAAGGATTCGAGGTCCATCACGTCCTCGATCCGGGCGTGGTCCTCCCAGCGCTCCGCCTCGCGGATCGCCTTGACGTCGACGATCTCCTTGATGCGGCCCGGGCGCCGGGTCATCACGGCGACCCGGTCGGCGAGGTAGACCGCCTCCTCGACGCCGTGGGTGATGAACAGGACGGTGCGCGGGTTCTTCCGCGCGAGGCGGACGAGTTCCTCCTGCATCACCACCCGGGTCTGCGCGTCGAGGGCGCCGAAGGGCTCGTCCATCAGCAGCACCTCGGGCTCCAGCACGTAGGCGCGGGCGATCGCCACGCGCTGCTGCATGCCGCCCGACAGCTGGTGCGGGTAGGCATCGGCATAGGCCGAGAGCCCGATCATCCCGATCGCGGCCGCGACGCGCTCCGCGCGCTCGGAGGCCGGCATCCCCTGGTTGCGCAGCCCGAAGGCGATGTTCTGCGCCACGGTCTTCCAGGGGAACAGCGCGAATTGCTGGAACACCACCGCCCGGTCGGGCCCGGGCGCGGTGACAACCTTGCCCCCGACCGTGACGCGCCCACCGGTCGGCGCCTCGAAACCGGCGGCGAGCCGGAGACAGGTGGTCTTGCCGCACCCGGACGCGCCCACGATGGCGACGAACTCGCGGTCGGCCACCGTGAGGTCGATCCCGTCGAGGGCCTTCACCGCCCCGCCGAAAGTCTTGTCGACCCGCTCGAACCGGATGCAGCTCATCGCTCGTCCCTCACGCCTGTCCGAGATGCGCGCGGATGCGGGCCTCGACGAACCGCAATCCCAGATCGATGGCGAGGCCGACGAGGCCGATGGCCGCCATCCCGACCATCACCGTCGTGGTCGAGACCGCCCCTTGAGCCTGCACCATCATGTAGCCGACCCCCGTGGAGGCCACGATCAGCTCGGCGCCGACGAGGGATTGCCAGCCGAGGCCGGCGCTGATGCGAAGGCCCGCCACGATCGACGGGAGGGCGGCCGGCAGCATCACCTCGGCGATCACCCGGTGGCCCGGCGTCCCGAGCATCGCCGCGGCCTCGAGGAGCCGGCGATCGACGTAGCGGGCGCCCCGGTAGGCGTTGATCAGGCAGGGCGGGAAGGCGCCAGCGAAGATGATCAGGAGCGGGCCGCCGACGCCGGTGCCGAACCACAGGGCGGCGAAGGGCACCCAGGCGATCGGCGCGATGAAGCGGAGCGCATCGAAGATCGGCGTGACGATGTCGTCGAGCAGCCGCGACCAGCCCATCATCAGGCCGAGCGGGATGCCGACGAACGCGGCCAGCAGGAAGCCGCCGAGAAAGCGCTGCAGGCTGGAGGCCAGATGGGCGGGGAGCGTGCCGCCGGCGAACGGCGTCGTCACGAGGCGGACGAAGCGCTCGGCCACCTCGAGCGGGCCCGGCAGGAACAGGTGCGGCACGAGGCCCGAGCGCGCGAGGCCGTCCCAGAGGCCGAGGAACGCCAGGGTGCCGACCGCCCCGAGAAGCAGGGAGCGGCCGAGCGGCAGGGGCTGGCGGTAGGCGATCATGCCGTCGCGTCCCGAGCCCAAACCACCGCGCGCCGCTCGGCGAGGCCGAGGAGCGCGGTGGTCCCGGCCCCGAGCACGCCGACCGCGGCCATGCCGACGAGGATCATGCCGGGATAGAGATCCTGCTGGGCGACGTTCAGGACGTAGCCGAGCCCGGCCAGCGAGCCGACGAGCTCGGCCGCCACCAGGGTGGTCCAGCTCGCCTGCAGGGACAGGCGCAGGCCCGTGAAGATCATCGGTGCCGCCGCCGGCGCCAGCACCTCGAGGACGAAGCGCAGGCGCGGCGTACCGAGCATCTGCGCCGCCTCGACCACGGGGGGCAGCACCGCGCGCACCCCGGCATGGGTGCTGATCACCGCGGGCGGGAAGGCGGCGAGGAAGATCACCAGCACCTTCGCCTCGTCACCGAGGCCGAGCCAGAGGATCGCCAGCGGGATCCAGGCGAGCGGCGGGATCGGGCGCAGAACCAGGAAGACCGGGTTGATCAAGGCCTCGGCGATCCGGTTCCAGCCCATGAGCAGGCCGAGCGGCACGCCGAGCGCCACGGAGACGACGAAGCCGATGGCGACGAGCTTCAGCGAGTGCAGGATGTGGATGAGGAGGGTCGCGTCCGGATAGCCGCGACCGAAGGCCTGGATCGCGGCGGCCTCGACATCGCCCGGCGCGGGGAAACGGCCCGCCGAGACGAGACCGAGACCGCTCGTGGCGACGTACCAGAGAAGCGCGAGGACGAGCAGCGTCGTCGCGCCGACATAGGTTCGGCGGCTGAGCCTCACGAGGTTTCCTCTCCCGTCGGCGGCTGCTTTGGTGCGGCTCGCCATGCCTCATTGTACATGAAAGCGCTTTCATTAGAATTCCGACTTCGAGCGCTGTCAAGAGCGGCTCCGCCCGCGCCGGCCCTTGTTTGTCAGAGCGGAATTCGGCTAGATTCCCGTTGATCAGGGCGCCTCGGCATGTCGTGAATGCGCATTCGAAAATTTTTATGGATGCAGGCGACCGAGGTTCGCGGCCCGTGAAACGGATCACACGCCCGACCCTGCAGGCGGTCGCGTCGCGCGCCGGCGTCTCGCCGGCGACGGCCTCGCGCGCCATGGCCGGCTCGCGGGCGGTGCATCCCGAGACGGTGGAGCGTGTGCGTGCCGCTGCGGCGGCGCTCGGCTACCTGCCGGGGGGGCCGGCCCAGGCCCTGGCATCCGGGCGCACCCGCACGATCGGCGCGATCATCCCGACGCTCGATCACGCGATCTTCGCCCGGGCCGTCCAGGCCCTGCAGACGAACCTCGCACGGCACGGCTACCAGCTGCTGATCGCGGCCCACGAGTACAGCGCGGCGCAGGAGGCGGCCTCCGTCCGCTCGATGCTCGGGCGGGGGGTCGACGCATTGACGGTGGTGGGGGCCGATCATCTGCCCGAGACCTGGGCGCTGCTCACCGAGGCGCCGATCCCGGTGGTTCTGAGCTGGTCGTTCGACGAACGCCTCGACGCGATCGGCTTCGACAACGCCCGGGCCGGCTACCTCGCCGCGCGCCACCTCGTCGAGCTCGGGCACGGGCGCTTCGGCATGGTCTCCGGCTTCACCGAATCGAACGACCGCGCGCGCCTGCGCATCGCGGGTGCGCGGCGCGCCCTGGCGGAGGCCGGGATCGACCTGCCGAATGCCCGGATCGCGCAGGCGCCCTTCACGCTCGCCGGCGGTCGGGCCGGTCTGTCCCAGCTCCTCGGCCTCGCCGAGCCGCCGACCGCGGTGATCTGCGGCAACGACCTCCTGGCGGTCGGCGTCCTCCTGGAGGCGGAGCAGCGGGGCCTGCGCGTCCCACTGGACCTCTCCGTCGTGGGCATCGACAATCTTGAGATCGCGAGCCACATCGCGCCGCCGCTGACGACGGTTCACCTGCCGACGGCCGAACTCGGGCGGGAGATCGCGGACCATCTGCTCGCGCGGCTCCGGGGCGAGGCGCGTCCGCGTTGCATCGAGATGGCGATCGAACTGGTCGAGCGCCGCTCCTCCGGACCGCCGAAGGCCGAGGCCGACAGGCGTCTTCCGATCTCGCGGGCCTAGGGCGGATTCCCGCGACGAACCGGCGGATCTCGCATCGGACTGCTCGCCCGGTCCCCGGTCCCGGGCCGGGGTGCGACGGATCGAGCCTGACGCGCAGGGGCTCTGTCGCCCGGGATCGCCCGGGATCGGCCGTCGCGCGCATCGGGCGCACACAGGATCTTGAGACGGCTGCCGTTCGCTCCTCATCGCCGAGCGGGAAGCCGGGGCTCGCCCGTTTCGCTCTCCTCCGGTCCGACCGTCTCAGGACCGGGCCGACGACCTACCACGCCCCGAGGCGCGTCAGGCGGCAGCCGATCGACTCGTCGGTCCGCCACGCGACCTCGCAGATGCCCGAACCGTAGCCGGAGGCGTGCAGCAGGAAGGTGTTGGGCACCCGCTCGGTCGCCATCATGGTCAGGCGGACGCCGGTCTCCGACAGGTCGTGGATCACGCAGGGCATCGTGCTGTGCTCATCGATGCTGATCACCCCGGCCTCGACGACGCGGGTGCGGGCCTCACTGCGCCGCTCTTCCATGGGCCTACACTCCGGGCAACGCTTGCGACGATCAGTATGCAACCGAAGATTGGAAGGCTGGGTGTAGCCGATCACTCAAATGCAAGCGGCTTCACGAGACCGTCATGCGTGCCGACCTGCCCGCCGCCGCGGCGATCCCACTGAGCGAAGCGTCGGCGCTAGAGCGCACTAGACGCTGAGCCGCACATCCCTGCGTGGGCAACGCGGCCGAGGCGCGCTAAGTGCATGCTCCCGTTGCAAACTTTGGAGCCGAATGGCGGAGACGGAGTCCGCCCAACCCGATTGTCCAGCAAGATGCCGCGGCCGCCGAGGAAGGCCGAAACGTCAGCATCGTCAGCCTCATAGAACCTAGGTTGGGGAACGGCTGGGCTCCGAGAAGATCCATTGCAATCCGCGGGCAGCCAGCCTGTAATGTGGTAGAAAATGTGGGTGGCCGAGTTCGGTGGACCGATCGATGGGAGGCAAGGGCAAGCATCCTGAAAAGGCACTCAGCACCGTTCAAGTTCGCGCCCTCAAAGAGTCGGGTCGCTACGCGGATGGAGGCGGTCTGTACCTCGTCGTGGAGCTAACAGGCTCGAAGCGGTGGCTGCTCCGCACAGTCGTTCAGGGCCGGCGCCGAGATATCGGCCTCGGCGGGTTGAGCCTCGTCAGCCTCGCCGAAGCCCGCGAAAAAGCCCTCGCCATTCGGAAGGTTGCGAGGGAGGGCGGAGATCCCCTCGCAGATCGGCGCAAGGTCCAGGTCGCGATTCCGACTTTTGCTGACGCAGCTGAGCAGGTCCATGGCGAGCACAAAGCCTCCTGGGCCAATGCCAAGCATGGAGCGCAATGGATCAACACTCTCCGAACCTACGCCTTTCCGCATTTCGGGAGCCGTCGGGTTGACCAAGTCGGTACCCCTGACGTTCTGCGTGCGCTCGCTCCGATTTGGCTGACGAAACCCGAGACAGCGCGACGCGTACAGCAGCGGATCAGGACGGTGCTCGACTGGGCAAAAGCAGCTGGGCACCGAACCGGCGAGAACCCGGTTGCTGGCGTTGCGAAGGGTCTACCGAAGCAGAGTGAGCGGGTACAGCATCACGCTGCGCTACCCTATGCTGAAGTGCCGGCGTTCGTTGCGCGGCTCCGATCCTCTCCAAAGCGGGCAGAGTTAGGCTGCTTGGCGTTCGAGTTCCTGATCCTGACAGCGGCTCGAACGGGCGAGGTGCGGCGCGCAGAGTGGGCTGAGATCGACGAGCCTAACGCGCTCTGGATCGTGCCCGCCGGCCGCATGAAGGCAAAGCGCGAGCACCGTGTCCCGCTCAGCAAACGCGCACTTGCCATTCTGGCGCAAGCCCGAGCTCTGACGAGCGACAGCAGCCTCATTTTTCCTGGACGCTCGGGGAACAAGCCGATGTCGGACATGGCCTTCGAGATGACCCTGCGCCGCATGGGGGTGTCTGTCACCACGCACGGCTTCCGATCGTCGTTTCGCGACTGGGCTGCTGAGGCTACAAGCTTTCCGCGAGAGGTCGCCGAGATGGCACTAGCGCACGCAGTAGAGAGCAAGGTTGAGGCTGCCTACCGGCGCGGCGACCTCCTCGCAAAGCGTAGAGAGATGATGGAACAGTGGGCTGAATTTTGCGCCTAATTCGCGCGCTGTGACCGATAAGCAAGATCTAATTAGTCGTCAGACTTGAACAATTCGGGGACAGGTTCACGAGTGTACTTGACCTGCTTGGCTGCCTTTGACCCAGGGTAAATCCATGCTTCAAGGGTTTGATGAAGCCGTTCTTTCACGAGAGTGGAAGGATGCGGCTCGAGAGTAGATACAGCATGGGAGCGCCACTACGACGGTGGAAGTCCGCAGGCGGTACAGCTTAGCCAAGCGAGCCTGAGAGCAGCGGCGGCCCTTCACGGCGTCAGCTTGAAGATCGTTGCAAAGTGCAAGAAGGGGTTCTCGGTGTCTGAACGAAAGGCAGGATTAACGAAAGCCCGAGCCTTATTGCTGTAGTCCGAGGGCGGGGCGGTTCCGCCCGCATCCATTATTGGGTGACCTCCTGCACGCGCCTACCATCTGCCCGGATCCAGCCTTCCGTCTACGTCCGTTGTCGAGGAACGGACGCTGGGTTGGGTCACAAACTTATCAAATGCTCGAAGCGAAGTGGCGGGTTACAAAAAAAACCTGGATCGATTCCCGTCTCGGATCGGCAATGACTCACGCAGCGGTCTGAACGACATGGCCACAATCAAAAATCAGCCAACTCGGAAGCGCATCGTGCGCAGACGCCCCGGAATACGTCCAACCGTCGAGCAGAAGGCCGGGTACATCAATCTGATTTTACGCGACTCCCTCGCTGGCCTGAGCATGCCAGAAATTGCCGAAAAGCACGGACTTTCAACAGCGTCTGTTTACCGATGGACTCGCGGTAAGGAAGAGGAAAACGTACAGCATGCACTCAATATAAAAGCGGCGAAAAATGTGTTAGACGTTGAACAGTCTATCGCCATACTAACTGGATCTGAGTCTTCTACGGATGTTACATATCGTGATGCGCTGTTTCAATACCTCACATGGCTGCACTGGCCAGCGGAACTTGAATATCATATCGCGGCGATGATCCAATGTACAACATCATATTTGATGCAAACGCATAAGATCAATAATATTGGCTTATTAAGCCAGGAGGAGAGTTCTAGTCTTTTTAGATACCTAACCCTCGATGTGGCCCATAGATTCAGCTCAATACACGCAGCGTTCAACCCGGACTTCGAAATTGTTACAAATGGGACGAACAGATATGATGACCGCCAATTTTATGCGCAAATTACAAATTACTTGCTAAGCGAGGGTATCGAAGTTTCGAACAAGATACATAAGCCGAACCTCGCCAGCTTACATTTATTGATTGAGGCCGGAGTTTTCAATCCGAATTGGGCAATGTCCGAACGCACATTCGAGAAATATTGGAGAGCGAGAGCCGCCTCACTTCCTTTCATATACGTTGAGCATTATCATTCGGCTTTGGATTGGTCGCTAAATCCGCAGGATACTGAATTTGCAAAAGCGGTTGACGAATGCATGTATAATAGAAGTACCCTCCGACGTTATTTTGGTGAGGTGAAATGGGTTATGCAAAAGCTCAATGACATCCTCGACTCACGGGCGAGGGCGCGCATAAAGTTTCCTCGAATGCCGAAGGACATTAAAGCCATTGCAGTCGAAATTCCGGTCCTGCCCGAGGCATTGCAAGCGAAAATGGTAGAGGTGATCAGATGAGTTAACTCACTGATTTGTATGGATTTTTGTGGCGCAGCAATCAACCAGCCTGTTTAGGAGGCTTCTCGCGGATCATTATTTACCTGTCAACCAAAGCAATCCAGCTAAGAGTTGATAGGAGAAAATCAGTGCATACAGCAAAAACTACCGTTCAAGCCGAGCCATTTGTGCTCCGGGAAGGCGGATATCTTCGTCTGAGCCAGATCCTATACCCTGGTGGACCTCTACCAATCAGCCGATCGTCTTGGTGGGAGGGCGTTCGCATCCGTCGCTATCCGCAACCAGTGAAGTTAGGTCCGCGGATGACTGCATGGCGCTGTGAGGACATCGCCGCCCTCGTTCGTGCGATCAACGACGGGAGGGCACAATGATGAGCAAGGGAGAGAGAACCTCAAAAGATTCACGATCGAATCGTCAGTCGCTTAAAGCGACTGACCTCCAGCCTCAGCTCACTGTGGTGGAAGCAGTCGGAAGTGTTCGTGAATATCTGAAGACGTTGTCTTCCAATTACCGGAAAGGGTTGAACTGGGCACTCGTCGATGCAGCTCGTATTGCTCTCCGCCTCCAGCAGAATCGACAAGAATGGGAGAAGTTCACCACTAATTCTGAGTTGGCGAAGCGGCTGCGGGGCACAAAACCTGACCCTAAAGCCCCCCTCCGCAGCGTCCTGCATTGCGTCGTCGGGGGAAAGCGAAAGGCTCGAACTAAGACCGTGAGTAAGTACAATCGGGCGATCGGTCCGCTTCTGGCGGAGGGTATATCGATTAATAGACTGGCCAACGAAATCAAGGACCGCGGCGGCATTGAAGCTCTTTGCAGAGCCCACGCTAAGCCGTCGGCGAGGGCTGCAAGACGCGATGAACAGCCATCCAAGATGAGCTCGGAAGCGTTCCCGACTGACGATCTGATGGGCGAAAATCGAGAGGAGCAAGACGTTGATCTTGAGGGCTGCTCGCCTGCGGAAAAAAGTCCAGCCGTTTCGAAGCCTCAAGCGGACGTTGCAAAGAAGCCGAGGACGGTTACCGTCGAGGTCACAGAGAAGCAGTTCCCTAAACTGATGGGCCTCAAGGTCGGTGAAAGCGCGAAACTACGGATAGAGCGTATTGAGGGTCCTGGAGCCTGGAAGCGCTTCAAGCTCAAACCGATCCGCTGAAAGTAAGGGCAGGCACCCCCAGAACCAAGGTTAGATTGAGGGGCCCGAATGAAACTCGGGCCCCTTCGTTTTGTCGGGCCTTACGAAGTCAATTCGGTCCGAGAGCGCGGGAGAACATGCAATTTGTCCGAGCCAAGCTGTAGCCGCCTGAGGCCCTTCAAGGCGTAATCGACAACTGCATCGATGTGATCATTGATCGGCTCGACGTGAATCCGAAATAACGGTCGATCTCGATCGGTATATAGTCTCTGTCTTTCATGAAAATGCTGATCAATTGATGTCGTCAATCTCGTCTTATGACGATAGAGGCCGACTGCATGGAGGTGCAAACCGTGATTTACGTTGCTAGTTGAGCTGCCGTCTTTTTCGCGTTTTAGGACCGGCAGGTCCGGGCTGACGATCCAGATAGGCAATCTGCGGTGATCGTGCTCGCCGCGGGGGTTGCGCACCACGCGAGTAGCATGGAGAGCATAAACCCGATCTACTTCCCTGAACATGATCGCAAGCGTGGCGGCAGGGCTCTTGCCGAGTTCACTGAAAATGAAAGTCATCAGGTATGGGGTCATTCCGTTGGTAACTTGATTGGCTACCCATTGTTGCCAGGCAGCGATGAGTGATATATTCTTAATCATTGACTAGTACCTCAGTAATGGTCTAGCAGCACATGACTGTCCATATACACCCCGCGTTTTTCCAGCAGGGCGCATTGAAGCGTCTGACGGCAACCTACGACGCGCTGGCAAGTCCAGTCGCCTCGATGTGGTCGCGTTTGTAATTGGCTTTTACGCGGTGCAAGTGATCGCCGTGGTGGCGTTATTTCTGATCCACGATTTACGTTTGCGCGATCTTCGCCGATACTCTCAAGTTTCCGTGTCTCTAGAGGGCTAGAACAGCCTGTTGGCTGGATACCTATCAAAAACACCGTCGTTCGACGGGTTTCCGGTGTGATGACGTAGGCGACAGACGCCGGCTTTAGTCGTATCCGTTCACTACATCGTCAACGACATTCAATACAGTTTCGCGGAGTTGGCTTGCCCCATATCGCGAGATCTGCTTTGCGAGCAAGCGCAATACTTTCGCCGTGCGAATGTCATGGATTTCCTCGACTAGCTTTGCGATGGCACAGAGGAGGAGCATGCCCATGGCGTCGGCCTCGTAGACACAAGTCCCATCGCTAGAGCTGGCGAGGATCCGCTCGATCGTAGCTCGATCGAAAGCTTTGCCGACCTCGCACTCAAACTGCAGTCCACGGAGGTCGCGAACAACGTCTTGGTCCATGTTGCGAATGTACCGTCCCTCTGCCGATTTCGAAGAAAATGGAGCGCCGGTTTCATTCACGGTCGCGATGAGGCGCAGTAGGCGGCGCTCGTCCGTTCTGGAGGGTACGATTGTCATAGGGGGCTCCATAAGCTCTATTAGCATCAGCAGCGATGCCGATAGCTTTTACGGAGCAGGCCATTTTGACTGCGGTGTTCGTGCGCGTCGTCGGCAGGCGTGCGGCATAGTGCGGACAGCAATACGACAGAGCGGACGTCGCCGCCGCGCCCGCTCTCGACCCTTCTCGAGCGTTCGGAAGGTCTGCTTACCCGCCGTCTGATCGGTCCTGAACGACCGGGGCTGGCCGATAGCGGCTCGTCCGCTTCGGAGAAGGAGCATAGGAAAAGCGGACGGGCTCGTAGCGACCCAACGCCGTCGTTCATGCTCGGTCGTGCGGCGCCCGAAAGCGGACGTATGTTGCGCCGCTATTGTCGAACACATCTGGCAGCAATCAGGGCTGCGGGTCTGCACAGCAGCCCATTCGAGACCGAAAATGGTAACGGCGTTCAGGGACCGACAAGCTTCCTCAGCCGGTCGAGGTTGGCGAGTTGCTGTAGGGCGTTGTCGCGATCGGCGGCGAGACCGAGGGTCACCGCTTCCAGAGCGATCAGCGTAGTGGCGTGTAGCGCGACTTGGTTGGCGCGTCCGCGCCGAGCTAGCAATACGACCGCGGCTTGTCGGGCGATGGCGCTGTCCTGCGTGTCGGTCCCCAAGACCACCCGCTGCTCGGAAACGGACATTCCAGAGGTTTGCATTGGGTGGCAACCGGACCCTGGCTCTTTATCCCGAAGCGGACGTTCCGCCTCCGACCCAAAATCTTCGTGGATGTCAGCCGGCGCTGGCGAACCTGCGCCGCCTGTCCGCTACGGCATGCCCCAGCGGACAGGCGACTCCGGACAGGATCTGACCTGCTCACCCGGCGATGTTCTTGGCAATGTGCCACTTGTGCTCGGTCTCGGCGCCCTTGCTGCCATCGGCGTTCTGCACGGCGTATTTCACGTGGAAGGTGCCAAAGTTTAGTGTGACCTGCTCCGTGAGCTTGTCCTCGCCGTGCGAGCCGCCCACCGAGACGTGCGCGACGATGATGTCCTCGAGATCGACGGTGAGGTACTCGAGCGGCTTGTCGCCGGCCTTGCGGATGATGAGCTTGCCCTTCTTGATATGCTTGCCGCTGCAGCAATGCTGGAACAGCGTCGGACTTGACTTGTCGATGTACTTCGTAAGACTCAAGTCCTGAACACTGACTTTGCCCGCGCCGCCGCCGCCACCCGTATGCGCGTTGCCGGATTGCGAGGCGCCCCACGACCAGGAGAGCACGTCGATCTCGTCCTTGTACTTGTGGTCCTGCACTTCGCCCTTGATCCCATCGAGCTTCAGAAAAATATCAACGGCCATGCGCTCCTCCTCAAAGTTGTTTGCCGAAATTTACGCTAAGCAATAGCGCAATATATGAAGGTGCGGGGACGCACCGCTCATAATTAGAGAACTGAAGCAGAATATAAGTAGCGATTTTTAATGCACATCGCCGGTGGGGATGTACGTTAGGTCCGGTTTGATGCGAACACTCCATAGCCTGCTTGGACACCAGCATTCTGGCCCGAGGCGGGGAGCGGAACCGGAGGAAAGTCGTGGCCCACAACTTGATCAAGCCGGATCCAAGCAGGAACTTCCCTAGCCAATGCTGGATCTCCGTCTATCGCAATAACGCCGTTCTCGAGGTCTTTCCAGCGAACGTGTCCGAGGTAGATACTGACGAAATCGGCGACATTCCCGCGGATGACCAGATCGGTCTCGAAGCCCGGGTCCTTGGCGCAAACCTCAGCCCCAGAACGCTGTAAGACAAGCCAAAGAATACGATAACGGGTACGTGAGGCCGGTACGCCGGAAAACTCGAATCGGATAAGTACGCGGCGATCGGGGAGGCAGTCGAGACGTGCACGCTTGCGAAAGCCCCAAAGTAAGAGCGTGGGATCGAGGTCAGCCGGTTTGATGCGGTCGCGCGCATAGACGAGCCCCCAGTGGCCCAACTCGCAAACAACTTCGCGCAGGGCTTCGCCTGCCGGTGTTAGCCAATATTCCTGCGTGGTCCCGTCGGGCCGTGGCCGACGTTCGATGATGTCCTCGGTCTCCAGCTCACGTAGGCGAGCGACGAGCATCGCTCGGGAGATAAGCGGGATGCCGCGCTGAATATCTCCGAAAGTGTGAACGCCGGTCATCAACTCGCGCAGAATCAAGGGCGTCCAGCGTGTTGCCACGACCTCCGAAGCTTTTGCAATCGCACAGAACTGATTGTAGCCGCTCGCGCTCATGTCCAGAGCAAATCACATCCTTGTCGGACGGGCCAGTTCAAAAAACAGACTAGCTCGCAGAGGCATCTTGGGAGCAGCCTTCGAGAGGCTCGTGGGCTGTGAAAGCAATCCAAAACACTAGCCAGATCTCCGTCGCGTTCTGCAAGGGGAAGCCAGTATGTACAGAGCTAGATTATCTAAATGGAAGATCAACGCCATCAACGGCACAGGTGCAGGCTATGGCATTGGCTCGGGAGAGGGCGGGGTAATGCTGTTAGCCTCTCCGGAGAAAGCCGAATTTCGCTTCAACTACGCACAAATCGGAGCTGGAGCGAGCCTTGGTGCCAAATTCAATGTGACCTGGCCCCAAGACAACCTTCCGGTCGAGGATGGAGTGAAGAAGGTTTACATGCTCGATACATTTTTAAATGGCGAACTGAGTGTGCAGGATTTTGAAGGCGGGTTTATTTTCGGCAATGCGGGAGCAGGCGCTGGGTTTGGCGCTTCTGCCACTGCTATCTACTTCGGGATACCTACCCATCTGCTCAAGAAGGAGGTGGCAATCTTCCTTGTAGCGCATGGAATGGCCCAGGGCGCCGGGAGTTGGGCATCCGATCTAGCAATGAATGAGGGGAAGGTCAGCCTGGTCGAGGGCTTGGGCGTGTTGATCGGCGGAGCTGGCGGCGATGAGGTGCGCAGGAACAAAGTGGGGTTGGCTAGTCTGTTTCAGAGCCATGCGAAGGGCGTATTGGCCGTCGCCGGCATGAACTTCGGGATGCAGCTGACGGCTGGCGTTACGGGTGGGATCGGGCTGATTTGGAAAGGCGAGGTGCCTTCTGTCGACGCTCCGCTCATGCCGGATGTAGCCCCCCAGCAAGCTAATGAATTGATCAGGGTGACTGCACATGATAGCTCGAACGTCCTCGTGCTGCCGAGCGATGTATTGTTTGGATTCGATCGGTTCGACCTGAGCCCCAAGGCCGACGGTATCCTTCAGCAGGCCGCAATGACCATCAAGGCAAGAAGACCGCGCCGCGCGATTGTGAGGGGCTACACGGACTCGAGTGGGACGGCGCGCTATAATCTCGGTCTCTCAAAGCGGCGAGCGGATTCCGTCGCGTCCTGGTTGATACAAAGAGGGGGAGTCGAGCGCCGCATCGTCGAGGCCCTCGGCATGGGGGAGACCGACCCAGTCGTGCCCAACCAGTTCCCGAGCGGATCTGACAACCCCGCGGGACGCGCGCGAAACCGGCGTGTTGAAATCGTGCTCGTCTCTTAGGTAGGGGTCCCGGAGCGAAGCTGCACCGGTCACGAGGCGACAACCTCGGGCGCAATCGGCGTGGAGAAGACCGTCAGCTTGGAAAGACGTGCCACGGCTACGTCGAGCGAACTCGCCAGGAGGTTGCGCGCGCGGCTGGCCCGGCTCTTCACGGTTCCGACCTGGCAGCCGAGAAGCTCGGCGGCGTCCTCGTAGGTCAGTCTGGTGCTTGCGGAGCGTCAGCACGGCGTCGAGCGGCGACTGGATCGGGTAGCCGACCGAGAAGCTCTTGATCGCGGTCTCGGTGACGAAGAAGCGGCTTCCGAGGCCATCTACCATTGCCTCGGGCTTCGGATCGGTCGAGAGCGCGATGAACATGTTGTGCGTGCCGTCGAGGACGCCGGCGACGCCGGCCTGGACCATGGAGACAGCGGTGACCCCGCGACTGAGCGCCCGGGATGAGCGCGCCGACGCCTATCTAATTCAAAGCTTCTCGACGGCGAAGCCGAAAGGCCGAACGCGCGGATCTCAGTACCCTCTAGCAGCACGAGTACACCCTCGATAGCACCGCCAAATGACGAACCGTACTCCCAATCTTGGTATGGTCTAACAATACATCTAAAGAACAAGGATTGCTGGCTTCAATGCTGAGCAAGGCCAGCCGCCATGTTCACTGCTAACGCAAGGAGGCTCGTGTTGAAGAAGTAAGCGTACAGCGTCTGCAAAGTTGCGATCCTGCGCATATGCTTTGCAGCAATGTCAGTGTCAGATGTCTGCGACGTTGCCCCGATCGTTACGGAGAAGTAGAAGAAGTCCCAAAAATCGGGGCTATCGTCGCCGTTAAAATCCAGACCACAACGAGACTTGCCACCTTCTTCGCCATAGTAGATGTGCGCATAGTGGGTGGTAAAGACCACCTGCACGAAGACCCATGCGCAGATCAGCGTAAGGGCAGCGAGGGTGATATGAGGGATCCGATATGCATCCTGCTCTTGCTGGCCGAACAGCAACATCGCCACAGCCCCACAGCTCGCAGCAGCGGCAAGAACTGCAAACAAGGAGATCATGAACGCACTATCGTCGAGACGGGAAGCCTCGCGGCGAAGTGCTTCACTCGAGCCGCGCGTCAGCTGAAAGATGACTAGCGCTACATAGGTAATGACGCCTGCGCACCAGCCGATAAGGAGCCTCGTCCACACAGACGGTATGGGCAGGACCAGGCTTAGCGCCAAGCAAAGCGCCGCCGAGCCGAGAAGCCGCGGCCTGAGCCAAAATGCTTGAGCCGTTCTGCGGAGATGCATTTCTCGAACTCGACCCTGAAGAGTGCGCTGCCAGTCAGGCGCGACCGATCTGGATCTTACAGCGTTTGTCCTTCACAGTGGTGCCAGCTGTGGCAACCGTTCACAGCGGTTCGGCTGTTCGAGGCGACTTGTTTTGCTCAGAATTCCATGCCGAGCTTCACACGCAGATTGTGGCGCTCGAACTGGTTCAAGCCTAGCCCGCGCCGAGCATAAGATGGATCGGTGTCGCGCCCCCAGATTTGGCCTGCGTAGGCCACCGTCAGCCAGATCTTCTCGGTGAAGCGTCGATGCAGGACTGGCCCGACGAGCACCGCCTCGCTCTCCAGCCGATTGAGAAAGACCCCGTCATAGCCGCGCAGGTAGCGCACCTCCGAACCTATGAAGGTACCATCCGCAATCTGCCCGACCACGGCGTTTGACCAGAGAAAGGTCGAGGAGCGGTAACCCTGGCCGGCAAAGCCCCGTTGGCGCCCAGCCGCTGGCTCGAAGCTGATGTTGCTGCCGTACCAGATCTTGCCGGGCACGAGTTGCACGTCGAGCTGGATGAGGCTCTCCATGTCGAACACGTTGGCCCCGTTGCCCTCGATAGGCAGAACCCGGGTGAAGCGGGGGCGCAGCTCGACGGCGATCCCCAATGGTTGCTCGGCTGATCCTTTCAGAAACTGATACTTCAATTCCACCGAGGCGCCATCGAAGGTACCGAAGGATTTATCGTCGAGGTCTGCGATGTTGCGCTGTCGACGCAAGTTGCCGAAGGCGCTGAGCTCAATGCTGAACCGATCGGCCGGGTTGAACTGGTAGGAGAGCCGTGTGTCGAGCACGCGGTAGGTGGAGGGGCCGGGGCCGTCACGGCGCTTGCTGAAGCGAGAGATCGTGTCGACGAGCACTTCCTGCTCGCCCTTCTCACCGGCGTCAGACCCTTCGGTGAAGCCGAATAGGTGCTCGGTATCGACCTCCTTCTGCTTGTCTGACTTGTCGCTCTTACCCTCAGAGCCACCGCTGCCCGACGAGGATTTCGCCTTGTCGTTCGCCTGTTCCTCGGCAAACCCAGGGACGACGGCGAGACCCAAGGTCAGCAATAGGGCCAAGGCGAGTTGCGAGATGGGTCTCGCCAACGAAGCTTGCCCGATCATGATCCTGTGCCGTCCCCTGTGCGATGCGCACAACCGTGAGTAGACGCATGACGAGTGCGTGCCTGTTGCGCGGGTGCAACGCTGCATCTGAACTTGGCGCTAGTGGGATGATAGAACCGGTTGCGGCGTACGTTCGCATAGCGCTGGAAGCGAGTATGCACAGCACCAAGACTGGGCGCAGCCCTCTGACGAGCTGTAACGAGGTCACCGAGCCCCGCTGAGGAGCACTGAGAACCGGCTCCTAACTTATCTGGGGTCAGTCACCCGGTGTGAGGCGACGACTGCTTTGGAGGTGTTGGCGAAGGCTACGAACGGCCGAAATGGGCGCCAAGCCGAACGTCGGCTTTCGGGCGACAACTCAATGACAGCTCACCACCCCGAGCCAAAGTCGGCTAACGGCCGACGACTGGCCTCTTTCGGGCAGCGCCAGAATTCGTCCGCGCGGCTGCTATGGGCGGTTCAGTGACATTCCGCTTTCAGGTCATCTGCTGGTTGTAGTGGACATCGTGGCCCGACCAGTGATGACCTTATCAAGCTGGGTTGCCCTCTATGTGCTTCAGCGATGCTCCTCGCTGTCGTTCGTAGCAACCCAGGAAAAACTCAGGACGCGTTCATAGCTGCAGTCCAGCCTGACGGCAGACCCGCGACGCAGACTTCGCTGCCCCGGACGCCGGGTGCAGACGCCCTAATCCGGATCTTTCCTCGACCGCTAGGGATCGTTCGCGACATCCGAGGGTTCTCTTGTTGCACCGCAACCAACCCCGCGATCATCCGTCGGCCGCGCGAGTATCCCGCTGCCGCTCGGATCGTGCGGCCTGCCGCTCTGGGAAAGCCTGGATCAACGGCTCGCGGTACAAAGGACCCCTTCATGCGTCTCGAACTCTCTCTGGCGGCTTCAGCCCTTCTGCTCGGTCTCACGCAGCTCCCGGCTCGGGCCAGCTCCTGCGCCGAGCAGATCGGCACGATCGAACGTCGTCTCGACAGCGCCGGCGCTGTTCACGTGGTCGGTCTCCAGGACGGCCATGCGATCCGCAGCAGCCATTCGCCGAAAGCTCTCGCAGCGGCTCCGACTGGCGAACCCAGCGACGCCACGATGATCCCCACGTCGGCGCACGTCGCTGACGCGCGTCGGCTTCTGAGCCGAGCCGTCGAAGAGGATCGCCAGGGTCATCAGCGGGCGTGCGAGGACACGATGACCCAAGCCAAGGGCATGATCGGCGCGCTGCCGTAGAGCGGCGCAGGAACTCCCGGCTCGGCGTTCAATCCGCGCCGACTGTACCGCATGCCTTCAGAGCGATCCGATTGATCGAGGAGCATGTCCCGCAATCTACCAGGATCACCTCATGACACGCCATTCCTCTACCGGCCGTTGGCTTGGACCGACGCTACTCGGATCCGCCGCAGCGCTCGCCGCATCGGCGCTCTACGCTGCCTCGAAGACGCGGGATGCCGAGCGCCAAACACCACCTATCGGCCAGTTCCTAACCGTCGACGGGGTGCGACTGCACTATGTCGAGCGGGGCCGCGGCGAGCCGCTGGTGCTAATCCACGGCAATGGCATGATGATCCAGGATTTTCTGGTCAGCGGCATCGTCGACGATCTGGCCAAGCGCTACCGCGTCATCATCATCGATCGGCCCGGTTACGGCTACAGCGATCGCCCGCGCGGCCTCTGGACGCCACGCGCCCACGCCACGCTGTTCCAGAAGGCGCTTCAGCGGCTCGGCGTCACGCAAGCCGTCGTGCTCGGGCACTCCTGGGGGGCACTGGTCGCGGTCGCCCTCGGGCTTCAGGCTCCGCAACTCGTCCGTAGCCTCGTCCTAGCCTCCGGGTACTACTATCCGACCTTGCGGGCCGATGTGGTTCTGTTCTCCCCGCCTGCCATCCCGGTGCTCGGGGATGTGATGCGCTACACGATCTCGCCCGTGCTCGGGCGTATTCTGCAGCCTGCCCTGATCAAGTCCATGTTCGCGCCGGCCGCCGTCACAGAGCGGTTCGACCGCCAGTTTCCGAAAGCCATGATGCTGCGGCCGTTACAGCTACGGGCATCGGCGGAGGACGCCGCGCTCATGACGCCGGTGACGATCGAGCTTCAAAAGCACTACCGCGACCTGAAGCTCCCGGTGGTAATCATCGTAGGCGGGGACGATCAGATCGCCGACGTCGACCGGCAGTCGAAGCGCCTGCACAGTGAGCTACCCAACAGTGACCTCATCGTCGTCCCCGGCATGGGCCACATGATCCAGCATCTGGCACCGAGAGAGGTCATCGCGGCGATCGACCAAGCATCAGAGCTAGTTCGCGAAGCTGCCTGACGAGCAGACGGTGCGGATCCCCGTGGCGCAATCGTGCGGTCCGAGTATGAGGACGCGCCTGTTCGTCGACGAGGTCGCGTCAGCGATCAAGGCGGGGTGGGCATAGTTGGGTGCTTACGACTGCTGCACCCCGAACGTCTGCTTCTGGGAAAGGCGCCAACAGATTTCTACGATGCAATTGGGTCGGGGGTGGAACGTTCGCGTCGAGGCGGAAGGACAAGGCCCGGTTGCCACCCATTGTAGAAGCTGGGAAAGTCAGCGCTTGAGCCTGGCGCTGGCGAGGATGAAGCCGACTTTGATGCCGCGTTGAAGCGGATCGCGAAGCCCAACAATCCTGTTGCCTGATCCTAGCTATCTGCAGGCTTCAGAAAAGAAGTGCTTAGAGATGGGGTAACGAAGAAGTCCAGTCTAAACAGGATTGCTCCTGTATCATCTGTGACTTCCATTCGCCATTCTGAGCCAAGGCTTTCTAGCCTAGCCCCTTCTTCAAGTAGCACACCCGCATAGCGGATAGCTTCTCGCCTCGCGAACATGATCTCAGGCAGCTCGACGCCCTTTTTGTCTAGCAGCACGACGCCGTCATAGACGTTGAAGTGATAACGCGGCATGCGTTCCCCGGCCGTTGTAAGGCGGGAGCGCGCGCATCTCTCAGTCACCGGCGCCTTGATAGCGTGGCCGGTGATCAGCGATCGTACCAGACAGGGGGGTTCGGCACAAACGACGGCTTATGCCGTCGTATGTGCGAAGGGTATAATCGCCTTTTCACTACAATTGCAGGTCAATCCCTGTGCGATCTTGATCCATGACATTTGTTGAGGTCAGCAGTTGATGTAGGTTGTGAAAATCGTCAGCCGTTCCGACACAGGTGCTGATGCCTGGGAGAGCCGTGCGCTTCCGCCTGCAATGGAAGGCGAAGCCACCATGGCCTCGATGACAGCCCACCTCTTACAACCGATGATCGTCAAGCTGGAGAGCGTCTCTACCCTCACGGATGAGGAGCGCTATGCCGTCGAAAGCCTGCCCGCCAGAGTGCAGACCCTTCGTGCCCGCCAAGACATCGTGCGCGATGGAGATCGAGCCACGCAGTGCTGCCTCATCCTCGAAGGCTGGGCCTATCGCTACAAGATGATGGGCGAAGGCAAGCGTCAGATCTTCTCGTTCCACATCGCTGGTGACATCCCGGATCTCCAGAGCCTGCACATACCGCTGATGGATCACACCCTCGCGACCATGACCTCTGCCACCGTGGCCTTCATTCCCCACGAAGCGATGCGGGATCTCACTTATCGGTTCCCACGCCTCGGCGCCGTGCTCTGGCGCGACACGCTGGTGGATGCAGGGATCTTCCGCGAGTGGATGATGTGCATGGGCCAGCGCTCGGCCTACGACCACCTCGCCCACCTCTTCTGCGAGTTGTACCTCAAGCAGGAGGCCGTGGACCTAGCGGGCGAGCACCGTTGTCCCTTGCCGATGACGCAAGTTGATCTGGCGGATGCCACGGGCATGTCGAACGTGCACGTCAATCGCACTCTACGAGAGATGCGTGGCAACAGCCTCATCACCTTGCTTGGCAATACCTTGGTCATCGAAGCCTGGGATGAACTTATCCGCGCAGCTGAGTTTGACGATACGTACCTCCACTTACGAAAGCGCCCCATTGGATGAGCTTGCACCTCCAGCCGGTCCAGGTTGCCACCGGCAGCGCTGACAGCGACAGCCAGCTTGTCTTCTCTGAAGGCTTCCTCGTGGCGGTCTTGGTTCACCTCTCAGATCAGCACGAGGAGGAAGCTGGGATGTGGTACTTGGAGGCTGGGTTCGGACCAATCGCTAGCCCTGAGGAGCCGCCCTTCGTGAATTTGGATGCGGCACAAGCCTGGATCTCCTCACGTCTCGCCACGAGGCCGCCGCGCGCACTGGGTAGGACGAAAACCATCTGCCGGTCAGGTCTGTCTTCCATCCACCGCTGAAGCGCCTCTGAGGAACCTCTGCTTCCGGATAGAGCGCCAAAGCCTGCTCTCCACCCCGACCCGAAATTGTCGGCGGTCCGACGAACGACCGCTTTGGAGGAACGCAAACGGCACTGCCGGCGACTGGGTTGGGCGCAAGGCGGAATGTCCGCTTCTGGGCGTCGGGCCAACTTCCGCTCCCCACCCTTGTCGGACGAAGAGGATAGGAGCGACGGCCCCTGGGACCGCCGCGGTGAATGTCAGATGTCGGTCTGCTCCGACATTACCAGCGCGTCGTCTGCTTCGATGCCGAGGTAGCGTACGGTGCTCTCAAGCTTGGTATGGCCGAGCAGTAGCTGGCAGGCTCGTAGGTTGCCGGTCCGCCGGTATATCAGCGCGACTTTCGTCCGGCGCAGGCTGTGCGTGCCGTACCCTGCAGGGTCGAGACCAATCAGTGCCACCCACTCATCGACGAGCCGGCCATATTGGCGCGTCGTGAGGTGCTCGCCCGGGCTGCTTCGGCTTGGGAACAGCCAGTCACCGGCCCGCAGCCCTCGTAGCTGCAGCCAGGCCGCGAGCGTCTCGCGGGTGGTCTCGGTCAGCTCGAAGGGTACGGGTCGGCCGGTCTTCTGCTGGACGATGGTAGTGCGCAGGCGGACGCCGTCGCCAAGGTGGACGTCGGCCACGCGCAGGCGGACGAGGTCACAGCCACGCAGTTTGCTGTCGATGGCGGTGTTGAACAGGGCGAGGTCGCGAGTGCGGCCCTCGTGCTGCAGGCGGGTGCGGATCGCCCAGATGTGCTTCGGCTTAAACGGCGGCTTGGGGCCGATGATGCGGCCGAGGTTCCACGGTCGGCGGGTGGCGTCGTTGGTCAAAGGCATGATGAAACACCGTTTCGGAAGCCATCAGCATCTCACCGCGATCCACCCGCCCCGTGGCTGCGCGCCGTGAACTGAAACCGCGTCATTGCCTCGGAGCAGGCGTTCGGCCACGAAAAGGCATGCACATGGCATCGGCTGCCCTTAGTAGTGCCCTATGCCCGACGCCCTGTTCTCGCCGGCCGCGGCCCGCAACGCTGCTCCGATCGCCGAAGTCCTCAAGCGCGTTCTCCCGTCCAGCGGCCTCGTCCTCGAGATCGCGAGCGGGTCGGGCGAGCACGCCACACACTTCGCGCGTGCGCTACCCGCACTCATTTGGCAGCCGAGCGATCCTGATGACGCGGCCCGTCGCAGCATCGTCGCCCATGCCCGCGCCGCCGGACTGGCCAACATCCGCTCGCCACTGATGATCGACGCGACCCGTCAGCCGTGGCCGGTGACGCGGGTGGACGCGGTTGTCGCGATCAACATGATCCACATCGCACCCTGGGAGGCGACCGTCGGGTTGATGGCTGGCGCGGAAGCGACGCTGGCTGAGGGTGGTGTGCTCTACCTCTACGGTCCTTTCCGGGAGGATGGTACGCACACCGCACCGAGCAACGCCGCGTTCGACGACAGCCTGCGCGCTAGGAATGCCGCCTGGGGGATCCGCGACATCGAGGCGGTCACGGCAACCGGCCGATCGCACGATCTTCATCTGGCCGAGCGCGTCGCGATGCCGGCCAACAACCTCAGTCTGATCTTTCACCGAGGGCGCCGAGGCTCCGCCGTTGATCGGATGTCCACGCCTTGAGCGCCTCGCGCCCGACCAGCGCGGTCATCGTCGGTGCGTCCGGCGGCATAGGCGGGGCCTTGATCCGCGCGCTTGCCGAGGCTGCGGCCTACGCGCCAATCTTCGCGCTCTCCCGATCGGAAACGTCAGTCCCGCAGGGCATCCGACCCCTCACGATCGACCTCAACGACGAGGCGACGATTGCGGCGGCGGCGGCCAGGGTCGGCGAAGCCGGACCGGTCGGCCTGGTCATCGTCGCCACCGGCCTTCTTCACCAGACAGGCGTCTTACCCGAGAAGACGGTCAGGGCGCTCGAGCCCACCGCGATGGCCACCGTCTTCGCAATCAACACGATCGGCCCTGCGCTCGTCGCCAAGCATTTCGTGCCCCTGCTGGTGCGACAGGAGCGATGTGTGTTCGCGGCCTTGTCGGCGCGGGTCGGATCGATCGGCGACAACCGACTTGGCGGCTGGTACGCCTACCGCGCTTCGAAGTCGGCGCTGAACCAGATCCTGCGAACGCTCGCGATCGAGGTCGCCCGCAGCCGACCGGAGGCGATCGTCGTGGGTCTGCATCCCGGCACGGTCGCCTCCGGCCTGTCGCGGCCCTTTCGGCCGGACCCGACGGCCGACGGCGTCTTCTCGCCCGAGGAGAGCGCGGCGCATCTGCTGCGCGTGCTGAATGGCCTCAGCGCGGACGACACCGGCGGCGTTTTCGCCTGGGACGGCTCGCTGATCACCGCCTAAGCGCTGTCTCGGCTCATGCAGATGCCCTGGTGCGACGCCATGCGATCATTCGGAGCTGGGATGGCTTACGACATGCGCCATAAGCGGACATCAGCTGACCGCCCGGTAGCGGACATTCAGTTTCAGGCGACCGTCCGTCCGGTGTCGACCCTTTGCAGATGCTGGGAACGTCCGCTTGCGGGCTGCGCCGTGAGGCAGAGCTCGACGACTAGGTTCGGTGGCTTCCTGCCGGTCTGCTTCCGGGCTGCAGATGCAGTGAAGCAGACATAGCCGCAGGTGTCCGCTTCCGGATAAGGGCCTGTCTCGGGCACGTACCGCAACGTTCAGGCTTGTATCACCTGAGCCGATGATCGGAACGTAGGGCCGTTGAGCCCTGCGTTCGGACAGGCCCTATCACGCGTCGCATGGGACCCGTGGCTTGGCATAGAGGCGGTAATCGAGTCGACCCGGCCGCGGCCTGACCCTGCATCCCTGCCATGCAGCCGTAGCCTTCCCTTGCCCAAGCTGGTAAACCTAGAATGGATGAACGGCACATCGTGTGGCAGAGGGCAGATGCTCAATGGCCTGGGCGCCGCATCCCTTTTTCGCGCTTGATCGGTGGCTTATAGCACGGAGCCCTCGCTAAGGGCGGAGCGGTCGATCCGGATCATGACATCAGCCCGATTTGCCTCTCTTCCGCCGCAGCGAAACGAGTGCCACCGAGCAGCGGCGCTCGACCGGCTGCAGATCATGGACACGCCGTCTGAGCCTATCTTTGACCGCGTCGTGCAAGCGGCTCAGAAGCTCTTCAAGGCTCCAATCGCCTTGATCTCCCTGCTCGATGATGAGCGGCAATGGTTTAAGGCGAGGTGCGGCTTGGATGCACAAAGCACGCCGCGTCGACAGGCGTTTTGCAACTATACGGTTTTGCACGACAGCGTGTTCGTCGTGCCCGACGCACGCGCCGATGCGGCGTTCGCATCCAATCCCCTCGTCACAGGTCAGCCCTTCATCCGCTTCTATGCGGGGGCACCGCTCACGGTCTCACCAGGAGTGAGGCTGGGCTCTCTGTGCATCATCGACACAAAGCCACGCACGTTCAGTGCGGAAGAGGGACAACTTCTCACGCAGTTGGCGCAGGTTGTCGTCAACGAGTTCTGGCTGCGCGAACTCATCGGCACGCCGCAGCGCTCCTCGACGGGCGCAATCAGTTCGGAGCGCGTCACCGCTCCACAGTCCCTGATCACGGGGGTACAGGTTCGCGCCGCGCGAGCCTTATTGGGTTGGTCGGTCGGCAAGCTTGCCGCCGAAGCGGGCCTGTCTCCGAATACGATCAAACGGTTCGAGGCAGAAGCTCAACGCCTTCCGAGCAGGGAAGCTACCGTATCGACCCTGAAATCTGCTCTTGAGGCGCATAATGTAATCTTCGTCGGCCAGGATGTTGCTGCTCCCGGGGTCCAATTGCTAAGAAGATAAAGCAACCTACATTAGCAATTTGCATGTTATAAGATTTTTAAGAGCTGATTGGCCATTATGCGCAACAGCGGACCGCCAGGCGGCAGTGCGGCGCTCCGGTCCCGACGCTTCGGGGACACGGTTTCAAGGGCAACGCCGTCCTCGGGAAGATCCATGTCGCTGTTCTCTCGCGAAGATCGCGCCGTGCGCGATGCCATGAAGCGCGTTCAAGCCTTTGCTGAACTCGGACCCGCGGGCAACTTTCTAAACGCCAACACTCGCTACCTCGACCTGCTTGGCTATACGATGGACGAGCTGCAACGCCTTCCAGCTTGTGGCGCTCTGCTCCCTGAGGATCGTGCCAGTCAGGAGCATCATGAACTCTGGGCAGCCGTGATGCGCGGCGAGGATCGGGAGGTCTGTGCCCGACACCTCACCAAGCAGGGCACCCCGGTGTGGTTGCAAGTCAGCTATTGTCCTGTTCTTGACCGTACTGGGCAGGTCACCAAAGTCATCCAGCTTGCTGCTGATGTGACCGCGCAGCAGCAACGGAGTGCCGAACAGGACGCCGTGCTCAGTGCCATCGGTCGCTCGCGTGCCGCCATCGAATTTACCATCGATGGGACCATCCTGACCGCGAACACCAATTTCCTCGGCGTCATTGGCTACACCCTAGAGGAGATCCGTGGCCGCCATCACAGCCTGTTTGTTCATCCCGCAGAGCGCGAGAGCCAAGCCTACCGCGACTTTTGGGCTGGCCTTGCGCGTGGCGAGTTCCAAGGTGCCGAGTACAAGCGCATTGCCAAGGGCGGCCGGGAGATCTGGCTGCAGGCCATCTACAACCCGATCTGCGACGGCCAGGGCAAGACCTTCAAGGTTGTGAAGTTTGCCACTGATATCACGCAAGAGAAGCTGCGCCGCGCTGATGTGGCTGGGCAGATCGCGGCGATCAACCGCTCGCAGGGTGTGATCCACTTCGATCTGGATGGCAACGTGCTGGATGCCAACGAAAACTTCCTGGGCGCGGTCGGATACCGTCTCGACGAGATCCGCGGCAGGCATCACCGCACCTTTGTCGAGCCTGATCACGCGGCCTCTTCCGAATATCAGCAGCTCTGGGGGGCGCTGCGACGCGGTGAGTACCAGGCAGGCGTGTTCAAGCGGGTCGGCAAGGATGGCCGAGCAATCTGGATCCAAGCCAGTTACAACCCGATCTTCGACGCCGATGGCAAACCCTTCAAGGTCGTAAAGTATGCCACCGACATCTCCGTCAAGACAGCTGCACAGCAGGCCGCGGCGGATGCCTCAGGGCGCACGCTGATGAACGTGCAGACCGTGGCCT
The DNA here is from genome assembly GCF_056431005.1 of Methylobacterium sp. HJ2. Classification (NCBI taxonomy): domain Bacteria; kingdom Pseudomonadati; phylum Pseudomonadota; class Alphaproteobacteria; order Hyphomicrobiales; family Methylobacteriaceae; genus Methylobacterium; species Methylobacterium sp. HJ2. Next base: position 257,225 of record NZ_JBWJYM010000007.1, on the reverse strand, counting down.
CTGCTGCCGAAGAGTTGAGCGCGTCGATCGGAGAGATCGCGCAGAGCTTGGCTCGCTCCCGATCGGACGCTGATGCGGTTCACGATCAGGCGGCTCACGCTGACAGCTTGACCGCAAAGCTTCGCGGCGCTGCCGGTTCGATGAGTGGGGTCGTGCAGCTGATCCAGAGCGTGGGTCAGCAGATCAACCTGCTTGCCCTCAACGCGACGATCGAGGCAGCCCGAGCGGGCGAAGCCGGACGCGGCTTTGCCGTAGTGGCTGGCGAGGTAAAAAACCTGTCCACTCAGGTGACGCAAGCGACAGCACGGATCGCGCAGGACATTCAGGCGATGCAGGGGATCTCGGACGAGGTGGTTGATGCCCTCACCTCGATCGTCCAGGCGATCGGCTCGGTTCGTGAAATGGTCACAGTGGCTGCCTCGGCTGTCGAAGAGCAAAGCGCCGTCACACGGGAGATCTCGTCCAGCATGATCATCGCTGCGCAGGGGGTTGGCGAGATCGACACAAGCCTGCAAGCGCTCACCGGCTAAGCGGAGGCGGAGCGGTCAATCAGCTCGGGAGGCGGCCCAGGCGATACCTGTAGCGACAGCGTCGCTGTGAAGGCCAGGCCACTGGCAGTCCTTTCTGCCCCAAACACTTCTGGACCATCCGGATCCAACCTCCTGGCGAGGTCGCTCTGGCAACGCGGAAGAGCGGCCATTCCAACGCCTTCAGCGAGCGGGCGGTCCTGACCCCCTGAAGGTCACCGCTGAGCAGGTGCCTTCCCCTCCGAGCGGGAGTTGCCGGACGGCTGACGAACGAGCGCTTTGGAGAAGCGCCGTCAGCGGTCCGGACGGCCGGGTTGGGTCGTATGCGGAACGTCCGCTTGCGAGCGGTCGGTCAACTTCCGCATCCCACCCATTCTGGTCATTCAGATGGCATTGACGACCTTCCGTGAACGGACGCTACGCATTAATTACATCTGTTATCACGCTAAACGCTCCCACCTATTTTCGTGAGAAGTGGCCGTCCGAGTTAATCAATTTCGTACATAATCGATATAAAAAAACAATAATGCTAGACTAATCCATGCCCAGATCGCAGACGAAGAACCGGATATACTCCGTCGTTCAATTGTGTCGTGGCCAAGCCATGTAAGCAGGAGCAGGAGCGCGGCGGCAAGGCTGCTACGTTCAAGCATGAAGCCAACAGCCGACAGGAAGGCTGTTACCCCTACGGTTGTCGTCACCTGTTCCCACGTGCCCGCATTCCGCTGACCTGAAAGTAGGCCGCCGAAGCGTAAGCAGCCGAGCACGGCGGTGGTCGTGAGCAACGCAACGGCAGCAATGTCCTGCATGGGCCTCCGGGCATGTGCCCAACCCCGAAATGCCTAGTTGGAAGGCAATTTGCTCATGCATGTTGCAATTTCGAGCCCGGTCCGTAAACCTGCATCTGGTATACCAGCGCCAAAAGCGCACTCGGAGCGGCCGCCGCAGGGCGCAACCGCTTAGATAGTCGCTTGAGCGAACAGAGGACGCGAGGATGTCCAACACCGTTGGCCCGGTAGGGCAAACTAGCAAGTCATCCGGTTTTCGCTTGTTCAGACCAATATTGGCAGGTGCAACTCTGCGAGAGCGCCTGATCGGGTGTTTGGGAGCTTTGGTTGGCATCACGCTCACGGGCCTGATTTGTGGCTGGTTCTTTGGTCAGGGCCCACACATCCCCTTGATTGTCGCGCCGATGGGCGCCTCCGCAGTTCTGTTATTCGCCGTGCCCGCGAGCCCGCTCGCCCAGCCCTGGTCTATCATCGGGGGCAACACGATCTCGGCCTTCATGGGTGTGCTCGCCGCCCACTTCATTCCAAACCCGGTCATGGCCATCGGCGTTGGCGTGTCGCTGGCCATCGCCGCCATGTCGCTCACGCGCTCTCTTCACCCGCCCGGTGGCGCGGCAGCCCTAACAGCTTTGATCGGGGGCCCGGCTGTAACCTCCGCGGGCTTCCTGTTTCCGCTGTTTCCGGTCTGCGTGAACTCGGTCATCCTCGTCACGCTCGGCGTCGTCTTTCACAAGATCTCACGCCGCAACTACCCGCATGTCCCGGTCGTGGCGCCAGTGAACACACATGGAACCGTAGATCTGCCCGCGCCGCTGCGTGTTGGCTTCAGACCTGAAGACGTAGACGCCGCCCTAGTCGAGCTGCACGAGACGTTAGACATCGACCGCGGCGATCTCGACAGGCTCCTCCGTCAGGTGGAGCACCACGCGTTGGTGCGAACGCAAGGCGACCTCAACTGCGGTGAGATCATGTCGCGCGACGTGATCACGGTGGGGCTGGAGGGAAGCGCCGAGCGGGCGCGAGAGCTGTTGATCAATCACAACATCCGGACGCTGCCCGTCGTGAACGGAGCCGGTCGGCTCGTAGGTACGCTCGGTCTGCGCGAGTTGATGCTGCACGGGGAGGTAGAGATCGCGCAGGTGATGTCCGAGGCCCAGACTGCCGCAGCGGATGAGCCGGTCGTTTCGCTTGCGTCCTCGCTGACCGACGGCCGCACACATGCGGTAGTCGTTGTGGACGAGAACCGGCGCGTCATCGGGATCATCACCCAAACCGACCTGCTCGCGACCCTAACGCGCTTACTCTCGTCCAAGGCATTCCGGAGTCCTGAACTGGCGCCAGCGTAGGCAATCGCTCCAGCTCGATCTTGGCGGCTCACTTTGCGGCTCTCACGCCGAGCCGCGCTTGCTCGGTGCAGGAAGGAGGTTCAGGCGGAGCACGAACTCGGAGTTGGCCCGATTGTTGCCGGGGCTGTTGCTTTCCTGGCGATGCCACGTCCGCAGGTTCGAGCCGATGCAAGATGGACCGCTTCTCCTTCACCTGCTGCATGCAGCCTTGATGGCGGCCAGCATGATGCTGACGTGGCAGGTCTACCGCCTTAGTCGGCCGTAACGTTCAGCCGTGGAAAACATGGCCGAAGCGGGCCGGGTCGACTGCAACGAGGATCGGCGCGATGGGCGTTGAAGGTCGCCTCGATGCGCCAACGTGCACGATAGCGCCGATTGCCGTGACGGATCTTTCTCTTGCGGCCGCGCTTGCCCGGGATAATCGGCGTGATGCCATTCTTGCGTAGGTCAGTGCGCCGCCAATCGGCGTCGTACGGAGTGATGGTAGCAATTAAGCCTACATTTAGGTGCCCGAAATTCACATAGCAGCACGTAATCCTTCCTCCGGTGCGCCACCGCTGCTCAAACCGTGGAATGGGTTGTGCGGGTGAGACGCCCGAGAGCTCGGATGAGCGCAGGCTCCATGGTCCGCAACTCCTTAAGGTGAGCGGCCGTAAGCTCGCCGAGTAGCACTTCGGACTTCGGTGTCAGGGCGAGTTCCATGCGCCGCCGGTCTTGCGTGCCACGCGTCTTGGTCAACAGACCGGCCTCGACCATGCGCATGACCAGTTCGGCGGCCGTGTGAGGCGCCACCAGCAACTGCTCTGCCACCATGCCAACCGTTGGCGGCTCCGGACCCAGGTGACCCGCGATCGAAAGCAAGGCTTGGTGCTGCTGTGGAGGCACGCCAGCGGCGTCGGCTGCAGCCTCACTGAAGGCGAGGAACTGGCGGAGCTGGAAGCGGAAGGCGGCGATAGCGGCGTACTGCTCGCGCGATAAGCTCTCGCACTCCGGATGGTTCGCGCTCAAATCGGCACCTCCATGAAAAGGGTACTGGACTATATCGTATCACGATGCATATAAGTCGCACGTCAAGTGGAATGGCTATGCAGCAGGACCTATCGAACACCCGACCGTCCGGCCACGCGGTGGCCACCGGGGGCAACTTAAAGCGCCCATTGGGCGACTTCACGACGGACCGGCGCGTCCTGGTACTTCTCGCGATGGCCCTTCTTGTTGGAACGGGCGGCACCGCTGCGGCCTGGGTTCTCATCCAACTAATTACCCTGGTCACGAACCTGGCTTGGTTCGGTCGCCTCGACACGACTCCTTCTTCTCTGGCCGACGCGGCGCGCACGCCATGGATGGTACTGGTGCCAGCCATAGGTGGTCTCGTTATCGGGTTGATGGCTCGCTTCGGCTCGGAAAAGATCCGCGGTCACGGCATCCCCGAGGCCATCGAAGCCATTCTGATTGGCGGTAGCCGGATGTCGGCCAAAGTCGCCGTACTCAAGCCGATCTCCTCTGCCATCTCGATCGGCACCGGCGGCCCGTTCGGCGCGGAAGGCCCGATCATCATGACGGGCGGCGCCATCGGATCACTGTTTGCTCAGTTCTTCCATCTGAGCGCGGCGGAGCGGAAGACGCTTCTCGTTGCGGGTGCCGCTGCTGGCATGACCGCGATTTTCGGCACCCCTGTCGCCGCGGTGCTCCTGGCGGTCGAGTTGCTCCTGTTCGAGTGGCGGCCCCGCAGCTTCATCCCGGTGGCGGCGGCAGCTGTCGTAGCCACCTGCTGGCGTCCTCTGTTCTTCGGCGCTGGCCCGCTCTTCCCCTTCTCCAACGATCCTGTCCTGCCCTGGTGGGGACTCATCGCCTGTGCCGGGCTCGGCATCTTGGCCGGTCTGCAATCGGGCCTGCTGACCAAGCTCCTCTACATGCTGGAGGATGCGTTCGAGCGTCTGCCCATCCATTGGATGTGGTGGCCAGCCATTGGCGGCCTCTTCGTCGGTTTGGGTGGTCTGATCGAACCGCGCGCGCTTGGCGTCGGCTATGACGTGATCGCAGACCTCCTGAACGGTCACTTGCTAGCCCGTGCCGTTCTCGCGATCCTGCTGGTCAAAGCGGCGATCTGGCTCGTGGCTTTGTCGTCCGGAACATCGGGCGGTGTATTAGCACCCCTGCTCATCCTGGGTGGCGCCATGGGATGGCTAGTGGGTCTTGCGCTCCCCGGCGCACCTGGGTTCTGGGCTCTTCTCGGCATGGCCGCGATGTTGGGCGGCACCATGCGCGCGCCCCTGACCGGTGCACTCTTCGCGGTGGAGCTTACGGGGGACGTCCACATTCTGGCGCCGCTGATCGCCGCCACAGTAGCGGCCTACGCGGTGACCGTGCTGCTTCTGAAGCGCTCGATTCTTACGGAAAAAATCGCGCGGCGTGGACAGCACATTACGCGCGAGTACGGGGTGGATCCCTACGAGCTGACGCGTGTCGGAGAAGTCATGGCGAGGGAGGTGGATGTGCTGGATGCAGGCCTCTTCCTTCCCGAGGCGGTCAAGGTCATCGAGACGGGGCGCCACCACGCCTATCCGGTTGTTGATGCGGTCCACCGGCCGGTTGGCATGGTCAGCCGCGGGGATGCACTCCGGTGGAAGACGGAAGGCGGCCATGCGGAGGAATGCCTGGAGGAGCGGATCTCTGATGCTGGGCTCGTCGTCGTGCATCCGGATGACGTTGTCGCCCGCGCTCTCGACGTCATGATGGCCACGGGTCAGGGCCGCATTCCCGTCACAGACTCGGCAACCGGCACCCTCGTCGGCCTGCTCACGCGCAAGGACCTCCTGCAGGTTCGAGCCACGGTCGTACAATCTGAGCGTGAACGTCGGGCCTACCTGAGCCATCGCACCATACGGGGTGCGAGTAGACGGTACAGAGGGGCAGCCGCGCAAAATGCCGCCCAGCTGGGCAGCAAGGCGTCTCGTCCTTGATCGGAGTTTGCGATGCTCTGGGTCGTGCGCCACTTCGAGGACACGAACTGGGCGGACATCCGTGCCACGTTCGAGGACCAGTTCGTGATGCTGGGGAGCCCCCGCGACATGATGATGGTGGAAGCCCCACTCGGTGATGGACGTCACCGACTCTGCATCGGCGTACCTGAGCCTGCTTTCCTGGCTGCATACTACGGCTTCGAGCCCGTGCTGCGCGTGAGCCTACCTCGTGCGCCCACGCTCTTGGTCGGACATCGGGATGTCTTCCAAGCCATGTTTCAATCCGGCGGCTGAGCGCCCGGAGGCTGCTGCCCCGGGCCCTAAAAGCGTCCAATCCGAGCAGAAGTCGTCTGCCGCTTGAATGGCCGAGATGGGCGCACAGCCGAACGTCCGGTCTTGCGCGTCATCGCGATTTGGCGTGGCGCAGTTTGGCCGAAAGCGGAATGGCCGCTTCGGAGAAGCGGCGCCGAGAAAGCAGACGGCCTCCTATCGACCGATTTTGTTGAAAAACTCGGAAGCGGGTCGAAGCAGCGCCACGGAGGGCACTGACTGGAGAAAGTCCTACTATTAACGAGGCCGGAATGCGCTCTGGGCGGAGAATTGCCCTGACGCGAAAGACCGATTTTCTCCCTGGAACCGTCTGTGGCGACTCCTGAAGCGCTGCCGCCGAGTTTTTCAACAAAATACACCCAATGCAGTCGTCCAGGAGTGCTTATGAGTTTACTCAAAGCAGACGTGCGCGCTGGTCATAATCATGAGGGCAGAGGGATAAAGACGTCTATGCCGCGTATCCGCCTGCACCGGAAGCACGACCGGTGCCCTCCGGCACGGGGCCGCGGCGAGCGTAGGAGAAGCCCTCCTCCGTTCCGATGCCCGAAAAGTGTCCGTAGAACGTTTCTCCCGGCAGACCATCCGAGAGAATTCGACGAGCCTCGACCTGTAAGATACACGCTTATATTCGAATACATGCTCGCCGGCACTTTTTGGTCAAAGATCGGAGGCTCCTGCCGATCTGTCGAGCCGAAAGAACAAGCCTGCCTTTAAGCTGTCTCCGATCCGGTGCGCTCGCTCCGTCAAGATCTCGGCGATCTGAGGATCGAACCGTGCGGTAGCCGTGTCCTCAAACAAGCGGAGCCAGCGGGCGAAATGCTCCGGCTGCAACACACCAAGCGCTTGATGCTTCCCGAACGGGTTCCCCTTGTAAAGGCCCGTCTTAAGAAGAACCGAGGACCAAAAGGCTTGTATCATTGCCATGTGGGCGGGCCACTGCAGGTCCGAGATGGCTACAGCGAAAATAGGGCCGATCAAGGGGTCACGACGCACGCTGGCGTAGAAGGCATCGAGGAAGCGGGAGAGGCTGGCCTCATCGAGAGTTTGCTCACGCATCAAGCTTCCTCTCAGGCGGTTCGCGCGTGGCAAACATCAGCCGCCCAGATTTCCAGGCGACCGACTGCGACGGCGCTGGCTAAGGGTTCATGTGCGGATATCTCGTGCGACGCGGCCTGTCACCAGGTAAGCTGCGCCGCCCAACACGGCAGCGATCAGGGCCGTGCGGCCCGTGTCGTCCGACAGGATGGTGCTCACCGTGCCGCTCCGCCGCCGCGCTTGGAACGTCCTGGTCTTCGCCCGGATGAGAGCCCGTATGGCGTTCTCGGCCTCTCGCGGCGAGAACAGCGAGCGGTCTGCCGGGATCACCTCGTGGGCAAGGCGGTGCAGGATTGCCGCGCTCACCTTCAGAAACGTGGCCTGACCGATATGCGCTTCCTCAACGGAGGGATGGAGGCTCGCATCATCGGAGCGCTCAGCGGCGGCAGTTTCAGGCCGCAGGCAATAGTCGGACGACGTGCGATGGGCGAAACGGCAGCCGGGCGTGACGAAGGCACGGGCACAGTGGCAAGCGCCGATTGAGAAGCTTATGCATGGTGGAAGCGAAGAGCGTCGCTGAAGCCTCATTCGCCTCGCGATGTTCCAGACGCATACCAATAATATGTCGGAAAACAACGGCTTACTTGGTGCTTGTAGGCGATGGCTCACCCAGGTAGGCAGCGTATGTTGAGCAAGTTGTCGAGGGACAACGTAGTCCCAAAAATCAGAGGCCGCCATGCCGGCATTGTTGCGAGGATCAGAGCCCCGAATAGGATGAACCACGGCAATACCTTGCTGACACCGATCCTGACGTTGAGGTGACCGACCTTCACCGTTTTAGATCCTGGCCCGAGCTGAGGTCTGTTCGGAGCGCCCCGATTTCACCAATAGCCAACCGCTGAGGATCATGGCCAAACCCCATACTAGGAAGCCGATATCCCAGTAGATCCACTGCTCACGCGGCACGAGTTCATTGACATGGTGTACGCCCAGAAGTTCATGATCGGCTACGCCCTCCACGAGGTTGAACAGCCCAAAGCCAACGAGAAGTGTCCCGACCAGCCCCCTATTGGACCAGTAGATGTGCTGCCGGTGTGCGGCACGCCAGAGAATGAAAAGACCGATCACAACAAAGACGTAGGTCGTGCTGTGAAAGATGCCATCCCATAAGGTATTGAGTTCCAAGTTTGGGATGGAGGTGATGGGATACCAACTGCTGAGCATGTGATGCCATTGCAGCACTTGATGTAGCACGATCCCGTCGAAGAAGCCGCCCAACCCAACCCCAAACAGTATTCCCGCGCTTAGAGGGAAGGAGCTATCCTGGGCCGCAACAGCCATTTGGTTCTCCCTGTGAGGAAGTGCTTCTAACGCCTGGATTGCGGTTGCATGTGCGTGACGCTTGCGGTTTGCCGCCGCGCTTCCCTGCTGCCATCGTGGTCGTGCTGCAGGCACATCGGACTTCCCCAATGCTGCTGCCCTACATCCTGGGGCGGTGCCGCCAAAGCAGCCGGGCGTCGCGTTCCTCCGCCTGGGCTTACCCTACTTCGTGATCTTCACCGAGATGGGATCGCTGCCGGGGAAGGTCTCCTCTAGGGCATCGTCGAGCTTGTCCTCAAGGCGGTCCGGATGGTTGCCGGGTAAGGTGCGGTCGGCGGTCCCGTGCTGCACAGCCTCCTCGGACAAGAAGCGCAGCCGGCGCCGCTCCGCACCCTGCCGCATCGTCTCGTAGACGAGAAAGGCGAAGCCCGCCCCGATGAGGAGCACGGGAAGCGGGTTCGCTCGCACGGCACCCACGACGCGCTCGGCCGTCAGGCTCACGGCGCCGCCCGGATCGCGCGTCCCTGCCAGCTCCTCGACCAGACTCGACGGGTGCAGGCGGGATGTCAGGTCGGCCAGCGTGGTCTCCAGCCTGCCGCGTATCGCCTCAACCTCCCGCTCCAGCTCATCGGCCGACTTGCTCATCCCTCTACGCGCTCCGTGAAGATGGCGGCGTCTTGCTTGAGTTGCCGCTCAGTTCGGGTCGGCTCCAGTCCGGACAGCGACGTCTTGCTTTGCCCGAATAGTGCCAAGCCGATGGCGATGACGGCGAACACGCCGCCCACAATCAATGCTGCCAGCGCATCGGACTGGAGGATCACTGCCAAGCCCTTCACCAAGGCGAAGATCCATACCAGCAGTGCCGTCAGGACGAACACAGCGGCAGCTATGAACAGGCCCAGCGCGACGGCGAGGTGAGCCAAGCTCTCAGCCATCTCGGTGCGCAGGAGCGCGATCTCCGCTGAGACGAGCTCCCGGGTCTCGCGAACGGCGTCACCGGCTAGCTCCGGGATGGTTCGCGGCTGTGGCTCGGTCACGGGCGGCGGCCCAGGTCCGGAACGGGCAGGACGTCGACGGGCACGACCGAGCGGGACCGCGGGATCGGCCCGACTGTGGAAGCTTGGAAGAAGCGATAGAGCGCGAAGCCGGCCACTGCCGCGGCCGCCAGGGCGACGCCCGGCCTGCGCCGGGCCACGGCCTCGACCTCGTCGTAGAGCTCGCCCACAGTACGGCGCCCGATGTCCCCGGAGAGTTCCTCGATGCCGGCGGCGGCACTGTCGAAAAACGCCTTCACGTGAGGCGCCTCCTCGAAGCCGGAGCCGCTCTCCCGAATAGCCGCCGCGACGTCCGAGACCGCCCGGACCGCGTCCTGCTTTCGGTTGGCGGCGTAGCTCTGCACCTGCTCGCGGATGGCCCCTGCGAGGCCGACGCCATGCCAGGGGTCGTGATCAACGGAGGCTTCGGACGAGCCCCGAGAAGGGTCAGGCATCGTAGGGTCTCCTGCGCGCGAGCAGGGCTGCGGCTCGTCTGCAACGGTAGGCGGCCGAGGGCGGTTCCGACCTCGCCGCTCAGTTTCTGTCCTCGCTTCATCCCCAACTCCTCTGGTCCAGGCTGATCCTCTCGATCAGTCCGGCCCAAAGCTAGCCAGTCAGGTCAGCCTTCCGGCTGCCATGGCCGGACCATGCAGTAGCCTCGCAACTGGCCCGGTCCAGATTACCAGTCAGATCAAACAACTGCCCACTTGACATCAGGATTAAAATCCTATACACAGGGCTTCGCTGCATCGATGCAGCTGACGCGAGGTGGGTTATGCGCTCGACCATAATCAAGGCCCCGTGCCTCCGCCGAGCGCAATACAAAGCACCCTCAGCATCGATCCACCTCAAGGGGCCTGCGGGCCCCTTCTTCATGTTCGGAGATCTCGCATGATCAAGACATTCCCGGCCACATCAGCTTCGCCTGCCGAAACGAGGCTCCCACCGATCCCTAAGCTGATCGTCTTCGGTGAGGACGAAGCCGGCAAAGCCCACGCCGCCTGGTTTGCCGAGGCCGATCTGGCGCTCGCTCAGCACGCCGCGCGTCTCATGCGCATGCACGCCTTGTTGATCGAAACCGACGAGCACCGTGCTACGGCCGCCACGCTGGCCCAGGGCCGGGTGTTCGCCAGCGGGCGGGCTTTCATGCCTTTCGTCAAAGCCGCCGTGTACGCTCGCCTGACAGCCTTGCAGGGCCAGGCCGCCGCGACCGAACCGGCACCCACACAGGCGGCCGAAAGCATCGAAGCCGCCTCGTCAACCAGATCGGCGGCTCAACCGGAACCGGCTCCTAAAAGCGTGGCCCTGCCGCGGCCGCTAAACGTGCTGCCAGGCCCGTCGTCCAAGCATCGGCCCTGGACCTGGGGCGAGATCCGCGTCGGCAGCGTGGTGCTCGCCCCTGAGCATGACGAGGAAAGCTGGTGGCCCGCCATCGTGCTGAACCTGCCAACCCCGGACAGGCTCGTCCTGAAGTGGCGCGACACCTTCGAGGAGCCGGCCTTCTCCCGCCAGCGCAGCCAGATCGGCTTGCTCAACCCTGCGGCCACTGAGGCGCAGCTCGACGGGGACGAGCCATGAGCGGCCAAGCACATCCCTCCAACCAAGGTCGCATCGCTGACAACAAAAAGGCCAAGGTTCGCGCCCTGAACGATCGCTTCCGCCGTTCCTTTGTCGGCGGGCAGGTCGTTGAAACGGCCGGCGTGGTGAGCCTGCCTGAGGCTGAACGCATCGCCCTGCTACTGGCTGTGCGCCGCTTCGATCGCTTCGATGCCCACAACGATCCCTGCGGCGAGCATGACTTTGGTGCGCTCGAGGTCGGCGGACAAAGCTTCTACTGGAAGATCGACACCTACGACCAGGCTATGCTCGGCCACTCACCAGATCCCGCCGATCCAGCGGTTACGGTGCGTGTCCTGACTATCATGTGCGCCGATGAGTACTAAAGCAGTTCCTCGACCAGCGGGCGATCTCGCGTATCACAGATCAACCAGCCTTCAGAGGGGGGCCGCAGAAAGCCTTCGGATCAGTCGTTACAGTGACAAATTATCTGATGCCTTTTTGATGGGGCGCTCGTAGGATGCCCACTAAAGGATCAGTGGGGGGAGCTGTGAAGTTCAGCATCGAAGGCCGGATGCGCAACATGCGCCTGCCGGATGGCAAAACTGCGTTGCTCTATTCGATGTACGAAGCTGTCAGTAACGGCCTCCACGCAATTGGGGAACGCTTCGATCCAACTGTAGCCGTAAAGCAGGGCCGAATTGGAATCGAAATTTCGTTGAGCGCCAACAAGAAAACAACCAATTGTATCTCGATTAGAGATAACGGCGTCGGCCTCAATCATAAGCATCTTCAATCATTTGAGACCTGCGATACGGTGCAGAAGTCTGACATCGGCGGGCGCGGCGTTGGGCGACTTGTGTGGCTGAAGGCTTTTAACACAGTTTCCGTCCAAAGCGTATTTGAGAGGACACCAAGTGACTACGAGCGAGTGAGCTTCCTTTTCGAACCTGAGCAAGATGACTCATTGGTTGAGCTTAAGCGTTCCCCCGCTGAAGCTTCTGAGATTGGAACGGTGATTGAGCTAGGACAGCCTAAGCCTGGGCACAATGAAAAGCTATCGATGGCATATCTGGCTCGCAACCTATGCCATCATTTTTTCCCGTATTTCATCACAAACAGCATGCCTAGCCTAACGATTGCTATAGGGAAACGTGCTGTCGATCTCGGCCAATACCTTGCGAGCCGAATGGACGTCGAGGATGAGGAGGACGTAGATCTCTCAGCATCGGGAATCGGGGCTTTGCACTTAACCCATGTCTATGTGGATCCTAAAATTGCTCGCGGCCTATCCAATTCAATTCTGCTCACCGCTCAGGGTCGAGTCGTTGAGAGCATCGAGATTGAAAAGAAATTTGCTCTTAAGGATCTCGACAACAAGCTCGCCTACGTTTGCGTTGTCCGCGGGCAATTTCTAGATGACAAAGTTGATCAAGAGCGCACGAGTTTTAAGGCGCGAGACACGGATATGGATCTTATCAAAGACTCAGCGTTGAACGCCGCTGAAAAATTTTTACAAGTTCATATCGAAAAAATTCGCGTGACGCAAAAACGGATCGTTGTGGACCTTTTAGAGGAACATCCTCAACTCGCTGTGTCTGTGCCAAACGTCCAAGCCTATGTAGAAAAGTTATCTCCGAGCATGTCCGACGAGGACATCGGCAAGACGCTCTTCACCCTCCTCTATCGTCACGAGAAGCGTGTGCGTGCTCAGGTGCAAAGCCTGACTTTAGCCGAAGGTAGCGATTTAGAGCAGTCTCAACCGGATCCCGATGCTATTCAGGCCCTCGTTCACAAGCTGGGCGACGACGCAAAAAGGCGTTTAGCTGAGTACACTGTCAAGCGCCATCAGATCATCCAAGTCGCCCGGGCGATGCTTCGCCACACCGACGACGAGAGCCGACGCTATGAGCTGGAAAAAACTGTTCATAGCTTAATTTGCCCAATGGGGAGGATGCTGTCTGCAAAGGATTACGACGATCATAACCTCTGGCTAATTGATGACCTCTTGTCATTTTATCACTTCTTCGCTTCAGATAAGGCTATGACTGCGTTTGGTGTTGACGGAGTGAGAAAAGAGCCCGACCTTATATTTTTCAATCCGTTCGGGTTTCGCCGGGCTGGCACCACGGATCCCGTGGTCATCGTTGAGTTCAAGAGGCCGGGTGACGAGAGCCTGACCAGCGACCCTGTTGATCAAGTTCTTGGTTACATCGAGAAGCTTCATCAAAGGACTGTTAGGGATCCAGAAGGCGAAGTGATCAGCGATATCACTCCAAACACTCCCTTCGAGTGCATCATAATTTGCGATCTCACAGCTACAGTGAGAAAGAAATTTGAGAGGAGCCTGGCTCAGAATCCGACGCCGGATGGGCTTGGATATTATGGGTTCTCACCCAAGCACAGGGCGTCGATTAGGGTCATAAGCTACGCAAAGCTCTTCCGTGATGCGGAAATGCGCAATCGAAGCTTCTTCGATAAGCTCGGCCTATTGCCGCAGGAGGTGACAAACGCAATTACCTCGTTGATGCCAGCCGCCTAGTCGGCCGAATTTTGCAAGTTATATAGAACCAAAGATGCAAAGACAGTCAAATTGTCTTCTGAGCGCCAATCTTATAACAGGCCCTTCTGCTATTAAGGATGATGAGGAATTCTGCAATGTTCGAGTGACAGCTAAAAGTCGTTCTGACGTTGTGATCGAAAGATTCGATTGCCTTTGGCTGACAGGAGACTATCGCGGAAATGACTCCGAAGCAGCCGGCGGGCTTTGACGAAGTGCCTACCGGAGAAGCGGACCGGGTCGCGGTAAATGTCTTTGGCCGCAGCTGTCTCATCCGGCAGGGCGTCCTCGACGCGGCTGACACGGTCGAGGAACGCTTCTTCTGCCGCAGCCTGATTGAGAAGCATCCGCAGATACTCGTCCGGATCTGCCATCTGCGGCCCTCCTTGTCATCTACCGGCCTCAGCGATGCGCCGAACCAGCCACACGCAGGCGATGCAGCCCGCTTGGACGATGGGTTAGGCTATGGCCCTCAGGGCTGTTCCGTCAGAGCTGAGGCTCGCCTACCGTCGCCCTGAGTGGAAGCGGTAACGCCAGCCTTCATCCAGCCTGCGCTCCTCAGCGCTCTCCTCCGGGATGGGGTCCAGACGCAGCAGGATCATCGCGAAACCGTTCTGCTGGAGGTACACCTGCTCGTAGAGGGCCGGCGCGCGGAGGTCGCGCTTCACATCGATCCAGAGATCGGGACTGCACGCGGCGGTGTCGCTCGCGATGTTCGGCCGATGGGGAGGGCTGTGATAGAGCGACCCTGCCGGGACCGGGCTGCCGACAGCGCAAGTGATGTCCGGGAAGGAGAGGCTCCGGTAGCACCGCTGCACCCGACCGTTGCCCGCCACGACGACGGCGATCCGCTCGGGGTGGTACTGCACGTAGGCCCGAGCCGCCACCTCCTTGCCCACCGCAAAGTCGCGCGCGAGCAGGAGAACGTGCTGCAGATCGGGCTCGCGAAAGGCCGCCATGGCCTCTCGCAGCAGGTGCGGGGGCATCAGCATGAGGGCGGCGAAGCGGTTGGCCTCGACCTCCCTGCGCTGCCGCTGGTCGCCTGCCTTCGCTGTGAGGCGCAGTAGATCAGAACTCTTGCACAGGAACCGGCCGGGCTGATCCGGGACGTGGTGCGCCATCAGGCAATGGCCGAGTTCGTGCGCGATGGTGGAGCGGCGACGCGATTCGCCCCCGCGCTTGACGAGGATGGTGCCTGCGGACCGCTTCGCGTCGGTCACGAGGCCGCCCTCGAACTCGGCGGTGTCGAGATCCTCGATCCTGAGGATGCCGAGGCGCGCGCACAGCTCCTGGATCGGCACGGGCACGGAAAGCTCCGGCTCGGCCCGAAGGATGCGCTTGACGAGCGCCTCCGGTGAGCTCGCATCCGCGAGGTCCATCCTGCTGATCGGCATCCGCGCAGCCCCTTCCCGTCCCTGAACCGATACATCAGGCGGCCACCCACCCGCGATTCCAAGATCGGACTGAGGAGAGTTCGTGCGGGCGGTAACGCAACTGCGCCATCGCGAGCAAAGGTCATGCTGACGCGGCTCGGCCGCTCCTACGATCCCGACGACAACGGTGAGCCCGAATCATGGGAGCGATCAGCTAGCTGGCCCGCCGGCGGACGCTCGGAAGTGCGGCCCATATCAAGAGCGTAGGGCGGCATCACTGAGGCTGGCGGAAAGGTCGCGCGTCCGAAAAGATCCGACGGTGTGCGCTACAAGCCAATTCGAAATGTGGGCTATGTTGTGGGGCTCGAAGCCCGGTTGTGGTCAAAAACCCTGCCTGCGCAAATACTTAACGAAGGCAAATGGCGGAGACGGAGGGATTCGAACCCTCGATACCCATTTCTGGGTATGCTCATTTAGCAAACGAGTGCCTTCAGCCGCTCGGCCACGTCTCCCGCGAGATCGGCTCTAGAAGTTCGCCTTCGGCCGGTCAACCCGGTTCTGCACGGCCGCGCCCGGCGCGTCCGTCCGGCGGCGGCGCTCGTAGTGCTTGGCGATGCGCAGGTGGCGGGAGATGGCGTAGTTCATCGCCGTGAGGAAGCCGTAGACGCCGCGCACGAAATGGCGGCGGCCGAGATAGGCCTTGAGGAAGTTGCCCGGCAGCTCGACGAAGACGCGCCAGCTCGGGATCACCACGCCGCGGGCCTCGAGGTCGTCGGCCTGCTGGTCCGAGTAGCGGTTGAGCTTGTCGAGCTGATCGCCGAGGGAGCGCACGGAGAAATGGTGGATCACGCCGCGCAGGCGGCCGGGCGTCACGCCGGGCGCCAGATCGACGCGGTCGTGAACGGGCGAGGGCGCGTAGCGTCCGCGATCGAGGCGGTAGAGCCGGACCGGGGTCAGCTTGTAGGCCCAGGGATGGGGGCGGCTCTCGCCCGGGAAGATCTCCGCGATGGCGATGCGCCACGCGGGCGCCGCGGGCTCGCCGGCCGCGAACAGGGCGCGGATCTCCTCCGCCAGATCGGCCGGCACCACCTCGTCGGCGTCGAGGTTCAGCACCCAGGGGTGGCGGCACTGCTCCTCGGCGAAGCGCTTCTGCGGGCCGTAGCCCGGCCACGCCCTCTGGATCACCCGGGCGCCCAAACTCTCGGCAAGCGCCTGGGTCCCGTCCGTCGAGCCGGAGTCGACCACGACGAGATCGTCCGTCAGCGCCCGCACCGCCGCGATGGTCGCTCCGATCCGGTCGGCCTCGTTCTGGGCGATGATGAAGACGGAGAGCGGTAGCGGCGGCATCTTTCGGGTCTCGAGGGTGAGCGAGCCGTAGCCGCCGGACCGTGGCCGCACAAGCGGCGGGCTCCGGCGTCAGAGGTCTGCGGCCTCGGAGAGGCGCTTGCGTTGGACCTTGCCGTTGGGCGTGCGCGGCAGCGTTGCGAGGAAGCGGATTTCGCGCGGGCACTTATAGGCCGCGAGTCGGCCCCGACACCACGCGAGCAGCGCGTCGGCATCGGGCACGGCGCCGGGCTGGAGCACCACGAAGCCGCAGATCACCCGAACGTCCGCCCGGACGGCGAGCTCCGCCACGCCGACCTCGGCGACCGCCGGATGCTCGGCCAGCACGCCCTCGACCTCGTTGGGGGAGACGCGGTAGCCCATCGCGTTCATCAGGTCGTCGTTGCGGCCCTCGAACCAGAGATAGCCGTCCGCGTCGAGCCGGGCGAGGTCGCCGCCGGCGAACCACGCGCCGCGGAAGACCTGCGCCTCCTCGTCCGGCCGGTTCCAGTAGCCGAGCATCAGGCCGGGCTCCGAGCGGTGCACCGCCAGCAGGCCCGTCTCGCCGGGCGGCAGCGGCTCCGGCGCCCCGTCGCGGGGCAGGATGGCGACGCGGCGCCCGGGCTGCGGGCGCCCGGGGGAGCCGGGGCGGACCGGGACGGTCGGGCCGCTCGAGACGTAGGTCGAGATCTCGCTCATGCCGAGCGCCTCGTAGAGGGGCTTGCCGGTCGCCCGCGTCCAGGCGTCGAGGAGATCGACCGGCAGCGCCTCACCCGCCGTGCAGCCGTGGCGCAGGCTGGAGAGATCGTGGCCCGCGAGATCGCCGTATTTGAGGATCTGCCGGTAGAGGCTCGGCACCGCGGCGAAGATCGTCGCCCCGTGCTCGGCGACGAGGCGCGGCCAGACGGCCGGGTCGCGCGGGCCGTTGTAGAGCACCGCGGTGGCGCCCACCGCCCAGGGGTCGGTGATGCCGACCCCGAGGGTGTAGGTCCAGTTCATGGTGCCGGCATGCAGCATCACGTCGGATTCCGAGAGCCCGAGCCAGTGCGCCAGCATCGGGCGCCGGCCCCAGATGGTGCGGTGGGCGTGCAGCACGCCCTTCGGCCGGCTCGTGGTGCCCGAGGTGTAGACCAGGGTGGCGGGATCGTCCGCGGCGGTGTCGGCGTAATCGGCCAGCGGCGGCCCCGCCTTCATCGCGGCGATGTCGGCGGGCTCGAGCAGGAGGCGCGTCCCGAGATCGGCGGGCTCGACGCGGCAGCCCCCCGCGACGGCGACCGCCGCGGCCCCGGAATTCTCCATCAGGAAGGCCGCCTCGGCCGGGGTGAGCTGGGGCGAGGAGGGCAGGGCGACGAGGCCCGCCGCCAGCGCGCCGAAATAGACCAGCACGTAGTCGGCCTCGTTGCCCATGCGGATCATCACGCGGTCGCCCGGCCGCAGGCCGCGGGCCAGCAGGCCCGCCGCGATGCCCCGCACCGCGCGGTCGGCCGCGCCGAAGCTCAGGCGCGCCACGTGGCCGGCCTCGCCGACCATGACGAGGGCCGTCTTGTCCGGGCGCAGGCGCGCGTTCTCGCCGAGCCCGTAGCGGGCGGCGTTGAAGCGGGCGGGCGGATGGCGGTCGTCGGACACGAGGGCGCTCCCGGGCTGATCTTCGGCCTGCCGTGTCGGGCATCGGCGGCGGCGCCGTCAACACGGGCACGCCGCCAGGGCGGCGGGAGGCCCGGCCCGGGGCCAGGACGACCGAGAGGACCGAGACGACGGCTGACACGGCACTTGGCACGGTGGCCGGCGAGGAGGCCGGCGCGAAGTCCGGCACGCAGGGGCCGAACTTTGGGACGCTCAGACATGGCACCCGGATCGAGCCTGCGGCAGGCTCCCGCGCGCTCGGATCCGCGAGCGGCTCGTCCTCGGTTGCGCTGCCATGTCACGTTCCACCCGTCGCCCCCGGACGGCCTCGCGCCGTCTCCGCGGTCTGTTCCCCGGGCTCGTCTCCGGCCTCGTCTCCGGCCTTCTGGCGCTTCCGGCCTGGGCGGCCGAATTCAGCGTTCCGGCCAAGAACCCGGCGATCACCCTGACCGTGCCCGATACCTGGGACGCCAAGAGCAACGACGACGGCATGCAGGCGCAATCGCCCGACCACGTCTTCAACTTCTACTTGGAATACGGCCCCCGCAGCGAGCTCGACGCCCTGCTGAAGAACAACCGCGACTGGATGAAGCGCAACAAGATCAACGCCGGCGTCAAGCCGACGGAGCGGACGATGGACTTCTCCGGCGTTCCGGGCCGGGTGATCCGCTACGACACCAAGGACAAGGACGGCAAAACTCTGGTCGATTTCGTGATCCTGGAGGCGAGCGGCAACCGCGTGGTGATGCTGACCCTCTGGGGATCGGAGGAGCAGCGCGCGGACAACGAGGCCGACATCGCGGCGATCATGAAGAGCGTGCGGGTGACGCCCAGCACCACGAGCTTCTGGGCGGGCGGCAGCGGGGCCAAGCCCGACGCTGCCGCCCCGGAGGCGCCCAAGGCCGCTGCCCCGGAGGCGCCGAAAGCCGCCGCGCCCGAAGCGCCGAAGCTCGCGACCGCGGCGCCGCCCGAGGTGCCGAAGGCGTCCGCGCCCGCTGCCTCCGCGCCGGTCGCGCCCGCGCAGGGCCTCGACACGCGGCGGCTGGTCTTCGTCAAGCGCAAGGCCGACCGATACGGGGACGTCGATGCCCGCAGCTCCGATGCGTTCGACCGTACCGACACGGTGATCGCCTATCTCGAGCCGGTGGGCGAGACGGTGGTGCCGGTGTCCAAGACCCAGAGCCGGTTCGGTCTCGTGATCGATTGCGAGATCCGCAAGCCCGACACCACGATCGTCCTGGGAGAGAAGGCCGTGATCGACCGGGAGTTCACGCTGGAGACCGAGGATCTCGCGGGCGCGGCCCCGAACTTCTTCGTCAACCTGTCGATCGGCCTCGCCGCCCTGGATCCGGGCCCCTACGTCGTGGAATTCACCCTGCGCGACAAGTTCTCGGACCGGGTGGCGCTCATCCGCAAGCCGTTCAGCGTCACCGCCGCCGAGGCCGGGCGCTGAGGCGCGCCCGCCCCCTCGGGGCCGGTTCCGCTCGCGCCGCGGAGCGATCCGCGGGCCCGCCCGCCGGGATGTCGACGCCCCACCCGGGTCGTCGCGCCGCCCAGGGTCTTCGGCGGTCGATCGCTCTGCGGAACTCCGCTTTTCGCACAGCCTCGACCCGTCGCAGAGGCTCGGCACAAGGCCGGGACGGCCCCGCGCGGGGGCGGACGATGTCGACCTGAGAAATCCATGCCCGTGAGCCGCAGCGCGCCGCTCTGGTCCATCCCTCGTCTCGGGATGCCGACGCTCGGCGCGCGTGCGATCCGGGCTTCACGGCGGGTTGCCGCGAAGGCCGGCTTCGACGAACCCCTCTTTGCTACGGGTGCCGGGGGCAACCATCTCAAGGCGCACGGCCGATCTCCGAAGCGTCTCTCAGCCGTCGTGTCGAGCCGGATTGTCGGTCCGCCGAGACCAATCATCCGGGGCGCGGTCTCCGCCTGCGACGACCGAGACGGAACGCCTCGGGTGATCGACCTCGCTTGACACGCGGCTCATCCGGGGCTGAATGGACGCGATCGGGATGCGATCTCCCGACGAGGCTCCGGCTGAAGCATCGCGTCCACCCTGCAGCTTCTGCAAGGACGCGCCATGGCCCCGCCCAACACCATTCCGTCCGAGAAACTCGCCCGCCTGATCGGCACCGCCTCGTGCCCGGTCCTCGTCGATGTTCGCCCCCAAGCGGACCTCCGGGCAGATCCGCGCCTCGTCCCCGCCTCCGCCCCGCGGCCCTGGGACACCGTCTCCGAGTGGGCCGGCGCGCTCCGCGGTCGATCCGTCGTCGCGATCTGCCGGGACGGCCAGCAGCACAGCCATGGCGTCGCCGCCTGGCTGCGGTCCGCCGGCGTGGATGCCGAGGTCCTGGAGGGCGGCACCGCGGATTGGGCGGCTGCCGAACGTCCCATGCTTCCGGTCGACAAGCTCCGGAACCGCGACCCGCGGGGCCGCACGGTCTGGGTCACCCGGTCGCGTCCCAAGGTCGACCGCATCGCCTGCCCCTGGCTGATCCGCCGGTTCGTCGACCCGGACGCGGTCTTCCTGTTCGTGCCGCCCTCCGAGGTCACGGGCGTGGCGGCCCGCTTCCACGCCGAGGCCTTCGACGTCGAGGGGCCCGGCATCGTCTGGAGCCACCGGGGCGAACTCTGCACCTTCGACGTCATGGTCGAGGAGCTTGGCTTGGCCACCGAACCGCTCCTGCGCCTCGCGACGCTGGTGCGCGGCGCCGATACCGGCCGTCCCGACCTCGCCCCCGAGGCCGCTGGACTCCTCGCCGCCTCGCTCGGCCTGTCGCGGATCTACGCGGACGACCTGGAGCAGCTCGACGCCGGCATGCTCCTGTACGACGCGTTCTATCGCTGGTGCAGGGACGCGTCCGACGAGACCCATAACTGGCCCGCCAACAAGCCGAAGGGAAAGGCCTGACATGGCCCGCACTGCCACCGTCGCGCAAAGGGCCGCCATCCGAGCCGCCCCGGTGCCGGTCACTCTGCGCGAGGCCGTGCCCGTCTGGGCACGCATCGCCGCGCTCTCGTTCGGGGGGCCGGCCGGGCAGATCGCCGTGATGCACCGCATCCTCGTCGAGGAGCGGCGCTGGATCTCCGAGAACCGCTTCCTCCACGCCCTGAACTTCTGCACCCTCCTGCCGGGACCCGAGGCGCAGCAGCTCGCGACCTATGTCGGCTGGCTCATGCACGGCACCCGCGGCGGGCTCGTCGCCGGCGGGCTGTTCGTCGTGCCGGGCGTCCTCGCGATCATGGCCCTGAGCTGGGTCTACGCCCTCTACGGCAATGTCGGCCTCGTCGCGGGCCTGTTCTTCGGGCTCAAGGCCGCGGTGCTGGCGATCGTCGCCCAGGCTGTCCTGCGGATCGGGCGACGGGCGCTGAAGAGCCACGCCATGATCGCGCTGGCGGCGGCCTCCTTCGTGGCGATCTTTCTGCTCGACGTGCCGTTCCCCGTCATCGTGCTGACCGCGGGGGCCATCGGCTATGCCGGAGGCAGGGCGGGATTGCCGCAATTCCGCATCGGCGGCGGCCACGGCGCCTCGGGCAAGGCCGATGCCGGACCCTACCTGCTCGGCGACGACGAGCTGCCGCAAGAGCGTGCCGCCGTCGGCCGGACCCTGCGCATCCTCGCCCTGTGGGCCGCGCTCTGGTGGGTGCCTGTCCTGGCCGTCCTCGCCCTCGTCGGCCCCGCTGACGTGTTCGCCCAGGTGGCGGTGTTCTTCTCCAAGATGGCCATGGTCACCTTCGGCGGCGCCTACGCGGTCCTGGCTTACGTCGCCCAGCAGGCGGTCGAGCATTACGGCTGGCTCCGTCCCGGCGAGATGCTGGACGGCCTCGGAATGGCCGAGACGACGCCGGGCCCGCTGATCATGGTCACCCAGTTCGTGGGCTTCATGGCCGCGTTCCGGAACCCGGGCACGCTGCCGCCGCTGCTCGCCGGAACCCTGGGCGGGCTCCTCACCACCTGGGTGACCTTCGCGCCCTGCTTTCTCTGGATCTTCGTCGGCGCGCCCTACGTCGAGCGGCTGCGCGGCAACCGGGCGCTGGCCGGCGCCCTCTCGGCCATCACCGCCGCGGTGGTCGGCGTCATCCTGAACTTGGCGGTCTGGTTCGCGCTGCACACGGTCTTCGCCGAGGTGCATCCGGTCACGGCCGGCCCGTTCCGGTTCGACCTGCCCGTGCCGGCGAGCCTGAACCCCTGGGCCCTCGCCCTGTCGCTCGCCGCGCTCGTCGCGGTGTTCCGGTTCGGGATCGGGCTGATCCCGACGCTCGTCGCCTGCTCGGGCGCCGGCATCCTGCTGCATCTCGCGGGCGCCGTGTGAGGACCCGCGCGATCGGGGCGGCCGGCCTCCGGCTGCTCGTCTCGGCGCTTGCCGCCGGGGCTCGGATCATTCCCCCGGGCGGGTCGGCGGAGCTGTCAGCCTAGCTCCGCAGGCCGGGAGCCTCCTGGCCGGTGCGGGCGACGTACTCGGTGTAGCCGCCGCCGTACTGATGGATGCCGTCGGGGGTGAGTTCGAGCACGCGGTTCGACAGGGCGGCCAGGAAATGGCGGTCGTGGCTGACGAACAGCATGGTGCCCTCGTAGCGCGCCAGCGCGGCGATCAGCATCTCCTTGGTGCCCATGTCGAGGTGGTTGGTCGGCTCGTCGAGCACGAGGAAGTTCGGCGGATCGTAGAGCATCCGGGCCATCACCAGCCGGGCCTTCTCGCCGCCCGACAGCACGCGGCAGCGCTTCTCCACATCGTCGCCCGAGAAGCCGAAGCAGCCCGCCAGCGCCCGCAGCGAGCCCTGGCCGGCCTGCGGGAAGCAATCCTCCAGGAACTCGAACACCGTCGCCTCGCCGTCGAGCACGTCCATCGCGTGCTGGGCGAAGTAGCCGAGCTTCACGCTCGATCCGATCGCCACCGCGCCGTCGTCGGGCTCGGTGCTGCCGGTGACGAGCTTGAGCAGCGTCGACTTGCCGGCGCCGTTGATGCCCATCACGCACCAGCGCTCGCGCCGCCGCACGGCGAAGTCGAGCCCCTCGTAGATGCTGCGGCTGCCGTAGCGCTTGTGCACCTTCTTGAGCGTGACGACCTCCTCGCCGGAGCGCGGGGCGGGCTGGAAGTCGAAGGCCACGCTCTGGCGGCGCTTGGGCGGCTCGACGCGCTCGATCTTGTCGAGCTTCTTTACCCGGCTCTGCACCTGCGCGGCGTGGGAGGCGCGCGCCTTGAAGCGCTCGATGAACTTGATCTCCTTGGCGAGCATCGCCTGCTGGCGCTCGAACTGGGCCTGCTGCTGGGTCTCGTTGAGCGCCCGCTGCTGCTCGTAGAAGCCGTAATCGCCCGAGTAGGTGGTGAGCGCGCCGCCGTCGATCTCGATCACCTTGGAGACGATGCGGTTCATGAACTCGCGGTCGTGCGAGGTCATCAGGAGGGCGCCCTCGAAGCCCTTGAGGAAGCCCTCGAGCCAGATCAGGCTCTCGATGTCGAGGTGGTTGCTCGGCTCGTCGAGCAGCATCACGTCGGGGCGCATCAGCAGGATGCGGGCGAGCGCCACGCGCATCTTCCAGCCGCCCGACAGCCGGCCGACATCGCCCTCGATCATCTCCGGGCTGAAGCTCAGGCCCGCCAGAACCTCGTGCGCGCGGCCTTCCAGCGCGTAGCCGTCGAGCTCCTCGAAGCGCGCCTGCACCTCGCCGTACTGCTCGACGAGCGCCTCCATCTCGTCCATGCGGTCCGGGTCGGCCAGGGCCGATTCCAGCGCCTTCAGCTCGGCCGCCACGGCGCTGACCGGCCCCGCGCCGTCCATGGTCTCGGCCAGCACGCTGCGGCCGGCCATCTCGCCGACATCCTGGCTGAAATACCCGATGGTGATGCCGCGGTCGGCCGCGACCTGGCCCTCGTCGGGCTGCTCGCTGCCCGTGATCATGCGGAACAGGGTGGTCTTGCCGGCGCCGTTGGGCCCGACGAGACCGACCTTCTCCCCTTTCTGCAGGGCGGCGGACGCCTCGATGAAGACGATCTGGCGGCCGTTCTGCTTGCCGATTTTCTCGAGGCGGATCATGCGTGCGCGGGACCTTCGACGGATCCCGCGCACTTACGGCATGGTGCGCCGCAGCGATAGGGTGCCGGTGCCGGGCGTGCCGCCTCAGCCCCGCCGCGGCGCTTCAGCTTCGCCGCGGCTTTTCAGCTTCGCCGCGGCGCTTGCCCGTCCCGCTCGTCCAGGCCCTTCAGCACCTTGTCGAGCGTCAGCGGGTAGTCGCGGATGCGGATGCCGGTGGCGTTGTGGACCGCGTTGGCGAGCGCGGCGCCGGCCCCGCAGATGCCGAGCTCGCCCAGGCCCTTGCTCTTGAGCGGATTGGCCTTGTCGTCGAGCTCGGGCAGGAACACCGCCTCGATCGCCGGGACGTCGGCGTGGACCGGCACGTGGTACTCGGCGAGGTCGTGGTTCACGAAGGTGCCGAAGCGGGCATCCATCACCGCCTCCTCCATCAGCGCGGCGCCGATGCCGAAGGTCATGCCGCCGATCGCCTGCGAGCGGGCGGTCTTGGCGTTGAGGATGCGCCCGCCCGTGAACACGCCGAGCATGCGCCGCAGGCGGATCTCGCCGGTATCCTGGTCGACGCCGACCTCGGCGAAATGCGCCCCGAAGGAATAGTGCGAGAACCGGTCCTTCAGCGTGCCGGGCTTGATCTCGCCCTCGGCCTCGAGCCCGGCCCCGCCCGCGAGGTCGGCGATCGCCTCGGAGCGGTTGCCCGAGGCGACGCGCCCGTTCTCGAAGACCGCGCCCTCGGCCTGGAGGTCGCCGGCCCGGAGCAGCGCCTGCCGGAGATTGTCGCAGGCGACGTAGAGGGCCGAGCCGGCCGAGCCCGCGCCGAACGAGCCGCCCGAGCCCGCCGCCATCGGGAAGGCGGTGTCGCCGATCTCGACGCGGATGCGGTCGATCGGCAGACCCATCATCTCGCCCGCGATCTGGGCCAGGATCGTGTAGGTGCCGGTGCCGATGTCGGTCATCGCCATCCGCACGGTGAGGATCCCGTCCGGCCCGAGCCGCACCTTGGCGGCGGAGGGCATCAGCGGGTTGAGGCGGGCCGCCGCCGACATGCCGAGGCCCACCATCCAGCGCCCGTCCCGCATCGTGCCCGCGGCCTGGCGCTTCTCCCAGCCGAACAGCCGCGCGCCCTCGCGCAGGCAGGGCACGAGCTGGCGCACCGTGAAGGGGACCTGCTTCTCGGGATCCTCGCTCGGCTCGTTGCGGATGCGCAGCTCGACCGGGTCGATCCCGAGCTGCTCGGCCAGCTCGTCCATCGCGCATTCGAAGGCGAGCTGGCCCACCGCCTCGCCCGGCGCGCGCATGGCCGAGGTGATCGGCACGTTGAGGTTCGCGATGCGGTGCCGGGTGATCCGGTTCGGCGCGGCGTAGAGCGAGCGCGTGACGTTGGCCGCCGTCTCGAAGAACACGTCGCCCTCGGCCGCGTTCGACCAGGATTCGTGGGCGATCGCGGTGAGCCGCCCGTCGCGGTCGGCGCCGAGCCGGATGCGCTGGATCGTGTCGGTGCGATGGGTGGCGACGTGGAATTCCTGCTGCCGGGTGAGCGCCACCTTCACGGGCCGCTTCACCACCTTGGCGGCGAGGGCGGCCAGGATCGCCTCGGGCAGGACCTGGAGTTTCGAGCCGAAGCCGCCGCCGATGTAGCGGCTGACGAGGCGCACCTTCTCGGGCGGCAGCTTGAGGACCGAGGCGAGGGATTTCTGCCCGCGGTTCAGCATCTGGTTGGCGGTGTGGAGCACCACGGCGTCGCCGTCCCAGGCCGCGATCGTGGCGTGCGGCTCCATCTGGGCGTGGATCTGGGGCGGCGTGGTGTAGGTCGTGTCGAGCTTCACCGGCGCCGAGGCGAACGCGCCCTCGAAATCGCCGAGCTGGGAATCCGGCTCGGTCTGCGCCTTGGCGGGCTTGTAGGTCTCGCCCATCGCCGCCGCGAGCGAGGCCTTCGGGGGCTTCGTGTCGTAGCGGACCTTCACCAGCGCCGCGGCGGCGCGGGCCTGCTCGAAGGTCTCGGCCACCACGAAGGCCACCGCCTGATCGAAATGCGTCACCTCCGTCCCGGTGAGCTGCGGCCAGACCTGCTCGCGCTTCTCGCCCTGGGGCGGCACGTTCTCGTGCGTCATCACCAGGATGACGCCGGGAGCCCGCCGCGCCCGGTCGGCGTCGATCGACCGGATCGTGCCGCGCGCCACCGCTGAGCCGACGACGAAGCCGTAGGCCGGGTTGTCGAGTTCGCGCACCTCGTAGGCGTAGGGCGCGCGGCCCGTCACCTTGAGGCGCCCGTCGATGCGGTCCACCGGCTTGCCGACGAGGCCGTTCGGCCGTCCGTCGAGGGGCGTCGCGCCGATCGGCTGGTTCATGTCCATGGGGGAATCCTCGGAGGCATCCTGGATCGGGCGGGGCCGCTCAGGCGCGGGAGATCTCGGTCATCACCGCGCGCAGGGTCCGCCGGGTCAGCGGGATCTTGAAGTCGTTGGCGCCGTAGCCCCTGGCGCCCGCGAGCACCCGGTCGGCCGCCGCATCCGCGGAGCCGCTCTCGACCAGGGCGGCCTCGGCTGCCTCGACCCGCCACGGCTTGTGGGCGAGGCCCCCGAAGGCCAGACGGGCGAGCGTCGGCTTGCCGGATTCGCCCCGGGCGACGATCGCCGCCACCGAGACGGTGGCGAAGGCGTAGGAGGCCCGGTCGCGCACCTTGCGGTAGACATGCGTGCCGGGCACGGGCTTGGGCAGCGTCACCGCCGTGATGATCTCGCCGGGCTTCAGGGCCGTCTCCACCTGCGGCGTGTCGCCGGGCAGGCGGTGGAACTCCGCGATGGGGATGGCGCGCGCCTCGCCCCGGCCGTTCACGGTCTCGACGCGGGCGTCGAGGGCGCGCATCGCCACGTTCATGTCGGAGGGGTTGGTCGCGATGCAGGCCTCGCTCGTGCCGAGCACCGCCATGATCCGGGTGAAGCCGCCGATCGCTGAGCAGCCGGAGCCGGGCTCGCGCTTGTTGCAGGGCTTCGTCGTATCGTAGAAATAGTAGCAGCGCGTGCGCTGGAGCAGGTTTCCGGCCGTCGTCGCCTTGTTGCGCAGCTGGCCCGACGCGCCCGCGAGCAGCGCCTTGGCCAGCACCGCGTAATCGGTGCGGATCCGCGGATGGGCGGCGAGATCCGCGTTACGCACCAGCGCGCCGACGCGCAGGCCGCCGTCGGGCGTGTCCGAGACCTGATCGAGCGGCAGCCGGTTCACGTCGATCACGGTGCGGGGCGTCTCGATCTGCAGCTTCATCAGGTCGAGGAGGTTGGTGCCGCCGGCGATGAAGCGGGCGTCCGGCCGCTCCCCGGCCATCCGCGCGGCCTCGGCGACGCTCGTCGGGCGCTCGTAGGTGAAGGCCTTCATGGCGCGCTCCTCAGAGATCGGTGCCGGCGGCGTCGCGGATCGCCGCGACGATGTTCGGGTAGGCGCTGCAGCGGCAGATGTTGCCGCTCATCCGCTCGCGGATCTCCGCGTCGGTCAGGCTCGGGCGGGCGGCGACGTCCGCGCTGACATGGCTCGGCCAGCCGGCCTTGACCTCCGCGAGCATGCCGACGCCCGAGCAGATCTGGCCCGGCGTGCAATAGCCGCACTGGAAGCCGTCGTGCTGGATGAAGGCCGCCTGGAGCGGGTGCAGCGTCTCGCCGGTCGCCAGGCCCTCGATCGTGGTGACGGCCTCGCCGTCATGCATCATCGCCAGGGTCAGGCAGGAATTGATGCGCCGCCCCTCGACGAGGACGGTGCAGGCGCCGCACTGGCCATGGTCGCAGCCCTTCTTCGTGCCGGTCAGGCCGACATGCTCGCGCAGGGTGTCGAGGAGCGTGGTGCGGGTGTCGAGGACGAGGTCGTGCGCCTGCCCGTTGATCGTGAGGCGGACGGGCAGGGTCTGGGGCGCCGGATCGCCGGGCGCCGGGGCCGCCACCGCACGGCCGGGCCAGCCGAAGCTCACCGCGCCGGCCGCCGCGGCACAACCCTCCATCACGGCCCGACGCGTCAGCGTGGGGCCCGTCCCGTCCGTTCTGTCGGTCATGCGCGCCATCCCGTGCCGGCAACCGGGGCCGGCCTGGCGCGGACGGGTGGCGTCCGCGCATCTCAATCTGTGCGCGAGGCCAACGCGAGGATTGCAGCTTGGATCCGGTCCAGACTGCGCCGTATGGGCGCGGGGGGGCTCCCGGTCGCGGCGGGCTCAGATCTCGGCCGCGAGCCCGTCGTGCCCGAGCGCGGACAGGGTGAGGTGGTCGGCCCCGACCTCGGCGCCGGTATAGCCCAGCATGTGCGCGAGCTGGTCCCGGGCGCGCCAGACCCGGCTCTTCACCGTGCCGATCCGGCACTTCAGGATCTCGGCCGCCTCCTCGTAGGAGGCGTTCTCGACGGCCACGAGGATGAGGGCCTCCCGCATCACCGCCGGCAGGCGGTCGAGGGCGGCCTGGACGTCTTGGAGATCGAGATGCCCGCCCTGGGCCGGGACGGTGGCGAGGCGGGCGGCGTGGTCGCCGTCGGTGTCAGACACCTCCCGCGACTGCTTGCGATGCACGCTGTAGAACGCGTTGCGCATGATGGTGAACAGCCAGGCGCCGAGATTGGTGCCGGCCTTGAAGCTCGCCCGGCTGCGCCACGCGCGCAGCAGCGTGTCCTGGACGAGATCGTCGGCCGCGGTCGGGTTCCGCGTCAGCGAGACCGCGAAATTGTGCAGGCTCGGCACCGCTTCGAGCAGGCCGGCCCGGAACGCGCCCTCGTCGCGGTCCTGGGCCTTGGCCAGGGCGGCGTCGAGCTTGGCCACGAGCTCGGCGATGTTCTGCGAAGGCGGCACCGGCCGGAGCGCCGCGTAGGTTGCCTGGAGGTGGTTGCCGAGATGGCTGCGGATCGCCTCGGTCAGGGCCGGGGCGACCGCGGGATGCGCTGAGGCGCTGGGCAGGGCGTGCTTGCCGGACATCGGACCTCGTTCGCCTAGAAGTTGTTCGAGCTGGCTCGATTTCGCGTCACCTTGTTCTCGCGCAGGGGCCCGCCGGGTGCAGCAACATAGGTTACCGGTCCTGTCGCAAGACTTCGGGCGGACTTGGCGCGGCGATCGGAAGCACTGGACCGAGACGGTCGCTGCACCAGTGCGTCGGGAGCACCGGTGGAAGTCCGGGCGCCGGATCAGCCGCGGCGGGGCGCGCGCGGCAGGCGATCCGCGCTGCGCCGCAGCATAACACCGCGTCGCAAAACCTTTATGCTCAGTCTCAGCATATCTGGACAGGGACGCCCGGGCCACCTAAGTTAGGCGGCACAATGCTCAAACTGAGCATAATGGAGGACGCCATGGCGGCGACCAGTCGACCGATCCCGAGCGCACCCGTTCCCGGCCTCGCCGGCGCGATGCCCCTGCCCGACATCTACGCCCGGGTGAGCCGGCACGTTCCGGCCATCGAGTGGCCGGCGCTGGCACCCGACATCGAGGCGATCCTGCGCCTGAAGCGGGAGCGCAATGCGGTGATCCTCGCCCACAATTACCAGGCGCCGGAGATCTTCCACACGGTCGCCGACATCGTGGGCGACAGTCTCGCGCTCGCCCGTGAGGCCGTGACGGTCGATGCCGACGTGATCGTGCTGGCGGGCGTCCACTTCATGGCCGAGACGGCCAAGCTCCTGAACCCGAGCAAGACGGTTCTGATCCCCGACATGGGGGCCGGCTGCTCGCTCGCCGATTCGATCACCGCCGAGGACGTGCGGGGCCTGCGCGCCCGCTATCCGGGCGTGCCGATCGTGACCTACGTCAACACCTCCGCGGCGGTGAAGGCCGAGTCCGACCTCTGCTGCACCTCGGGCAACGCCGTGGCGGTCGTGCGCTCGCTCGGCGTGCCGCGCGTCCTGATGATCCCCGACGAGTTCCTGGCCCAGAACGTCCAGGCCGAGGTGCCGGAGGTCGAGATCCTGACCTGGGCCGGGCATTGCGAGGTGCACGAGCGCTTCACGCCGGCCGACATCCGCGACGTGCGCGAGAGCTACCCGGGCGTCACCGTCATCGCCCACCCCGAATGCCCGCCCGAGGTGGTGGCCGAATCCGACTTCTCGGGCTCGACCGCGATGATGATGAACTTCGTCACCGAGAAGCGGCCGGCGCAGGTGGTGCTCGTCACCGAGTGCTCGATGGCCGACAACATCGCGGCGCAGAACCCCGACATCGAGTTCATCAAGCCCTGCAACATGTGCCCGCACATGAAGCGCATGAGCCTGCGCAACATCCGCCGCTCGCTCGAGACCCTCACGCACGAGGTCACCGTCGATCCCGCGCTCGCCGACCGGGCGCGCGCGGCGGTGGAGCGCATGCTCGCGGTGCCGGCCTCGAAGGCCTCCGCCCCGACGGTGATCGCGCGATGAACGCCTTCTCCCGCAACCCGGCCGACCGCGTCGTCGTGGTCGGCGCGGGCGTGGCCGGCCTCAGCGTGGCGCTCCGCCTTGCGCCCCGGCCGGTCACCCTGGTGAGCGTCGCGCCGCTCGGCACCGGCACCGCCACCGGCTGGGCGCAGGGCGGCATCGCCGCCGCGATCGGCGCCGACGACGCGCCGGGCCTGCACGCCGCCGACACCCTGGCGGCGGGCGCCGGCCTGAGCCGGCCCGACGTCGCCGCCCGGGTGGCCGCCGAGGGGCCGGGCCTGATCGCGTGGCTCGTCTCCCTCGGGATCCCGTTCGACCGCACCGAGGCGGGCGCGCTCGCCCTCGGCCTCGAGGCGGCGCATGGCCGCCGCCGCATCGTCCGCTCGGGCGGCGACGCCACCGGCGCCCGGGTGCTGGAGGGCCTCGTGCGGGCCGTGCAGGCCGCCCCCACGATCGAGGTCGTCGTGGCGGACGTGCGCGATCTCCTGCGCGACCGGCACGGCGCCGTCGCCGGGGTGGTCTGCGCCCGCGACGGCGCGTCCTTCCGCATCCCGGCCCGGGCGGTGGTGCTCGCCACCGGCGGCCTCGGGGCGCTATACGCGGCGACGACCAACCCGCGCGGCGCCACCGGGCGCGGCCTCGCCCTCGCGGCGCGGGCCGGCGCGGTCCTGCGCGATCTCGAATTCGTGCAGTTCCACCCCACCGCGATCGCGGCCGGCGCCGATCCGATGCCGCTCGCCACCGAGGCCCTGCGCGGGGAGGGCGCCCGGCTCATCGACGAGCGCGGCGATCCGGTCATGGCCGGGATCGAGGGCGGCGATCTCGCCCCGCGGGACGTGGTGGCCCGCGGCATCTTCCAGGCGCTGGCACGCGGACGCATTGTCCATCTCGACGCGCGCGGCGCGCTCGGGACCCGCATGCCGACGCGCTTCCCCACCGTCGCCGCGCTCTGCGCCGCGGCCGGGATCGATCCGGCCCGCGCGCCGATCCCGGTGCGGCCGGCGGCGCATTACCACATGGGCGGCGTCAAGGTGGATGCCCGGGGCGCGACCTCGGTCCCCGGTCTATACGCCTGCGGCGAGGTCGCCTCGACCGGGCTGCACGGCGCGAACCGGCTCGCCAGCAACTCGCTGCTGGAGGCCCTCGCCTTCGCGGGCTTCATCGCCGAGGGGCTCGACCTGCCGCCGCCCGCCGCGATCCTGCCCGATGACGGCACCGTGCGGACGTCCGGCGACCTCGCGCCGATCCGCCGGCTGATGGAGACGCATGTGGGCGTCGTGCGCGACGCGCAGGGTCTCGCCGAGGCGGTGGCCCGGCTGGCGCCCGCGATCGAGACCTGCGACGCGTCCCTCGTCGCCCTGCTGATCGCCCACGGCGCGCTCCGACGCGAGGAGAGCCGCGGCGCCCATTGGCGCAGCGACTTCAGCGGGGCCGCCCCCGCGCGCCACACCGAGACCACGCTCGGCGCCCTGCGCCGCGCCCTCGCCGACAGCGTTCCGGCCGCGGAGGCCCTGGCCCGATGAGCAACACCGACGGCACCGCCGACATCCTGCCCCTGCCGCGCCTCCTGGTGGAGCCGGTGGTGCGGGCCGCGCTCCTCGAGGATCTCGGCCGGGCCGGCGACATCACCACCGACGCGATCGTGCCGCCGGAGGCCCGCCTCGACGGCTTCATCGCGGCCCGCCAGACCGGGGTGATCTCCGGGGTGGACGCCGCGCGCATCGCCTTCGAGCTGATCGACCCGGCCGTCAGCGTCACGGTCGAGCGCGGCGACGGGGCGCGAGTCGTCCCCGGCGACGTGGTGATCCGGCTCGCCGGCCCGGCGCGCGCCATCCTCACGGCGGAGCGCGTCGCCCTGAACCTGCTCTGCCGGATGTCCGGCGTCGCCACCGCGACCGCGGGCCTCGTCGCGGCGGCGCGCCCGCACGGCAAGGCCGCCATCGTGTGCACCCGCAAGACCACGCCGGGCCTGCGCGCGCTGGAGAAGCACGCGGTTCGGGCCGGCGGCGGCTCGAACCACCGCTTCGGCCTCGACGACGCCGTGCTGATCAAGGACAACCACGTGGCGGTGGCCGGCGGCATCGTGCCGGCGATCGCCCGGGCGCGGGCGCGGGCCGGCCACCTCGTCAAGATCGAGGTCGAGGTCGACACGCTGGCCCAGCTCGAGGAGGCGCTCTCCGTCGGCGCCGACGCGGTGCTCCTCGACAACATGGGGCCGGACATGCTCCGGCAGGCGGTGGCGATGATCGACGGGCGGGCGCTGTCCGAGGCGTCCGGCCGCATCACCGTCGAGACGGTGGGCGCCGTCGCGGCCTCCGGCGTCGACCTGATCTCCTGCGGCTGGATCACCCACAGCGCCGCGATCATCGATCTCGGCCTCGACGCGGCCTGATCCGGGTTCCGCCCGCGCGGCGCGCCCGGATCTGCGCGGACTTGCCCGGGCGCCGCCCCTCGGCAATAACCCCGCTCGGCCGGGCGCCTTCGCCGCGGGCGGGGGACGGCGCAAATCCATGATGCGGGTGACGCCCGAGGAGGATCCGCGCGGTCCCGTCCCGGCCATGCCGCCGCGTCCGGCACGGCCGCTCGGCGTCGCCGGGCTGCTCAGGACGGTGGCGACGAACTCCCTCGCGGTCTGCGACGAGGAGCTGTTCGAGCGGCCGATCGTGCCGCGGCGCTACCTGCTCCAGCCCGTCCTGTTCGTGAGCGACCCGGCGGCGATCCGGCACGTGCTGATCGATCGCTTCGACACCTATCCGCGCGTCACCTCGATCCGGCGCCTGTTCGAGACCGACCTGCGCACCGGCACGCTCGCCAGCGAGGGCGAGACCTGGCGCCGCCACCGCCGCGTCGCCACCCCGGCGATCGACCATCGCGCCATCCGCCCGGACGTGCCCGGCCTGATCGCCCTGGCCGAGGCGCATGCCGAGACGCTCGCGCCCGCGGGCGCCGCGGCGGAGGCGCCCCTCGACATCGAGCGCTGGGTCGGCGGGCTCGCCACCCTGCTGTGGAACCAGATCGTGACGGGCGGCGATCCCGACGGCGTCGCGATCCTGCGCTGGCTCTCGAAGGTGCCGCACAAGCCGCGGCCGATCGACCTCGTGCCGATGCCGGACTGGCTCGCCCGGCGCTTCGTCCACGACCGGCGCGACCCGACGCTGAAGCTGCACGACGCGCGCCTGCACGCGATGATCGCCGAGCGCCGGGCCGAGGGCTATGCCGGCGCGCAGGACCTGCTCTACCGCCTCGTCCGCATCCGCGACCGCCAGACCGGCCTGACCCTGCCGGATACGGAGGTGCGCGACGAGGCCGCGAGCCTCATCGCCGGGGGGGCGGCCTCGGTCCGGGCGCTCACCTGGATCTGGTACCTCCTCGCCCTCCACCCGCAGGTGGAGGCCCGGGTCCACGCGGAGATCGACCTCGTCCTGGGCGGGCGCGCGCCGGAGCCCGACACCCTCGGGCAGCTGCCCTATACCCGCCGCGTGCTCGAGGAGGTGATGCGCCTCTACCCGCCGATCCCAGCCATCCTGCGGCAGGCCGCCGCCCGCGACGTGGTGGGCGGCCATACGGTCCGGCGCGGCACGATCGTCGCCGTGCTGCCCTGGATCGTGCACCGCCATCGCCGGCTCTGGCAGGATCCCGACCGGTTCGATCCCGACCGCTTCCTCGACGCCAACAGCGCCGGGCGGCCCAAGCTCGCCTACCTGCCCTTCGCCACGGGGCCGCGCGTCTGCGTCGGCGCGTCCTTCGCGATGACCCAGATGCTCGCCGTGATCGTCGCGCTGGCCCGCCGCTACCGCTTCCGGCTGGCCTCCGACCGGCCGGTCGTGCCCTTCGGCGCGATCAGCCTGCAGCCCCAGGGCGGGCTGCCGGTCTGGGTGGAGCGGCGCTGAGCGCGGCCCCGCGCAAGGCCCCGGACAAGGAAAAAGCGCGACTCCGGATCAGGAGGGTCGCGCTTTCGGGAAGGTGGCCCGCGGTCTCAGGGAACGGGCTGGGACACTCCTAGCCTAGGCCGGCCGGCGGCGCAGCCGCGCGCGCTCGAAACTGCATACAATGTTCACGGCCTGTCGCCCGGTCCGGATCGCGTCGCGATCCGGCCGCCGCGCCGCCGCAATCCCGCCGCGGCCGGCCAGCGCCGCGGGGTCCGCAAAGCCCTGATTCCACAGGGGGCGCAGGGCCGCCGCGGGCGCCTTACGGCAAAGCTGCCACAGTGTTGCCACGCAGTCACGAGGCGGTCCGAACCGTGCTGCAATGCGGTTTCGAGCTTGGCTTTGGGCGGCGCTCGTTTACCCGTTGTGGAGACATGGCGCCCCAGTGTGCCTGCGATATCCACCGCGTTCTCCACAGTACCAGCCTGCCTTCGAGAGGCCTCGATGCGTCGTTCCGCCCCCGCCCTGATCGGGCTCGTCTGCGCGGCTGCCGCGTGGGCATCCCCCGCGCTCGCCTACGAGATCGATCCGCTGACTCGTCAGCCGCTCGACAACGCCCTCACGGTCCGCGTGCGCCCGCAGGCCGTGGAGACCGTGGCGGTGCCCACCGCCAACGCCTCCCTGAACCCGGCCGCCGACCCGATGGCCTCCGCCGTCCCGCAGATGTCGGCGATCCCGCGCGAGACCGTGTCGTATAACGGCCCCTACGGCGCCGGCACGATCGTGGTCTCCACGGCCGAGCGTCGGCTCTACTACGTCCTTGGCAACGGCGAGGCCCTGCGCTACGGCGTCGGCGTCGGCCGTCCGGGCTTCACCTGGGGCGGCGTGCAGACCATCACGATGAAGCGCGAGTGGCCGGATTGGCGTCCGCCGTCGACCATGCTGCGCCGCCGTCCCGACCTGCCGCGCTACATGAAGGGCGGCATCGAGAACCCGCTCGGCGCCCGCGCCATGTATCTTGGCGGGACCATCTACCGCATCCACGGCTCGAACGAGCCGGAGACGATCGGCACCGCCGTCTCGTCGGGCTGCATCCGGATGACGAACGACGACGTGGCCGATCTCTACACCCGCGCCAAGGTCGGCACGAAGGTGATCGTCCAGCGCTGAAAGCCCGTCCGGCTCGCGGCGATCCAGATATCCGGGGGCCGGCGGCGACGCCGGCCCCCGTCGCGTTCCGGCGTCCGGCTCGGGCCGGCGCGGGGAGGAGATCAGGCCGGCACGGGCGCCGGGCTCAGGCCGGCAGGGGCGCGAACGCCAACGCCTCCGGCCGCTTCACCTCGATCTCCACGAAGGCGATCGGGTGGTCCGAGCCGTTCTGGACGTCGTGCCGGATCCCGGCCGGGCGGCCGTAGGCCTCGCCGGCCGCGAGCCGGGTCTCGCTGACCGCGGTGCCGTCGTGCACCCGGAGGGTGCCCGCCACCAGCATCACCACGAAGTACGGCCAGCCGTGTTCGTGCCAGCCGGTCACCGCGCCGGGTGGGAAGTCCCAGCGGGTGATCCGCAGGGAGGCGTCGTCGCGCTGGACCGTGGCCAGCGCCGGAATCGTGCAGGCGAAGGCCATGGAGTTCGCCGCGTCCGGTCAGTGGCAGCCGCAACTGCCGCTGCCGCAGCCGCCGCCCTTCGCCGCCGCCGCGGCCGTCCCGCGGCGCTCCCGGTCGAGGCCGCGCTCGGCCAGCTCCCGCAGGTAGGTCTCCCAGCGGCTGCCGTACTCGGCACCGAGCTCGTAGAGGTAGCCCCAGCCGAAGATGCCGGTGTCGTGCAGGTCGTCGAAGCCGAGCTTGACCGCGTAATTGCCCACGGGCTCCACCGCCAGGATCTCGACCTCGCGCTTGCCGCCGATCACCTTGCGCTCGGCGGGCGAGTGGCCCTGCACCTCGGCGGAGGGGCTCGACACCCGCAGATACTCGGCCGGTAGGGCGAAGCGCCCCCCGTCGTCGAAGGCCACGTTGAGCACGCGCCTGTCCGCGGACAGGCGGATCTCGGTCGGCCAGCGCTCTTCGGTCACGGCTCTCTCCTCAAGTCCTGTGCAACCGCGCGGTGCGATCGGCTTGCCCGGCGACGCGGATCCCCTCATATGCCAGGGCATGCTAGGTTCGTCATCCGACGCCGATCCCGCCGTCAGGCCGCACAGTGCAGAGTCCCAGATGTGGGGTCCGCGTACCGATACCGCAGCGCCCGTCGCGCCGCTGATCGACCCGTTCCAGCGGGCGATCACCTATCTGCGCATCTCGGTGACGGACCGGTGCGACCTCCGCTGCGTCTACTGCATGGCGGAGGAGATGAACTTCTTGCCCAAGCGCGACCTGCTGACGCTCGAGGAGCTCGACAGGCTCTGCGGGGTGTTCATCGATCGGGGCGTGCGCAAGCTCCGCATCACCGGCGGCGAGCCGCTGGTGCGGCGCGACATCCTGCACCTGTTCCGGCGGCTCTCGCGCCATCTGGGCACTGGGGCGCTGCAGGAGCTGACGCTCACGACCAACGGCACCCAGCTCGGAAAATTCGCGGGCGAACTCGCCGAACTCGGCGTGCGCCGTGTGAACGTCTCCCTCGACACGCTGGACCCCGACAAGTTCCGGGCGATCACCCGCCGGGGCGACCTGGCGGTGGTTCTCGACGGGATCGCGACCGCCCGGGCCGCGGGCATCAAGGTCAAGATCAATGCGGTGGCGCTGAAGGGCGTCAACGAGCACGAGATCGCCGACATGATCGCCTGGGCGCACGGCCTGGGCATGGACATGACGCTGATCGAGGTCATGCCGCTCGGCGAGATCGAGGGCGACCGCACCGATCAGTTCCTGCCGCTCTCGGTCGCCCGCCAGCGCCTTGAGGCGCGCTACACCCTGACGCCGCTGCCCGATCGCACCGGCGGCCCGGCGCGCTACGTGCGGGTGGAGGAGACGGGGGGACGCCTCGGCTTCATCACGCCGCTCACTCACAATTTCTGCGAGAGCTGCAACCGCGTACGGCTGACCTGCACGGGCAAGCTCTACATGTGCCTCGGGCAGGAGGATGCCGCGGATCTGCGCGCCGCGCTCCGGGCCTCGCCGGACGACGCCCTGGTGACGCAGGCGGTGATCGACGCGATCGCCCGCAAGCCGAAGGGCCACGATTTCGTCATCGAGCGCCAGCGCCCGGCCGCCGTGCCGCGGCACATGAGCGTGACGGGCGGGTAGGGCGGCCGAGGGCTGCCCCGCGCGGGCCTGACCCGCGCGAGCCTGACCCGCGCGGGCGCGCTATCCCTTACGGGCAGGCGTGGCGCCGGCCGTCATTGCCCAGATAGGTGCCGGTCCGGACGTCGTAGGAGCGGAAGCGCTGGACGCAATAGGCGGTGTCGTCGCCGGTCGCGGGGGCTTCCGTCGTCTCGGCGCCGTAGCCGACCGTGGCATAGCCGTCGTCGTACCCGTAGCTGCCCGGATAATCGTAGCCGTAAGCCGCGGGGTAGCCGTAGCCGTAGGCGCCGTAGAGGCCGCCGGCCGCGAGGCCGAGACCCAGGCCGACGCCGGCATAGCCGAGGCCGCGCCCGCCGCGGCGATAGCCGTAGCGCTGTCCGCCGAACCCGCGCTGCCCGGCAAAGCCCGCGTTCCCGCGATAGCCGGCATTGCCGAGGGCGCCGCGGCCCGCGAAGCCCGCCGTGCCGACGCCGGCGGTGGCGATTCCCGCCCGACCGGCGAAGCCGGGATTGCCGAAGCCGCCCCGGTTCCCCGCGAAGCCGCCCCGGTTGCCCGCGAACCCGCCGCGGTTTCCGGCGAAGCCGCCGCCGCCGAAGCCGCCGCCGCGGCTCGTCAATCCGCCGCCCGCGAGGGCGCCGCCGCTGAATCCGCCGGCGCCGTGGAATCCGCCCACGCCCCCGCCCCCGCGGAAGCCGCCGCGGGCGTCGGCGCCGGCCGGCAGCAGGGCGAGGGCGCCCAGCGCGAGCGTGGAGACGATGAGAATGCGTGTCATGGGTTTCGTCCTGATGTCGTGACCTCTGAACAGGGTCAACGAAGGCCGAGCCGCCTTCGTCGGGTGCGACATCTTGTCATTCGCGTCCTGCCCCGCTCCGGGGGCGGCTCAGAAGAAGGCCTGCAGCCCGGTCTGGGCCCGGCCGAGGATCAGCGCGTGGACGTCGTGCGTGCCCTCGTAGGTGTTGACCGTCTCGAGGTTCTGGGCGTGGCGCATGACGTGGTACTCGCCCATGATGCCGTTGCCGCCGTGCATGTCGCGTGCCGTGCGGGCGATGTCGAGCGCCTTGCCGCAATTGTTGCGCTTGATCAGCGAGATCATCTCGGGTGCCATCCGGTTCTCGTCCATCAGCCGCCCGACGCGCAGGGAGGCCTGAAGGCCCAGCGCGATCTCGGTCTGCATGTCGGCGAGCTTCTTCTGCACGAGCTGGGTCTGGGCGAGGGGTCGGCCGAACTGCTTGCGCTCCAGCGTGTAGGCGCGCGCCCGGTGCCAACAATCCTCGGCCGCGCCCATGGCCCCCCAGGAGATGCCGTAGCGCGCCCGGTTGAGGCAGCCGAACGGGCCCTTGAGCCCGGACACGTTCGGGAGCAGCGCGTCCTCGCCGACCTCGACGCCCTCCATCACGATCTCGCCCGTGGTCGAGGCGCGCAGGGAGAGCTTGCCCTTCAGCGTCGGGGCGGAGAGGCCCGCCATGCCCTTCTCGAGCACGAAGCCGCGGATCGCGCCCTCGTGCGCGTCGGACTTGGCCCAGACCACGAAGACGTCCGCGAAGGGGGCGTTCGAGATCCACATCTTGGCGCCCGAGAGGCGGTAGCCGCCGTCGATCTTCTCGGCGCGGGTCTTCATCCCGGCCGGGTCCGAGCCGGCATCGGGCTCGGTCAGGCCGAAGCAGCCGATCCACTCGCCCGAGGCGAGGCGGGGCAGGAACTTCCGGCGCTGCTCCTCCGAGCCGTAGGCGTAGATCGGGTACATCACGAGGGAGGATTGCACGCTCATCATCGAGCGGTAGCCGGAATCCACCGCCTCGACGGCGCGGGCCACCAGCCCGTAGGCGACGTAGCTCGCGCCCGCGCAGCCGTATTCCTCCGGCAGCGTCACCCCGAGCAGGCCGCGCTCGCCCATCTTGCGGAACAGCCCGGGATTGCCGGTCTCGTTGGCGTAGGCCTCGACGATGCCGGGCAGGAGCTCCTCCTGCGCGAAGGCGTGGGCCGCGTCGCGGATCGCGCGCTCGTCCTCGGTGAGCTGGTCCTCGATCAGGAAGGGGTCGTCCCAGACGAAGCGCGCCGAGGGCGGGGCCGAGGGGGCGGCGGAGCCCGCAGGCGCGCGCAGGGGAGCATTCATGGTCGGTTCCTCGCCTCTGTCCGGGTCCGGCCGCGCGGGCCGGACGATGCCGGTCTCGGGGACCGGACGTTGCCGGCCAATCTAAGCGGACCGGCGGCGGGTGCCAGCCCGGACGGTGACAGGCGCGGGCCATGCTCCGCCGGGAGGCGCTCCGGCCGGCCCCGAGAGATCGGGGCGGGCCAGGACCTCGGGTCGGTCAAAGGCCTCGGCTCGGTCCTCGGCTCAGTCCACGAATTCGGCGGCGGCGAAGCCCTGCAGGTAGAGCAGGGCGGTGAGGTCGGCGTGGTCGATCCGGACATCGGCCGCGGCGGCGACCGCGGGCTTGGCCCGGAACGCGACGCCGAGCCCGGCCTCGCCCAGCATGTCGAGGTCGTTCGCGCCGTCCCCGACCGCCAGCGTCTCGCCCGGATCGAGGCCCAGGCGCGTGCGGAGCGCGATCAGGGTGGCGCGCTTCTCGGCCTTGCCGACGATCGGCTCCGCCACGGTGCCGGCGAGCCGGTCGCCGTCGAGGACGAGGCGGTTGGCGTGGTTCTCGTCGAAGCCGAGCCGGTCGGCGACCGGCCCGGTGAACAGGGTGAAGCCGCCCGAGACGAGGCAGGTGCGTGCCCCGTGCGCCCGCATCGTCCGGACCAGCGTGCGCCCGCCGGGCGTCATGCTGATGCGCGTGCGCATCAGCGCGTCGACCGTGCCCAGCGGCAGATCCTTCAGGAGCGCCACCCGCTCGCGCAGCGCCGGCTCGAACGCGATCTCGCCGCGCATCGCCCGCTCGGTGATCGCCGCGACGCGGGGCTTCAGCCCGACCTCATCGGCCAGTTCGTCGATGCATTCCTGCTCGATCATGGTGGAATCCATGTCGGCGAGGAACAGGCGCTTGCGCCGGTGCGCGTCGGCGGGCAGCACCGCGACATCGATCGGCTCGCCCGCGAGGGCCTGCCGCAGCCGGTCCGTCAGCGCTGGGGCCGAAGCGGGCGCGCCCGGCACCAGGATCTCGGCGGCGACCTCCCCGTGCAGGGGGCGGGGCTGGTGCTCGGTGGCGAGCACGCGCCGCGCCTCGGCGAGCACCGCGTCGGTGATGGCGGGCCGCTCCGGGTTTGATATCAGGACCGCGACGAGGGTCATCCGGGAGCCGTCCGCACGTGAAGTCACAGGGGCCGCCCAACGACCGGCCGGCGGCGATCCTCATCGCAGGGCCGACCGCCTCGGGCAAGTCGGCGCTGGCCTCCGCGCTGGCGCTCCGGCACGGCGGCGTCGTGGTCAACACCGATTCGATGCAGGTCTACGCGGATCTGCGCCGCCTCACCGCCCGGCCGGGCCCGGAGGAGGAGGCGCGCGTGCCCCACCACCTCTACGGCCATGTCGACGGGGCGGTGAACTACTCGGCCGGTCGGTTCGCCCGCGAGGTCGCGGCGTTGCTGCCGGCGCTGGGCGACCGGCTGCCGGTCTTCGTCGGCGGCACCGGCCTGTATTTCCGCGCCCTCGAGGAAGGCTTCTCCGAGCTGCCGCCGGTGCCCGACGCCGTGCGCGCGGCGGTCCGGGCGGATTCCGAGGGCCGGCCGACCGAGGCCCTGCACGCCGACCTCGCCGCGCGGGATCCCGACGGGGCGTCCCTGCTGCGCCCGAGCGACCGCGCGCGGGTGCTGCGCGCCCTGGAGATCCTCGCCGCGACCGGCCGCCCGATCCGGGACTTCCACGGGGCGCGGGTGCCGGGCCCGCTCGCCGGGCAATCGCTGCGCAGGCTCTTCCTGGCCCCGGACCGGGCCGAACTGCGCGCCCGCATCGACCGGCGCTTCGAGGCGATGATCGCGGAGGGCGCCCTCGACGAGGTCGCGGCGCTGCGCGAGCGCCGGCTCGATCCGCTCCTGCCGATCATGCGCGCCCACGGCGTTCCGGGCCTGATCGCCCATCTCGACGGCACGCTGAGCCTCGCCGAGGCCGTCGCGCGGGGGCAGGGCGACACCCGCGCCTACGCCAAGCGCCAGTTCACGTGGTTCCGCCATCAGATGGGGGCGGACTGGACGTGGCTGGATCCCAAGGCCGCGCTGGACGGCCTGGCGCCGACCTGACCGCATCCGGTCGGCGGCGCCCGGTCCCGAT
Organism: Methylobacterium sp. HJ2; assembly: GCF_056431005.1. Taxonomy (NCBI): domain Bacteria; kingdom Pseudomonadati; phylum Pseudomonadota; class Alphaproteobacteria; order Hyphomicrobiales; family Methylobacteriaceae; genus Methylobacterium; species Methylobacterium sp. HJ2. The sequence goes on along the minus strand of NZ_JBWJYM010000007.1, from coordinate 215,750 downwards.
GGCGACGCGCGGTCCTTCGACGAGCCCGCAGCCGCGTCGCCGGAATGCGCGCCGGTCTCGGCGTCTCAGCGCTCCAGCCGCGCCACGAGGCTCGACGTGTCCCAGCGGTTGCCGCCCATGGCCTGCACCTCGGCGTAGAACTGGTCGACGAGGGCGCTCACTGGGAGCTTGGCGCCGTTGCGCCGGGCCTCGTCGAGCAGGATGCCGAGATCCTTGCGCATCCAGTCGACCGCGAAGCCGAAATCGAAGGTGCCGGCATTCATGGTCTTGCCGCGGTTCTCCATCTGCCAGGAACCGGCCGCGCCCTTCGAGATCACGTCGAGCACCGCCTCGACGTCGAGGCCCGCGCGCTTGGCGAAGTGGACGCCCTCGGACAGCCCCTGGACCAGGCCCGCGATGCAGATCTGGTTCACCATCTTGGTGAGCTGGCCGGAGCCCACCGGGCCCATCAGCCGGCAGGCGCGGGCATAGGCCATGATCGCGGGCTCGACCCGGGCGTAGGTCTCGGGGTCGCCGCCGCACATCACGGTGAGCACGCCGTTCTCGGCGCCGGCCTGTCCGCCCGAGACCGGCGCGTCGACGAAGCCGATGCCCGCGTCGCCCGCCGCCCCGGCCAGCTCTCGCGCCACCTCGGCGGAGGCCGTGGTGTGGTCGACGAAGACCGTGCCGCGCTCCATCCCGGCCAACGCGCCGTCGGCGCCGAGCACCACGCTGCGCAGGTCCGCGTCGTTGCCGACGCAGGCGAAGACGATCTCGGCACCCTGGGCCGCCGCGCGCGGGGTCGCGCCGTGCGCGCCGCCGTTGGCCGCCACCCAGGACTCGGCCTTGGCGCCCGTGCGGTTGTAGACCGTGACGTCGTGGCCCTTGCGGGCGAGATGTCCGGCCATCGGGCCGCCCATCACGCCGAGGCCCAGAAAGGCAACCTTCGCCATCGTGTCCGTCTCCGCTCGCGCCCTGAATGCGTCCCTGCGGTCTAGTTTTGGCGCGGGCCCCGGTCAAACCGCGCGCAGCGCCCGGAACTCCGGCCACGCTTGAATCGCGGGCGCGATTGTCGGCAAAATCCCCCGGAACCCTATTCTCGGGCTGGCGAATTTGGGCCACAAGGGCCGCCTGCGCCGGCCGTTCAAGAGCCGGTTTTTCGGAGCGAGACGCCGATGGGCGCAATCAGCAAGCACGGGCCCTGGGCCCTCGTGGCGGCCCTCGGCGCCGCCGCCCTGTCCATCGTCGCGGTCGAGCGCGGCGAGGCCGTCAACGCCCTCTGGCTCGTGGTCGCGGCGGTCTGCGTCTACCTGATCGCCTACCGCTACTACTCGCTCTTCATCGCCGAGAAGGTGATGCGCCTCGATCCGCGGCGCGAGACGCCGGCGGTGCGCCACAACGACGGGCTCGACTACGTGCCCACCAACAAGACCGTGCTGTTCGGCCACCACTTCGCGGCGATCGCGGGGGCGGGCCCCCTGGTCGGGCCGGTGCTCGCCGCCCAGATGGGCTACCTGCCGGGCATGCTCTGGATCCTGGCCGGCGTGGTGCTGGCGGGCGCCGTGCAGGATTTCGTGGTGCTGTTCGTCTCGATGCGGCGCGATGGGCGCTCGCTCGGCGAGCTGATCCGGGCCGAGCTCGGCACCGTGCCGGGCATCATCGCCCTGGTCGGCACCTTGCTGATCATGGTGATCCTGCTCGCCGTGCTGGCCCTCATCGTGGTGAAGGCGCTGGCCGAGAGCCCGTGGGGCACCTTCACGGTGATGATGACCATCCCGATCGCGATGCTGATGGGCGTCTACACCCGCTACATCCGCCCGGGTAAGATCGGCGAGGTCTCGATCCTCGGCTTCGTGCTGCTGATGGCCGCGATCCTCTACGGCCAGAACGTCGCGGCGAGCCCGGTCTGGGGGCCGGCCTTCACCTTCACGGGAACGCAGCTCTGCTGGCTGCTGATCGGCTACGGCTTCGTCGCCTCGATCCTGCCCGTCTGGCTGCTGCTCGCCCCGCGCGACTACCTCTCGACCTTCCTCAAGATCGGCACGATCGCGGGCCTGGCGGTCGGCATCGCCTTCGTCGCCCCGCACATGCAGATGCCGGCGATGACCCGGTTCGTGGACGGCTCGGGCCCGGTCTGGTCCGGCCAGCTCTTCCCGTTCCTGTTCATCACCATCGCCTGCGGCTCGGTCTCGGGCTTCCACGCCCTGATCTCGTCGGGCACCACGCCGAAGCTGATCGCCAGCGAGGCCGATGCGCGCTTCATCGGCTACGGCGGCATGCTGATGGAATCCTTCGTGGCGATCATGGCCCTGATCTCGGCCTGCGTGATCGATCCGGGCGTCTACTTCACCATGAACTCGCCGGCCGCCCTCGTCGGCACCACGCCCGAGACCGCCGCCGCCGCGGTGACCAAGCTCGGCTTCACCATCGCGCCCGAGACCATCACGCAGACGGCCCAGGACGTCGGCGAGCACACCATCATCTCCCGGGCGGGCGGCGCCCCGACGCTCGCGGTCGGCATGGCGCACATCATCTCCTCGGCCATCGGCGGCAAGGGCATGATGGCGTTCTGGTACCATTTCGCGATCCTGTTCGAGGCGCTGTTCATCCTCACCGCGGTCGATGCGGGCACGCGCGCCTGTCGCTTCATGGTGCAGGACCTCATCGGGCTCGCGGTGCCGTCGTTCAAGGAGACCGCGTCCTGGGTGCCGAGCATCCTGGCGACGGCGATCGCCGTGAGCGCCTGGGGCTACTTCCTGTACCAGGGCGTCACCGACCCGCTCGGCGGCATCAACACCCTGTGGCCGCTCTTCGGCATCTCGAACCAGATGCTGGCCGCGGTGGCGCTGACGCTCTGCACGGTGGTGATCTTCAAGATGAAGCGCGAGCGCTACGCCTTCGTCACCATCATCCCGACCGTGTGGCTCTGCATCTGCACCCTGACGGCGGGCTGGCAGAAGATCTTCTCCACCGACGCCAAGATCGGCTTCCTCGCCCATGCCGACCGCTACGCGAGCGCGCTCGCCGAGGGGAAGGTCCTGGCCCCGGCCAAGACCGTCGACCAGATGAGTCAGATCATCCTCAACGACCGGATCGACGCCGCGCTCGCCGCGATGTTCATCGGCCTCGTCGTGGCGATCGCGGCCTTCGGCATCCTGGCCTGCGCCCGTGCCTTCCGCGCCGACCGCTGGACGGCGCTGGAATCCGATGCCCGCGCCATCCCGGCGGAGTGACCCGATGCAGCCGTCGCAGGGATTGATGGATCGCTGGAAGACGCTCCAGAAATGCGTCTGCGACGGCGCCCGCCTGATGGTGGGGCAGGGGGATTACGCGGCCTATGCCGAGCATATCCGCCGGACCCATCCGGACCGGACGCCGATGAGCGAGATCGAGTTCTTCCGCAACCGGGAGAACGCGCGCTTCGGCGTCGGCAACACCAGCGGCTTCCGCTGCTGCTAGGGCGCTCTCCGCCGAAGCGGGTGCCGCTTCGGTGCGAGGCGGCCCGGCGCAGCGGCGGGCGCGGGTTTCATACGGCCTTCGGCACCGCGGGCCGATGCCGGCCGACCCCCGCCTTCCGGGGCATCGCAGCCAGATCCGGCTTGATCAAACCCCGCTCCGCATCCGTCGGGGAGGCCTGGAAGCGAGCCTTGCGTTCGGAGGCGCGGCCCCTGCGCACGAGATTTTGCGGGGCCGGGCCTCCGGGCTCGGGCACGAAACCGGCCCGCGCCGCGTTTTCCCGCCGAATCGATGCGTGTGGAGAGAGCGTGAACCATGGATGGTGAGTCTCGCGGGGACCCGACCGAGCCGAAGGCGGTGAATACCGGCGCACCGTGGGAGCGCGCCTACTGGGCCCGCCGCTTCATGGTCCCGGTCGAGCAGGTCCAGGCGGCGGTGGAGGCGGTGGGCAACGATCCCGCCCGCGTCGCCGCGCATCTCGGCCGCGACTGGCCGGGCCACGAGACCATCACCTGAGCGGGCCGCCGCGCCGGACGATCCCGGACGGTCGGGCCCCGCGCACGGATCCGGCCGTGCGCAACCGCGGGGAGCATCTTGACTTGATCCCCGCAATGCCGGCCTCTCCGCTGAACGGGAGCTTGGCATGAGCATCTTCCAGGACGCTATCCTGCGGTTCGGCCGGACGATTCTGTCCTATGCCGGGGACGCGCTGTTCCTCGAAGCCTCGGTCTCGGCCGCGGCGAACGTGATCCTGGCCGACGGCGACATCGCCGAGGAGGAGATCGAGCTCGCCATCGCCGGGATGCGGGCGAACCCGATCCTCGAGAAATCCTACGACACCCTGCGGATCGAGCAGGAGCTCTACGAAGGGATCGCCCGCGCCAAGACGCGGGCCGGGCGCCTCGAGAATCTGCGGCTCGTCCAGGCCATCGCCGACCGCCCGATCGAGCAGCGCCAGGATGTGTTCCTGATCGCCGCCGACGTGGCCGATGCCGGCGGCATCAGCGAGGTCGAGCACAAGGCGCTGGCCGAGATCGCGGCGGCCCTCCAGGTCGACAAGGACGCGCTGCTGCGCTGACGCCGCGCCGATCCTAGGGATCGATCGCCGGCTCCGGGATCGCGGGCCCTGATTCCGGGACCCGGAGGCAATCGAAAGGCACGTCCGCGCAATCCCCGCCTCTGGCCTCGTCATGCGCCGCGCGGCTAAGCTGACGCGGGACGGCAACGGTTCGTGACGAGGGCGGCGATGGATGCGGCGGGCACAGGGCTCGTCCCGCGCGACGGCGCGGTGACCTTCGACCCGCGGCTGCGGGGCCTGAACGCGATCGTGCTGAAGGGCATCCTGCTCTCGGTCGCCACCTTCGGCATCTACCGGTTCTGGTACATGACCGGCCTGCGGCGCTACTTCTGGAGCCGGACCCTCGTCGCCGGCTCGCCCGGCGAATATACCGGCACCGGAAAGGAGCTGTTCATCGGCTTCCTGCTCGCGATGCTGCTGCTCTCGGGTCTCTTCCTCGGCTCCGGCGTGGTCGCCAGCGCCGCCGCCCTGGTCTCGCCCGGTCTCGCGGCTGTTCTGGGCGGGCTGACGCCGCTCCTGCCGGTGCTGCTCGTGCCCTACGCGCTCTATCGCGGGCGCCGCTACCGGGCCTCCCGCACGCTGTGGCGCGGCATCCGCCTCGGCCAGGACGGCAGCGCCGGGGCCTACGCCGCCCGGACGCTCGGCTGGTGGCTGCTCACGGCCCTGACGCTCGGCCTCGCCTTCCCGTTCATGCGCGCGCATCTTGAGCGCTACCGGATCGATCATACCCTCGTCGGCACCAGCCGGATGCGCTCGACCGCCACCGGCCGGATGGTGCTGGGCCCCTGGCTCGCCCTCTACGCCGTCGGCCTGGGCCCGCCCCTCCTGGTCGGGCTCGCGCTCCTGTTCGCCACCGGCTTCTCGGTCTCGGATCTCCTGGTCCACCGGCCCGGCGGCGGCCCCGATGCCGTGACGACCAACCCGGCCTATGCGGGGACCGCTGTCGCCGCCCTGCTCATCGCCCTCCCGAGCGTCGCGGCCATCTGCCTGCCCCTGGCGCTGCTCCTCGTCCCGCTCTACCGGGCTCGCGAGGTCCGGGCCTTCCTGAATGCGGCCAGCCTCGGCGACGTCCGGCTGGTCTCGACCCTGACGGGCCGGGCCTTCTACGGGCCCTACCTGCGCTTCGCGCTGATCGCGGTCGGCCTCGTTGTCGGGGTCGCGCTCCTGGGCGTTCTGGCGGCCGTGGCCGGCGCCCTTCTGAGCGGGGGCGCGGTCGGAGCAGGTCTTGACGTCAAGGCGGCGATCGGCCCGCTCCAGGCGCTCATCGGTCTCGGCATCTTCGCGACCGGCCTCGGCGTGCTGCTGGCCCTCGCCGTGTTCAAGGTCCGGGTGATCCAGGCCGGCCTCTGGGGCGCGGTCGCCCGCAGCACCGGCGTCAGCGATCCGGACCGGCTCGCGGCGATCGTCGCCGCCTCCGGCCCGGCCGGCAGCGGCCTGCAGGAGGGCCTGGCCGACGCGCTCGACGTCGGCGGCGCCCTGCAGATCGGGTTCTGATGCGGATTGGGCTGCGATGACGGGCGCGGCGGACGCTCCGCTCACGGCCTCGGGGCGCTACTTCGACGGCCTGAGCGCGCGCCCGCATCCGGTGACCCTGCGGCTCGGAACGGGCCTCAGCCTCAGCGGCCCGGGGATCTCGCGCGAGTGGCACCTCCTCGATCTCCGGGCGGCGGCGTCGGAGCCGCCCTTGATGCGGGTCGGGCCGGTGGGCGAGGCCGGCCGGGTCGAGTTCACCGACGCCGCTCTGGCGGCGGCGCTCGCCGCGCGCTGCCCCGACCTCGCCCTCCGGGACGGCGAGCGGGGCACGGCGCGGCTGGTGCTCTGGTCGGTCGCCGCCGCTGGGGCGCTCCTGCTCGCCACGCTCCTCGGCATGCCGGCCGCGGCCCGCCTGGCGGTCCGGTGGGTGCCGGCCTTCGCCGAGGAGCGCCTCGGCGCCGCGGTCGAGACGCAGGCGGTCCGCCTTCTGGGCAGCCCGAAGGCCTGCACGGAGCCGGCCGGCCGGGCCGTGCTCGACCGCCTCCTCGCCCGCCTCGGCGAGCAGGCCGGAGAGGGCCGGGATCCGGCGCTTCCGTCCGGCCCGCGGGTCGCGGTGCTGCGCCACGCCACGGCCAACGCCCTGACCCTGCCGGGGGGGCGGATCCTGGTCCTCTCCGGCCTGATCGCCGAGGCGCGCAACGCCGACGAGTTCGCCGCGGTGCTCGCCCACGAGCTCGGGCACGTCGCCGCCCAGGACCCGACCCGCGCCCTGATCCAGGCCTCGGGGACCGCCTTCGTGCTCAGTCTCGTTCTCGGCGACCTCACCGGCTCGACGCTGATCGTGGGGCTGGGACAGGCCGCGCTCCAGGCCGGCTATACCCGCGAGGCCGAGCGCGCGGCCGACGCCTACGCCGTCGACGCGATGGCGCGGGCGGGCGGCAACGGCGCGGCGCTGGCCGACATCCTCGAGCGCATCGCCCGCGACGAGCCGGACGGCCTCGCGCTGCTGCGCAGCCATCCCTTCACCCGCGAACGGGCCGCCGCGATCCGCGCCCGGGCCGGCCCGGAGGCGGGGACGCGCCGCATCCTCGGTCCGGTGGATTGGGCGCTCCTGTCGGACGTCTGCGCCTCCGCGCCGCAGGCGCAACCGATCCGCCACCTGCGACACGGCGGCCCGCCCGGGCCGGCGGACATCCTGCAGAAACACGCCTACCCCCGGTTGTGATAGAGGGATCGGCGCGGCGCGGACCTCCGCACGCCGCCCGATCCCGGTTCGGACGCCATCGAGGGACGCTCGGAGACGGAGCGCGGAAGACCGCATGGGCCTCGTTCAGTACGCGCTGAAGTTCCGCATCACGGTCTACGTGCTGGCCGTGCTGATGACGCTCGGGGGCACCGCCGCCGTGGTGGTGACGCCCAAGGACGTGCTCCCCGTCGTCGACATCCCGGTCGTGGTCGTGGTCTGGACCTATACGGGGCTCTCGACCTCCGAGATGGAGCGCCGCATCACCACCTACGCGGAGTTCTCGCTCTCCAACAACGTCAACAACATCAAGCGCATGGAGTCGACGACGCTCCAGGGCACCGCGGTCCAGAAGGTCTATTTCGACGACGACGTGAGCATCGATCTCGCGATCTCGCAGACCGTCTCGGCCATGAACTCGATCCGCGCCACCATGCCCCCCGGCGTGCAGCCGCCAATCGTGCTGCGCTTCTCGGCCTCCTCGGTGCCGGTGATCCAGCTCGCCATGACCTCCACCAAGGAGAGCCTCACCAAGGTCAACGACTACGCCCAGTACCGCATCCGCCAGCGCCTCGTGCAGGTGCCGGGCTCGACGCTGCCCTCGCCCTTCGGCGGCACCCCCCGCCAGATCATGGTCGATCTCGACCTGCACGCGCTCCAGGCGCTCGGGCTGACGGCCCTCGACGTCACCAACGCGATGTCGGCCCAGAACCTGACGGTGCCCTCGGGCCTCGCCAAGATCGGCGAGCAGCAATACCCGATCCAGCTCAACGCCACCCCGGAGGCGATCGAGGCGCTCAACCAGATCCCGATCAAGACCGTGGCCGGCCAGCCGGTGCTGGTGCGCGACGTCGCCTACGTGCGCGACGGCGGGCCGCCCCAGGTCAACATCGTGCGCTCGGACGGGCTGCAATCGGTGCTGATGCGGGTGTTCAAGAACGGCACCGCCTCGACGCTGGACGTGGTCAACAACGTCAAGAAGGCGCTGCCCGAGATCCGGGCCGCCGCGCCCGAGGGCATGTCGATCAAGCCGCTCTTCGACCAGTCGGTCTTCGTCACCGCGGCGATCGAGGGCGTGCTGCACGAGGCGATGATCGCCGCCGGGCTCACCGGGCTGACGATCCTGCTCTTCCTCGGCTCCTGGCGCTCGACGATCGTCGTGCTGATCTCGATCCCGCTCTCGATCCTGACCTCGCTCGCGGTGCTCGCGGCGCTCGGCGAGACCATCAACGTGATGACGCTGGGCGGCCTCGCCCTCGCGGTCGGCATCCTGGTGGACGACGCGACGGTGGCGATCGAGAACACCTACCGGCTGTTCGAGGAGGGCGAGCCCTTCCGCAAGTCCGTGGTCGAGGGCGCGGCCAGCATCGCCAAGCCGACCCTGATCTCGACGCTGTCGATCTGCGCGGCCTTCACCTCGGTCTTCGCCCTCACCGACACGCCCCGCTACCTGTTCACCCCCCAGGCGCTCGCGGTCGTGTTCGCGATGCTGACCTCCTACCTGCTGTCGCGCACCCTGGTACCGGTGCTGATCGACGTGCTGGTGGCGCGCGAATATGCCGAGCACCACGGCGGCGGCGCTCCGGAGCGCCGCCGGGGCCGCATCGCGCGGGCCTTCGGGTTCGTCGGGCGCCCGGTGGTGCGGGCGGCCGGGGCGTTCCGGCAGGGCTTCGAGGCCCGCTTCGCGCGCTTCCACCGCGGCTATCTCGGGCTGCTCCACGTCGTCCTGCGCCGCCGCATCGCCACGCTCGCCGTCGTGGGCCTCGTCTTCGCCGGCACCGGCGTGCTGTTCGTCTTCGTCGGGCGCGACTACTTCCCGCAGGTCGCCTCGAGCCAGATCACCCTGCACCTGCGCACCCGCCCGGGGATGCGGATCGAGACGGCGGAGCAGACCTTCGCGGCGGTCCAGGCGGCGGTGCGCGAGGTGATCCCGCAGGGCGAGATCGAGCAGGTGCTCGACAACATCGGCCTGCCCTCGAACAACTACAACTTCGCCTTCTCGGACGGCTCGTTCGTCGCCTACAACGACGGCCAGATGCTGATCAGCCTGCGTGAGGGCCACGGCTCGACGGCGCTCTACACCAAGCGCCTGCGCGAGGTCCTGCGCGAGCGCTTTCCCGACCTCGTTGTCTACGTCCAGCCCTCCGACATCATCACGCAGATCCTGAATTTCGGCACCCTGTCGCAGATCGACGTCCAGGTCTCGGGCCGCAACACCGCCAAGGACCTCGACGCCGCGCAGAACATCGTCCGCCGGCTGAAGGAGACCCGCGGCGTGGTCGACGTGCATCTCCACCAGATCGTCGGCACGCCGCAATTCTTCGTCGACGTCGACCGCCGCCTCGCCTCGGAGCTGGGGCTGACGCAGCAGCAGGTGGCGCAGGGCCTCAACGTCTCGCTGGCCGGCTCCTTTCAGGTGACGCCGAACTTCTGGTCGGACCCGAAGACCGGCATCCCCTACCAGCTCTGGGTGCAGACCCCGGAATACCGCAACGATTCCCTCACCGCGCTCCGCAACACCCCGCTTCTCGTCCAGGGCGCGGGCGACCAGCCGGGCGTGCTGACGCTCCTGTCGAGCGTCGCCGATTTCCGGCGGGAGGGCGTGCAGACGGTGATCGGCCACGTGAACACCGCGCCGACCTTCAACATCTACGCGGCGGTGCAGGATTCCGATCTCGGCTCGGTCGCCGCCGAGATCCAGACCATCGTGGCCGAGGAGCAGAAGGCGCTGCCGGCACCCGACAAGATCACCGTCCGGGGCCAGATCGAGAACATGGAATCGGCCTTCTTCCGCCTCGGCGTCGGCCTCTCGATCGCGCTCGTCGCCGTCTACCTCCTGATGGCGGTGAACTACCAGAGCTGGGGCGATCCCTTCGTGGTGCTGCTGGCGCTGCCGCTCGCCTTCTGCGGCATCGTCACCAGCCTGTTCATCACCGGCACCACCTTCTCGATCCCCTCGCTGTTCGGGGCGATCATGTCGGTGGGCATCGCCTCGGCGAATTCCATCCTGCTCGTCACCTTCGCGCGCGAGCACCGGGAGGCGACGGGCTGCTCGGCGCTGGAGGCGGCCCTGCTCGCCGGCGACACGCGCCTGCGGCCGGTGCTGATGACGGCGGGGGCGATGTTCCTCGGCCTGATCCCGATGGCTCTGGGCACCGGGGAGGGCGGCGAGCAGAACGCCGCGCTCGCCCGCGCGGTGATGGGCGGCATCGCCTTCGGCACGCCCTCGACCCTGCTCTTCGTCCCCTTCCTCTACACGCTGCTGCGCAGCGCGCCGGTCCAGGCGCCGGCGGATTACCTCGAGGCCGAGGAGACGGGCGCGTCGGCGGCCGGGGCCTGATCCCGGCCGCTCAGGCCGCGCGGCGCGGAACCAGCGCCGCGACGGCGCCGGCGAGGTCCGAGAAATGCCCGATGACCCGGTCGGGCCCGAGCTGGTCGACGGGCACGTCGGTGTAGCCGAAGGTCACCGCCACCACCGGCACCCCCGCCGCCTTGGCGGCGTCGATGTCGGCGCGCGAATCGCCCACCATCACGGCGCGGGCCGGATCGCCGCCCGCCCGCTCGATCGTCAGGGTGATGTGGCGCGGATCGGGCTTGTGAAACGGGAAGGTCTCGCGGCCGCAGATCGCCGCGAAGCGCCCGGCGATGCCGAGCTTCTCCAGGAGGTCGATCGCCAGCCCCTCGACCTTGTTGGTGCAGACCGCGAGGCGGAACCCGTCCGCCTCCAGCCGGTCGAGCGCCTCGGTCAGGCCCGGATAGAGGTGCGAGCTCCCGCAGATGTTCTGCCCGTAATGCGCGATGAAATCGAGGAAGAGCTGCTCGTGCCGCTCCGGGCTCAGCGTGGCGCCGGCCGTCTCGAAGCCGCGCCGGATCAGCGCCTTGGCGCCCGCGCCGATCAGGTCGCGCGCCTCGGCGAGGGGTAGCTCCGGCAGGCCCTCGCGGACCATCAGGACGTTCAGGGTGCCGACGAGGTCGCCCGCTGTCTCGGCAAGCGTGCCGTCGAGGTCGAACACGGCGATCGGGGGCAGGGACATCGGCTCTCTCGGTTGTGGGTCGCGCCTCGCTAACCCTCCGCCGGCGCCCCCGCAACCGGGCGTGCCGGCGCGCGGAAGCCCCGTGCGCCCCGGCGGGTCGCGCATCCCGCCGCGGGATCCGTTCAGCGGGGGCCGGCGCGGCGCAGGCCGTCCGCCAGCGTCGCCCGCGCGGTGTCGAGCGCGATGGCGACGGCCGTCATCGTCGGACCGTCCGGCGTGCGCTCGCGGCTGTAGCGCACCGCGTCCGCGGCCAGCGCGTCGACCTCGGTGGTCAGCGCATCGAGCTCCGTCCCGTCGCGGCTCGACCGGGCGAGCCCGGCGACCTCCAGCAGCCGCTCGACGATCTCGTCGATGCGCTCCCGGCGCAGCCCCGCGAGGCGCTGGCGGATCCAGGCCAGGACCGAGACGAGGCCGCCCGCGATGGCGCCCAGCAGGTAGAGGGTATCGCCGTAGCGATCGACGAAGCCGTGCTGCTCGCGCTCGAAATAGTCGATGGCGCCCGGATGGATCGGGATGCGCGCGCTCGTCGCCGCCGCAGTGGTGTCGTAGGCCGGGGCCTGGATGTACTCGGCGGCGTCCGTCGTCTGGGCGGCCGCGGTCCGCTTCTCGAACAGCATCTGGGTCACGTCGGCTGCGACCGCGCGGCTCAGCGAGGCCCGCGCCACCAACCGGTAGGAGGCGCCCACCGTCTTCACGTCGTCGGCCGGAAGCTTCGGGTCTCCGCCGAACAGGCCGCCCGGCACGCTCACCGCCTGGAGCCGCGGGAAGCGTTCGATGATGGCGTCGTCGTCCTCGACCGCGACGAATTCCACCTTGCCGGTGCGGGCGACCGAGCGGACGGCGCCGACGAGGGCGAGCGCCTTCGGGGCCGACGGCGCGATGATGCTCACGAAGGCGTCGATGCGCTTCTCGCGGAAGGCGGCGGCGACACCCTCCTGGTCCACCCGGACGAGCTGCACCGCCCGCTCGCGGGCGGCGGCGCCCGGCTCCTCGAGCGGCAGGCCGAAATAGCCCAGGATGCTCTTGAGCAGGGCGAAGTCGGCATCCCGGTGCGCCGCGATGCCGAGCCGCTTGCCGGCGAGCTTCGGGAAGCTCCGGATGCCGGCGCTCTCCGGCGAGACGATGATCATCGCCTGATCGCGCAGGATGGCGAGGGTCAGCCCGTTCGTCGGGAGCAGGACGTCCGGCCGCACCACGGCGAGGTCGGCGCGCCCCTCCTGCAGGGCGGCGGCGCTCTCGCGCACGTCGTCGAACGACAGGATCTTCAGGCGCACGCTCTCCCCGCCCGCATCGAGAGCGTCGGCATAGGCCTTGATCAGGTCGGGCTCGGTGCCGTCCCGCGGGGCGACCGCGATGGTGAGCACCGTGGCCTGCAGCAGGTACCAGGCCGCGACCGCGCCCGCGCCGAGGAGCGCCACCGCGGCGGCTAGAAGCGTCTCCCGGCGCAGGAGCCAGCCGGCGGCCCGGCGCGCGTCGAACCCGCCCGTGCGGATGGGGGGCTCGGACGTCTCCGACGCCCGGTCCCGGCGGAACGGGCTCGGCCGATCGCTCGGCGCCGCGTCCCCGTCTCTCTGCCCCGTCCCGTCGATGACCGACGCCCTCCCGTCGCTGAGATGCCGGCGCTTCCGCCGGGCGGCCGGCGCTCAAGTCCCGGTTCCGGCCGCGGTTCCGTTCCGCACCCTTCACATGCGCGCGAGGATCTTGCGCGCGAGGCGCGTGCGGATCCTGCCCGCGCGAGTCACGCCCGCGCCCTCAACTTGCCCGATTGAGCGCCGAGAGGACGCCCGCCACATTCGGACCCGCCCATGACCGTTCGCCCGACGCTTCCCGCCCTCGCCCTCTGCCTCGCCGCCACGGGGGCGGGGGCGGCGTCCTTCGAGTTCGTGCCGGCGCCCCAGGCCGATCTCAACCGGATGTACCGGGTCGACAAGGTGACGGGCGAGGTCACCTCCTGCCAGTACGGGCTGCAGGAGAGCGGCGGCGGCATCGGCCTCACCGTCTGCTTCCCCTCCGGCGAAGGCGCCGGGGCGCAGCCGCCCTCGGAATACGGGCTCGTGGCGACGCGCCACACCCGCGAGGCCGGGGTGTTCCGGGTGAATTACCGCACCGGCGAGATGAGCATCTGCTTCGTGCTGGTGAAGAAGGGGCAGGTCGTCTGCACGCAGCAGGCCAACCCCGCCGCCGACGGCGCGGCCGAGGCCCCGTCCGCGGGTCCCGGGTCGGGCCGCGCCGGGGCCGGGGCCACGCCCTCGCAGGGTGGCCGGCCCTGACCCTGCCGCCTCGCCGCGACGGTTCCGATCCGGGCGCCTTCATGCTAGGGCCGGCCGCGCTTGCCGGGCATCCGGCGCGAGGAACGCCGTCGTGGTCCCACTCTCCCCTTCGATGATCGCGCCGAGCCGCGACGGGTGTGCCTGAGATGAGCGGTCCCGACCTGCGCCGCGCCGCGGCCGAACGTGCCCTGGCGCTGATCGAGCCCGGGATGCGGCTCGGCCTCGGAACCGGCTCGACGGCGGCGGCCTTCGTGACGCTCCTCGGCGCCCGGGTGCGCGCGGGGCTCGACGTGGTCGGCGTGCCGACCTCGGAGGCGACGCGGATCCAGGCCGAGGCGGAGGGCATCCGCCTCGCCACCCTGGAGGAGCTCCCCGAACTCGATCTGACCATCGACGGCGCCGACGAGGTCGATGACGACCTCCGGCTGATCAAGGGCGGGGGCGCGGCGCTGCTGCGCGAGAAGATCGTCGCCTGCGCGAGCCGCCGCATGGTGGTGATCGCCGACGCGGCCAAGCGCGTCCCCACCCTCGGCGCCTTCCCGCTGCCGATCGAGGTCAACGTCTTCGGCCACGCCGCCACCCTGCGCGCCGTCGAGGCCGCGATCCGCCGGGCCGGATGCGCCGGAGCCCTGCGCCCGCGCCTCTCCGCCGACGGCAGCCCGCTCCTGACCGATGGCGGCCACCGCATCCTCGACGCGCATCTCGGCGCGATCCCCGATCCCGAGGCCCTCTCCGCCGCCCTCTGGGCCGTGCCGGGCGTGGTCGAGCACGGCCTGTTCCTCGGGATCGCCGCCGCGGCGATCCTCGCCGAGGCGCGGGACGGCGCCGCCCACGTCACGGTGCTCGGATCCCTCGGATGAGGCGCACCCGGCCTCGCCCCGGCGCCCCACCCGCTCACCCGCCCCTCCCGGAAGGCCAACCATGACCCGCCGCCTCGTCGCGACCCTGGCGCTCCTCGCCCTGCCCAGCCTCGTCCTGCCCCCGCTCGTCCTGCCCGCCGCCGCCGCCGCGCCGGCCAAGCCCGCGGCGGCGCCCGCCAAGCCCGCGGCGGAGCCGGCCAAGCCCGTGACCTCGGGGCCCAACGCCAACCACCTCGCCCTCGCCCGCGAGGTCATGCTCTCCTCCGGCATCGCGCGCTCGTTCGATTCGGTGCTGCCGGCCTTCGGCGACCAGATCCGCCAGCAGAACCTGACCCGGCCCGAGCTGTCCAAGGACCTGAACGAGGTCCTGGCCGGTCTGCAGCCCGAGATGGAGCTGCAGAAGCAGCGCATGGTCGACATCGCGGCGCGCATCTACGCCGACAAGCTGAGCGAGGCGGAGCTGCAGGACATCGCGGCCTTCTTCCGCTCGCCCGCGGGCAAGCGCTACGTCGAGACCCAGCCGATGCTGCTCGACCAGATGGTGCAGGCGATGCAGAGCTGGACCCAGGAGGTCTCCGAATACGTGATGGTCCGCACGCGCGCCGAGATGGGCAAGCGCGGCCACCAGATGCAGTAGCCGGACGCCGATGCGTGCCCCTTCGGCCTCCGCACGCTTCGAGGCCGCGGGCGCGGCCCTCCTCGCCCTGATGCCGCTCGTCATGGCGCTGGCGAACCGCTCGAGCCCCCTCGTGGTCGGGCTCGCCGCGACGGCCTTCCTGGCCGGGCGCCTGCTCGGCGACCGCCCCGCGCTGAGGCCGCTCCTGCTGGCGCCGCTCGGCACCCCGCTCGGGCTGGCGAGCCTCGCCTTCCTCGCCTTCGCCCTCGTCTCCTGCGCCTGGAGCCCGTTCCCGGACGCCTCCGCCCGGGCGGCGCGGGAATTCCTGCCGACGCTCGGGGCGGCCTACCTGCTGGCCCGCCTCGCCCCGGGGCGGATCCCGACCTTCGCGCCGCGCCTCGCCGCGGGCGCCGCGCTCGTCGCCGCGCTCTCCATCGCGGTGGGGCTCGCCGCCGGCCTGCCGGTGCAGGCTTGGCTCGGGCAGCGGGTCGCCGCCTTCGTGTTCAACCGGCCCGCCATGACCCTGGTCCTCGTCGCCGGGCCGCTCGCCCTGCTGCTCTGGCGCCTGCGCCGACGGGTCCTCGGCCTGCTCGCCGCCGCGGCGGGCGTGATCGGGGCGCTCGGCTCGATCAGCGGCGCCGCCATGCTGGGGCTCGCCGCGGGGCTCGGCATGGCCGGGCTCGCCGCCGCGCTGCCGCGGCGCGCCGCGATCGCGCTGGCCGGACTCGGGCTCGGGCTCGCGCTGGTCCTCGCCCCGGTCGAGGGCGATCTCCTCGAGCGGTTCATGCCCGAGGCGGCGCATGCGCGCCTCGTGCAATCCTCGTCGCGGGCGCGCGTCGCGATCGCCCGCAGCTTCGGCGCCGCGGTGGCGGCCGATCCCTGGCGCGGGGCCGGGTTCGGGGTGGCGCCGCGCTTCGCCGAGACGCCGGTCGCCGCGCGGATCGACCCCGACCTGCGGCCGATGCTCGCCGTCGGGCACCCGCACAACAGCTTCCTGCAGGTCTGGGCCGAGCTCGGCGTTGCGGGGGCCGCGCTGCTGGCGCTGGTGCTGATGCTGACGCTGCGGGCCATCGCCCGGCGCGAGCGGGGCCCGCGCGCGGTGGCGCTCGGCCTCGTGGCGGCGGCGGCGGCCATCGCCTGCGTCGAGCACAACGCCTGGGCGGCGTGGTGGACGGCCGGGCTCGGGGCTGCCATCACCTGGCTCGCCGAGGCTGAACGGACCCGACCCGCATGAGCGACTTCGACTGCGACCTCTTCGTCATCGGTGGCGGCTCGGGCGGGGTGCGGGCGGCGCGGATCGCGGCGGGCTACGGCGCGCGGGTCCGGCTCGCCGAGGAGTACCGGGTCGGCGGCACCTGCGTGATCCGCGGCTGCGTGCCCAAGAAGCTGATGGTCTATGCCGGCCGCTTCGCCGACGCCTTCGCGGACGCGCCCGGCTTCGGCTGGGACGTCGGCACCCCGCGCTTCGACTGGAGCGTGCTCAAGCGCCGCCGCGACGCCGAGGTGACGCGGCTGGAGGGCATCTACGACGCCAACCTCCTGCGCGCGGGCGTCGAGATCCACCCGGAGCGGGCGGTGATCGAGGATCCCCACACCGTGCGCCTCGTGGGCTCCGGAACCCGGATCCGCGCCCGGATCATCCTGGTCGCGGTCGGCGCGCATCCGGTGAAGGAGCCGCTGATCCCGGGCGCCGAACTCGCCATCACCTCGAACGAGGTGTTCGAGCTGGAGACGCGGCCCGAGCGCATCCTCGTCGTCGGCGGCGGCTACATCGCGGTGGAATTCGCGGGGGTGTTCGCGAGCCTCGGCACGCAGACGACGCTGCTGCACCGGGGCGACCGGCTGCTGCGCGGCTTCGACGACGAGATCCGCGACGCGCTGGGCGAGGCCTACGGGCACCGGATGGACCTGCGCCTCGGCCGCACCGTCCAGCGCCTCGACCGGGTCGAAGGCGAGCGCCCCGACCGGGACGGGGGCGCGATCCGCGCCACCCTCGACGACGGCACGAGCCTCGTGGTCGATCAGGTGCTGGTGGCGACCGGCCGGCGCCCCAACGTCGCGGGCCTCGGCCTCGAGACCGTCGGCATCGGGCTCGACGCGGCGGGCGCGATCCCGGTCGACGCCTATTCGCAGACCTGCGTGCCCTCGATCTACGCGGTGGGCGACGTCACCAACCGCGCCAACCTCACGCCGATCGCGATCCGCGAGGGCCACGCCTTCGCCGACACGGTGTTCGGCGGCAAGCCGGCCTGCGTCGATCACCGCCTGATCCCGACCGCGGTGTTCTCCACCCCCGAGATCGGGGTCGTCGGCCACAACGAGGACGTCGCCCGCGAGATCTACGGCGCCATCGACGTCTACAAGGCCGCGTTCCGGCCGATGCACGCCACGCTGTCGGGCCGGCAGGAGCGCATCCTGATGAAGGTGCTGGTCGAGCCCGTGAGCGACAAGGTCGTCGGCGTCCACATCTTCGGGCACGATGCCGGCGAGATCATCCAGGCGGTGGGCATCGCGGTGACGATGGGGGCCACCAAGGCGGATTTCGACCGCACCGTCGCGGTCCATCCCACCGCCGCCGAGGAACTCGTCACCATGCGGGTGCCCGCCGTGACCAAGCGCCCGGTCGGCGTCGGCTAGCGGGGGCCGCGCCGCGATCGGGGCCGGCGCCGACCCGCGACGCGCCGGGGGCTCGACGCGGGCCGCGGCCGGGCCATATCACCGCCATGGGCAAGCGGGCATCCGGCAAGGGCAATTCGAGCGACGACGCGCATGCGCGCCGCCAGGCCATCATCGACGGCCTGCTGGCCGATGCCATGCGCCCGGCCTTCAGCTACCGCCTGCCTAGCCTCGACGCCCTCGCGGCCGATATCCGCCGCGCCATCGACGTGCTGCTCGCCAAGGCCGAGCGCCAGCGCAGCCGCTGCCTGACCTACGGGGACCTGGAGGAGGCGCTGCCCCCGCGCGACGTCTCGGCGGAGGACCTCGAGGCGATCTTCTGGATCCTGGCCGAGCACGGCATCGAGGTCGAGGACGGCGAGCCGTAGGACTTCGGATCGGTTCGAGGGACCGGCGCGCCTCCCGCCGATCTGTGGGCGAACCGGTTCCCACGTCGACATCGGGCCTCTCTCGGATCGCGTGCGAGGCGCGGGATCGTCCCTCCCCCCTCTGCGGGGGAGGGTGCCGAGCGCAGCGAGGCGGGAGAGGGGAGCGCCGGTGCAGGACGGCGATCTGCATCGACGCTGCGCCCTTGCCGGAAGCCGGGCTCCCCTCTCCCGTCGCCCTTCGGGCGCCACCCTCTCCCGCGGAGGGGAGAGGGACGCGCGGGCTTCATCCGCGATGTGTGAACCTCATAGCCCGCCGATGGGCGCGGGAGACGACGATCGGCGGAAACGCCGTGTGAACCCGCCCCGAAGGCGTGCCGGCGGACCGCACGCAACCACCCGCCCGAGCCGCCCGTTACCCGCCCGCGAGCCGGAGCGCCGGCCAGTGGGAGGACATCATGGGTCTGCTCGATTCGGTGATCGGCGGCGTGCTCGGGCAGGTTCTCGGCGGCGGGCGCCAGGGCCCCGGCGGGGCGGGCCACGGCGGCCAGGGCGGGGCCGGCGGCATGCTCGGCGGCGCGATGTCCCCGATCGTCAAGGCGCTGCTGATGCTGCTGCTCGCCAAGGGCGCGAGCGGCGGCTTCGGCGACATTTTTGGGCGCGGCCATGCGGGTGAGCCCGGCCCCGAGGCCGACCGCTCCGGCGGCGGCCGGCCCGCGCCGCGCGGCGACGCGGGCACCGGCGGCTGGGACCAGGATGGCGGACGCCGCGACGCGCCGCTGCCCCCCGGCGATTTCAGCGACCTCTCGGGGATGCTCGACGGCCCGGGCGACGGGCAGGCCCCGTCCCGCGCGCCCGGCGCCGGCCCCTACGCCCAGCTCGACACCGAGCCCGGCGACCATCCTGATCTCGGCGGCCTCGACGGCCTGATCGAGGGGTTTCGCAAGAACGGCCTCGGCGACGTGATCGAGAGCTGGATCGGCCACGGACAGAACCGCCCGGTGGAGCCGACCCGCCTCGCCGACGCGCTGGGCTCCGATACGGTGAGCACCCTGGAGCGCGCGACCGGCCTGGACCGCAACGCGCTCCTGTCCCAGCTCGCGGAGGTTCTGCCGGAGGTGGTCTCCCAGCTCACGCCGCAGGGGCGGGTGCCGGGGGAGGGGGAGCGGCGGGGGTGGTGAATCTGATTTGCTATTTTATCAAAAACTCACATTACTCAATTTCATAGATTAAAGTTAGAACAATGCGTGAAGATATTTATTTCGGGATGCGTCTAAGTAAAATATACTTCAAGAATGGGAAAAGCATAAATCTAAAATCGAATAGCATCATCCTTTTAACCGGTCCGAATAACTGCGGGAAAAGTCAAACATTAAAGGAAATTATACAATTCGATCCGACAGAAAATAAGCTTGTAGATAAGATGGAGTACGAAATTATTGGAAATAAAGATCTTATGTGGCAAGAAGTATTAAACGACACAACTTTGGCTTCTAATAGATCTTATTTTAGGGCAGAGATCGGCGATAATTTTTCTGGAATTGGTCGTGTAATTCTGCAAAATAAATCGAACCCGGCAGTTAGGAGGGTATTGTTACAATCTTTGCTTTCAAATATTACAACTGCAAATCGTTTATTTCGTATTCGTACAACGCCGTATGACGAAAACTTTCATCCCTTGACTGGAATGCCTCCCGCACCACAAGAGCTAAAATACCTCTATGAAGACGATCAGTTCGAAGAGGAATTTTTTGTGGCAGTGCAGAAGGCATTTGGAAAAGGAGCGGTAATTGATAAACACAATTTTCAAAGTCATAAATTGCATTATTTAGATAAATCAGAGCGAGAATCAGTTCCAGCGGTACGCAGTCGTGATTTTGCTAAGTGGTTTTCGGAAAGACCCTTGCTGGATAATCAGGGAGACGGTGTTCGGTCTTTTTGTTCGGTATTGCTTTCGGTTATGGCGGGGCAAAAGCCACTTGTCTTAATCGATGAGCCTGAGGCCTTTCTTCACCCCCCGCAGGTTAGGGAACTAGCGCGGGCGATAGCTAAGAACGCTGCTGAGCGCACGCAAATCATAATTGCGACTCACTCAACTGAATTTCTTCAAGGACTTATCGATTTTGCTCCAGAGAGAACTCAAGTTGTACGATTATCACGGCCAAAAGCTAATCCTCCGTGTTGTACTAAAGTTAGTGTGTTGAGGTCAGAAGATGTTTCGAATTTTTGGTCCGACCCGCTTTTGAGAATATCTGATGCATTGTCAGGGTTGTTTCATGATGCGTCGGTGCTTGTTGAAGGAGATAGTGACGCAACGTTTTTTAGGGCAATGTATGATCAGCTTGCTCCTGAAGAAAATTCGCGAAAGCCTGATGTTCGCTTTTTCCACTGTGGTGGTAAGCCGCGAATATATAAAATTGTGAAATCTCTGAGATCCATCGGTATACCTGTCATAGCCGTTCTAGATATCGATATATTGGATGATTGGGGAAATATTTTTCGACTTGTTGAAGCCTTCTCAGGCAAGCCAGAATTGATAAAAATAAATGTTGAACGCATATCTAGCTTTGTTTTGAAAAGCGCAAAGTTGAGAACAAAATCGGAAATTATGAATTTAATTGATAATGCGTTTTGCAATTACGATGACAACCAAACGGTCTTGGAAGCTGATTTGGAGATGGCAAAGCCTGCTCTAAGACCTAAATTGCCATGGCGCGAGATCAAAAAAGGAGGCAGTGCATACTTCGACGAGAATGGGTTGGGCAACGATTATAAGACAATTCAGAATTATTTAAGTGATCTGGGTATTTTGATCAATGATGTTGGCGAATTGGAAGGTTATGACAAGACGATTGTTGCAATAAAAAGGCAATGGCTTGAACAAGTTATGCAAAAGAACCTGATCACAAGCCCGGAGTTAGCCAAGGCTCGTGAGTTTGTTGAACGAATCCGGAAAAACGTACAGGGCCAGCAATCAGAATAAATAAGTTTACTGCTAAACCCGCCGCATCACCAAGCTGGCGTTCGTCCCACCAAACCCGAATGAGTTCGACAGCACGACATCCACCGACTTCCGCTTCGCTTCGTGCGGCACGAGGTCGATCTTGGTCTCGACGCTGGGGTTGTCGAGGTTGAGCGTCGGCGGCAGCACGCCGTCGCGGATGGTGAGGATCGAGAAGATCGCCTCGATGGCGCCGGCCGCGCCGAGCAAATGGCCCACCGCCGACTTGGTGGAGGACATCGAGGCGTTGGCGGCGGACTCGCCGAGCAGCCGCTCCACGGCCTTCAGCTCCAGCTCGTCGCCCATCGGCGTCGAGGTGCCGTGCGCGTTGATGTAGCCGATCTCGGACGGCGAGATGCCGGCGCGCTTCACGGCCGCGCTCATGCAGCGGAAGGCGCCGTCGCCGTCCGGGGACGGCGAGGTGATGTGGTAGGCGTCGCCCGAGAGGCCGTAGCCGACCACCTCGGCGTAGATCCGGGCGCCGCGGGCCTTGGCGTGCTCGTATTCCTCCAGCACCACCACGCCCGCGCCCTCGCCCATGACGAAGCCGTCGCGGTCGCGGTCATAGGGGCGCGAGGCCTGGGTCGGCCGGTCGTTGAAGCCGGTGGAGAGGGCGCGGCAGGCGGCGAAGCCCGCCAGCGAGAGGCGGTTCACCGGTGATTCGGCGCCGCCCGCCACCATCACGTCGGCATCGCCCAGCGCGATCAGCCGGGCCGCGTCGCCGATGGCGTGGGCGCCGGTGGAGCAGGCGGTGACGACCGCGTGGTTCGGGCCCTTCAGGCCGTGGGCGATCGAGATCTGGCCCGAGGCGAGGTTGATGATGCGGCCGGGGATGAAGAACGGCGAGACCCGGCGCGGGCCCTTCTCGTGCAGGGTGATCGAGGCGTCGTAGATGCCCCCGATGCCGCCGATGCCGGAGCCCACGAGCACGCCCGTGGCGCATTGGTCCTCGTGGCTCTTGGGGTGCCAGTCGGCGTCGTCGAGCGCCTGCTGGGCCGCGGCCACGGCGAAGACGATGAAGGGATCGACCTTCCGCTGCTCCTTCGTCTCCATGTAGGCGTCGGCGTTGAAGCTGCCGTCGCTGCCGTCGCCGAGCGGCACCTGGCAGGCGATCTTGCAGGCGAGATCGTCGGTCTCGAACGAGGTCACCCGCGCGGCGCCGCTGTCGCCCGCCACCAGCCGGCTCCAGGTGTGCTCGACCCCGCTGCCGAGCGGCGTGACCATGCCCAGACCCGTGACGACCACCCGACGCATCGCGTTATCCCGTACCGATTCCACCAGAACGAATAACGGCGCGCGGGGCGTTTGGCCCCGTCCGCGCCGCGATTTTTGCGAGAGCTCGACGCCTCAGGCGGCCGAGTTCTTCTCCAGGAACTTCACCGCGTCGCCGACCGTCTGGATGGTCTCGGCAGCGTCGTCCGGGATCTCGACGTTGAACTCCTCCTCGAAGGCCATGACGAGCTCGACGGTGTCGAGGCTGTCGGCACCGAGGTCGTCGATGAAGTTCGCGCCCTCGACCACCTTCTCGGGCTCGACGCCCAGGTGCTCGACAACGATCTTCTTCACGCGCTCAGCGATATCGCTCATCGTTTCCGGTCCTCGTCTTCTTGTCGTCTGTGTGTGTTGCGTGGTGAAGGCGCCGTTGCCATTGATCCCTGGGTCGAGACCCTGCCGGACCGGCATGCGGATGGCGGGCCCCATTCCCGTCATCCCGGAACTCACGGGGTGCGTTTGGACTGGTATCCCGCTCCGCCGTCAACCCCCTTGCCCGGCAGCCGGGGTGTTAACACAGGGTTTCGGCGCTGGCGAGGGGCGGTTCAGGCGCGGTTCATCGCCCTGAATTTCCTGCGCAATCGTTGCCCGAATGCCCCGCCTGCGCCCGCCGGCCGGTGCTCAGATCATCGCCATGCCGCCGTTGACGTGCAGGGTGTGGCCGGTGACGTAGGCGGCTTCCGCCGAGGCGAGGTAGACCACCGCCGCCCCGATCTCGTCGCCGCTGCCGAGCCGGCCCATCGGCACGCGCCCGAGGATGCCCTCGCGCTGCTTCTCGTTCAGCACGTCGGTCATCGGCGAGGCGATGAAGCCGGGGCTGACGCAGTTCACGGTGACGTTGCGCGAGGCCACCTCCGCGGCGAGCGCCTTGGTCAGGCCGATCAGCCCGGCCTTGGCCGCCGCGTAATTGCCCTGGCCGGGATTGCCGGTGGTGCCCACCACCGAGCCGATATTGACGATGCGGCCGGAGCGGCGGCGCATCATGCCCTTCACGGCCGCGCGCGAGAGCCGGAAGGCCGCCGTGAGGTTCACCGCGAGCACCTGCTCCCATTCCTCGTCCTTCATGCGCAGGAAGAGGTTGTCGCGGGTGATGCCGGCATTGTTCACCAGGATGTCGAGCCCGCCCAGCGCGGCCTCGGCCGCCGGCACCAGCGCCTCGACGGAGGCCGCCTCGGCGAGGTTGGCCGGCACCACGTGGGTGCGGCTCCCGAGTTCGGCGGCCAGCGCCTCCAGCGCCTCCGCCCGGGTGCCCGAGAGGGCGACGTCGGCGCCCTGCGCGTGGAGCGCGCGCGCGATCGCCCCGCCGAGGCCGCCGGTCGCGCCGGTGACGAGGGCCTTGCGGCCGGTGAGATCGAACATGCGGATCCTCGTGGTCAGGCCGTGAAGGCGGCGACGTCGTCGGGCGTGCCGACGGCCGCGGCCGTCGCGCCCGGGGCGATCCGCTTGACGAGGCCGGTCAACACCTTGCCGGAGCCGACCTCGCTGAAGGCGTCGACGCCCGCCGCCGCCATCGCGGCGACGCTCTCGCGCCAGCGCACCGTGCCGGTGACCTGGGCGACGAGGTTCCGGCGGATCGCGTCGGGATCGGATTCGGGCGCCGCCGTGACGTTGGCGTAGAGCGCGACCTTGGGCGCCCCCAGCCGGATCTCGGCGAGCGCCGCGCGCATCGCCTCGGCGGCGGGCGCCATCAGGCTGCAATGGAAGGGGGCGGAGACGTTGAGCATCACCGCGCGCTTGATGCCGCGCCCCTGCGCGATCGCGACGGCGCGCTCGACGGCGGCCTTGTCGCCGGACAGGACCACCTGCCCGCCGCCGTTGTCGTTGGCGACGTCGCAGACCGCGCCCTCCGCGGCGGCCTCGGCGATGGAGCGGGCGGCCTCGACCTCGGCCCCGATCAGGGCGGCCATCGCGCCCGCGCCCGGGGCGACCGCCGCCTGCATCGCCTCGCCGCGGATCCGCAGCAGCCGCGCCGCGTCGGCGATCGAGAGGCTGCCCGCCGCGGCGAGCGCCGCGTACTCGCCCAGCGAATGGCCGGCGACGCAGGCGACGTCGCGGGCGAGATCGAGGCCGCGCTCGGCCTCCAGCACGCGGAGCGCCGCGAGGCTCGTCGCCATCAGCGCAGGCTGCGCGTTGGCGGTCAGCGTCAGGGTCTCGGCCGGGCCCTCGAACATCACCGCCGAGAGCCGCTCGCCCAGGGCCGCGTCGACCTCCTCGAAGACCGCGCGGGCCTGCGGGAACGCCTCGGCCAAAGCCTTGCCCATGCCGACGGCCTGGCTGCCCTGTCCGGGAAAGATGAGTGCGCGCGCCATGGCCCCGCTTGTCGAATCAACGCCTTGGGAAGGGCGGCGCACTCGCACCGCCCGGGATCCAAGTCAATCTTGCGGCGCAAAAATCCGGGCGCCTGCGCCCGGTGCCTTCCGCGCCGGATCGTACGCTATCCCGTGGCCGCCGGGCGGCCCTTCGCCCACGGCAAGCCGCTGTGCTTGTTGCCAAAGCCCATCCGGTGTAAGAGGCGCCACCGCCCGACATCCATCCGTTCCGCCGAAAGGAGCCGCCTCGCATGGCTCGCGTCACCGTCGAAGACTGCATCGAGAAGGTCGAGAACCGCTTCGAGCTCGTTCTGCTGGCCAGCCACCGCGCCCGCCTGCTCGCCGCCGGCGCCCCGCTGACCGTCGACCGCGACCGCGACAAGAACCCGGTCGTGGCCCTGCGCGAGATCGGCGACGAGACCATCACGGCCGACGACCTCAAGGAGCAGCTGATCCACTCGATGCAGAAATACGTCGAGGTGGACGAGCCCGAGGCCGAGACGGTGCCGCTGCTGTCGAGCTCGCCCGCCGCCGCCGCCGTCGCCCCGCAATCGTCGAGCGACGATGCCGCGGTGCAGTTCGACCGGATGAGCGAGGACGACCTCCTGCGCGGCCTCGAGAACCTCGCGCCCCCGGTCGAGACCGAGGACGAGGGCGAGTAAGCCGCTCTCCCGAACGGATCAGGGCCCGGCGGCGACGCCGGGCTTTTTTGTCGGCGCGGCCGCAAAATCCGGGCGCTCTGCGACCCCGTGCATCTGGCGCCCGCCCGCGCGATGCGGGACACTCCCGGCTCGCCGAGGGGCGGGGCTGGCCGAGGGGAAGGACGTTTTCCGCGTTATGATGCGCCAGTACGAACTCGTGGAGCGGGTCAAGCGCTACAACCCGGCCGCGAACGAGGCCCTTCTCAACCGAGCCTACGTCTACGCGATGCGCGCCCACGGCACGCAGAAGCGCGCCTCCGGCGACCCGTTCTTCGCCCATCCCCTCGAAGTCGCCGCCATCCTCACCGATCTCCGGCTCGACGACGCCACCATCGTCGCCGCGGTGCTGCACGACACCGTCGAGGACACCGCGGCGACGCTCGACGAGATCCGCGCGCTGTTCAGCCCGGAGATCGGCGCCCTCGTCGACGGCCTGACCAAGCTCAAGCGCCTCGACCTCGTCTCGAAGCAGGCGGCGCAGGGGGAGAACTTCCGCAAGCTCCTGCTCGCGGTGGCGGCGGACGTGCGGGTGCTGCTCGTCAAGCTCGCCGACCGCCTGCACAACATGCGCACGCTCGGCCACATGCCGGCCGAGAAGCGGGTCCGCATCGCCCAGGAGACCCTCGACATCTACGCGCCGCTCGCCGGCCGCATGGGCATGCAGGAGCTGCGCGACGAGCTCGAGGACCTCGCGCTGCGCAATCTCAAGCCCGAGGTCTACGCCACCATCAGCCAGCGCCTCGCCAATTTGATGGCGAAGTCCGAGCGGATGGTGGAGAGCATCGAGCAGGACCTCACCGCCAAGCTCGCCGCGCAAGGGATCGCCGCGACGGTGACGGGCCGCCAGAAGCGTCCGTTCTCGATCTGGTCGAAGATGGAGCGCAAGTCCGTCGCCTTCGAGCAGCTCTCCGACATCTTCGGCTTTCGCGTCGTGGTGCAGAGCGTGGGCGATTGCTACGCGGCGCTCGGGATCGTCCACACCAGCTGGCCGATGGTGCCGGGCCGCTACAAGGACTACATCTCGACGCCCAAGCAGAACGATTACCGCTCGATCCACACCACGGTGATCGGGCCGAAGAGCCAGCGCGTCGAGCTACAGATCCGCACCGAGGCGATGGACGAGATCGCCGAGTACGGCATCGCCGCGCATGCCCATTACAAGGAGATGGGCGGCCGGGAGGAGGGGGGCATCCACCCCAAGCTCGCCACCGAGAGCGGCGCCTACCAATGGCTGCGCCGCACGATCGAGCTGCTGGCCGAGGGCGACAGCCCCGAGGAGTTTTTGGAGCACACCAAGCTGGAGCTGTTCCAGGACCAGGTGTTCTGCTTCACCCCGAAGGGCCGCCTCATCGCCCTGCCGCGCGGCGCCACGCCGATCGACTTCGCCTACGCGGTCCATACCGACGTCGGCAACACGGCCGTCGGCGCCAAGATCAACGGCCGCATCGTGCCGCTGCTGCACGAGCTGACCAACGGCGACGAGGTCGAGATCGCCCGCTCCGACGGGGCCTCGCCGCCCGCGGCCTGGGAATCCCTCGTCGTCACCGGGAAGGCCCGCGCGGCGATCCGGCGGGCGACCCGCTCGGCGGTGCGCCGCCAATATGCCGGGCTCGGGCGCCAGATCCTCGACCGGGCCTTCGAGCGCGCCGGCAAGACCTTCTCGGAGGACAAGCTGCGCGGGGCGCTGCCGCGCCTCGCCCGCGGCTCGACCGAGGACGTCTTCGCGGCGGTGGGGCGCGGCGAGATGTTCTCCGGCGACGTCGTGCGGGCGGTCTACCCGGATTACAAGGACGAGCGCCGCCCGGCGCCCGCCTCGCCCCAGCAGCCCGTCAACGGCGCCGGGCGGCTGACCCGCTCGAAGGACCAGACCATGCGTCTGACCTTCCCGGAAGGCGGGGAGGCCGGCCCGCAGGCCGACGCGATCCCGATCCGGGGTTTGGCCGGCGACCTGCCGGTGAGCTTCGCGCCGAACGGCGGCGCGGTGCCGGGCGACCGCATCGTCGGCATCCTCACCCCCGGCGTCGGGGTGACGATCTACCCGATCCAGTCGGCGGCGCTCGCCGCCTTCGACAACGAGCCCCAGCGCTGGATCGACGTGCGCTGGGACATCGAGGGGCCGTCGGCGGAGCGCTTCCCGGCCCGCCTCGCGCTGCAATCGATCAACGAGCCCGGCGTGCTCGCCCAGATCGCCCAGGTGATCGCCGACCACGACGGCAACATCGACAACATCTCGATGAAGCGCCGGACGCAGGACTTCACCGACGTCAGCATCGACCTCTCGGTCTGGGATCTCCAGCATCTCAACGCCATCGTGGCGGAGCTGCGCGGCAAGCGCGCGGTCAGCCGGGTGGAGCGGGTGAACGGCTAGCGGGCCGGCGGCTTGCGTCCCCGCGACCCCGCTGCCACAAGCCCGAACCAGCCCGACCCGACCACGACGGAGCCCCCGCGCCGATGACATCCGCCTCGATGAGCCCCGATGCAGTCCTCGCGGAGTTCCGCGACGCGGGCGCGCTGCTCGAGGGCCATTTCGTCCTGAGCTCGGGCCTGCACTCGGGCACCTTCCTGCAGAAGATGGCGATCTTCTCCGAGCCGCCCCGGACGGAGCGGCTGTGCCGGGCCCTCGCGGAGGCGATCCGGCAGCGCTTCGGCGCCGTCGACATCGTGGTCTCGCCCGCGATCGGCGGCATCGTGCCGGGCTACGAGACTGCGCGTCATCTCGGCGCCAGGGCGATCTTCGTGGAGCGCGATCCGGGCGGCCCCTTCACCCTGCGGCGCGGCTTCAGCATCCCGGCGGGCGCCCGCGCGGTGATCGTCGAGGACATCGTCACCACCGGACTCTCGGCCCGGGAATGCCTCGCGGCCCTGCGCGCCGAGCCCGGCGAGATCGTCGGGGCGGCCTGCCTGATCGACCGCTCCGGCGGGCGCGGCGAGATCGGCGTGCCCTTCGTCTCCCTCGTCACCCTGGATATTCCGGCCTATCCGGCCGACGCGCTTCCGCCCGAACTCGCCGCGCTGCCGGCCGTGAAGCCGGGCAGCCGCGCCATCAAGGCCTGATCCCGCGGGCTCTGCGCGCGCGGATTCCTGCGCCGGCCCGGGCCTGCCCGGACGCGGGCTCAGCTTGACAATGTGGTTGTCCGACGACCATTGTCGCGGGCGCTCGGCTTCGTGGCCTCACTATTCATCGGCCTGACGCGTGTATTGCCTGCATCGTAGAGTCACTCTCGGCCGGATCGGCCGGCCGGTACGCACGTTCCATTAACGACGGTGGACGCGAGATCCCGTTTTTTCACGCGGGATCGTGATGTCACCACCGCTCCCGTTTCAGAAAGCAGCCATTTTCCTATGGGTACCAGCCAGCGCAGCGCCCTGTTCATCGACGGCGCCAACCTCTACGCGACCACCAAGGCCCTCGGCTTCGATATCGACTACAAGCGCCTGCTCAAGGAGTTCCAGGCTCGCGACAACCTGCTGAGAGCCTTCTATTACACCGCCATGATCGAGGATCAAGAGTATTCCTCGATCCGCCCCCTGATCGACTGGCTCGATTACAACGGCTACCGCGTGGTGACGAAGCCGGTGCGCGAGTTCACGGATTCGGCCGGGCGACGGAAGTACAAGGGCAACATGGACATCGAGCTCGCGATCGATGCCCTGGAGCTGGCGCAGCATATCGACCACATGGTGCTGTTCTCGGGCGATGGCGATTTCCGCTCCCTCGTCGAGGCGATGCAGCGGCGCGGCGTGAAGGTCACCGTGGTCTCGACCATCCAGACCCAGCCGGCGATGATCGCCGACGAGTTGCGGCGCCAGGCCGACGAGTTCCTCGAACTCGCCCATCTGAGCGGCAAGATCGGCCGCGACCCCGGCGAGCGCCAGGCGCGCGCCAACTACGAGCCGCGCGAGCGTCCCGAGCGCCCGTCGCGCCCCGCCCCCCCGAGCCCCAATCCGGCGCTCGAGAGCCGTTACGGCATCCGGCAGGACGGCGACGAGGAGGCCTGAGGGCCGCTCCCAGGGGCCGCCTCGCCAGGACGGAGCCTCAGGGCTCTGCCCCGGGGCCGGGCCCGCCCTCAGCCCCGGTCGCGCAGGAGCCGGGCGCGGTCGCGCTGCCAGTCGCGCTCCTTCGAGGCCTCGCGCTTGTCGTGGGCCTGCTTGCCCTTGCCGAGGCCGAGCTCGACCTTCGCCCGGCCGCGATCGTTGAAGTAGATCTTCAGCGGCACCACCGTGTAGCCCTGGCGCTGGGTGGCGCCGATCAGCTTGTCGATCTGGCGGCGATGCAGCAGCAGGCGGCGCGGGCGCTTCGGCTCGTGGTTGAAGCGGTTCGCCTCGAGGTATTCGGGGATATAGGCGTTGAACAGCATCAGGTCCTGGCCGGAGGGGCCCGCATAGGCCTCGCCGATCGTCGCCTTGCCCTTGCGCAGGGACTTCACCTCGGTGCCGGTGAGCGCGATCCCGGCCTCCAGCGTGTCCTCGATCGAGTAGTGGAAGCGCGCGGCGCGGTTATCCGCGACGACGCGCCGGTTCGGTTCGGTTTTCGGGGCCATCGCGGTCTCTGGCTCAGCCCTCGATCAGGCCGGCATGGCGCAGAGCCGCGTCGACGATGCCGCGGGTCTCGTCGGAGATCCCGACCAGCGGCAGCCGCACGGCCTCGCTCATCATCCCGAGACGGGAGAGGGCATATTTCACCGGGGCCGGGTTGGCTTCGGCGAAGAGGCCGGTCTGGAGCGGGAACAGCCTGTCCTGAAGCCGGAGCGCCGTCGCGAAATCCCCCGACAGGGAGGCTTCCTGCAGGTCGGCGCAGAGGCGGGGCGCCACGTTCGACACCACCGAGATGCAGCCGTGGCCGCCCTGGGCGTTGTAGCCGAGCGCCGTCGCATCTTCGCCCGAAAGCTGGATGAAACTCTCCCCCATCGCTTGGCGCTGGGCGCTGACGCGGTCGATCTTGGCCGTGGCGTCCTTCACCCCGGCGATATTCTTGAGCTCGAACAGGCGCTGCATGGTCTCGACGCTCATGTCGACCACAGAGCGCGGCGGGATGTTGTAGATGATGATCGGGATCCCGATTGCGTCGTTCACCGCCTGGAAATGGGCGTAGAGGCCGCCTTGCGTCGGCTTGTTGTAGTAGGGCGTGACCACGAGCACGGCGTCGGCGCCCGCGCGCTCGGCGTGCCGGGCCCGCTCGATCGCCTCGGCCGTCGAGTTCGAGCCCGCGCCCGCGATCACCGGCACGCGTCCGCGCGCCTCGTCGATGCAGGCTTCGACCACGCGATCGTGCTCGGAATGGCTCAGCGTCGGGCTTTCCCCGGTGGTGCCCGTGGGGACGAGGCCGTGGGTGCCCTGCTCGATCTGCCAGTTCACGAACTTGCGGAACGCGGCCTCGTCGAAGGCCCCCTCGCGGAACGGGGTGACCAGGGCGGTCATCGAGCCCCTGAAGCGGGCGGTGGTCTCGGTCATCGTCAATGTCCCGGACGGCCGCGCCGTCCCCCTCGAGCGGCGCCGCGCCGGCGCCGGGCCGCAGACATAGGGCTTCCGCCGGGCGCGCGCAAACGGATGCGCGACGCGGTTAATCACCTGTTAACGGGCTTGGCCGGACCTTGCGGCATGACACCTCCCGCAAGCCTGGAAACAGGGGAGTGATCGCGTCCATGGCGTTTCTCGCGCGACCGCGCCGGGCCCTGATGGGTCTTCCCCTGATCGGCCTGCCCCTGGCAGGGCTGCCTGTGCTGGGCCTCGCCCTGTTGGCCGGGACGGCGCTGACCGGATCGCACGCGGCGCCGCTCGCCGAACTGCGCGGCTCGGACGGCACGGCCTCGCAGCCGACCCCGCCGGCGAGCGACGCGGTGGCCCCCTCGAGCCTCGTGGAGGATGCGCGCCGTCCGCTCGATGCCGCCGCCGCGGACGCGATGAAGCTCGATCCGAAGGCCGCCGAAGGCGAGCCGGCCCGGCTCTCGCCCACCAAGGCGCTGCCCCCCGGCGCCGCGGCCTACGCCTCGGCCGACCCGGACGCCCCGATCGCCTTCCCGCTCCCCGACGCCGCCGTCAGCCCGGCCGCTCCCGTGCCGGAGGTGCCCGACCCGGCCGCGGCCGCCAAGGCCGGGTCCACCGACGTGACGCTGCTGCGGCAGGCGATCGACCTCTACCGCAAGGGCAAGGTCGGCGACGGCGACCGCCTGCGCGACGGCTTCACCGACCCGGCCGCGCGGGCGCTGCTCGAATGGGTGGCGATCCGGGCGGGCGCCGGCATCGGCTTCGAACGCACGGTCGCCTTCACCCGGGCCAATCCCGACTGGCCCGCCGGACCGCTGCTGCGCCGCCGCGCCGAGGAGGCGCTGCTGACCGAGCGCAAGAGCCCGGCGGTGGTGCGCGCCTTCTTCGGCGCCGCGCGGCCCGCGAGCGCGCCGGGCAAGTTCGCCCTCGCGCTGGCGCTGCGGGCCGACGGGCTGGAGGCGGACGCCGCCGATCTCGTGCGCGACCTCTGGCGCGGCGAGACCTTCGGGCGCAGCCTCGAGGGCCGGGTGCAGGACGCCTTCCCGGGTGTCCTCACCCGCGTCGATCACCGCTACCGGATGGAGCGCGCGCTCCTGAAGGAGGATTGGGAGACGGCCGGCCGCGCCGCGGGCTACGCGGGCGGAGGCTATGTGAGCCTCGTGCGGGCGCGTCGGGCCGTGGAGGACAAGAGCTCGGGCGCCGCATCGGCGCTCGCCGCCGTGCCGCCGAGCCTGCGCAACGACGCCTCCTTCATCCTCTCCAAGGCGCAGTATCTGCGCCGCGCCGACAAGCCGGTGGAAGCGGCGGCCGTGCTCGCCACCGCGCCGAGCAACGCCGACGTGCTGGTCGACGGCGACGAATGGTGGGTCGAGCGCCGGATCGTCGCCCGCAAGCTCCTCGATCTCGGCGACGCGCGGACCGCCTACGCGGTGGCGGGCGGGCACGCCGCCCGCACCCCCGAGAAGCGCATCGAGGCCGAGTTCCACGCCGGCTGGATCGCGCTGCGCTTCGCGGGCGATCCGGCGGGCGCCGCCCAGCACTTCGCGCAGGCCGCCACGGCCGCCGAGACGCCGATCTCGCTGGCGCGCGCCGCCTACTGGCAGGGCCGCACCGCCGACGCCCTCGGCCAGCCCGAGGCGGCGAAGGATTTCTACGCCCGCGCCGCGCTCCAGCCGATCGCCTATTACGGCCAGCTCGCCCGGGCGAAGCTCGGCCAGACCAGCCTGCCGCTGCGGGCGCCGGCCGATCTCGATGCGGCGGCCCGGGCGGCCTTCGAGGACCGGCTCTGCATCCGGGCGCTGCGCCTGCTCGGCGCCGCCTCCCTGAAGGAGCTGGCGCTGCCGCTCTACATCGACACCGCCCAGCGCCTCGCCGACCCGGCGGAGCTGCAGGCGCTCGGCGACCTCGCCGTCGAGATGAAGGATCCCCGCGCCCTCGTGGCGGTGGGCAAGCTCGCGGTGCAGCGCGGCCTGCCCCTCGACGCCCACGCCTACCCGACCATCGGCATCCCGGCCTACGAGACCTTCACGGCGGTGCCGCAGGTGGAGCGGGCGATGGTCTACGCCATCGCCCGGCAGGAGAGCCAGTTCGATCCCCGCGCCCAGTCCGGCGTCGGGGCGCGGGGCCTGATGCAGATGATGCCGGCGACCGCCCAGCGCACGGCGCGCCGGGTCTCCGCCGCCTACGACGCCGACCGCCTCACCAGCGATCCGGCCTACAACGCCCGCCTCGGCCAAGCCCATCTCGGCGAGCTGATGGAGGATTGGCGCGGCTCCTACGTGCTGGCCTTCGCCTCCTACAATGCGGGGGGCGGCAACGTGAAGAAGTGGATCGACGCCTACGGCGATCCGCGCAAGGCCGAGGTCGACGTGGTCGACTGGGTCGAGCGCATCCCCTTCACCGAGACGCGCAACTACGTGCAGCGGGTGATGGAGAACCTGCAGGTCTACCGCTCGCGCCTCGACGGCAAGAGCGCGCTCCTGATCGACGGCGACCTGCACCGCGGCGCGCGGTAGGGCCCTCGGCGCGCCCGGGTCGGCGCACGCGCCGGCCCCGGACCGGCTGCTCCCGCAGCGGCCCGCGCGGGTCCGATCCCGCGCTACTCCGCGGGGACGAGCGGGCGCGGGGCGTCCTTCCGGGTGAGGGCG
Organism: Methylobacterium sp. HJ2; assembly: GCF_056431005.1. Lineage (NCBI taxonomy): Bacteria > Pseudomonadati > Pseudomonadota > Alphaproteobacteria > Hyphomicrobiales > Methylobacteriaceae > Methylobacterium > Methylobacterium sp. HJ2. The sequence goes on along the minus strand of NZ_JBWJYM010000007.1, from coordinate 182,285 downwards.
AAGAAGCCGACGGCCGAGGCGACGATCACGGTCCCGAAGGCGGCGGCGACCCCCAGCACGAACCCGAAGCCGCCCCGATCGTGCAGGAGGGCGATCATCGGCACCACGAACCCGCTGACGGTGAAGCCGAGGAAGTAGCGCACGCTGTAGGCCCGGGCGCGATAGTGGGGCGGCACGTACCGGGCCACCATCGCGTCGTTGATGACGACCTGCCCGTAGAGCGCCGCCATCGTCAGGACGAGGCCGACCAGGAGCGGCACTCCGGTGCTGACCGCCGCGATGCCGAGCCCCAGCGGCTGCAGCACGGAGAGGCCGAGGAAGAGCGTCGGCAGGCTGTAGCGGTCGATCAGGCGCCCCATCAGAAGCTGGGTCAAGGCCCCGAACGCGAACACGGTGGTGGCGACGGACCCGATCAGGACGAGGGGCAGGCCGTCGCCGACGCGCTCGTCCACCACCTTCGGCAGCGCGATCGTCGTGATGTTGAAGGTCATCCCCCCCGCCACGATGGCGAAGGCGAAGGCGACGAGGAGCGCGACGGGACGCGCGACCGCGATGACGGGCTTCGTCCCAGCCTTGCCGTGGGCGCCGTCGCCGTCGCCGGGGACGAGCCCGACGAAGGCCGCGCCGCAGGCGAGGCAGAACAGGCCCGGCACGATGAAGGCCGCCTGCCAGCCGAGCCCGGCCGCCAGCAGAGCCGTCACGCCCGACGCCGTGGCGGCGCCGACATTGCCCCAGACGCCGTTCACGCCGAGATCGTGCCCGAGGCGGCGGGCATGGGTCACCAGCATGGTCGAGCCGACGGGGTGGTAGATGGCCGAGGCCAGCCCGAGCACGCAGAGCCACACCAGGAAGGCCGTCGGGCTCGCCGCCGTCGCCACGCCGAGGCAGGACAGGCCGTATCCGAAGAAGAAGATCGCCAGCATGGTGCGCCGTCCGAACCGGTCGGCGAGCCAGCCCATCGGAAGCGCGCAGAGGCCGAAGGCCACGAAGGCGCCGGTCGCGAGCTTGATCAGCTCGCCGTAGCCGAGACCCGTCTGCGCCGCGATGGCGATCACCGCGGTCGGGTAGATCAGCAGGACGAAATGGTCGAGGGCATGGGCCACGTTGACGAAGCGAAGGGTGCGGCGCGACAGGGTTTCGGCATCCATCGTCCAGCCCTCTCCTCGTTCGTCCTCCCGTCTACCTGACCCGTTGAACGCCGTCGGGCCGAAGGTGTACGTCATCGGGCCAAGGAGGCGCCATGCGCTCGACCCGGGCCGAGGATTACCAGGGGGTTCCGCGCGCCGTCGCGGTGATGCCGAAGCGGTTCGCGTCCGGCGGAACGACCGATCGGCACGTCCACCCGCGGGCGCAGCTGCTCTACGCGACCGCCGGCCTGATGATGGCGCGTGCCGAGGACGGCACCTGGGTCGTGCCGGAGGGCTATGCCCTCTGGATCCCGCCTGGGCTGCCCCATGCCGTCGTCATGCACGGCGATGTCGAGATGTGCTCGGCCTATCTGGCGGCGGACGCGGTCGCGGACGTCCCCGACCGGGCGCGCGTCATCGAGGTCTCGGCCCTGCTCGCGGCCGCCCTGGTCGCCCTCTCGGGAGAGCCCGTGCTCTACGACGAGGCCGGGCGCGGCGGGCACCTGGCGGCCCTGGTCCTCGACGAGATCCGGCGGGCCTCGGAGACCCGATTGACCCTGCCGCTGCCGCGCGACGCCCGCCTCCGCCGGATCTGCGTGAGTCTGGTGGACGACCCGGCCTCGACCCTCGATCTCGACGCCTGGGCCGAGCAGGCCGGACTGAGCCGGCGCAGCCTGACGCGCGGGTTTCGCCGCGAGACGGGCCTCACCTTCGGCCAGTGGCGGGCGCGGGCAAGGGTCGTGCGGGCCCTGGCCCTCGCGGCCGATGGCCGGTCGCCGCGCCAGGTCGCGGCGTCGGTCGGCTACCGGAGCATCCAGGCCCTGCGGGGCAGGACGGAGGCGCTGCTGCCGGAGCCCTGATCCGCCGTCCCGCAGGGCGCCTCCCGGTGTCGGCGCGGCGTCGGCGCGGCGTCAATCCCGGGCCAGCGCGCCCTTGCCGATGGCGAAGACGCGGCCGTCGCCGAGGAGATGGGCGGTGAAGCCCTGGGGGAAGAGCGGCTCGAAGGCCTTGTCGCGCACGTTCAGCCCGCCCGTGAAGGCGCCGAAGGCCGGCATCACCAGGCGCGCTCCGTCCGAGACGAAGCAGCGGCGGCGCACGGCGCGGCCCCGCATCGCGACCTTGCCGCAGGGATGCAGATGGCCCGCGACCTCGCCCGGCCCGGCGCCCGGCACCGGCTCGTGGCGCAGCGTCAGGGTGCCGAGAGCGAGGGTGTCGGCGTAGCGCCCGCCGACGCCCTCGCTCACGCCGGCATCGTGGTTGCCCGCGATCCAGACCCAGTCGCGGCCCGCCTGCAGGGCGGCGACCATGGCGCGGTCGCCGGGCTCCATGCGCTCGGGCCCGCGGGCGTCGTGGAAGGAATCGCCCAGCGCCACGACCCGCGCGGGCTCCAGCCGGGCGACCGCCTCGTGCAGGTTCGCGAGGGTCTCGCGGGTGTCGTAGGGCGGCAGGAACTGGCCCGAGCGCGCGGCGAAGGCCGAGCCCTTCTCCAGGTGCAGATCGGAGACCACCAGCGTGCCGTGCGCCGGGAGCCAGAGCGCCCCGGACAGGTCCAGGATCGCCGCCTCGCCCGCGAGCGTCAGGCCGGCGGGCTTTGCCGTCTTCTCAAGTCTCTGGCTGAGCGCCAAGATCAGGTCCTCGTCCGGGGGATCGGGGCGCATCGCGGTCGGCCTCAGCCCAGCGCCTCTTCGAGAAGCTGCGCCTCGGCCTCGGCCAGGATCTCGTCCGCACCCTCGCCATAGACCTTCTCCCGCCCGATCTCGAGCATGACGGAGACGGAGAGCGGCGAGACGCGGTCGAGCGCCCGGTGGATGATTCGCCCCTGGATGCGCTCTAGCATCATGCCGAGGCGCCTCACGTCGAGGAGTCCAGTTGCCGCATCCTGCCGCGCGGCGCGCAGGAGCAGGTGGTCGGGCTGGTGCTTGCGCAGCACGTCGTAGACGAGGTCCGTCGAGATCGTCACCTGCCGGCCGGTCTTCTTCTGGCCCGGATGGCGCCGCTCGATCAGCCCGGCGATCACCGCGCATTGGCGGAAGGTGCGCTTCATCATCGCGGATTCGTCGAGCCAGGCCTCGAGGTCGTCGCCCAGCATGTCCTGCGCGAACAGCTCGGCCAGGAAGCCCGGCTCGGTCGCGGCGCGCTCGGAGACGTCCCGCGTCATCCAAACGGCGATGCCGTAATCGTTGGCCGCAAAGCCCAGCGGGCGCAGGCCCGCCCGCTCCAGCCGCCGGGTCAGCAGCATGCCGAGGGTCTGGTGGGCGAGGCGGCCCTCGAACGGGAAGGCGCTGAGATAATGGCGCTTGGCTCGTGGGAAGGTCTCGACCAGGAGGTCGCGCGGGCCCGGCAGCACCGAGCGGCTGCGCTGCTGCACGAGGTAGTCGGCGACCTGCCGCGGCAGGCGGTCCCACTCGAACGGGTCGGCGATCAGCGCCCGGACGCGGGCGGCCAGGAAGGTCGAGAGCGGGAACTTGGCGCCCGCGTAGCTCGGAATCGCCGGGTCGGTGCCGGGGCCAGCCTTCGTCACCATCGCCTCGTCCTCGGCGAGGCCCTCGAAGCGCAGGACCTCGCCGGCGAACAGGAAGGTGTCGCCGGGCGTCAGGGTCTCGGCGAAATCCTCCTCGATCTCGCCGAGCACCCGGCCGGTCTTCGGCAGCACCGTGCCGGGCCTGCCCCGGAGCTGGCGGGCGAGGCGGACCTTCACCTTCGCGGATTCCACGATGGTGCCGATGTTCATCCGGTACTGCTGGGCGACCCGGGCGTCGCGCACCCGCCAGAGCCCGTCGGGCCCGCGCAGGATCTTGGCGAAGCGCTCATAGGCCCGCAGCGCGTAGCCGCCGGTGGCCACGTAATCGACCACCGCCTCGAATTCCTCCCAGGCGAGGCCCGCATAGGGCGCGGCCGAGACGATCTCGTCGTGGAGCGCCACCGGGTCGAAGGCATCGGCGCAGGCCATGCCGAGCACGTGCTGGGCCAGCACGTCGAGGGCGCCGATGCGCGCGTCCGGCGTGTCCTGCGCCGCCTCCTCCACGGCGTCGAGGGCCGCTTGGCATTCGAGGATCTCGAAGCGGTTGGCCGGCACGAGATAGGCCTTCGAGGGCTCGTCCATGCGGTGGTTGGCCCGGCCGATCCGCTGCATGATCCGGCTCGCCCCCTTCGGCGCGCCGATGTTGATCACCAGATCGACGTCGCCCCAGTCGATGCCGAGATCGAGGGTCGCGGTGCAGACGATCGCGCGCAACTGGCCCGCCGCCATCGCGGCCTCGACGCGGCGGCGCTGCGTGGCGTCGAGCGAGCCGTGATGGAGGGCGATCGGCAGAACGTCGTCGTTGAGCTGCCAGAGCTCCTGGAAGGTGTACTCGGCCTGGAGCCGGGTGTTGACGAAGACGAGGGTGGTGCGGTGCTCCCGGATCAGGCCGTAGATCGCCGGCATCGATTGCCACGCCGTGTGGCCGGCGAGCGGCAGCGGCCGGTTCGACTCGAGCATGCGCAGGTCCGGCCGCGCGCCGCCGCGGACGACGACGAGGTCGGCCATCGCCGCGGCGGCTGGCGCGCCCTCGGCCGGGGACCGTTGCGGTACGAGGTACTTCCGCAACTCGTCCGGCTCGCGCACCGTCGCGGACAGGCCGATCGCCACGAGGCCCGGGCTCAGACGGTGCAGCCTCGCGAGGCCGAGGGAGAGGAGATCGCCCCGCTTCGAGGTGACGAGGGCGTGGAGCTCGTCGAGCACCACGCAGCGCAGGTTCGCGAAGAGCTCGGCGGCCTCGCGATGGGCGATCAGCAGGGCGAGCTGCTCGGGCGTCGTCAGCAGGATGTCGGGCGGGCGGTTGATCTGGCGGGTGCGCTTGTGGGCCGGCGTGTCGCCGGTGCGGGTCTCGACCCGGACCGGCAATTCCATCTCGGCGATCGGCGCCTCGAGGTTGCGGGCGATGTCGACCGCGAGCGCCTTCAGGGGCGAGACGTAGAGCGTGTGCAGGCCGCGCCGCGCGGCGGGCTTGGCCTGCGCCAGGGCGACGAGGCTCGGCAGGAAGCCCGCCAGCGTCTTGCCGGCCCCGGTCGGAGCGACGAGCAGCGCCGAGCGGCCGGCGCCGGCGATCGCCAGCAGGTCGAGCTGGTGCGGACGGGGCGCCCAGCCGCGCCCGGCGAACCAAGCCGCGAAAGCGGGCGGCAGCGGATCCTGTCGGCGTCGCGCGCTCAGGCCAGGGCCATCAGGAAGCGGTCGCTCAGCTCCAGCGCCCGCTCGGTCATCGCGCCCGGATAGCGCACGAAGACATGGCAGCCGCCGGCATAGACGGCGGTGTGGCCGCCGTTGTTGGCCGCCGCCCAGCGCGAGGCCATGTAGAGCGTGTCGTCGAGGAGCGGGTCGGCGGTGCCGATGGTGAAGAGGGCCGGGGGCAGGCCCTTCAGGTCGGCGTAGATCGGCGAGACGTCGGGTCGGCGCCGGTCGATCCCCTCGCGCACGTAGCCGTCGGCGAAGCGGGTGAGGTCGGTGGTGTTCACCACGAGGCGCTCGTCGCCCCAGTTGCGCACGGACGGGGTCAGGCCGAGATCGTAGAAGCCCGCGTTGAGGTTGGCGCCCCGGAAGGCGCGGGGCAGGTTGTGCCGGTCGCGCAGCCGCAGCAGCACCATCACGGCGAGATGCGCGCCGACGGATTCGCCGCCGATCGTCAGCGCCGTGACGCCGAATTCGGCCCGGCCGGGCCCGGCGAGCCAGAGGGCGGCGGCCTCGCAATCGAGGAGGGCGGCCGGATAGGGATGCTCGGGGGCGAGGCGGTACTCCACCGAGAGGCAGACGAAGCCGCAGGTGTCGGCGATCCGCTCGAGCCAGGGATCCTGCTCGTCGGCCGAGCCCCAGACCCAGCCGCCGCGATGGATGTGCAGGTAGGCGCCGCGCAGCTTCACCCCCGCCTTCGGGCGGATCACCCGGAGCGGCAGCGGGCCGCCGGGGCCGTCGATCCGCATGGTCTCGGCGCGGGCGCTGCGCGGCATCGCGGGGGAGGCCTGGGTGCCGGCGCGACGGCGGGCGCGCACCTCGGCGATCGGCAGCGACCAGGGGTCGGCCTGCGCCGCGTGGGCGGCGACGATCTCGGCGTTGAGCCGCTTGGTCGCCGGATCGATCGTCGCCGGGTCGAACAGGGCGTGGTCGATCATCGTTGGGGCCGTTCCATGGAATCGGGGCCGGTACCGTGACGCACCGGAATCACGTCTGTCATCTGCGCTGTGTGCGGATATCTTGGCGGCTCGGCGAGCCGTTGCCATCTTTTGATGGCTCGGGAAACAACCAAACGTCCGACCGGGTGGGGAGTTTCGCGCAGGGTGTGACGCAGGTGTCACGCTTCCGCCGGGTTCCCGGACTTCAAGGGGGCTCCCCGCCGGAGCGGACGCCGGTCTGCACGCCCTCCTCAAGCGCCGCACAGAGTTTCAGGACCAGCCGAATGAACGTCCCGCACGACCGGCACCGCGGCCCGGAGCCCTACACCCAGATGGCCTATCGGCCGGACGGCGAGCGCGGCAGCGCGCTGCGCCGCTTCATCGGCGGCTCCCCGGCCGCCGTGTTCCTGCGCCTGCTGTTCCTGTCGGTCCTCGTCGGCGCCTTCATGGCGATGCTCGGCCTGACCCCGGCACGCCTGTTCTGGCAGATCTACGACGGGGTGCGCAGCCTGATCGATCTCGGCCTCGCCACCTTCCACGATTTCGGCGGCTGGATCCTGGCGGGCGCCGTGGTGGTGGTGCCGCTCTGGTTCGTCTCGCGGCTCTTCGCGACCTCCCGGTAGGACGCAGTCGGGCGGCCGGGCCGCCGCGCGGGTCAGCCCTGCGCGCGGCGGCGCGGCTTTCGGTTGAGCGCCCGGCCCGCGCGGTTACAGTCGCGGCCTCTCCCGCCCCGGGCCCGCCATGCTCGCACCCTCGCCCGTAACCGGCCGGCGCGTCCTCGCCCTCGCCCTGCCGATGACGCTCGCCAACGTGACGACGCCGATGCTCGGCTTCGTCGGCGCCACGGTGATCGGCCGCCTCGGCGACGCGGCGGCGCTGGGCGCCATCGCCCTCGGCGCCGTCATCTTCGACGCGATCTTCTGGTCGTTCGGGGCCCTGCGCATGGCGACCGCGGGCCTCACCGCCCAGGCGGTCGGCGCGCGGGACGCGGCGGAGGTCGACCGGACGCTGGCGCGGGCGCTGGCCGCCGGGCTCCTGGCGGGGCTCGCCCTGGTGGTCCTCCAGCTCCCGATCGCGGCGACCGCCTTCGCGATCAGCGGCGCCAGCCCCGCCGTGGTCGCGGGCCTGTCGACCTATTTCCACATCCGGATCTTCTCCGCCCCCGTCGTGCTGGCGAACTACGCCGTGCTCGGCTCTGTCCTCGGTCGCGGCCGCACCGACCTCGGCCTGCTGATCCAGGTGGCGATCAACCTCGTCAACATCGTCCTCACGCTGGCCCTGGTGCTCGGCCTCGACCGCGGCATCGCCGGGGCGGCCTGGGCGACGCTCGGCGCGGAGGCGCTGGGGTTCGCGCTGGGCCTCTGGCTGCTGCGGCGGCTCGGCGCCCGGCCGTTCCGGGTGCCGCTCGCCGAGATCCGCGATCCGGCCGCGCTCCGGCGCACGCTCGCGGTCAACGTCGACGTGGTGATCCGAACCCTGGCGCTCGTCGCCGGCATCGTGCTGTTCTCGGCGCTCGGCGCCCGCCAGGGCGACATCGTGCTCGCGGCCAACGCGGTGCTGTGGAATCTCTTCCTGATCGGCGGCTTCTTCCTCGACGGCTTCGCCACCGCGGCCGAAGCCCTGTGCGGACAGGCGATCGGCGCGCGCGACGCGGCCGATTTCCGCCGCGCCGCCCGGCTGAGCCTGCGCTGGTGCCTCGGCTTCGGCGTGGCGGTGAGCCTGCTGGCGCTGGGCCTCGGCCACGCCTTCATCGACGTCGTGACGACGAGCGAGCCCGTCCGGGCGGTGGCCTACCGCACCCTGCCGTTCGCCGCGCTGGCGCCGCTGGTGGCCGCCACGCCCTTCGCCTACGACGGCATCTATATCGGCGCCACCTGGACGCGGGCGATGCGCAACCTGATGCTGGCGGCGCTGGCGGGCTATTGCGCGGTCCTCGCCGGGGTGCAGGCGCTCGGCCTCGGCAATAGCGGGTTGTGGCTCGCCTTCCTGGGCTTCCTCGCCGCCCGCGGCATCGGCCAGGCGCTGGCCTATCCGGGCCTCGCGCGGCGGACCTTCGCGCGTTTCCCGGTCCCGGCCGTCTAGACGTCGCACCCGGTGGGCAACGCAGCCTCTCGACGAACCCGCAACCGCGTCGCCGGGATGCGCCCTAGCGCGGGTCGGTCCAGGCCCGGGGCGCGGCGGATCCCGTCCGGACCGGCTCCGCCTCCGCCGAGACGGTCGGCGTGAGTGCGCGAGCCGGGGCGGGGCGCTGCGCCGCCCGCTGCACGCTGGGCTGCACGGGCGCCTGCACCGGAAGCGCGGCGCGGCGCGTGCGGACCCGGCGATGGCGGCGCGCGCGCGGGCGCTCGCTCGACGCGCCCACGACGCCGCCCACGATCGCCCCCGCCACGGCTCCGACCGGGCCGGCGATGAGAGCGCCCGCGACGGCGCCCGTCCCGACCCCGACCGCCGTGTCGCTGGCCGCCCGCGCGGCAACCGGCGCGGCGAGCGGCGCCGCGAGCGCGAAGATGATCGCCAGTGCAGGCCGGATCGATGTCATGGCGCGTTCCCTCGTCAACGGGGCGCCTCTGATCGGCGAAGGTGGCCGCAGCATGGCTGAGGGACAATCGCACCGGATTCTCGCCGCCGTGCGGCGGCGCGTCTGGCGCGACGACCGCTTTGCATTATGGTGCAGCGCACAGTCCAAGGCCTCTACAGGAAGACCCGATGTCCGACCTTCGTCTCCGCCGCAGCGTGCTCTACATGCCAGGCTCGAACCAGCGTGCCCTGGAGAAGGCCAAGACCCTGCCGGCCGACAGCCTCATCCTCGACCTCGAGGACGCGGTCGGGTCCGAGGAGAAGGAGCTCGCCCGCGCGCAGGTCTGCGCCGCGGTCAAGAGCGGCGGCTACGGCGACCGCGAGCTGGTGATCCGCGTCAACGCCCCGCAGACGCCCTGGGGCGAGGCGGACCTGCGCGCCGCCATCGAGGCCCGGCCCGACGCGATCCTGATGCCGAAGGTGTCCTCGCCCGCCGTGCTGGAGAGCATCGCCAACCATCTCGAGGCCCTCGACGCCCCCGAGGACATCGCCGTCTGGGCGATGATCGAGACGCCGGCGGCGATCCTCAACATCCAGCAGATCGCCCAGGCCCGGCGCGACCGGCGCACCCGCCTGACCTGCTTCGTGCTCGGCACCAACGACCTCGCCAAGGACACCTGGGCGCAGCTCGTGCCCGGCCGCGTGCCGATGCTGCCCTGGATCATGTTCGCGCTGGCCGCGGCGCGGGCCGAGGGCCTGACCATCCTCGACGGCGTCTGGAACGACATCTCGGACGTCGACGGCTGCCGCACGGAGTGCCGTCAGGCGCGCGACCTCGGCTTCGACGGCAAGACCCTGATCCACCCCAACCAGCTCGAGCCCGCCAACACCTCCTTCGCGCCGACCGAGGAGGAGGTCCGCCGCGCCCGGCTCGTGATCGAGGCCTTCGCCAAGCCCGAGAACGCCAAGCGCGGCGCGATCAAGCTCGAGGGCCGTCTCTACGAGCGCCAGCACATCAGCATGGCCAAGCGCGCGGTGAGCTGGGCCGAGACGATCGGGGCGAAGGGCTACTGAGGAGCGCCGACGCCGCCCGCCTCGCGCGGGCGGCGGGGCGCTAGGCCTCAGGCCGCCAGCAGCGTGCGGGCGTCGTCGGTCGGCGCGAAGGCGGCGCGCTGGGTCCGCGGATCGCGCTCGGTCACCGTGACGAGGCCGGCCTCGTCGAGGCGCGAGAGGGCGCGCAGCACGTGCGCGTGCGCCACATCGAAGATCCGGGCGAAGCTGCGCGTGTCCGGCGCGAGGCCGAGATGAGGGGCGGCCAGCAGGCCCGCCTCCAGCTGGGTCAGGTCGGGCCGGCGCTGGCGAAGCTCCGCGACCGTACCGATGAACTCGACTTCCGTCATGCCTGTGCTCGGGGATGGAGGGTGACGAGGACCGACTTCGAGGTCGGCGTGTCGCTCTCGGCCCCGAAGGTCGAGAGCGGCACCAGCACGTTCAGCTCCGGGTAGTAGCCGGCCAGCGCGCCGCGCGGCATGTCGAAGGGGACGAGGCGGAAATCCTCGGCCATCCGCTCGACGCCGTCCGCGTGCGTGCCCCGGATGTCGACCCGGTCGCCCGCCCGCGCCCGGATCTCGGCGAGATCGTCGGGATGGGCGAACAGCACCTTCCGCTCGCCGTAGACGCCGCGGTAGCGGTCATCCAGGCCGTAGATCGTGGTGTTGTACTGGTCGTGGGAGCGGAAGGTCTGCAGAACGAAGGTGTGGTCGCAGGCCGCGGCCCGCTGGTGCTCGGTCGCCGCGGGCAGCGGATCGGCCGAGAAGGTCGCCTTGCCGGCCTCGGTCTCGAACACCCGCTCGGCGGCGAGGTTGCGCAGCATGAAGCCGCGCGGGCGCCGGACCCGGGTGTTGTAGTCGGCAAATCCCGGGATGGTGCGGGCGATCCGCGCGCGGATCTCGTCATGGTCGTCGGCGAGCGCCGCCCAGTCGATCCCGTCAGAGCCGACGGTGGCGGCCGCGAGGCCGGCGATGATCGCGACCTCCGAGCGCAGGTGCACCGAGGCCGGCTTGTTGATGCCCCCCGAGCCGTGGACCATGCTCATCGAATCCTCAACGGTCACGATCTGGGTCTTGCCGCGGCTGTTGCGGTCGATCTCGGTGCGGCCGAGGCAGGGCAGGATGTAGGCGACCGCGCCCGGCACGAGATGGGAGTGGTTGAGCTTGGTCGCGATGTGGACGGTGAGGCGGCAGCCCGCCAGCGCCCGGGCGACGAGCGCCGAATCGGGGGCCGCCCGGGCGAAGTTGCCGCCGAGGCCGATGAAGGCCCTGGCCGAGCCGTCGAGCATGGCGCCGATCGCCGCCAGCACGTTGTGCCCGGGCTTGCGCGGCGGCGCGAAGCCGAACTCGCGCTCCAGCGCGTCGAGCAGGGCGGCGGGCGGGCGCTCGTTGATGCCGACGGTGCGGTCGCCCTGCACGTTGGAATGGCCGCGCACCGGGCAGAGCCCCGCGCCCGGCCGCCCGACATGGCCGCGCAGGAACAGCACGTTGGCGATCTCGCGGATCGTCGCGACCGAGTGGCGGTGCTGCGTCACCCCCATCGCCCAGGTGGCGATCACCCGCTCGGCCCCGAGATAGACCGCGGCCATCGCCTCGATCGCGTCGCGGGGGAGGCCCGACTGATCGAGGATCGCCTCCCAGGGGGTGGCGTCGACGGCGGCCCGATAGGCCTCGAAGGCCGCCGTGTGCCGGGCGAGGAAGGCCCGGTCGAGGAGCGAGGGCCGGCCCGCGGCGAGGGCCGCGTCATCGGCGGCGAAGACCGCCTTGGCGAGGCCCCGGAAGGCCGCCATGTCGCCGCCGAGTCGGGGCTGCAGGTAGTGGCTGGCGATCGGCCGGCTCGCGCCGCGCAGCATCTCGACGGTGTTCTGCGGATCGGCGAAGCGCTCCAGCCCGCGCTCGCGCACGGGGTTCAGCACCACCACCTCGGCGCCGCGCTGGGCCGCCCGGCGCAGGTCGCCCAGCATGCGCGGATGGTTGGTGCCGGGGTTCTGCCCGACCACGAAGATCGCGTCGGCGCGCTCGAAATCCTCCAGCGTCACCGTGCCCTTGCCGACGCCGATCGCCTGGGTGAGCGCGATGCCGCTCGCCTCGTGACACATGTTCGAGCAGTCGGGGAAGTTGTTGGTGCCGAAGCGCCGCGCGAAGAGCTGGTAGAGATAGGCCGCCTCGTTGGAGGCCCGGCCGGAGGTGTAGAACTCCGCCTGATCCGGATGGTCGAGGCCGCGCAGCGTCGCGCCGATCTCCGCGAAGGCCTCGTCCCAGGCGACCGGAAGGTAGCGGTCCGAGGCCGCGTCGTAGCGCATCGGGTGGGTCAGCCGGCCCTCGCCCTCCAGGGCGTAGTCGCTCCAGCCGCGCAGTTCGGTGACGGTGTGCCGGACGAAGAAAGCCGGCGGTGTGCGCTTGTCGGTGGCCTCCCAGGAGACCGCCTTCACGCCGTTCTCGCAGAACTCGAAGGAGGAGCCGTGCTCCGGATCGCCCCAGGCGCAGCCCGGGCAATCGAAGCCGTCGGGCTGGTTCGCCTTGAGCATGGCGCGCGCACCAGACAGCGGCGCACGGCTGCCGAGCAGATGCTTGCCGCAGCTCTTCAGGGCCCCCCATCCGCCCGCCGCCGACGAGCGCTTGGTGGACCCGACCGGGTTGTCCATGCGGTGACCTGACAAACGACCTGCTCTGTGCAGGTGCGAGATAAGCGGCCCCCTCGCGCCGGCTCAATCCGGTCCGGATGCAGGCCCCTCATGCGTGGGGCACGTGGGCCGAGCGGGAATTGCCGCCGCCCATGCAACCAGAGCTTAAGCCGCCCGTGCCAACTCGGCCGCGTCCCGCCCGACCGCGGATGCGAGGCTCGTCAGGCCCTCGGCCCGCATCCGGGCGACCAGCCCGGTCTTGATCGTGCCGACGAGGCCGGGCCCGGCATAGACCAGCGCCGAGTAGAGCTGGATGAGGCTCGCGCCGGCCCGGATCTTGGTCCAGGCGGCCTCGGCCGAATCGACGCCGCCGACGCCGACCAGCGGCAGCCGGGCGCCGACCCGCAGGTAGGTCTCGGCGAGCAGCCGGGTCGCGGGCCCGAACAGCGGGCGGCCCGAGAGGCCGCCGGTCTCCCGGGACAGCGCGGCCTCGGCGAGGCTCGCGGGCCGCGCGACCGTGGTGTTCGAGACGACGAGGCCCTGCACGCCGCGCCGCTGGGCCGTGGCGCAGATCGCATCGAGGCTGTCCAGGGTGATGTCGGGGGCGATCTTGAGCAGCACCGCCGCAGGGGCCGTCCCAGAGGCCGTGGCGGAGGACGCCGCCCCGTCGCGGGCCTCGACCACCCGGGCGAGCAGGTCGTCGAGGAAGGCCTCGCCCTGGAGGTCGCGCAGGCCTGGCGTGTTCGGCGAGGAGACGTTGACGGTGACGAAATCCACGAGCGGGGCGAGCCGGGCCGTGCAGGCGACGTAGTCGGCCAGCCGGTCCTCGGTCTCCTTGTTCGCCCCGATATTGACGCCGACGACGCCCGGGCGCCCATGCCGAGCCGCGAGGCGGCGGGCCACCACGTCGAGCCCCTCGCTGTTGAGGCCGAAGCGGTTGATGACCGCGCCGTCGCGGGCGAGGCGGAACACCCGCGGGCGCGGATTGCCGGGCTGCGGGCGCGGCACCACGCCCCCGACCTCGACGAAGCCGAAGCCCAGCCCGAGCAGGGCGTCGGGCACCTGCGCGCCCTTGTCGAAGCCCGCGGCGAGGCCGACCGGATTGGGGAAGCGGCGGCCGAACAGCTCGACCGCGAGGCGCGGGTCGTCGGAGGGCGCGCGACGGGCCGGCAAGGCCGCCAGGGCTCTCAACGTCAGATTGTGAGCCTGCTCGGCGTCGAGCCCGTGCAGCACCGGGCGAACCAGGGGGAACAGGATTTCGATCATGCTCCGATCTCCGCCGGGAACACGTGCGCCCCGTCCGGCCCCAGCGGCAGGTCGACCGTGGACCGGACCGCGGCGAGGGGCAGGTCGCCGTAGAGGTGCGGGAACAGGTCCCCGCCGCGGGACGGCTCGAAGCGCAGGGCCTCGTCGAGCGCGTCCGCATCGACGGACAGGAGAATCAGGTCGGCCTGCCCCGCGAAATGCCGGCGCGCGGTCTCCGCGACCTGCGCGGCCGTGGAAAAATGGATGAATCCGTCCGCCTGATCGACGGGCGCGCCGCCGAAGCGGCCGGCCGTCAGGGCCGCGTCCCAGAGATTGCGCGGACAGATCTTGTAGATGAGGGGCATCGCGTCACCGTTTCCATGCGCGCCGTCGATAGGATCGGCGACCACGTCGTGACAACCATTCCGCGGAATCGCGGTTGATCGGGAGGGGGACCTAGCCCCTCGGATGCGGTTGCGCAGCCCCGAAAAGCGGTTGCATTCGTCCGCGAGTAGTTCTACATTCCTACAACTAGGCCGTGCGTCTCAGCGGCCCGGCGAGGCACCGAGCCCGACAGATGTTGTCCCACGAACAGATCTGGACCGCCATCGACCGCTTGGCGGAACGTCACGGTTTCTCTCCCTCCGGCCTCGCGCGGCGCTCCGGGCTCGACGCCACCAGCTTCAACCGGTCGAAGCGGATCGGCGCCGACGGCCGCAAGCGCTGGCCCTCGACGGAATCCGTCTCGAAGGTCCTCGCCGCCACCGGCGCGAGCCTCGACGATTTCCTGCGTCTGATCGAGGCGCGCGAGGGGCCCGTGCGCTCCACCGTGCCGCTGATCGGCATGACCCAGGCCGGCGCCGGGCGGCTGTTCACCGACGACGGCATGCCGACCGGCGGGGCGGGCTGGGAGGAGATCGACTTCCCCGATCTCGGCGAGGAGCGCGCCTTCGCCCTGGAGGTGCAGGGCGATTCGATGCTGCCGCTGTTCCGCGACGGGGACGTGCTGATCGTCTCGCCCTCGGCCAGCGTGCGCAAGGGCGACCGCATCGTGGTCCGCACCCATACGGGCGAGGTGCTGGCCAAGGAGCTGAAGCGGCGCACCGCCCGCACGGTGGAGCTGATCTCGCTCAACCCCGACCACGAGGACCGGGTGCTCAACGTCGGCGAGATCGCCTGGATGGCCCGGGTGATGTGGATCCGCCAATAGGCGTGCCCCCGCCCCGGCGCGGGCCTCGGCGGCCGCGCTCCGGTGCGGCGCGTCTGGCCCTCCGGCCGTGAGCCGCCCGACGCGAACCGCGCGACGTGAACCCTCTGCCTTGGCCGTCGCGCCAAGTGCCGTTAACGCTGGGGCGAGCGCGGCCCCGTCCGGGCCGCTTTCGGATGACCCGATGCCAGAGCCGTATGCCGATGGCCCGATCGACGAGGCCGACAGGGTCCTGGCCGCGGCGGCGGCGCTGCTCGACGGGGCGGCGGTCGCGGCCTTCCTGCTCGACGGGTCGGGAGCCGAGGCGCGCATCCGCTACGTCAATCCTGCGCTCACGGCCCTGACCGGCCACGACCGCGCCGCGCTGCTCGGGAGCACGCTCGGGGTGCTTCTGCCCGAGGCGGTGGTCGAAACCGGGCCCGCGGCCGAAATCCTGGCCGCGCGCGCCGACGGATCGAGCTACTGGGCGCGGCTCACGCTCTCGCCGGTGGCCGCGAGCGCGCTGCGCCTCGGCCAGATCCTCGACGTGACGGCGCGGCGGGAACTGGAGGGCGCGCTCGCCTTGTCCCGGCAGCGGGAGGCGCTCGGCCTGCTCACGAACAGCGTCGCGCACGAGTTCAACAACTTCCTGCAGATCCTGATCGGCTACATCGACGGGCTGAAGCGCCGGCTCGGCAACCATCCGGAGCCGTTCATCCAGCGCGCCATGAGCCGCTCGGCCGACGCGACGGAGCGGGCGGCGGTGCTGACCCGGCAATTGCTGGCCTTCTCGCGCCGCATCGCCCCCGACCTGCGGGCGATCGATCTGGACGCCACGGTCGCCGAAGTGATCGCGGCGATGCGGCCAAGCCTGCCTCCCCGGATCGGCCTCAGCGTCGCCACGACGCCCGACCTGCCCTGGGCGATCGCCAACGCGACGCAGGTGGAGCTGGCGCTTCGCCACATCGTGGCCAATGCCTGCGAGGCGATGCCGGACGGCGGCACCGTCACGGTCTCGAGCTTCCGCGTGCCGCCGGGCGACCGCTCGATGCAGCATCCGGGCGAGGGCGCGGTCGGCCTGATCGTCTCCGATACCGGCACCGGCATGTCCCCCGAGATGCTGGCGCGGGCGCTGGCGCCCTTCGCCACCAGCCGCGAGGCCGGCCGCGGCGCGGGCCTCGCCATCGTGCACGGGCTGATGAAGCGGCAGAACGGCACCATCAGCCTCGACAGCCAGCCCGGCGCCGGGACACAGGTCCGGCTGGTCTTCCCGGCCGCCGCCCGGCGCAGCCTGCATTGAGGGCGGCCCGGAGGGAGGGCGGACCGTGCCGGACCCGGTGCGAAACCCCGCGCTCTTGCCTCGCGGCGGCGACGAAATCGGAAACGTCGCGATCGGGACGGACTAAAACCGCGTCTGGCCCGTCCCCATATTGTCGACGGCGCGCATAGCCGCGACCTGTTCTCTCGTAGAGGCCATCGATGCTCACCTCCACCAAGCGCCGTAAGCGCACGGCGACCCTTCTGGCGCTCGCCGCGGCCCTGACGCTTGCGGCTCCCCTCGCCGAGGCACGGCCCGGCGGCGGCGGCAGCATGGGATCGCGCGGCTCCCGCACCTTCAACGCTCCGTCTGCCACGCCGACCGCTCCGAGCGCCGCGCCGATGCAGCGCACGCAGACCCAGCCCGGCTTCAACAATCCGGGCATGCAGGCGCCGGCCCAGGGGCGGCGCTTCGGCGGCGGCTTCCTCGGCGGTCTGCTCGGCGCGGGCCTGATCGGCGCGCTGCTCGGCGCCGGCCTGTCCGGTGGGCTCGGCGGTATCGGCTCGTTCCTCGGCCTGCTGATCCAGATCGGCCTCGTCGTGCTGCTCGTCTCCTTCGCCCTGCGCTGGTTCCGCCGCCGCAACGGCCAGCCGGCCGGCGCCGGTGCGCCCTACGCGCGCTCGGGCCTCGACGACGCGCCGCCGCGCGGTCCGATGGGAGGTCCCGCGGGCGGTCCGATGGGCGGCCCGTCCGGTCCCTCGGCTGGCCGCATGTTCGGCGGCCAGCCGGCGCAGCCGCAGCAGCGTCCGGTCCAGATCGGCCCGAACGACTTCCAGGCCTTCGAGCGCCTGCTCGGCGAGGTCCAGGACGCGTTCTCGCACGAGGACCGGGTGGCCCTGCGCAACCTCGCGACCCCGGAAATGGCCGGCTACTTCGATGAGGAGCTGCAGGCCAACGCCGCCCGCGGCGTCGTCAACCGGGTGACCGACGTGAAGCTCCAGCAGGGCGATCTCGCCGAGGCCTGGGGCGAGGGCCAGGACGAGTACGCCACGGTGGCGATGCGCTACACGCTCCGCGACGTCACCGTCGACCGCCGCAGCGACCGCGTGGTCGAGACTGGCGCGCCGGAGGCCACCGAGCTCTGGACCTTCGTGCGCCGGCCCGGCCGGGCCTGGATCCTCTCGGCGATCCAGCAGACCCGCTGAGCGCCGCTCGTACCGCGCTAAACTAGGCCGGCCTCGCCTTCGGGCGGCGCCGGCCGTCTCATGTCGTCCCAGGCGTTGGCGAGGGCGACGAAGCCCGCTACCGGCACCTCCTCGGCCCGCGCGGTCTCGCTCAGGCCGGCGGCGGCGAGGATCGTGCCGGGCTCAGGCGTCAGCGCCTTCAGACTCTGCCGCAGCATCTTGCGGCGCTGGCCGAAGGCCGCCCGCGTCACCGCCTCCAGCGCTCCGACCCGGCAGGGCAGGGGAGCCTTGCGGGGTCGGAGCTGCACCACGCTTGAGGTCACCTTGGGGGGCGGCACGAAAGCCGAGGGGCTGACGTCGAACAGGATCTCGGCCTCGGTGCGCCAGCCGCAGAGCACGCCGAGCCGGCCGTAATCGGCGCGCTGCCCTTCATCGGCGACGATCCGCTCGGCCACCTCGCGCTGAAACATCAGCGTCAGCGAATCCCACCAGGGCGGCCAGGCCTCGGCGTCGAGCCAGCCGGTGAGGAGCGGCGTGCCCACGTTGTAGGGCAGGTTCGCGACGACCCGGGCCGGCCCTGCGCCGATCAGCGGCCGCGGGTCGAATTCCAGGGCGTCGGCGTCGATCACGGCCAGCCGGCCGGGATAATGGGCGGCGATCTCGGCCATCGCCGGCAGCGCGCGCGGGTCGCGCTCGATCGCGATCACCCGGCCCGCCCCCGCCGCCAGCAGCGCCCGAGTCAGTCCGCCGGGCCCCGGCCCGACCTCGACCACCGTGACGCCCTCCAGGGGCCCCGCCGCCCGGGCGATCCGGCCCGTCAGGTTGAGGTCGTAAAGGAAGTTCTGGCCGAGCGCCTTGCGGGGCTCCAGCCCGTGGCGCGCCACGACCTCGCGCAGCGGCGGCAGACCGTCCGGGGCGCTCACAGCTCGTCGTCGAGGTCGAAGTGGCGCGACGCCGTCGTGCGGCCCGCATAGGCACTGAGCGGGATCACCGTCGCGCTCTCCGGACGGCCCCCGGCGCGGGCCTCCGCGTTGCGGGCGAGCCGGTCCGCGAGGCGCAAAGCCGCGATCAGGCTGTCGGGCCGCGCGATGCCCTGGCCCGCGATGTCGAAGGCGGTGCCGTGGTCGGGCGAGGTCCGGATGAAGGGCAGCCCGAGGGTGACGTTGACCCCGTCGTCGAAGGCGATGGTCTTGATCGGGATCAGGGCCTGGTCGTGGGTCGGCGCCAGCGCCACGTCGTAGGTCTCGCGGGCGCGGGCGTGGAACAGTGTGTCGGCCGGCAGCGGCCCGGTGATGTCGATCCCCTCCGCCCGCAGGCGGGCCACCGCGGGCGCGAGCACGTCGCGATCCTCGCTGCCGATCGTGCCGGATTCGCCGGCATGCGGGTTGAGGCCGGCCAAAACGAGGCGGGGCGCGGCCAGCCCGAAGCGCTCGGTCAGATCGCGCACGACGATCCGGGCGGTCTCCTCGACGAGGTCCTGCGTCAGCAGGCGGGGCACGTCGCGCAGGGCCACGTGGATCGTCACCGGCACCACCGCGAGGGTCTCGCTCCAGATCATCATCACGGGCCGCGGCGGCGGCAGGCCCGGGGGCACGGCGAGCGCCGCCAGGAACTCGGTATGGCCCGGATGGGCGAAGCCCGCCCGGGTCAGCACGACCTTGGCGATCGGGTTGGTCACGATCGCCGAGGCGCGGCCCGTCCGCACGAAGCCGACGGCGGCGGTGATCGATTCGATGACAGCGCCGGCATGGATCGAATCCGGGCGGCCGGGCAGGGCAGCGACGGTCGCGCCGCTCGGCAGCGCCACCACGGGAAGCGCCCGCGGAAAGACCTCGGCGGCAGTCTCGGGGTCGATCTCGGCCACCGGGACCGGCAGGCCGAGGCGGTCGGCGGCCCGCTCGACGAAGGCCGGGTCGGCCACGAGGAAGAAGGGCGGCAGCGGGTTCAGGCCGCCGCGCCCGAGCCAGGCCGCGAGGGCGAGCTCCGGGCCGATCCCGGCGGGATCTCCGAGCGTGAGGGCGAGCGGTGGCATGGGCAACCCTGACGATGGCTGGGACGGATCCGCCCGCGATCCGGCGGTCCGGTCCCGGGATCTCTCGCCCGGATCTAAGGAGATGGCGCCGGCCCGCAACCCGCGCGGCTGCGAACGGCCCGGCGGCAGGCCGCCCGGCCGCGCGATGCGTCAGCGCACCGAGGCGATGCCGTCGTTGGTGGTGACCGTGCCGACGTTCTGGCGCAGGTCCGCCTCGCCGAGCGTCTTCAGCTCGACGCGGAGCAGGACGGTCTGGTTGCGCTCGCGCGTGCCCAGCGTCGTGGCGATCGGCGAGACGATGTAGTTGAGCGAGACTGTGGTGCACTCGTCCTGGTAGCCGCCGCCCAGGCTCATGCCCGAGAGGTAGAACCGCCCCGGATTCTGATAGACCGGCGTCGCCCCGACCGGGTTCGCCAGGAAGTTGGCGTAGGCGTCGGCGAAGATGTCCCGCGTGTCGAGGTAGTGCGTCAGGTCGACCAGGGCCGAGCCGGTGATGAACCAGTTGGGCGTGATGTTGTAGGTCGCGGTCGCGGTCACGCCCTCGCGGCGATGGGCGAAGCCGAGCAGCGGCTGCGCCTCGTAATAGGAGTAGAAGGTCGAGAGCGTCAGCGGCAGGAACGGCGCGAAGCGCGCGGTCACGCCCGTCTCGAAGCGGTTCACCTTGAAGTCGGTGTGGTCGAAGCGCGCCCGGGTGATGAACGAGATGTTCTGGTTCGGCGAGACCTGGAAGCGGCCGACGAAGTCGGAGCGCCGGGTCTCCAGGCCCGATTCGAGGCCCACATTGGCGATGTCGCCGCGCCGGAACGAGTTGACGCCCGCGAGCTGGATGGATTCGCCGAACAGCACGTTGGTGTACCAGCCGGACGGCGTCACCACCGAGTACTGGGCGCCCAGATTGGTGCGCACGCCGCCCTCGACGCGGTCGTAGCCGGAGAACTTGTCCCACTCGAATAGCGAGGTGTCGTCGAAGACGAGGCTCTGGGCGTCCTCGTTCGGCAGCCGGCCGATCCGGGTCTCGGAGGGCCGCGCGATGATCTGCCCGATCGGCTCCAGGGTGTGGACGCCGAGCGGCCCGAACTCGCTGACGAAGGGATAGCGGTAATCGAGGCCGACCGCCGGCATCACGCGGGCGCTGACGCCCTCGTCGACGTTGGCGATCGTCGGCACCAGGGCGTTCTGGTAGCCCGACAGGCTCGGATTGGTGAAGAAGGTGTCGGCCCGCAGGTAGGCGAAGGGCGTGAACACCTGGCCTGCGTCGTCGATGAAGGTGCGCCGCCAGGAGACCTGGCCCGAAGCGCGGGTGTTCGTGCCGGCGAGGCCCCGGATCAGGCAGGAGGCGCGGTTGAAGGTCGAGCAGGTCTCGTAGAGCGGGTAGCTGATCCCGTTGAAGCTCGGGCTGAACAGGTAGGCGCTGGTGCGCGGCAGGCCCTGGAAGTCGGTCGCCTCGCGCGTCAGGCTGGTGATGTTGCCCTCGAAGCGGACCTCGCCGCCGATCTCGCCCGGCCCGTTGATGCGCTTGTCGTAGTCGATCACCGGAGCGACGATCGGCTGCTCCTTCTGCCAGTCGAAGCTCGACAGGCCTTTGAAGTAGAGGGCGCGTGCCTCGAACCACGAGCGGTCGCCCTGGCCGATCAGGTAGGCCGTCGACACCGCCTCGCGGAAATAATCCGTGGTGATGCTCTGGTTGCGGATGCGGTAATTGTCGAGGAACCACTTGTCGGTGACGCCGACGAGGTCCCAGCCGGTGCGCCAGCGGTCGTTGATGTAGAAGCGGCCCTTGGTCTCCACCGAGCCGCGGAAGTCGCGGTCGCCTGCGCCGAGCGGCCCCGGCAGGAAGGCGGAGGGCGTCGTCTGGAAGATGCCCGACAGGCGCAGATTGTAGGTGCCCGTGTCGAGGCGCTGGCGGAACTCGGCCTGCCCGAGCACGCCCTGGCGACTCACGAAGGCCGGCGACAGGGTGAGGTCGTAATCCGGCGCGAGGTTGAAGAAATACGGCACCGAGGCGCCGGTGCCGAGCGCCGTCGAGGTGATGAAGCGCGGCGTCAGGAAGCCGCTCTTGCGCTTCACCGTCGGGTCGGGCGCCTCGAAATAGGGCAGGTAGGCCACCGGGATGCCGGCGAGCTCGAGGGTCGATTCCTCGAAATAGACCGTGTGGGTCTCGTTGTTGTGGATGATCTTGGCGGCGCGCACCTGCCAGAGCGGCGGCTTCTCCGGGTTGTCCTTGCACGGCTCGCAGGCCGTGTAGGTGCCGTAGTCGAAGGTCGTCTGCTCGCCGTCGATCCGCTCCGCCCGCGGCGCCGAGAACCGGGTCCGCACCGTCTCGCCGCGCCGGACCACCGTCTGCTGGATGCGCAGGGAGTCGATGAAGCCGGTCTTGAAGTCGTCGGTCAGCTCCATCGTCTCGCCGGTGACGACGGCGCCGTCCTGATCGGTGAGGCGGACATTGCCCTCCGCGAAGACGCGGGACGAGGCGCGGTCGTAGCGGACGCGGTCGGCCTGCAGGGTGCGCGGGCCGTAATGCAGCTCGGCGTTGCCGCGTGCCGTGACGGTGTTGTTGTCGTTGTCGTAGATCAGCTCGTCCGCCTCGACGAGGAGCTTCTCGCCCGGCTTGGCCGCGACCTTGGCGGCGAGCGGGTTCGCGGCGCTGGTCTTGTCGCCGCTCGCCTTCTCGGCGCCCGTCCTGGCTCCGCTCGCCTTGGCCGCGCCGCTCGGCGCGGTGCCGGGCTGGGCGGCAGCCCGCGTCGCTGCGGGCGGCAGAGCCGCCAGCAGCGCCAGCAAGCCGGCGAACCGCACGATGGTGGAGACCTTACGCAACGCCTGTCCCAACCTCGGTGACGACGATCGTCACGAACCCAACCAACCCTGCCTCCCGACCCCGCTCGGGGAGCGGGCTTCAGCCGTCTTCCTGGTACAGAAGCGTGAGCGTACCGAGAAGGCTTCCTACCACGGCCGGGAGCCATGCCGCCACTGGCGCCGCCACCACACCGGCGCCGCCGAGCCCCTCCATCAACTGCCGGGCGACGTAGAGGGCGAACCCCGCCGCCACCCCGCCGAGCACGAGCTTTCCGACACCACCAAAGCGGAAAAACCGTAAGGAAACGGTTGCGGCGACGAGCACCATGGCCACGAACAGGATCGGCCGAGCCCAGAGCACGTCGTACTGCAGCCGGTATCGCGTGGCGTCCAAGCCGGCCTTCTCGGTGCGCGCGATGGTTCCGGGCAGTTGCCAGAAAGGCACAGATTCCGGGGGGGTGAAGCGTTGCCGCACCTGTCCCGGATCGAGGGTCGAGGCAATCAGGTAGGTGCCGAAGCTCTCGGGCGGCGACTCGGCCGTGAGCAGGCGCACGTCGCTGAGCTCCCACCAGCCGTCGTGCAGCGACGCGCGCGCGGCCATGATCTGCGACAGGAAGCTGCCCGCCTCGTCGAAGGTGAAGACCTGCACGCCGGCCAGCGTGGTGGTGCCCTCGATCGCGGTCTCGGCCCGGATGATGGCGCTGCCGTCGAGGCTCTTCTGCCGGATCCAGAGGGCCTTGCCGGAGCCCGCCTTGGTGGAGCGGGCGAAGATCTTGGCCTCGATCTCGGTGGAGCGCTGCTTCATCGCCGCCGAGACGGGGTTGTAGACCCCGACCGCGAAGGCGCCGAGCCCGAGCGCCACGCACAGGCCCGGCTGAAGGAACTGCCACGCCGAGATCCCTGCGGCGCGGGCGACGACGAGTTCGAGCTTGCGCGAGAGCTGCAGCAGGGCCGCCATCGAGCCGAACAGCACGGCGAAGGGCAGGACGCCCTCGGCGACCGTCGGGGTGCGCAGCAGCGAGAGCTGCGCCATCAGACCCGGAGAGGCGCCCTCCGCATCGCCCGCCCGGCGCAGCAGCTCGACGAAGTCGAGGGTGTAGACCAGGGCGAAGACCGTGATGAACACGCCGAGGATGGTGCGCACGAAGCGGAGGGCGAAGTAGCGCCCGAGGGTCCAGCCGAGCAGCACCGCCTCAGCTCCGCGCCGGCCGCAGCGTCGGCCGCAGGCCCCGCAGGGCCGCCGAGGTCCGGGCGTTGAAGGCCCGGACGGCCGGCCCCTGGAAGATGATCAGGGCGGAGAGCGCGATCGCCAGGAGCGGCACCCCGTAGACGGCGGCGACCGCGCCCTGGCTGCGCGCGGCGGCGCTGACGGCCGCGAAGCCCGCGATCCGGAGGGCGACCACGGCCGCCACCGCCCCGGCTACCGCCACGCCCCGGCCCTGGCGGGTGGTGCGCGGGTCGCCCAGAGCCGCGAAGGCGATGAAGGCGAGGGCGAGCGGGTAGAGCCAGGACGAGAGACGGTCGTGCAGCTCGGCCCGGAAGCGGCCCTTCTGCAGCTTGAAATAGCCCTCGGACCGGTCGGGAAAGAGCAGCTGCGTCGTCGAGCGCTCGCGCGGCTTGTAGATCAGGTCGGAATCGGGGGGCGCGAAGGCGGCGAGATCGATGGTGTAGCGCTCGAAGGTGAGGATCGAGGAATCCCGGCTGTCCTTCTGCTGCTGGTGCACGCTGCCCTTCTCCAGGGCGAGGTAGCTCTGGCCGTCGACCTCGATCGCGTTGCCGCGCTCGGCGATGTAGATCTTCGTCTTCCCGGATTCCCGCGAATCCTGGATGAACAGTCCCAGCAGGGTGCCGTTCTGTCCGCGCTCGCGGAAATGGAAGGTGATGCCGTTGTCGAGGGTGGTGAACTGCCCCTCCTTGACGACGTTCGCGATGAAGTCGCCGCGCACCCGCGTGATGACGTCGCGCAGCTCCTGGAAGCTCGCGGGCATGACCACGATGGTGGTGAAGCCCACGAGGAAGCTGACCATCAGGGCGAGGGAGAGGAACGGGCGCAGGATCGAGCGCGGCCGCATCCCGGCCGCCGCCATCACGATCAGCTCCGAATCACCGTTGAGCTTGTTCAGCGCGTAGATCACCGCGATGAACAGCGCCATCGGGGCGATCACCACCACCAGCGTCGGCAGCGACAGGCCGGTGACGAACAGGAAGATCAGCAGGGTCTGGCCCTTGGCGGTGATCAGGTCGAGCTCGCGCAGCGCCTGGGTCACCCAGATCGTGCCGGTCAGCCCGATCAGGCAGGCGAGGCAGGCGCCGAGCGCGATGCGGAAGATGTAGCGCTCGATCTGGTTCATCGGCCTGCCGTCCCGGGCTCCTCTTAGCCGGCGCGTCCGGACTCGATTGGCGCGCGAAGTGCGGCGGTTTCAAGAGCGGATGCGCCGCGTTGCGTTCTCCGCCTCAGTGGCTACACAGTGCGGAACACGTAAGACACGGGGACCTCCGGTGCGCGTCACGCGCCCGGGACGGCAGCGCGAGCGCGGAAAGCGAACTCATGGCGGACGGCATCACCATCACCTTCGCTCCGGTGGGCCGGACCGGCGGCGGCGACCTCGTGGTGTTCGTGGGCGACGATCTCGCCCTCGGCTCGGGGGCGGTCGAGGTTCTGGGAAGCGCCGGGCGCGATCTCGTGGCCCGCGCCGCGGCCTCGGAGCAGTTCAAGGGCCGTGCCCTCACCGCGATGAGCCTCCCGGCCCCGGCCGGCGTCGAGGCCGAGCGCCTCGTCGTGGTCGGCCTGGGCACCGAGAAGGACCGGACCAAGATCGAGTGGCCGGTGCTCGGGGGCTTCACCGCCGGCAAGGTCTCGGGCCGGCAGGCCCGGGTGGTGCTCGACTGGCCGGGCACCGAGGTCTCGGCGCGCAACGCAGCCGATTTCGCCCTGGGCGCGCGCCTGCGCAGCTACAGCTTCGACCGCTACAAGACCAAGAAGAAGCCCGACGCCGAGGACAAGGGCGGCAGCGCCCTCACCCTGATGCTCGGCCAGCACCGGGCGGCCGAGGCCGAGGCCGAGGAGACCCGCGCGGTGGCCGAGGGCGTCGTCCTCGCCCGCGACCTGATCAACGAGCCGCCGAACGTGCTCTTCCCCGAGGAATTCGCCCGGCGCGCCTCGGAGCTCGGCCGCCTCGGCGTCGAGATCGAGGTGCTGGAGCCCGCCCGCATGCGCGAGCTCGGCATGGGGGCGCTCCTCGCGGTCGCGGCCGGCTCCGCCCGCGAGCCCCGGGTGGTGCTGATGCGCTGGAACGGCGGACCGGCGGGCGAGGCGCCGCTCGCGCTGATCGGCAAGGGCGTGGTCTTCGATTCCGGCGGCGTCTCGATCAAGTCCGCCGGCGGCATGGAGGACATGAAGGGCGACATGGGCGGCGCCGCCGCCGTCGTCGGCACGCTCCACGCGCTCGCCGCCCGCAAGGCCAAGGTGAACGTGGTCGGCGCCATCGGCATCGTCGAGAACATGCCCGACGGGCAATCCTACCGGCCCTCCGACATCGTCACCTCGATGTCCGGGCAGACGATCGAGGTGATCAACACCGACGCCGAGGGGCGCCTCGTCCTGGCCGACGTGATCTGGCACGTGCAGCAATCCTGCAAGCCGAAGGCGATCATCGATCTCGCCACGCTCACCGGTGCGATCATCGTGGCGCTCGGGCAGGACATCGCCGGCCTGTTCTCGAACGACGACGATCTCGCCGCGCGCATCCACGCGGCGGGCGAGGCGACCGGCGAGAAGGTCTGGCGGATGCCCCTGATCCCCGCCTACGACAAGGCGATCGACTCGAAGTTCGCCGACATGAAGAACACCGGCGGGCGCCACGGCGGGGCGGCCACGGCCGCCACCTTCATCAAGCGCTACGTCAACGACGTGCCCTGGGCGCATCTCGACATCGCGGGCGTCGGCATGTCCTCCTCGCCCACCGAGATCAACCGGAGCTGGGGCGCCGGCTGGGGCGTGCGCCTGCTCGACCGGCTGATCCGCGACGGCTACGAGGGCTGATCGCCCGCATCCCGTAGGATCCCATGCGCCGCGTCGCGCTCATCACCGCCGCGATCCCGGTCGCCGCGGCGCTCCTCGCGCTCGGGCTGGTGGCCGGGCTGGGCCTCAGCGCGCGCTCGCCCCTGCCGCCGGTCCTCGACGCGCTCGCCTACGGGTTCTTCCTCGAGCGCTACCCGCTCTTCGCCTTCGGCCTCGTCTACGGGCTCGCGCGAATCGCCGCCGCGGCGGCGGGGCCGGGGCCCGCCGGCTGGGCGCGGCGGCTGCCGTTCGGGCTCCTCGGCCTCGCCCTGCTCGCGGGCCTCTCGCTCTATCCGACCTTCGGCGGCCTCGTCCTGCGCGGCGGCTTCGCCGTGGGCGGGGTCGCCTTCCTCAACCATCAGCCCATGCTGGTGGCCTATGCCCTCGGCGCCGCCGTCGCTGCCCTGGCCTTCGGTCTGCCGATCGGCCTCGCGGTCCTGCTGGCGAACCGGCGATTCTCCGGGATCGGCCGCGGGCTGGCGACCGCGGCCCTGAGCTTTCTCGCCCTCTGGTTCGCCGCCGCCCTGCTCGGCCTCGCCCGGGACGAGGGCATCGGCCCCTGGCCGCGGCGCGCCTTCACGGCGGGCGAGGCCGCGAGCGCGGCCGGGATCCTGCTGCTCGCCTGCCTGCCGCACGCGCTGGTCTCGGCCCTGCGCGCGCCCGCGTCCGCGGCGACCGCGCGACGCTGAGGATCCGGGCGGCTCCGCGACCGGCGACGATGCCGGCCGGCTGTCTAGCGCCGATCCGCCGACTCGCTTGCCCCGCTCCCGGCCCTGTCGCAATGATCCGAATCGAGGGAGCGGGACAATGGGTAGCGCGGCCGGCAGACGCCGCGCGTCAGGGAGTACGCCGTGATCGAGCAAACCAGGGCCCCCCGTCCGTGGGTCGGGGCCTATCCGCCGGGCATGCCGGCCGAGATCGATGTGGACGGGCTCGGCACCGTCCTCGACCTGTTCGAGACGAGCGTCGCCCGCTACGCCGACCGTGCCGCGGTGATCTGCTTCGGTTCGTCGATGCGCTACGCCGCACTCGGCGCCGACGCGCGGGCGCTCGCGGCCTGGCTGCAGGGGCAGGGCCTCGCCCAGGGCGACCGCGTCGCCATCATGATGCCGAACGTGCCCGCCTACGCCGTGGCCCTGTTCGGGGTGATCGCGGCGGGCGGCACGGTGGTCAACGTCAACCCGCTCTACACGCCGCGCGAGCTGACCGCGCAGATCACGGATTCGGGCGCCCGGATCGTGATCGTGCTGGAGAATTTCGCCGGCACGGTCGCCGCGGCGCTGCCCGATCTCGCCCTCGACCGCGTGGTCGTGGCCCGCGCGGGCGACGGGCTCGGGCTCAAGGGCCGGGTGATCAGCCTCGCGGCGCGCCACATCAAGAAGGCGGTGCCGGCCTACGCCCTTCCGGCGGGCCTCGCCCACGGCTTCGAGGACGCCGTGAAGGCCGGCCGCCGTCTGCCCTATCGCCGGCCGGACCTCGGCCCCGAGGACCTCGCCTTCCTGCAATATACCGGCGGCACCACCGGCATCGCCAAGGCCGCGATGCTCACGCACCGCAACATCATGGCCAACGTGGTGCAGTCCCAGACCTGGTTCGAGGCGATCGACCCGGACGGTCCGCAGCGCACGATGGTCACGGCGCTGCCGCTCTACCACATCTTCGCGCTGACCTGCTGCTTCCTGTTCTTCATCCGAGCCGGCGGCTCCTGCCTGCTGATCCCCAACCCGCGCGACGCCGACGGCTTCATCAAGACGCTCAAGCAGCACCGCTTCACCCACATGTCGGGGGTGAACACGCTCTTCAACCTGCTGAACAACCATCCGCAGATCGGCACCGTGGACTTCTCCCATCTCGACTACGTGGTGGCCGGCGGTATGGCGGTGCAGAAATCCGTGGCCGCGCGCTGGAAGCAGATCACCGGCAAGGCCATCATCGAGGGCTACGGCCTCTCCGAGACCTCCCCGGTGGTCTGCGTGAACCCGTATCGGCTGAGCGAATGGTCGGGCACGATCGGCTACCCGCTACCCTCCACCGACGTCTCGATCCGCGACGCGGACGGGATGCCCCTGCCGGTCGGCGTCCCGGGCGAGATCTGCGTGCGCGGGCCGCAGGTGATGAAGGGCTACTGGAACCGGCCCGACGAGACCAGGCGGGCGATGACCGCCGACGGGTTCTTCCGCACCGGCGACGTGGCGGTGATGCTGCCGGACGGGCAGGTCCGCATCGTCGACCGGATGAAGGACATGATCCTGGTCTCGGGCTTCAACGTCTACCCGAACGAGGTCGAGGACGTCCTGGCCTCCCATCCGGGCGTGCTTGAGTGCGCGGTGGTCGGCGCGCCCTGCGACGACAGCGGCGAGATGGTGGTGGCCCACGTGGTGCTGAAGGATGCGGGCCTCACCGGGGATGCGATCCGCCTGCACGCCCGCTCGCAGCTCACCGGCTACAAGGTGCCGCGCAAGGTCGTGATCCACGACAGCCTGCCGAAGACCAATGTCGGCAAGGTGCTGCGCCGGGCCCTGCGCGACGACGCCCCGGCCGCCTGAGCCGCCTCCGGGGCTCGTCTCAGGCTCGCTCGGTCCGGACCGCGACGAGCCCGACGCGTCGCGCTCCGTCCGCGCGGCCCGCCAGCCTCGCGGATCGGGGCTATCGGTTCCGGTGCGGGCGCGTTGCGCGCACGCCGCCTGCGGCACCATGCGCCGTAACCCTGCGGTTTCTTGAACGAAGCCGCAGGCGCGGCCGGTTGTGCCGGCCGGCTCCAGGGCCGATCTTGCCGGAGCTTCGCGCGCAGGAGAGCAGCATGTTGATCAAGCGGACCCGCGGCTGGGAGATCCCCGAACGCCTCGCGACACCGGAAGCGGTCTTCCTGAACCGCCGCGCGCTTCTCGCCGGCGCCACCGGACTCGCCGCGGGGTCGCTCGCCGGCGGTTCCATGGCCTTTGCCGCGGCCGGCCCCTACCCGGCGCCGCGCAACGACGGCTACACGCTGGACCGCCCGGTCACGCCGGAGCGCTACAGCGCGGACTACAACAACTTCTACGAGTTCGGCACCTCGAAGAGCGTCCTGCCGGCCGCCAACGCCCTCAGGACCGACCCCTGGGTGATCAAGGTCGACGGCCTCGTCGAGAAGCCGTTCGAGATCGGCGTCGAGGACTTGATCCGGAAGATCGGGCTGGAGGAGCGGCTCTACCGGCACCGCTGCGTCGAGGCGTGGTCGATGGCCGTGCCCTGGACGGGCTTCCCGCTGTCGAAGCTCGTGGCCTTGGCCAAGCCCGCGTCCGGCGCGAAATACGTACAGTTCCAGACCTTTCTGGACAAGGCGATGGCCCCGGGCCAGCGGGCGTTCTTCTATCCGTGGCCCTATGTCGAAGGGCTGACGATGGCCGAGGCCGGCAACGACCTGCCGTTCGTCGTCACCGGAATCTACGGCAAGCCGCTGCCGAACCAGTTCGGCGCCCCGATCCGGCTCGCGGTGCCGTGGAAGTACGGGTTCAAGTCGATCAAGTCGATCGTGAAGGTGTCGTTCGTGGCGGAGCGGCCCAAGACTTTCTGGGAGGGCCTGCAATCCTCCGAGTACGGCTTCTGGGCCAACGTCAACCCGGCCGTCCCGCATCCGCGCTGGAGCCAGGCCAGCGAGCGGGTGCTCGGTACCGACCAGCGCGTGCCGACCCTGATCTACAACGGCTACGGCGAGCAGGTCGCCGATCTCTACAAGGGCCTGGAGAAGGAGCGGCTGTTCGTCTGACGCCCGGTGATCGCGGGCTCCCGGCACGCGGCCGGGAGCTCGAGCGCCGCCGGCTCAGTAGGTCCAGCGCTGGGCCTTCGCCACCAGGAAGTCGCGGAACGCCTGCACGCGGGCGACGGTGCGCATCTCCTCGGCATAGACGAGGTAGCTGTCCAGCGTCGGCATCTCGCTGTCGCGCAGCACCTGAACCAGCGTCTCGCCGCCGTCCACGGCGTAGTCCGGCAGGATGCCGATGCCGACGCCGGTCTCCATCGCCTTCTGCAGGGCCGCGACGTTGTTGACGGTGAAGTGCACCGGCCTCCGCTCGCGGCCCTCGCGGCCGATATCGGCGAGGTAATGCGCGGCTAGCAGATAGGAGGGCTCGTTCCCGCCGAACGAGACGAGGCGATGGTCGTCGAGATCGGCGATGGTCTTGGGCTCGCCGAAGCGCTTCACGTAATCCGGGCTCGCGAAGGCGTGGTAATGCACGGTGAAGAGCCGGCGCTGGATCAGGTCGGGCTGGGCCGGGCGGCGCATGCGGATGGCGATGTCGGCCTCGCGCATGGCGAGGTCGAGCTCCTCGTTCGTCAGGATCAGCTCGATCCGCACGTCCGGATAGAGATCGAGGAACTCCGCCACCCGCTGGGCGAGCCAGGCCGTGCCGAGGCCGACCGTGGTCGTCACCTTGAGGTCGCCCGACGGGCGCTCGCTGGTCTCGACGAGGCGCGCCTTGGTGTTCTCCAGGCGCAGCTTCATGTCGCGCGCCGCGCGGAACAGCAGGTCGCCCTGCTCGGTCAGGATCAGCCCGCGGGCGTGGCGGTGGAAGAGCGGCGCTTTCAGCTCACGCTCGAGGGCGCTGATCTGGCGGCTGACCGCCGATTGGCTCAGCCCGATATCGTCGCCGGCTTTCGTGAAGCTTCCCGCTTCGGCGACATTGAGGAAGATCCGGATCTTGTCCCAATCCACGGCGGCCCCGCACACGTGAAACGCCCGCGCGCCTGCGCGGTCGAGCTTCCGGTCCGATCCGCACCGTTGCGGCGGGCCGCGCTCGGCTGACATCATCGCACTGCGGCAATGTCGCCAGCACATAACTCATGCGTGCAGGAGGTCGCTCCGCGCAAGTCGCGCGGAGACAATTTTGTTGACGGCGCACCGGAATGGCGCGGCGGGCGCCGTGGGGTTACTCGGCCGCGGCCTGCTGCGGCGGCTCGCCGATCTCCAGGTTGGCGAGGTACTTCTCGGCTTCCAAAGCCGCCATGCAGCCCATGCCGGCCGCCGTGATCGCCTGCCGGTAGACGTCGTCGGTGACGTCGCCCGCCGCGAACACGCCCGGGATCTCGGTCTCGGCGGTGCCCGGCCGAACGCTGAGGTAGCCGCCGTGGCGCATGGGAAGCTGCCCCTCGAAGATCGCGGTGGCCGGCTGATGGCCGATCGCGACGAACAGGCCGTCGGCCTTGCGCTCGCTGATCGCGCCGGTGCGCACGTCGCGCAGGCGCAGATGGGTGACCGTCGGCGCCGGCTTGTCCGTGCCGCAGACCTCCTCCACGGCGTGGTTCCAGACCACCTCGACGTTGGGATGCTTGAACAGGCGCTCCTGCAGGATGCGCTCGGCCCGGAAGGCGTCGCGCCGATGCACGACGGTGACCTTGGCGGCGATGTTGGCGAGGTAGAGCGCCTCCTCAACGGCCGTGTTGCCGCCGCCGACCACGACGACCTCGCGCCCGCGGAAGAAGAAGCCGTCGCAGGTGGCGCAGGCCGAGACGCCGCCGCCCTGGTACTTCGCCTCGGAGGGCAGCCCGAGCCACTTGGCCTGGGCGCCCGTGGCGATGATGAGCGCGTCGCACGAGTAGGTCTCGCCCGAATCCGCCTCGAGCCGGAAGGGCCGCTGCTTCAGGTCGACCGTGGTGATGTACTCGGAGACGATGCGGGTTCCGACATGCTCGGCCTGGAGCCGCATCTGCTCCATCAGCCAGGGCCCCTGGATCGCCTCGGCGAAGCCCGGGTAGTTCTCGACGTCCGTGGTGATCATCAGCTGCCCGCCGGGCTGGAAGCCGGAGATCAGCAGCGGCTCGACCATGGCGCGGGCGGCGTAGATCGCCGCCGTGTAGCCGGCAGGTCCGGAGCCGATGATCACGAGCTTGGCGTGGGTGTGGGCCATGTCGTCCTCGAATTCTGCCGGCGCCTCAGCCCGGCCGTGAAGCCCGGTGCGCCGCGTAGCGGCGGCCCAGCACCGCCGCGATGACGGGCGTCGCGTCGACCGGCTTGTAGCTCAGCGGTTCCAACCGACCGGTGAACGGCCGCAGGGCGCCCATGAGGGCGAGGCCCGCGAACATCCGCCGATGCCGGATATAGGTGCGCGGCAGGTCGAACAGCAGGACCGGCGCCCCGGTGCTCACCGCCTCGCTGACCATGTTGGCAGAATCCGACGTGACCACGACGGCGTCGGCGAGCGCCAGCATGGCGACGTAGGGGTTCTCGCCCGTCCCGTCCCAGAGGAAGCCGCCGGTATCGGCCGCCAGCACCTTCACCGCCTCTCGCAGGGGATCGGGCGTGCGGCGCGAGACCGTCACCATCAGGCGGCAGCCGCTGGCGGCGAGCTTGCGCAGGTCCGTCACCAGCCGGGTCATCTGGGCCCGGCCGTAGCTCAGGTGCCGGCTGTCGCCGCCGATCAGCACCGCCGCCCGCGGACCTGCGAGCGCCGCGAGCCGCGGATCCGGCTTGGCGCGCGCGGCGGCGAGGCGCTCGGCCGTCACCAGATGGGGTGCCGTCAGTGTGGTGAAGACGTTGGGCCCGCGCAGATCGTCGTAATCGGGCACCCAGATGAAGTCGGCGCTGTCCTGCCCCGTGCGCGGGTCCTTGAGGAAGGCCGTGAAGGTGTGCCCTTCGCTCGCCCGGCGCAAAGCCCGCATGTAGGGCACCGAGCGCCGTCCGGAGGCGATCAGGATCTCGGGGAACGGCCCGGCCAGCGCCCCGGAATTCCGGTACGGCCCGTGACGCGGGTCGATGGGCCCCCAGGGCGCCATCCAGCCGAAGGGTCCGTGCGCGGGCACGCGGCGCAGCACGTAGTCGAGGCCCAGCGTCTCGGCGATGCCGACGCACTGGTTCTCGTCGCCGGCCTTGCCGTCGGTGACGATCCAGGCCCGCGTACCCGCGAGCGCGCGCGGCGGAAGGGCCTCGGTCCGGCGGGTCGTGTCGATGTCCTGCTGCACGGTTCGAGCGGCGATCGAGGGGAGGCCGGTCAGTCCGCCGGCAGGCTGCGGCGCAGCCAGGCGGCGTAGATCTCGGCGATGGCCGCGACGCGGCGGCGCTCCGAGCCCGGCTCGTACCATGCGCCGCCGTAGCTCGACGGCATGGCGCTGAGCTGGGGATGGCGGGCGAGGACCGCGCCGCGCGGGCCGACGAGGAGCACCTCGCCGTCAAGGTAATCGGTCTGTCCGCCGCCTCCGAGGCTGCCGCGCCCGTTGTCGCCGCCCGCATAGGCCCGCAGCGACAGGCCGGTGACGCGCACCACGAGGCCGGGGCCGCGCCCGCCGATCCGGTCGCCGAAGCTGCGCTGGAGCGCCGCCGTGAGATCGGCCCGCAGGACCTCCGCCTGTGTGCCCCCACCCTGGGCGATCAGCGGGCGGACATCGACGCTGATCGAGCTGAAGCGCCCGCCCGCGGCGGCGAAGCCCTCGGCGCGGACGGCCCCCGAGATCGGCGGCGAGACCGATCCGACCAGGAGCGCCAGCCCTGCGGCGAGCACGGCCGCGAGGCGGCGCGAAAGCGGGATCCTCACCTGCGCTCAGCCGCCGTACTGGACGCCGACGACTTCGTAGGACTTGCCGCCGCCAGGCGTCGTCACCTCGACCGTGTCGCCGACGCCCTTGCCGATCAGCGCGCGGGCGATCGGCGAGGTGATCGAGACGCGGCCGGAATGCACGTCGGCCTCCGGCTCGCCCACGATCTGGTAGGTCTTCTCCTCCTCCGTGTCCTCGTCGACGAGCTTCACGGTGGCGCCGAACTTGATCTTGCTGCCCGACAGCTTCGAGACGTCGATGATCTCGGCGCGGGCGATCATGCTCTCGAGCTCGAGCACCCGGCCCTCGTTGTGTGACTGGGCCTCCTTGGCGGCGTGGTACTCCGCGTTCTCGGACAGGTCGCCATGGGCGCGGGCCTCGGAGATCGCGGCGACGATGCGCTGCCGCTCCACCTGCTGGCGGTGCTTCAGCTCCTCTTCGAGAGCGGCGAAGCCACGGACCGTGATCGGAACCTTGTCTATGCTCATCGTCTCGCGCCACAATGAAGAAGCCCGGCCGGGAGCTGAGTCGCTCCCTCCGGGCCAGTTGTCCGAGTTGTCGACATCGCGGCCGTCCCGTCGCGGGTCAGGCCACGAAATATTCCTGCAGGGCGCGGACTTCGAGATCGCCTTCGAGATAGGCCTGGATCCCTTCGGCCGCCGCCATCGCGCCCGCTAGAGTGGTGTAGTACGGCACTTTATGCAAGAGGGCCGCGCGGCGCAGGGAGCGCGAGTCCGAGAGCGCGCCGGCCCCTTCGGTCGTGTTCAACACGAGCTGGATGTCGCCGTTCTTGATGGCGTCGACCACGTGCGGGCGGCCTTCCAGCACCTTGTTGATCCGCTCCGTCGGCACGCCGTTCTCCACCAGGAAGCGCTGGGTGCCTCCCGTCGCCACGATGGTGAAGTCGAGCTGCTTCAGGAGGCGAATGGCCGGCAGGATGCGCGCCTTGTCGGCGTCGCGCACCGAGACGAACACGGCGCCGGAGCGCGGGACCTTCGTGCCCGAGCCGAGCTGGCTCTTGGCGAAGGCGACCCCGAAGCCGGCATCGAGCCCGATCACCTCGCCGGTCGAGCGCATCTCCGGCCCGAGCAGGACGTCGACGCCGGGGAAGCGGGCGAAGGGGAACACCGCCTCCTTGACGGCGATGTGGGCGAGCGTCTTCGGCTTGAGCCCGAATCCCGCGAGCGGCTCCCCGGCCATGACGCGGGCCGCGATCTTGGCGATCGGCTCGCCGATCACCTTGGCGACGAACGGGACGGTGCGCGAGGCCCGCGGGTTCACCTCCAGCACGTAGATGGCGCCGTCCTTGATCGCGTATTGCACGTTCATCAGGCCGCCGACCTTGAGCGCCAGCGCCATCGCGCGGGTCTGCCGCTCCAGCTCGGCGATGGTCTCGGGCGAGAGCGAGCGCGGCGGCAGCGAGCAGGCCGAATCGCCCGAGTGGATGCCCGCCTCCTCGATGTGCTCCATGATGCCGGCGATGAACACGTCCTGCCCGTCGCAGACCGCGTCGACGTCGACCTCCACCGCGTCCGAGAGGTAGCGGTCGAACAGCAGCGGGCTCTTGCCCAGCACCGTGTTGATCTGGCCGGTCTTGTCGTTGGGGTAGCGCGCCTTGACCTCGGAGGGGATGAGGCTCGGCAGGGTGTCGAAGAGGTAGTCGGCGAACTGCGCCTCGTCGCGGATGATCGCCATGGCGCGCCCGCCCAGCACGTAGCTCGGGCGCACCACGAAGGGCAGGCCGAGATCGGCTGCGACGAGCCGGCTCTGCTCCACCGAGTAGGCGATGCCGTTCTTCGGCTGCTTCATGCCGAGCTTGTCGAGCAGGCGCTTGAACTGGTCGCGGTCCTCGGCGAGGTCGATGGCGTCCGGCGAGGTGCCGAGGATCGGCACCCCCGCGGCCTCGAGGGCGCGGGCGAGCTTCAGGGGCGTCTGCCCGCCGAACTGCACGATCACGCCGTGCAGCGTGCCGGCCTGGCTCTCCGTCTCAATGATCTCGAGGACGTCCTCTTGCGTCAGCGGCTCGAAATAGAGCCGGTCCGAGGTGTCGTAGTCGGTCGAGACCGTCTCCGGATTGCAATTGACCATGATGGTCTCGTAGCCGGCCTCGGAAAGCGCGAAGCAGGCGTGGCAGCAGCAATAGTCGAACTCGATGCCCTGGCCGATCCGGTTCGGGCCGCCGCCGAGGATGATGACCTTCCTGGCGTCCGTGGGCTGCGCCTCGTCCACGACGGTGCCGGCGAAGGGCGCCACGTAGGTCGAGTACATGTAGGCGGTGGGCGCCTTGAACTCGGCCGCGCAGGTGTCGATGCGCTTGAACACCGGCCGCACCGCGAGTGCCCGGCGCTTCTCGCGGACCTCGGCCTCCTCCATTCGCGCCAGCACCGCGAGGCGCGCGTCGGAGAAGCCCGCCGCCTTGAGCTGGCGGAAGGCGCCGGGGGTGGCCGGCAGGCCGTGCGCCCGCACCCGGTTCTCGAGATCGATGATCGCCTGGAGCTGCTCCAGGAACCACGGGTCGATCTTGCAGGAGGCGTGGACCTCCTCCTGGCTGACGCCGAGGCGCAGGGCCTGCGCCACCTTCAACAGGCGGTCCGGCGTCGGCGTGCCGATCGCCGCCTTGATGGC
The DNA here is from genome assembly GCF_056431005.1 of Methylobacterium sp. HJ2. Taxonomy (NCBI): domain Bacteria; kingdom Pseudomonadati; phylum Pseudomonadota; class Alphaproteobacteria; order Hyphomicrobiales; family Methylobacteriaceae; genus Methylobacterium; species Methylobacterium sp. HJ2. The sequence goes on along the minus strand of NZ_JBWJYM010000007.1, from coordinate 145,937 downwards.
GTTGTGGTCGTCGCCCTTGCCGAGGCCCTCGATCTCGATGTCGTCGAGGCCGGTCAGCCCGGTCTCCAGCGAGCGCAGGGCCTTCTGCAGCGATTCGGCGAAGCAGCGGCCGATCGCCATCGCCTCGCCCACAGACTTCATGGCGGTGGTGAGGGTCGGCTCGGCGCCCGGGAACTTCTCGAAGGCGAAGCGCGGGATCTTGGTGACGACGTAGTCGATCGTCGGCTCGAACGAGGCCGGGGTGGCGCCGCCGGTGATGTCGTTGGCGATCTCGTCGAGGGTGTAGCCGACCGCGAGCTTGGCCGCGACCTTCGCGATCGGGAAGCCGGTGGCCTTGGAGGCCAGCGCCGAGGAGCGCGAGACGCGCGGGTTCATCTCGATCACGATCATGCGCCCGGAGGCGGGGTCGATCGCGAACTGCACGTTCGAGCCGCCGGTCTCGACGCCGATCTCGCGCAGGACCGCCAGCGAGGCGTCGCGCATGATCTGGTATTCCTTGTCGGTCAGCGTCAGCGCCGGGGCCACCGTGATGGAATCGCCGGTGTGCACGCCCATCGGGTCGATGTTCTCGATGGAGCAGACGATGATGCAGTTGTCCGCCTTGTCGCGGACGACCTCCATCTCGTACTCCTTCCAGCCGAGCACGCTCTCCTCGATCAGCACCTCGTTCGTCGGCGAGGCGTCGATGCCGCGCTCCACGATGTCGAGGAACTCCTCGCGGTTGTAGGCGATGCCGCCGCCGGTGCCGCCCATCGTGAACGAGGGCCGGATGATGGCCGGGAGCCCGACCTCGGCCAGCGCGATCAGGGCCTGACCGATGGCGTGCTCGCCGTAGCGCTTGCGCCGCTCGGATTCGCCCGCGCTCCAGCTCTTCTCGAAGGCCGCGAGGGCCGCCTTGCGGGCGTCCGGCTCCGCATTGGCCGCCTCGATCCGGGCGATCTCGGCGAGATACTTCTCACGGTCGGCCTTCTTGGCGGCCGAGGCGTTGGCGAGGGCCGATTTCGGCGTCTCGAGACCGATCTTGGTCATGGCGTCGCGGAAGAGGTGGCGGTCCTCCGCCTTGTCGATCGCCTCGGCGGTGGCGCCGATCATCTGGACGTCGAACTTCTCGAGCACACCCATCTTCTGGAGCGAGAGGGCGCAGTTCAGCGCGGTCTGGCCGCCCATCGTCGGCAGGATCGCGAAGCCGCCGGGCAGGACGTGGCGCTCCTTCTCGATGATCTTGGCGACGACCTCGGGGGTGATCGGCTCGACATAGGTCGCGTCCGCCATGTCCGGGTCGGTCATGATGGTCGCGGGGTTCGAGTTGACGAGGACGATCCGATAGCCCTCCTCGCGCAGGGCCTTGCAGGCCTGCGTCCCCGAATAGTCGAACTCGCAGGCCTGACCGATGATGATCGGGCCCGCACCGACGATCAGGATCGAGGAGATATCGGTGCGCTTGGGCATGCCTGACCTTGTGTCACACGCACGCGCCCGAGCGCGGATGGTCCCTCGGCAGGGCCACGCGATCGAGCGGTGCGGTCGGATTGTCGTTGAGGCTCGCGTTTACACGCGAGGCGGCGGGTTTGAAAGGGCGACGTCGGCGGGGCAGGCTCATCCTGTGTGCAGGCCGGGGGACGACCGCCTCACGGCACGCGGACCCAGCCCTGCGCCATCAGCCGCTCCTGCGGGCGGAAGCGGGCCTTGTAGTCCATCTTGCGCGAGCCCTCGACCCAGTAGCCGAGGTAGAGGTAGGGCAGGCCGAGCGCCCGGGCGCGGCGGATATGGTCGAGGATCATGTAGGTGCCGAGCGAGCGGTGGGCCTCGTCGGGATCGTAGAACGAGTAGACCATCGACAGGCCGTCGGCGAGAACATCGGTCAGGCAATAGGCGACCGCCGGGCCGCTGCCGCGGCCGTTGATCGCCGTATCGGGCCCGCGGCGCCGGTAGGTGACCAGATGAGTGTCGACGTGGCTGTCCTCGATCATCATGGCGTAGTCGAGCACGGTCATGTCCACCATGCCGCCGTCGCCGTGGCGGGCATCGAGGTAGCGCCGGAACAGGGCGTATTGCTCGGAGGCGGGCCGGTTCGGCTCGTCGGCGCCGACGAGGTCGGCGCTGCGGCCGAGAATCCGCTTCTGGCTCGCCGAGGGCTCGAAATCCGCGACGACGACGCGCACCGAGATGCAGGCGCGGCAGGTCTCGCAGGCCGGCCGGTAGGCGATGGTCTGGGACCGGCGGAAGCCGCCCTGGGTCAGGATCTCGTTCAGATCCCGGGCCCGGCGGCCGACGAGGTGCGTGAAGACCTTCCGCTCCTCCTGCCCCGGCAGATAGGGGCAGGCCGACGGCGCGGTCAGGTAGAACTGCGGTGTATCGCGCGGGTGGCTCGTCACGCTTCACGTCGCCCTGGCGCCGGCAAAGCAGCCGAGCCGATGCTTGAGTGTAACGCCCGTCGGCCGCGGCTCAATGGGTCGGGCCAGCGCCGCGCCAATAAATTTCGGCGCATGGCCCGGCCCCCATCGCCCGTCAGCGCGCGTGCACGACGGCGAGGCCGAGGAGCAGGTCGTGGCCGAGGCGGCGGTCGCTGCGCACGAGGCCGAACGCGATGTCGACGAACCAGAGCAGGAAGGTCGAGATCGCCACGTAGAACAGCAGGGCGTGCACCGCCGCGGTGATCAGGTCGACCGGCCGGCCGCTCTCCGGTGCGACCACCCTGAGGCCGAGCATCCGCATGCCCAGCGTGCTCTGGCGGCGGCCGCCGACGGTGATCGCGCTGTACAGGATGCCGCTCGCCGGCAGGACGGCGAACAGCGTCCAGCCGAGCCCGAAGGTCACGAGGCCGATCACCGCGATCGCGATCCAGAGCAGCATCGAGAAGCCGAAGATGAACAGGATGTCGAGGAGATAGGCGCCGGTGCGCGCCCCGAGGCTCGCCCGCAGCATCGGCACCGGGACCGGCGGGAGGTAGGGGGGCGTCTCGAAGCGCTCGGCGTAACCGGTTTGGCGGCTCGGCATAGCGTCGCATCCTGTGCGGCGTGGCGGACGGTGACGAAGTGGGGACGCCGTGCCGATCCCTCAAGGCCACGCCCCGCCGCGGGTCCGCGGGGTCCCGCCCTCAGCGCCCCTCCGCGGCTCCGCCCGGGTCGGCAGCCTCCGCCTCGGGGGTGTCGAGGTAGAAGCGCTTGAGCATGTAGAGCGAGGCGCCGGTCAGGTTCTGCCGGTCGGTGGTGATGCCGGCGAGCTCCCGGCCCGAGGCGAACCGGCACACCGCCCAGTGCTGGCGCTGGCCGACGGCGTAATCCACCCGCACCGTCTCGGGCGAGTTGCCGGTCCCCGCGCGCAGCAGCCGCAAGCCGTCCTCCGAGCCGGCGAGCGCCGGCACCGCCCGGCGGCAGGTCGCCACGCGCTCGCGCTGCACGGTGTTCTCGCAGGCGGCGATGCCGGCGGCGAAGCCCGCGAGCGCGGCGCCGACGACGAGCCAGCGGCGCGTTCGCGGTTCGAGGCCGGGTCTCACGCGCCGGCGCGAAGGTGTTCGGCGACGCGGGGGGCGTAGTAGGTGAGGATTCCGTCGGCGCCCGCGCGCTTGAAGGCGAGCAGGCTCTCCAGCATCGCGCGCTCGCCGTCGATCCAGCCGTTGCGGGCGGCGCCTTCCAGCATCGCGTACTCGCCCGAGACCTGATACGCGAAGGTCGGCACGCCGAACTCGTCGCGGACGCGCCGGATGATGTCGAGATAGGGCATCCCCGGCTTGACCATCACCGAATCCGCGCCCTCCGCGAGATCGAGGGCGACCTCGCGCAGCGCCTCGTCGGAATTGCCCGGATCCATCTGGTAGGTGCGCTTGTCGCCCACCAGCGCCGCCTTGGTGCCGATCGCGTCGCGGAACGGCCCGTAGAAGGCGCTCGCGTACTTCGCCGCGTAGGCCATGATCTGCACGTCGAGGAAGCCCGCCTTGTCGAGCCCCGCCCGAATCGCGCCGACCCGGCCGTCCATCATGTCGGAGGGCGCGATGATGTCGGTGCCGGCCTCGGCCTGGATCAGGCTCTGCTCCACGAGGAGCGCCACGGTCTCGTCGTTGAGGATGGCGCCGTCCGCCAGCAGGCCGTCGTGGCCGTGGCTGGTATAGGGGTCGAGGGCGACGTCGGTCATCACGCCGATCTCCGGCACCGCCCGCTTCACCGCCCGCACCGCCCGGCAGACGAGGTTGTCGCGATTGAGCGCCTCGGAGCCGGTCGCGTCGCGCAGGCCGACCTCCGTGTAGGGGAAGAACGACACGGCCGGGATGCCGAGCCTCGCCGCCCGCTCGGCGGCGCGCACCGCCTCGTCCACGCTGAGGCGCTCGACGCCCGGCATGGAGGCGATCGGCTCGCGCCGGCCCTCGCCCTCGATCACGAAGAGCGGCCAGATCAGGTCGTCGACGGTCAGCGTGTTCTCGCGCACGAGGCGCCGGGACCACGCCGCCTTGCGATTGCGGCGCGGGCGCTGTGTGATGCCGAGCCCGCCGCGCGGGTTCGTCCTGGCCGCCTCGACGGCGATCGGGCGCGGCTCGGGGCTTTCGTGCGACATGGCGTGGAACCTGGGGACGCCCGACGGGGCCTTCGCGCGGGCCTACCACATCCGCCCGGTCTGTCGAACCCTGCCGGGCGTCCCGCCCCCGCTCGTCGCCAAGCCCGTCCCCACGCCCGTCCCCAAGCCCGGCACCTTGCCGTCCGCGCGCCGGTCCGGGGCCGGTCCCCAGCCCAGCGGGGCGCCCGAGGTTGACGCGACGTCGGGGGGCGGCTTCTAAGCGCTGCGGCGCCGGGGCGCTTCGCGCGGGACGGACCCCGCGCGGGGCCCGCTGAGGGGCCGGCCGAAGGGGAGGGCGCGTGAGACAATCGCGGGCGGACGGCGACGGGACCCGGGACGGACGGCGCGGCGACGCGCCGCGCTCCCGGACGCGGGCGGCCTGAGATGCGCACGCCGCTGAGGGGATCGCGCGGGACCGACGCCCCGGGGGACCGGATCGAGCGCAACGCCGACACGCGCAAGTCCCACTGGGACACCGCCCTGATCTGGTTCATGCGCGTCACCGCCCTGGTCTGGCTCGCCCGCAGCATCGCGTCCTGGGCCGCGATCGTCGACGCGTGGCCCGGCGGTCGGCCCTTCGAGAGCGAGCCGTTCGGCCGGCAGGCGGCAATCGTCTACTTCGCGGTGATCGACGCCACCGCGGCGATCGGGCTGTGGCTCACCAGCGCCTGGGGCGGGGTGATCTGGCTTCTCGCCGTCACCTCCTCGGTGACCCTGGCGCTGCTCACGCCGCAATTGCTCCCGACGCCGCTGACCCTCGTCGCGGCTCAGATCAGTATAGTTTTGATTTACTTCCTTTTGTCCTGGTCTGCGGCCAGGGACGTGCGGTAAACGGAAGGTTGTCGTAATCACTTCATTTTGCATTTACCGATAGAAGTAAATCGCGAATTCATCTTGTCGCTTAAAGCGCTTTTCATTCCCCGCCCGTAGGTTGGCTCCATAAGCGGCGCCGCAAACGGCGATCGACGACAAGCAGATCGGGCGAGGCACACGATGAAGACCCAGGCGACCAAGACCGTTGCGACCACCGCCGCCGCCCCCGAGGCGGCCCCGGCCCGCGGCTCCTATCTGGAGGCGCTGCACTTGGTGGAGCGGCTCCACCGCCGGCTCCTCGACGTGATCAAGGACGAGTTCGAGCGCCGCGGCCGCGAAGACCTCAACAGCGTCCAGGCGCTGCTGCTCTACAACATCGGCGACAAGGAGCTCACCGCGAGCGAGCTGCGCACGAAGGGCTACTATCTCGGCTCGAACGTGTCCTACAACGTGAAGAAGCTCGTCGAGACCGGCTTCCTCCACCACGCCCGCTCGAAGACCGACCGGCGCTCCGTCCGGATCAGCCTGACCGACAAGGGCCGGCAGGTGCACGAGATCATCCAGGGCCTCTACGACAAGCACGCCCGCACGATCGCCCCGATCGGCGGCATCAGCGAGGACGATTTCGGGCGCCTGAACCTCGCGCTGGGCCGCCTCGAGCGGTTCTGGACCGACCAGATCCGGTATCGCCTCTGAGCCGCCACGGCGTGAACGCATCGGGGCCGGACTGCGATCGCAGTCCGGCCCCGATGCGTTTCGGCATGAAAAAGGCGCCGCCTCGCGAGAGACGGCGCCCGGACGGGTCGCGGAAGCGACCGTCGGCTCAGTTGAAGGTGTCGATCTCAGCCGACTCGTAGCTGGTGACTTCCATGCCGACGCAGACTTCCTGGACGATGGGGGCGGACCACTTCATGGCGTTTCTCCGGTTTGGGGTAAGACTTGAAAGACAGGATCGGTCGTCAGGACCGGTTCGGCTCAGTTGAAGGTGTCGATCTCAGCCGACTCGTAGCTGGTGACTTCCATGCCGACGCAGATTTCCTGGACGACGGGGGCGGACCAAGCCATGGCGTTCTCTCCTGTGTTGGTGAGTGTTAGATAGGCGATGCTTGGGGCGCAATACAAGCGGGCCCTACACTTATATTTCTCATAGGAGCTTATGTCCGCGCTGTCGCCGGCTCGTCGATCCGGAAAGGCCAGTTCGGTCAAGGCGTTGGTTCGATCCGCGTCGGTGCGGACCCGGACCCGCCCGGCCCGCCTCCGCGCGCGGTCCGGCCGGCGCGTATCGGGTGGGTGGCGTGCCGGATCCGTTCACGATCCGGTCGTGTTGGAGGAGGGCGCGGCGGCCGGCGGCCGGCGGCCTTGAGGGCGACGCGCGTGCGCGGCCGTCTGGCCGACAAAGTCTCTCTTCACCGAGACGTCACCGGCACCTTCCAGCATCGCCGGATGCGCGCCGAGATGGCCGCCGGTGGGCCCGAGCGGGTCGTGCAGGCCCTTGACCTTCCGCATCCGGCCCCGCGGCGAGCGCCGCCCCGATACTCGGGCGCGCCGGTGCCGGCCGCGACCGCCGCCTCCGGCTGCCGCGGCCGAGCGCGGGGCACCTGTCGTGGACGGCCGGACCCCCGATCGTCGCGGTCTTGACGGCTTCCCCGACGAGGCGCATCGGAGCCGCACCGGCCCCGGCCGACGACTCACCCGAATTCAGCGATGCCCAGCGACGGACCCGATCGACCGTTTTCGCCGAGACCCGTGACGCGCCCGCCCGCCTGAGTTCCTCGCGCGGGCCCGCCGCGCGCCCGGGCTCGGCCGGACGCGCGGGAGTCGTCGCCTCAGCCGAGGCGAGGCCCATGAACGAGATTGCTCCCATCGACGTCCGGGTCGAGCCCTCGGTGCTGGCCGCGCGGCTGTCGGACGAGCGCGCGCCCGACATCGTCGAGGCGCTGAACGAGGAGGCCCCCGAGGTCGCCGCCGCGATCCTGCTCGGGCTGCCCTTCGAGCGCGCCGTCGAGGTGCTCGACCAGCCCGAGCTCGATTGCGCCGCCGACATCATCGAGATGCTGCCGCGCGACCGCGTCGCGACCTACCTGTCGGGCATGTCGGCCGACCGCGTCACCGACGTGTTCCGCGAGATCGAGGAGCCCGGCCGCTCGGACCTGCGCGCCCGCCTCGACGCCGAGACCCGCGGCGCCGTCGACCGGCTGAGCGCCTACGGCGAGGAGACGGTGGGCTCGCTGATGACCACCGAGTTCGTGACCGTGCCGGGCACCTGGACGGTGGCGCAGACCCTCGACCACATCCGCCGGGTCGAGAAGACCCGCGAAACCATCTACGCAATCTTCGTGCTCGACCCGCGCACCCGCGCGCTCACCAAGGCGGTGCCGCTGCGCCGCCTGATCTCGGGCAATCCCGACGACAGCGTGCTCTCCGTCGCGCCCGGGCGGCGCCCGCTCGCGGTGACGGCGACCGCGAGCCGCGAGGAGGCCGCGCGGCTGATCTCGAAATACGACCTCCTGGCCCTGCCGGTGGTCGACGCGGTGGGCCACGTCATCGGCATCGTCACGGTCGACGACATGATCGACGCCATGATCGAGAAGCAGACGCAGGACGTGCAGCGCTTCGGCGGCATGGAGGCGCTGCCCGAGCCCTACATGGATATCGGCTTCCTCACGATGATCCGGAAGCGGGCCGGGTGGCTCTGTGCCCTGTTCCTCTCCGAGATGCTGACCGCCTCGGCCATGCAGGGCTTCGAGGGCGAGCTGGAGAAGGCGCTGGTCCTGACCCTGTTCATCCCGCTGATCATGAGCTCGGGCGGCAATTCGGGCAGCCAGGCGACCTCGCTCCTGATCCGCGCCCTGGCGCTGCACCAGATCCGCCTGCGCGACTGGTGGAAGGTGGCCTTGCGGGAATTGCCGACCGGCCTCGTCCTCGGCGCGATCCTCGGCCTCATCGCCATCGCCCGCATCGCGATCTGGCAGAAGACCGGCCTGTACGATTACGGCCCGCACTGGCCGCTCGTCGCCGCCACCGTCGGGGGGGCGCTCGTGGGCATCGTCACCTTCGGCTCGCTGGCCGGCTCGATGCTGCCCTTCCTGCTCCAGCGCATCGGCTTCGATCCGGCGACTGCCTCGGCGCCGTTCGTGGCGACCCTCGTCGACGTCACGGGCCTCGTCATCTACTTCAGCGTGGCGCTGCTGATCCTGCGCGGCACGCTGCTCTGATCCGGCCCGGCGGCCACGGCCGCGAGGGGGGCGTGCGCAGCCGGTTGATCGCCGCCACGCGACTGTAGGTCAGCCGGTCGCGCGCGAACGCGACATTGGTCTTGGCGACATTGGCCTTGGCGACATTGGCCTCGGTCAGCTCCGCCAGGATGTTGAGGATGTCCACGGTCGTCATCGTGCCGAGCTGCATCTCCATCTTCCGGCCCTGCACCGCCTGCTCGATCTTGCGGACGCGCTTGGCCGCCTCGCCGACTTGGACGATGGCCGAGCGCCGCCGGACGAAGACCGCCGAGGCCTGCACCACCGGCGTCCGCTCCAGCTCGAGGGATTCGTAGGCCTTCTGCTGCGCGAGGGCGTTGCCGCGCGCGACGTCCGAGAACTCGCCCGGGTCGTCGATCGGCAGCCGGGCCTGCAGCATCGTCGACGTGTCGCGGAACTTGTAGGGGTATTCGAGACCGCGCCCTGGCGCGTGTGGGTGAAGACGAGGTTCACCTGCGGCAGGAAGCGCGCGTGGGCGGTCCGGCCCCAAGCCGCTTGGCACGCCCACACCACGTCTGTCGTTCCAGCCTGGCTCGGCGACCGCGCGATACTGAATACAGTTAAAACGCGCGTCCTTAACGATCCATGACGCGATGGATTGCTATAGCCGGCCGCAGTGGAGCATTGGATCTGACGACAGGCTTGTCGGCCGGCGCGCCGCATAATTCGGTCGGCGCTGATCGGTCGAAGATTCGCGCGGTCGCCCCGCTCCGGCGGTCGCGTCCCGAACGGATCAGGGCGCGGCGCGGGCGGCATTCGCCGCGGGCACGGACAGGCCCGTCCGGTTCGCGAGCCAGCCGCGCAGGCGCGCCACGGCCGCATCCGTCCCCAGGACGAGGTGCGGCCCGTCGGCGATCGGCGCGAACTCCGCCGCGGGGCCGGCCGCCGCGAGACGCTCGGCGAAGCGCAGCGGAATCACCCCGTCGGCGGTGCCATGCAGGATCAGAATCGGCGCCCGCACCCGCGGGATCAGCGCGGTCGCGTCGAAGCGGTCGCGCAGGCCGAGCCGGATCGGGAACATCCAGTAGCGATCGGCGGCCACGTCGCTGATCGACGAATAGGCCCCGGCCAGCACCACGCCGCCCACCGGGACCTGCGCGGCGAGCCCGAGGGCGATGCCCGATCCGAGCGATTCTCCGAGGACGACGATGCTCTCCGGCCCGAAGCCGAGGCCGCGGGCGAAGCGGTAGACGGTCTCGGCATCCGCGCCGAGCCCCGCCTCGGAGGGTTCGCCGCCCGAGCCGCCGAAGCCCCGGTAATCGAGGGCCAGGACCGCCGGTCCAAGTTCGGCGAGCCGCGCGAAGCGGTCGGTCCGGTAGGCGAGTGACCCGCCGATCCCGTGCAGGTAGAGGATCAGGCCGGGGCCGGTGCCGGGTCGGTACCAGGCCACGAGCGGGGTCCCGTCCGGTGCGGTCAGCCGCTCGACCGCGACGTCCTGCAACCCGAGGGCGCCGGGTGCGATCTCGGCGGGATCCGCTCGGAACAGCAGGCTGCGCTGGCTCAGATACAGGGCGAGGGCGGCGCAGAGATACAGGCCCGCGACGAGACCGGCCGCGACGGAGAGGGCCTTGATCACCCGGGCCCGTCCGCGAAGACGAGCATCAGCGACAGCTCCGCCGTGAGCACGACGGCGCCCGTCCCCGCGGCCTCGATCGAGACGCGGGCGCGCAAGGCGGCTCGGCTCTCCGGCAGGACGCTGAGGCCCGTCAGCACGAAGTGGCCGCGGATCCGCTCGTTCACCCGGACGGGCGCGAGCAGCCGCACCTTGTCGGCCCCCATGTTGACGCACATCCGCAGGGCGGGATGGCGCGGCAGCGCCTCGTCGGCGAAGGTGGAGACCATCGCGAGGGTCAGGTAGCCGTGCGCGATCGTGCCGCCGAAGGGCGTCTCGGCGGCGGCCCGCTCCGGATCGACATGGACGAACTGGAAATCGCCCGTCGCCCGCGCGAACGCGTCGATCCGGCCCTGATCGATCAGGGCCCAGGACGAGGTGCCGATCGGCAAGCCGATGCGCGCCTTCAGATCGGCGAGGAAGTCGGCGGCCGTCCCGGGGGCGGCCTGCGAACCGGCCTCCGGGGCTGCCGCAGGGGCCGTCTCCCCGGCCTCCGGCAGGATCAGCGCGGCGCCTGCCATCAGCCGGCCTGCCGCAGGATCAGGCTGGCGTTCAGCCCGCCGAAAGCGAAGGAATTCGACATCGCGGCGGGGATCGGCATCGGCCGGGCCTCGAGCGGGATGGCGTCGAAATCGAGCTCGGGATCCGGCTCGTGGAGGTTCGCGGTCGGCGGCGCGATCGCGCGTTCCATCGCCAGCACGGTCGCCACCGCCTCCAGCGCGCCCGCCGCCCCGAGCGCGTGGCCGACCGCCCCCTTGATCGAGGAGACCGGCGGGATCCGGCCCCGTCTGAACACCTCCGTCATGGCGAGGCCCTCGGTCAGGTCGTTGGCCCGCGTCCCGGTGCCGTGGGCGTTCACGTAGGCGATGTCGCGCGGGCTCATCCCGGCCGCCGCCAGGGCGCCCGCCATCGCGCGGGCCATGCCGTCGGCGCTCGGCGCCACGATGTCGCCCGCATCGGCATTCGAGGCGAAACCCGCCACCGCGACCCCGGGCCGGCGCCCGCGCGCCCGCGCATGCGCGCCCCGCTCCAGGACCAGGATGCCGGCGCCCTCGGCGACGACGAGGCCGTCGCGGTCGCGCGCGAACGGCCGGCAGCGCGAGCGGCTCATGATCTTCATGGCGTCCCAGGCGAGGAGCGTGCCGCGCGACAGGGGCGCCTCGGTCCCGCCCGCGATGGCCACGTCGACGATGCCGGCGGCGACCATCTGGGCGGCGAGCCCGATCGCGTGGGTGGCCGAGGCGCAGGCGCTGGCGATGACGAAGCAGGGGCCTTTCGCGCCGAAGGCGAGCGAGACCCAGCTCGCCGAGGAGCTGGTCATGGCCCGGACTACGGAGAAGGGATGCAGGCGCTTGCCGTCCTTGTAGAGGCGCTCGTACTGCACATCGAGGCTGGTCAGGCCGCCGCCGCCGTTGCCGAGGATGACGGCGACGCGCTCGGGCGCGACGGATCCCGTCTCGAGCCCGGCATCCGCGACCGCCTGCTTGGCGGCGGCCACCGCCAGGAGGCCGCTGCGATCGCAGGCCGCGAGCGTCGGGATCGGCAGCCCCGAGAAATCGGCGGCCTCGTCCACCTGCGCGGCCAGGATCCCGGTCTCGGGCACGGCGCGGGCGGGCGTGAACAGGTTGGCGCCGGAAACGAGGCTCGACCAGAAGGCGTCGACCGTGAGGCCGCCCGGAGCGACGACGCCGAGGCCTGAGACGACGACGTCGCTCATGCCGCCCGCGCCTCGTCCAGGATGGTCGACGCGTTCCAGCCCGGGATTTCGGCACTCAGGATCTGGCCCAAGATGTCGATCGGCCAGGCCTCGACCGGATTTGGCGGCGGGAGATCAGTTGTTTCAGGCGCCATGATTGCTCGACCCCGCTTCCGGCATGCCGGAGAGTGTCGATGTCAGGCGTAAATTTTCAAGCCAATTATATCGTTCTTAACCCGATTCGCGAAGGATAGTAAATACAGACCTCGCGCTGGGGTTAAGGAAATAACACCGTAGTCTGACCACGTTGAGCAGTTTTGGGACGCCCGATAGGAATCGGAGGCGGCCGATCAACGGCCCGCCGGCAGCACGACAGTGATGCCGTGCCCTTTTCAGGAGTGCATCTTGTGAAGAAGCTCGACCTCGCCGCTCTGAAGACCGTTTCCGGTGGCACCTCCTGCGCCCCGCCCTGCCCCCCGCCGGCCCCGGCCTGCAAGCCGGCCTGCAGCAGCAGCTGCTCGTAATCCGTTCCGCGGGCGGATCGGGACAGTCGGCGCCCGGCCTGTCCCGGATCGTCCTTCGCCGGACGTGGGACGTCGCTCGGGGTTTCGGGCGACGTTTCCATGTGTGGAGCCCGGTTTCTGCCGCCGCCGCGGCCCCGAACAGGCAGTTCCGACCGACGATGATCGAAGCGACGCCCCTGCAGACCTTCGTGGCCGGCCTGCCGATCGGGTTGCGCCGCCGCGCCCTGCGCGCCGCCTGGCAATGGCGGCGGATGACCCGCCGCCTCGCCTCGCACGGCTTCGGTCCCGTCCTGCGCGACACCTTGCGGCTCTCCCGCGCCGAGGCGGACCGGCTCGACGCCGAGGCGGTGTTCTCCGACGATCTCTACCAGCTGGAATGGTTGTCGCTGCTCAATCGATCGCAGGCCAGCATCAAGGCCGATTGGCAGCGGATCGCGTTCCCGGATCGCGCGGCGCTCGAGCGGGTGGCCGCGAGCGGCAAGCCGGTGATCCTCGCCCCGATCCACATGGGCTGCTTCGCGCTCGCCTTCGCGCGGCTGATCCACGACGTCTTCCCCGACCGCAAGATGCTGATCCTGCGCGCCCGCGAGGATCGCGAGATCGAGACCCGGGTGATGCGGCGCATCTCCGAGATCGGGATCGACATGCGGTTCCTGAACGTACGCGACAAGCAGGATTACATCGATGCGGTGCGCTTCGCGCGGACCGGCAGCGTGATCGTCACCTTCGTCGATCTGCCGGGCAGCTACGGCGGCGCCGTCGACGCGACGCTGTTCGGCCGCCCGGTCCGGCTCGCCATGGGGATCGACAGCCTCGCCCGGCTCACCGAGGCCACCGTCGTGCCGCTCGCCATCACCTCCGGCGTAGGCGGCGACACGATCCGGGTCGGCCGGCCCTTCGAGGTCGCCGAGAGCGGCCCGGAGACCCGGCGCCGGGTCACCGACCTCGTCTGCCGCCACATCGAGCAATCGGTGCTCGCCGCGCCGGCGCAGTGGTTCATGTGGCCGCGCCTCGACGAATTCCTGACCGTCCGGCCCGGGGGAGGGCATCCCGCATGAGCTCGAGCGCCGCCCCGACCGAGGCCCGCCACGACGCCCCGGAGCCGGATCCCGCCCCGGGCGAGGCCGCCGACGCCGCGGCCGATCCCGGCGACGCGTCCCAAGCGACCCGGATCGCGGCGCCACGCATCCTCCAGACCATCGATCTGCGCCAGGACCGGACCTCGGCCTTCGCCACCCTGCTCGTCGCCGCGGTGGTCGTCGCGGTCGCGGGCGGCCTCTGGTTCGGGCATTTCGCGCAGACCGAGAGCGTGCGCGGCACGGTGGCGGCGACCGGCGGATTCGCCAGGCTCGACGCTCCGCGGGCGGGCGTGGTCAGCCGCATCTTCGTCAAGCAGGGCGACGCCGTCCAGGCGGGCCAAGCGATCTACGCCCTGCGGATGGGCACCGCCACGGTCGGGGGCGAATCGGCCGTCGACGCCGAGATCCGCAACCTGCAGCTGACCCGCAAGGGCCTCGTCGAGGAGGTCGAGCGCGCCAAGGCCTTCATTGCCCGCGCCCGGACCCAGCAGGAGAAGATCACCGCCGACCAGGAGGTCTTCTACGCGGGCCTCGCCGAGCAGGCCAAGCGCCAGATGGCGGCCGTGGAGAAGACCCGCGCCGTGGTGCGGCGGATCTCGGCCTACGTGCAGAGCGGCTACGCCACCCGCGACCTGCTCGAATCCCACGAGCGGACGAGCTTCGAGTACGAGCGCCAGCTCTCGGAGCTGCGCCTCAAGCGCCTGGAATATCAGCGCCAGGACGCGGAGCGGCGGCGGGAATTCGACCTCCTGGTCGCCACCAAGCTCTCCCAGCAGGCGACCGCGCAGAACCAGATCGAGGCGACCGACAGCCGCCTCGCCATGCTGAAGACGGAAGCGGCGATCGACGTCCAGGCCCAGAATCCCGGCACCGTGCTGGCGCTCGCCGCCCAGGTCGGCGATTCGGTGAAGGCCGGGCAGTTCGTGGCCGCGACCGGCGACCCGAACGCCGCGCCGCTCATCGTCATCGACGCGCCGGCCCGCGCGGTGGGCCTCGCCAAGGTCGGGCAGCGGGTCATCATCAAGTACGACGCGTTCCCGTTCAAGACCTTCGGCATCCAGCACGGAACGATCACCTACATCTCGGCGGCGGCCGTGCGCGCGCCCGCGGGCGACGACAAGCCCGATCTCGGGCTCGATCCGCGACCCGTGGATCGCCAATCCGCCTACCGCATCGAGATCCGCCCGGATCGCAGCGACGTCGAGGCCTACGGCGAGCGCATCCCGATCAAGATCGGCTCGACCCTGTCGGCCGACATCGTGATCGAGCGGCGCCGCTTCCTGGACTGGGTGCTCGATCCGATCCGTGCGCTGAGGGGACGCTGATGTTCGGGGCCGGTCCGCGGCGCAGGCGCAAGATCCGCTCGGTCGTGCAGAGCGAGACCATGGAATGCGGTCTCGCCTGCCTGGCGATGGTCGCCAACGCGCACCGGCACGACATCGACCTGCCCTATCTGCGCGCGCTGTTCCCGCCCTCGCAGCGCGGGATGACCTTCGCCGACATCGTCGAGGTGGCCGAGCAGGTCGGACTCGACGCGCAGGGGCTGGCGATCGCCAATGTCGGCGAATTGCATACGATTACCTGCCCGGCCATCCTGCACTGGAACGGCAACCACTTCGTCGTGCTCGAGACGGTGGTGCGCGGCGTCTTCCACATCCACGATCCGGCCTTCGGCCCGCGTGCCTACGCGCAGGAGGACGTGGAGCGGCATTTCAGCGGCGTCGCCCTCGAATTCGAGCGCCGCGTCGATTTCCAGGCGATCCGGACGGCGCGCAAATCCCTGTTCTGGGCGGTGTTCCGCTCGTGCCGGGGCATCGAGGGCACGCTGGCGCGGATCACCGTCCTGTCGCTCGGCGCGACCCTGTTCGCCCTCGGCACGCCGATCTTCCTGCAGACCGCGATCGACACGGTGATCCCGCAATACGACCTCGACCTGCTGACGGTCGTGGTCGTCGGGCTCGCCCTGTTCAGCGCCTTCGAGGCGGTGTCGCGCTGGCTGCGCGACGTGATCGCGCTGCGCGCCGCGACCATGTTCGAGATCCATTTCACCCGCAACATCGTCAGCCACGCCTTCCGGCTGCCGATCGGCTTCTTCGAGGCCCGCCATCCGGGCGACTTCGTCACGCGGCTGAGTTCGGTCGACCAGATCAAGACCTTCCTGGTCAACGGCTTCATCTCGTCGATCGCGGACGGGGCCATGTCCGTCGTCCTCGTCGGGATGATGTACTACTACTCGCCCACCATGGCCGCCGCCTCGCTGGCGACGCTGGTGGCGGCGATCCTCGTCCGCTTCGCCACCTATCCGGGCATCGCGCGCAGCACCGCCCTGTCCCTGGAGGCGCGCTCCGAGGAGCAGGCCCGCCTGCTCGACGGGCTGGCGCAGATCTCCGCGCTGAAGGTCAGCAACACCACGAGCTTCTTCTCTCTCAAGTGGCTCGAGACATTCACACGCTTCGCCAACTACGGCTACCGGTCTAAGAAGCTTTCCATCGACGCGGACCTGTTCCTGCACTTAATCTTCATGCTCGGCACGGTGACGACGCTCTACATGGGCGTCACCGACGTGATGAAGAGCACGCTCTCCGTCGGCGTGCTCTACGCCTTCTTCGCCCTGCGCGGTTCGTTCTTCAACAGCATGAACACGCTCATCATGAGCCTGCTGCAGCTCTCGGTGATGCGGGTGCATTTCGGCCGCCTCGACGACGTGCTCGACGAGGATCCCGAGCCGCAGAGCGCGGGCGTCGGCATCGAGCGGGTGATCCGCCGGACGGTCGCCCTCGAGGACGTGGCGATCCGGTTCGACCGGTCGGCGCGCCCTCTCGTGGAGCATGTCCGCCTCACCATCCGGGTCGACCGCGCCGAGACGATCGCGATCGTGGGGCCGTCGGGCTGCGGCAAGTCCTCGCTGCTCAAGATCCTGGCGAGCCTGAACGGGCGCGCGGCGGGCGCCATGCTCGTCGACGGCCGCCCGATCGAGGAATTCGGCATCCACGAGTACCGCGCCAATATCGGCTGCGTCTTCGCGGACGACCGGGTGCTCGCGGGCACGGTGCTCGACAACCTGTCCCTGTTCTCGCCCGACATCACGCAGAGGCAGATCGAATCGGCGCTCGTGACGGTCGGCCTGCTCGACGCGATCCGGGACCTGCCTCAGGGCTTCGCGACCCAGCTCTCGGACGAGAGCCCGCTGCTCTCCACCGGCCAGCGCCGCCGGCTGCTGCTCGCCCGCGCGCTCTGCCGCAAGCCCCGACTGCTGCTTCTGGACGAGATCACCGCCAATCTCGATCCCGCCTCCGAGCAGGCGCTGATCCGCGCGCTCATGGAGATCCCGGTCGCCAAGGTCTTCGTCACCCACAGCGCGCACCTGCTGCCCTTCGCGGACCGGGTGCTGGAGGTGAATCACGGCGCGCTGGTCGACGTCACGGCGACCCGGCGCGCCGCCTGACGCGCCCTCGGGCGCGCCTCGGGTCGGCACGGGTGCGGGAATCCCACACCGGGCCGCGAACGTGACACACGGTTAACACCTTCCTGGCTAGGATCGCCCCGTCAGACCCGGAGCCGTCCATGACCATGCTGCTCGTCGCGCTGCTCGCCCCGCTCCTCGCCGCCATCTTCCTCGCCAAGGGACGTCCCGGCCCGGCCCTCGGCTGCCTCTGCCTGATGGGCCTCGGCGTGATGATCGCCTGCGCGAGCGTCGTCGGCCTCGTCCGCCAGCGCGCCTGATCTCACGCGCTGAGGTCGAGGGCGACCGCCGTCTCCTTGCCGCGGCCGGCTTCCGTCTTGCGGGTCGCCTCCACCTCCGCGTAGGCCCGCGCCTTCAGGACGGTGGCGGTCGGCAATTGCACGACGATGTCGCCCGAGGTCGGATCGATCACCTGATAGACGAGATCCTTGGTGCTCGCGTCGCGCACGAATTGCGTCCGGTAATCGGACTCGTTCGGGACCGCGGGGGAGGGAGCGTCCGCCGGCGCGCGGATGTCGAGCGTCACCGCGGGCTCGAGCGGCGTCGGGCTCCGCTCCGTCGGCGCGATCGGGGCAGGCGGTGCCGCGGGCTGGACCGGGGGGACGACGGGAAGTGCCGGCCTCTCGGCGGCTTGCACGCTGCCGATCTCGTTCATGTGTTGGGCCTCCGGATGGGAACCACGATCCCATCAGGCGCCGCAGCGGTAACCCGTCCGTTAACGGCGCACTCACGATCCGAGAAGGCCTCAACACCGGGTTAACGCAGCGCTGAAAATCCCGGCGATGTGGGCCGCCCGAAACGCGACGGGGGCGGGATTCCGACCGGACCCCGCCCCCGTGCCGTTCGGATCGGCGTGTCGGCGCCTACTCGGCGGCGTCGACGTAGAGCTTGCCGCCCTCCGCCAGGAACTCCTCGGACTTCGCCTTCATGCCGGCCTCGCGCTCGGCCGTGGACATGACGGGCGCGGTGTGGATGACCTCGCCCGCCGCCTCCATCGCCAGCACCTCGGCGCGCAGGTCCTGCGTGATCTTCATCGAGCAGAATTTCGGTCCGCACATCGAGCAGAAATGCGCGACCTTGTGGGCGTCCTTCGGCAGGGTCTCGTCGTGGTAGGCGCGCGCCGTGTCGGGGTCGAGGCTCAGGTTGAACTGGTCCTCCCAGCGGAAGTCGAAGCGCGCGCGGGACAGCGCGTCGTCGCGCAGCTGCGCGGCCGGGTGGCCCTTGGCGAGGTCGGCGGCGTGGGCGGCGATCTTGTAGGTGATCACGCCGGTCTTCACGTCGTCGCGGTTGGGGAGCCCGAGATGCTCCTTCGGGGTGACGTAGCAGAGCATGGCGGTGCCGAACCAGCCGATCATGGCGGCGCCGATGCCCGAGGTGATGTGGTCGTAGCCGGGCGCGATGTCGGTGGTCAGCGGGCCGAGTGTGTAGAACGGCGCCTCGCCGCACTCGCGCAGCTGCTTCTCCATGTTGACCTTGATCTTGTGCATCGGCACGTGGCCGGGGCCCTCGATCATCACCTGGCAGCCCTTGTCCCAGGCGACCTTGGTGAGCTCGCCCAGCGTCTCCAGCTCGGCGAATTGCGCGGCGTCGTTGGCATCGGCGATCGAGCCGGGCCGCAGGCCGTCGCCCAGCGAGAACGAGACGTCGTAGGCGCGGCAGATGTCGCAGATCTCGTCGAAGCGCTCGTAGAGGAACGACTCGCGGTGCCCGGCGAGGCACCAGCGCGCCATGATCGAGCCGCCGCGCGAGACGATGCCGGTGACGCGCCGCGCGGTGAGCGGCACGTGGGCGAGGCGCACGCCCGCATGGATGGTGAAGTAGTCGATGCCCTGCTCGGCCTGCTCGATGAGGGTGTCCTTGAAGACCTCCCAGTCGAGCTTGAGCGGATCGCCGCCGACCTTCTCCAGCGCCTGGTAGATCGGCACCGTGCCGATCGGGACCGGCGAGTTGCGGATGATCCACGAGCGGATGTTGTGTATGTTGCGGCCGGTGGAGAGGTCCATCACCGTGTCGGCGCCCCAGCGGATCGACCAGACCAGCTTCTCGACCTCTTCCGCCGCCGAGGAGGTCACCGCCGAGTTGCCGATATTGGCGTTGATCTTGACCAGGAAGTTCCGGCCGATCGCCATCGGCTCCAATTCGGTGTGGTTGATGTTGGCCGGGATGATGGCCCGGCCGCGGGCCACCTCGTCGCGCACGAATTCCGGGGTGATGAAGGCCGGCACCGCGGCGCCGTAGCTCTCGCCGTCGGCGAGCGCGGCCTCGGCCCGCTCCAGCATCTGCTCGCGGCAGAGGTTCTCGCGGTGGGCGACGTAGATCATCTCCTCGGTGACGATCCCCGCGCGGGCGAATTCGTACTGCGTCACCATCTGGCCGGGAGCGGCCTTGCGGATCAGGCGCTCGGCGGGGCAGGGGGCGACGAGCTTGTCGGCGGCCGCGAAGCCGTTGTCCTCGGGCTTGACCGCGCGGGGCTCGACCGTGGCGTAGCCGCGGGACGCGATCCAGGGCTCGCGCACGGCGTTGAGGCCCTTGGCGAGGTCGATGCGGGCGTCCGTCTCGGTATAGGGGCCCGACGGATCGTAGACCCGCACCGGGGCCTCCTTGGGATCCGTCAGCACGATCTCGCGGAACGGCACCCGGATGTCGGCCCGACCGGGGACCTCGGCGTAGAGCTTGTGCGAGCCGTTGATCGGCCCGGTGGTGACGCTCTCTGGGCTACCCTTGACGTCTTTGGTCAGGACGGGTGCGTTCATCGTGGATCTCTCCCTGTGGCGGAGCGATCCGAACCCCTGACGAAAGGCCGATGAGAGCCGGCCCCATATCCCGAGGCCGCAGGTTCCCGTCCCTCCGCCGGTATGAGCCGGATCAGGTTCAAGGGTCAGGACCTGCAGGCCCAATCTCAGCCCCCTCGTGACGGGGCTCCCCTCGGAACGGCCAGAGCCTCGACACTTTGGGCCGCCTTGTCAATCGCGCCCGCATCCGCGCCCGAGACGGAAGGCGCGCCCCGTGTCGGCATGTCGCCGCGCCGCGCGGTCCTCGCGGGCGGGGCGCAGACCTATATCCGGCGGCGACCACGGGAGGGATCCGGTTGGGACGGCGGGACCGCATCTGGCGCGACGACGACCCCGAGACGCACGGGCCGCGGGCAGCGGCGCCCGTGATCTGTCCGCTCTGCGCGCGCCCGATCCCGCCCCGCGCCCGCTCCAGCCTGCATCACCTGACGCCCAAGCTGAAGGGCGGCACCCATCGCGGCACCGTGCGGCTGCACCAGATCTGCCACTCGGCGATCCACGCCCGCTACAGCGAGGCCGAGATCGCCCGCCGCCTCGCCGACGTCGAGGCCCTGCGCGCCGACCCGGAGATCGCGCGCTTCCTCGCCTGGGTGCGGACGAAGCCCGACGATTTCCACGCGGCCACCCGGATGACCCGCGACCGGCGCGGAGCGCGGCGCGACCGGTTCTCGTGAGCCCGCCGCCCTCGGCCCGCACGGGGCCGCGGGACGGCGTTTACCGCGCGTTCGCCATGCCGCGCGGAAGCCCGAGCCGCCGGGGCCTCCTTTAACGGGATGCGCCGAGATTCCCGCCCTGCATGAGGGAGCGGACGGTCATGGCGGGCGGAACGGCGGCGACACCGGAGGCGGATCTGCGGCTCGCCTGGGTCGATGTCGCCAAGGGCATCTGCATCCTTCTCGTGGTCATGATGCACGCCACCCTCGGCACCGGCGAGGCGATGGGCGGCGAGGGCTTCCTCCACACCGTGGTGGCCTTCGCCAAGCCCTTCCGCATCCCGGACTTCTTCCTGCTCTCGGGCCTGTTCGTCGGCCGGGTGATCGACCGCGACTGGCGCCTCTTCGCCGACCGGCGCGTGGTGCACTTCGCCTATTTCTACGGGCTCTGGGTGCTGATCCAGTCGCTCGCCAAGTACGGTGCCATCGTGGGCGACGGCGGGGCGCCGGCCTTCCTCGCCCATCTCGCCGGCACCCTGGTCGAGCCCTACTCGACCCTGTGGTTCATCTACCTGCTCGCCGTGTTCTCCGTGGTCACGAAGCTGCTGCGGCGCCTCCCGGCCCCGCTCCTCCTCGGCGGCGCCGCGCTCCTGCAGACGCTGCCCGTCGATACCGACTGGACCCTGATTGACGAGTTCTGCGCCCGCTACGTCTACTTCGTCGGCGGCTACCTCTTCGCCGGGCGCATCTTCGGCTTCGCCGACGCGGTGCGGGCCCGTCCCGTCGCGGCGCTCGCCGGGCTGGCGCTCTGGGCCGCGATCGAGGGCTGGCTCGCCTTCACGCCGTCCGGGATGGCCGGTTACCCGACGCTCGCGAGCCTGCCGCTGGTGGCGCTCGTCCTCGGGGCCGCCGGGGCGCTCGCCATCGTGGCGAGTGCGGCCCTGCTGATCCGGGCCGGCGGCCCCGTGACGGAGGCGTTGCGCACCTGCGGCCAGCGCTCCATCGTGATCTACCTCGCCTTCTTCCTGCCGATGGCGGCGACCCGCACCCTGCTCGCGAAGTCCGGCCTCGTCCCCGACGTCGGGCTCGCCTCCCTGATCGTCTGGACGGTGGCGGCGATCGTCCCCCTCGTCTTGGAGCGCGCGATTCGCGGCACGCCCCTCGACCTGCTGTTCCGGCGCCCGCGCGCCCTGCACATCGTCCCCGAGCGCGGTCGCGCCGCGGACGCCGTGCTGCGGGCCGCCTGAGCGTCTTCACGGCAGATGCAACCTGTAACTGTATGAGGGGGTTGTTCGCCTGATCTGCCCCGCTCGTGGGCGCCGCGCACAGCGAGGTAGTGCCGATGACGTCCGGAACCGATTCCGTTGCCCGCCAGGACCGCAACGGCACGCTCTGGACGCTGGCGCTCTCGGCGGCGCTCGTCGGGATGGTGGCGCTGCCCCGCCGCCGCGGGCCGCCCGCCGAGGCCGGCGACGCGGCCCCCCGGGAGCCGTCCCCGTCCCATGCGGGAGCGGAGGCGCGATCCGTCTCGCGCCGGGAGGCCGATCGCGGCCGGCAGGCCGCCAAGCCTTCCGAGATCCCGGCCGCGGGCTGGAAGGACATCGCGCTGCGGGTCTACCACGACGTGTCGGAGAACCGCATCGTCTCGGTCGCGGCGGGCGTGACCTTCTACGTCCTCCTCGCGATCTTCCCGGCCATCGCCGCGCTCGTCTCCTGCTACGGCCTGTTCGCCGACCCGGCCGAGATCGGGCGGCAGCTCGACAGCCTGCAGGGCGTGCTGCCCTCGGGCGCGGTCGAGATCGTCGGCGAGCAGGTCAAGCGCCTGACCGAGACCGGCGACAGCAAGCTCGGGCTGACCGCGCTGACCGGCATCGTGCTCTCGATCTGGAGCGCCAACGGCGGCATGAAGGCCGTCTTCGACGCCCTCAACATCGTCTACGAGGAGCGGGAGCGGAGGGGCTTCTTCAAGCTCAACCTCGTCTCCCTCTCCTTCACCGCCGGGGCGCTGCTGTTCATCGTGCTGGCGCTCGGCGGGATCGTGGTGCTTCCGGTGGTGTTCAACACGATCGGCATCAGCGCGCAGGCCTGGTACGTCTCGCTGCTGCGCTGGCCGGTCCTGCTGGTGGCCGTGCTGTTCGCGCTCGCCGCGCTCTATCGCTACGGGCCGAGCCGCGACGCCCCGCGCTGGCGCTGGGTGACCTGGGGCAGCGCGCTCGCGGCCGTGCTCTGGCTCGGCGGCTCGCTGCTGTTCTCGTGGTACGTCGCGAATTTCGGCAGCTACAACAAGACCTACGGCTCGCTCGGCGCGGTGATCGGCTTCATGACCTGGATCTGGATCTCGACGGTGATCGTGCTGATCGGCGCCGAGGTGAATGCCGAGATGGAGCACCAGACCGCACAGGACACCACGCGCGGGCCGGCCCAGCCCCTCGGGCAGCGCGACGCGCGCATGGCCGACACCGTCGGGACGGCGAGCGGGAAGGGCTGACGCGCCGAGGGCAATGCGATCGGGATGAGCGGCCGTATCCGTCGCGTCGTGATCGCGGAAAGACTGCTCTCGGCGCTCTATATCCGGATGTAACCGGCTTAGAATTATTCGAATGCTAAAACATATCCGCGCCCGAACAGAATGCGTGCTTGACGGGCGCGTGCGCCGCACCTTACCGCGGGCCCGTCCCGGCCGTTCGACCCGGTCGGCCTGTCCCGGTATCCCTCGCGGCCGACCCCATGCGCCTGACGCTCCGCACGCTCCTGTTCCGCACGCACTGGATCCTCGGCCTCAGCGCCGGCCTCGTCCTGGCGCTGATGGGCCTGACCGGCGCCCTGATGAGCTACGAGGAGGCGATCGTCGACGCCCTGAACGCCGCGCGCCGCGCGGTCGCCCCCGACGGCCGTGCGCGCCTCGGGCCGGAGGCGCTCGTCGCCCGGATCGAGGCGCAGCACCCGGGCCTGCGCGTCGCCGGGCTGACGATCGCGGGCGATCCGGGGGAGGCGGTGCGGGTGCGCTTCGCCGGCGCGGACCCGGGCGAGCACGCGGCCTCGCACTACGCCGATCCCTACGACGGCGCCGACCGCGGCGCGGTGGCGGGCGAGGCGACCTTCGACACCGTCCGGGCGCTGCACCGCTTCCTCCTGATCCCCGGCGGGCCGCGCGGCTGGGGCCGCACCGTCACGGGGCTCTGCGCCATCGCGCTGCTGATCTTCCTGGCGACCGGTCTCTACCTGCGCTGGCCGAAGCGGCACGGCTGGAGGGTCTGGCTGCGGCCCAGCCTGCGCGTCGCCGGACGCCCGCGCTGGTGGTCGCTGCACGCGGTCGCGGGCACGTGGCTGGTGCCGGTCTACTGCGTCTTCGCGCTCACCGGCCTGTGGTGGTCCTACGATGCCTACAAGGCGGGGGCGACCTACGTCCTCACCGGCGCCTGGCCCGAGGCGCGCCCGCAGCGCGGCCCGCGGCCGGAGGGCGCCACGGCCGGCGGCTCCCGGATGGGCGGGGAGCGGGGCGGCGGCCAGCGGCGCGCCCAGGCCCCGGCGGGACCGGTCGCCCTCGACAAGGCCTGGGAGACCTTCCGGGCCGGGGCCGGGGCCGACGCCGCGACGGCGGTCCTGACGCTTCCCGGCGAGCGCGATCCCGGCATCCGGATCCGCTATCTCGCCCGCGCCGACGACCTGCCGCGGGCCCGCTCCGAGATGAGCTTCGACGCGGCCACGGGCGCCCTGCTGGCCAGCCGGAGCGCCGAGGACAAGCCGCTCGGGCGCCAGATGGCCGACGCCATGCTGGAGGTCCATCGCGGACGCTTCTTCGGCGCGACCGTCGCGCTGGTGTTCTGCCTCGCCGCGCTCGCCATGCCGCTCTTCGCGGCCACCGGCATCGCCCTGTGGATCCTGCGCCGCCGCGCGGCGCGCCGGCGGGCGGTCGCGCCGGCGCGGCCCGTTGCGGTCGGCGCCTGACAACCTGCCCGCGACCGCGACGGCGGTTTCCGTCCGTGCGGTTTCGGTTCTAGACAGGGGCCGACCGCACGCGACACGTAGGCCCGATGAGCGCGAAGACCGAGACCCCGACTCCCGATGCGGAGTCCAAGCCCGTCGGCCCCGGCGACCAGGTGATCCTGGTGGACGGATCGTCCTTCATCTTCCGGGCCTATTTCCAGTCGATCAACCAGGACCAGAAATACAACTCGCGCCCCTCGGACGGGCTGCCGACCGGCGCGGTGCGCCTGTTCTGCACCAAGATCGCGCAGTTCCTGCAGGACGGGGCCGCGGGCACGAAGCCGACCCATCTCGGCATCGTCTTCGACAAGTCGGAGGGCTCGTTCCGCAAGGAGATGTTCCCCGACTACAAGGGGCACCGCCCCGACGCGCCGGACGACCTCAAGCGCCAGATGCCGCTGATGCGGGACGCGGTGCGGGCCTTCGGCCTCCACGCCGTGGAACTGGAGCGCTACGAGGCCGACGACCTCATCGCCACCTATGCCCGGCAGGCCGAGGCGCGGGAGGCCGGCGTCATCATCGTCTCCTCCGACAAGGACTTGATGCAGCTCGTCGGGCCCCTGGTGCGGTTCTACGATTTCGAGTCGGGCGCCAAGGGCAAGCCCGGCTACCGGCCCGAGCGCAACCTCGACGTCGACGCCATCATCGCCAAGTGGGAGGGCCTGCGGCCCGAGCAGATCGGCGACGCGCTGGCGCTGATCGGCGACACCTCGGACAACGTGCCGGGCGTGCCCGGCATCGGCCTGAAGACCGCCGCCGCGCTGATCAAGGAATTCGGCAGCCTGGAGCAGCTCCTGGAGCGTGCGGGCGAGATCAAGCAGCCCAAGCGCCGCGAGACGCTGCTCGCCAATATCGAGCAGGCCCGGCTCTCGCGACAGCTCGTGGCGCTGATCGAGGACGTGCCGGTCCCGGTCGCCCTCGACGACCTGCGCCTGCCCCAGCCCGACCCGGAGCGGCTCGTCGGCTTCCTGAAGGCGATGGAGTTCAACACCCTGACGCGGCGCATCGCCCAGATGCTCCACGTCGATCCCGAGGCCGTGCAGCCCGATCCCCGGCTCCTGCCCGGCGGCCGGCCGCACGGCTACGCCAACGCCAACGGCGGCAGCGACGCGGTGCCGTTCTTCGGCGACGCGGTGCCGCCCGATCCCGAAACCGCGGCGGCGGGGCCTGAGCGTCCGCCAGGCGACGCGCCTCCCGGCTCCGAGGCGGAGGCCGACCCCTTCGCCGATCTCGACCTGCCGGACGCGGCGCCAAAGCCCCGCACGCCCGCCGAGCCGACGCCCGGCAACCTCGTGGCCGCGCGCGCGGCGGAATCGGTCAAGCCCTTCGACACCGAGGCCTACGTGGCGATCCGCAGCCTCGACGCCCTCGACGCCTGGATCGCCGAGGCCGAGGAGGCCGGGGTGATCGCCGTCGACACCGAGACGGATTCGCTGGACGCGCACCGGGCCAATCTCGTCGGCGTCTCGCTGGCCACCGCGACGGGCCGGGCCGCCTATATCCCGCTCGCCCATGTCGAGCCCGTCGAGGGCGTGGCCGACGGCGACCTCTTCGGCGGCGCCAAGTCCGCGACCGGCGAGTTCCGCCTCGTCGCCGAGCAGATCCCCCTCGACGCGGCGATCGCCCGCCTGAAGCCGCTCCTTGAGAACCCGGGCGTGCTGAAGGTCGGCCAGAACCTCAAATACGACTGGCAGGTGCTCGCCCGCTACGGCATCGAGGTGGCGCCCTTCGACGACACCATGCTGATCTCCTACGTGCTCGATGCCGGCAAGGGCGGGCACGGCATGGACGAGCTCGCCCGGCGCCATCTCGGCCACCAGCCGATCACCTTCTCGGACGTGGCCGGCAC
Organism: Methylobacterium sp. HJ2; assembly: GCF_056431005.1. Lineage (NCBI taxonomy): Bacteria > Pseudomonadati > Pseudomonadota > Alphaproteobacteria > Hyphomicrobiales > Methylobacteriaceae > Methylobacterium > Methylobacterium sp. HJ2. The sequence goes on along the minus strand of NZ_JBWJYM010000007.1, from coordinate 119,667 downwards.
GGGCCGGGCCAAGGTCACCTTCGACAAGGTGGCGATCGACCGGGCGACGGCCTACGCGGCCGAGGATGCCGACGTGACGCTGCGCCTGTGGCGGATGATGAAGCCCCGGCTCGTGGCCGAGCGCCGGGTCGCCGTCTACGAGACCCTGGAACGCCCGCTGCTGCCGGTGATCGCCCGGATGGAGCGGAACGGCATCCGGATCGACCGCAACATGCTGAGCCGGCTCTCGGGCGACTTCTCCCAGACCCTGGTGCGGCTGGAGGAGGAGATCCAGGCGGATGCGGGCGAGACCTTCTCGGTTAGCTCGCCGAAGCAGATCGGCGACATCCTGTTCGGCAAGATGGGCCTGCCCGGAGCCAAGAAGACGCCGTCCGGCCAGTGGGCGACGCCCGCGACGCTGCTGGAGGAACTCGCCCAGGCCGGCCACGACCTGCCCAAGAAGATCCTCGAATGGCGCCAGCTCTCGAAGCTGAAATCGACCTACACGGACGCGCTCCAGCAACACGCCGACCGCGACACCGACCGGGTCCACACCTCGTTCTCGCTCGCCGCCACCACGACGGGCCGGCTCTCCTCCTCGGAGCCGAACCTGCAGAACATCCCGATCCGCACCGAGGAGGGCCGGCGCATCCGCCGCGCCTTCGTGGCCGGGCCCGGCAACCGCCTGATCTCGGCCGATTACAGCCAGGTCGAGCTGCGCCTGCTCGCCCACATCGCCGACGTTCCGCAGCTGCGCCAGGCCTTCGAGGAAGGCATCGACATCCACGCGGCCACTGCCTCGGCGATGTTCGGCGTGGCGCTCGGCGACATGACGCCGGACCTGCGCCGGCGCGCCAAGACCATCAACTTCGGCATCATCTACGGCATCTCGGCCTTCGGCCTCGCCGACCGCCTCGGCATCGGGCAGGCCGAGGCCTCGGCCTTCATCAAGCAGTATTTCGAGCGCTTCCCCGGCATCCGGGCCTATATCGACGACACCAAGCGCTTCTGCCGCGACAAGGGCTACGTCACCACCCTGTTCGGCCGGATCTGCCATTACCCGCAGATCCGTTCCAACAACCCGCAGGAGCGCGCCAGCGTCGAGCGGCAGGCGATCAACGCCCCGATCCAGGGCACGGCCGCCGACATCATCCGCCGCGCGATGACCAGGATCGAAGAGGCGCTCTCCGAGAAGCGGCTCAACGTCCGCATGCTGCTCCAGGTCCACGACGAACTCGTCTTCGAGGCGCCCGAGGACGAGGTCGACCGGGCGCTGCCGGTGATCGCCTCGGTGATGGAGGAGGCGCCCGCGCCCGCGCTGACCCTGCGGGTGCCCCTCGTGGTCGAGGCGCGGGCGGCGGCGAACTGGGAGGAGGCGCATTGACGGTGCGTCCGCGTCGCGCCGGGCCCTGAACCGCCCGGGGAACCTCCCGCTCGATCGCGCACATCACGTCGCCCATCGCCGACGACGAGCTTCAGGACGACGCCCGGCGCGTCCTGCGCGCCCTGGGGGCGATGAGGCGCGAGATCACCAACGCGAGACTACGGGCGCGCAGCGTCGTCCGCGTGCTGCCCTGTCGCAGCGTCGTCGCGGGCGCCGTCGTCACCGTCGTGGCTATCACAGCGCGCAAGGTCGCCGAGGCGCGCCTGCACGCGCGCGAACGCCGCCTCAGGGCCCGCGTGGAGGGGATCCCGCAGCTCGACTGGCGCGCCATCGCCCTGCGGCTCGGCCGCCGCGGCCGCGGGGAGCCCCCGGATCCGCCGTCCCGGCGAGCGCGCCCGGAGCCGCTCTGACGAAGCTGGGACGAGCCGCGATCAGCCGCGCTGGAGCGCGCCGCGGCGGGCGAACAGGTAGGCGAGATAGATCGCGAAGATGCGCGGGCCGTCCAGAAGATAGCGGCGCGCGAGGCGCTTCGGCTCGGTGCCGAGGCGGAAGGCCCATTCGAGCCCGGCCCGCTGCATCCAGAGCGGGGCCCGGCGCCGGGCGCCGACGAGGAACTCGAGGCCCGCGCCGACGCAGAGCCCGACGCCGCAGGCGATCCCGCGGGCCGCGAGCGCCGCGGCGATGTATTCCTGCTGCGGCGAGCCGACCGCGAGGAAGACGAGGCGGGCGCGGCTGTCCTCGACCGCGTCGAGCGCGGCCTCGAAGGCGCCGGGGTCGCGCAGCAGGTTCATCGGCGGCCGGTGCTGCCGGATCGCGGTGAGGCCGAGCCGGAGGGCGAGCTCTTCGGCGAGCCCGCGATGACCCCCGACCACCAGGATCGGCGTGTCGCGCGCGAGGCGCCGGTCCTGCAGCAGATCGCCCACGAGGTCCGCCCCGGGCGTCACCGGCAGGGCGACGCCCGCGGCCCGGGCCAGCGCCCCGAGGATCCGGCTATCGTTGATGCACAGCCAAGCGTTCCGGTAGAGCGCGGCCACGTCCGGATCGGCGTCGATGCGGACCATGTGGTCGACGTTGGGGGTGACCACGTAGCGGAAGCGCTCGGCCGTGGCCGCGCTCAGGATCGTCTCGACGACCTCGCCGGGCCCGAGCCTGTCGAAGCCGACATTGATGAATTCCTTCCGGTTCCACGGCATCGGTCGTCTCGGCTGGCCTGCGCAACACCCGCCGGTGTCCGCAAGCCCCGTTCCGCCGATCCGGTGCCGATCCGGGACAGAATCCGGCGCCGCGGCACCGCAGAGCCGGTCGATCCGGCGCCGCGCTGCCCGGCTCCGTGCCGGACCGTCCTATTCTGGGCAGGCGCCGAAGCGCCCGCACAGCTCCTCGGGCACGAAGCGGGCGCGGCCGAGGGGGGCCGCGTCCCACGTCCTGACGACGGCCGCCCGAGGGGAGGCCACCGAGCGCGGAGGGTCGGTGAGGATGGTGAGCCAGAAGGCGCCCGTGGCGAGCGCGAATGCGGTGACGAACAGACCGAGCCGGGACATGGGACTCACTCCGCGAATCAGGAACCGCCATGATGCACGCCCGACGCAGTCTCGACATGATCCAAATGGTGGATGTATATCGGGGTTCGTAACCGTATTTGCATGGTCTGTAATATTTAGCACATGACGTATTCAGAAAATACTCCCACGGCGTAGCCGTATTTTCATCGGTTGGACTGTCTGAAATCTTACGCGCTCTTGATCTGGCCGGGGCCGGCCAGGCGCGGCGCCGGACTATCGAAGCAGCGGGACCAGCCGGGGGACGCTCCGCGCGAACGGGGCGCACGGGCGGGTCCGCCGGGAGGCGAGCATGAATCCGATCGCGGTCGAGGATCCGGACGGGATGGAGCGCTATCTCGAGGAGGCCCGGCGCCTGATCGCCCGCGCCGAGGCCTGCGAGCGGGCGCTGCACGAGGCGGGCGCCCTCGAGGGACACCGGCTGATGGCGGCGCAGCTCCTCACCGCCATGCGGCGCCTGGAGCAGACGATGCTGCGCTACCGCGACAGCCGCGCGGAGGTCAGGCCCGCGGACCCGGCCCGCGTTCCGGTGCCGCGCGCGGCGCGGTCGTGGCCGTTCCGGGGGCGGCGCGCCGAGGTCCCGATGCCCTGATCAGGCCGCGGAGGCGATCACGCCGGTCGGGCCGAGCCGCACCTCGCTCTGCTCCAGGAAGGCGTGGGCGTCCTGCTTGCGCTCGAAGATGTGCGGGGAGAGCCCGCGCTTGCTCAGGGCCTCCTGCATCTTCAGACGCAGGAAGGCGCTCGTCGCGTAGCGCGTCGTCGTCAGGTAATGGTATTTGCAGAGGTACTCGATCATCTCCGCATAGGCGTCGTAGAGATTCTCGCTGATGCGGAAGCCGTCGTGGTTGACCACGGAGTTCACCCGCTGGCCCGCCTTCAGGCAGGCGGTCTCCAGCACCTGGCGCAGGGCGTCGATGTCGCCCTTCGAGCGCACCTGCCAGCCTTCCAGGTTCACGAACAGGAGGTTGCGCTCCTTGTCGTAGCTCACCCGCTCGCTGAGGTTGAGGTTGAGCAGGTCGGCCAGCAGCTCCATCGGCTCGTCGCGGAACAGGCGCCGGTCCATCGGGATCGGGTTCTCGATCACCGGGGTGAACTCCATGTGGGCGAGGATGTCGCGGCCGATATCGATGCCGGGCGCCACCTCGATCAGTTCGAGGCCGCGCTTGGTCAGGTTGAAGACGCAGCGCTCCGTCACGTAGAGGACCGGCTGGTCGCGCTCCTGCGCGAAGGGCCCGCTGAAGGTGTTCTGCTCCACGCTCGCCACGAACTTGCGCGCGCGGCCCTCCTGCAGGATGCGCAGGCGCCCGTCCTCGACCGCGGTGACGAGGCCGCCGTTGGTGAAGGTGCCGGCGAAGACCACCTTGCGGGCGTTCTGCGAGATGTTGATGAAGCCGCCGCAGCCGTTGAGGCGCCCGCCGAAGCGGCTGGTGTTGACGTTGCCGGCCCCGTCGCACTCGGCCAGACCCAGGCAGGTCATGTCGAGGCCGCCGCCGTCGTAGAAGTCGAACATCTGGTTCTGGTCGATGATGCAGTCGGCATTGGTGGCCGCGCCGAAGCTCGACCCGGATGCCAGCACCCCGCCCACCGCCCCGGCCTCGGTGGTGAGCGTGATGTAGGGGGTGACCTGCTCCTCGGCGGCGACCGAGGAGATGCCCTCGGGCGCGCCGACGCCGAGATTGACCACGCCGTTCGGCGGCAGCTCGAAGGCGGCTCGGCGCGCGATGATCTTCTTGGCGTCGAGCGGCATCTTCTTGTAGGCATTGACCGGAACCCGGATCTCGCCGGCGAGCGCAGCGTCGTGCATCACGCCGTAATTCATGCGGTGGTGCTCGGGCTCGGCCACCACGACGCAATCCACCAGCATGCCCGGCACGCGCACGTCCTTGGGCTTGATCGAGCCCTGCTCGACGATGCGCTCGACCTGCGCGATCACGAGGCCGCCGTTGTTGCGCGCCGCCATCGCCTGGGCGAGGTTGTCGAGGGTCAGGGCCTCCTTGGCCATGCAGATGTTGCCCGACGGGTCCGCCGAAGTGCCGCGGATGAAGGCCACGTCGATCTTGGTGGCCTTGTAGAACAGCCACTCCTCGCCATCGACCTCGACGAGCTTCACGATGTCGTCCGTCGTGACGGTGTTCACGCGCCCGCCGCCGTGGCGCGGGTCCACATAGGTCTTGAGGCCGACCTTCGTGAAGAGGCCCGGCTGCCCGCCCGCGCAGGCGCGGTAGAGCTGCGAGATCACGCCCTGGGGCAGGTTGTATCCCAGGATCCTGTTCTCCTGGGCCGCCTGGGCGACCTTCGGCATCCGCCCGAAATTCGCGGCGATCACCCGGCGCAGCAGGCCGTCGTGGTGGAAGCGCCCGGTGCCGAGGCCTTTGCTGTCGCCCGCGCCAGCCGTCATGATCAGGGTGAGGTCGCGTGGGCTCGCACTGGCGACGTAGCGCTTCTCCAGCGCCGCGTGCAGCGCCTCCGGGATGCAGCTCTGGACGAAGCCCGTGGTGGTCACGACGTCGCCGTCGCGGATCAGGGCGATGGCCTCGTCGGCGGAGATGACCTTGTTCTTCTTCATGGGCGTCGTGTCCGTCCCTTCGCCTCCTCGGGAGGTCTTCACGGGGCCGTCCGCGTCCCTGTCCGCGGCCGGAGGGCGCCGAGCGCGCCCGGGCGCCGCCCGGGCGCCGCCCGGGCGCCGCCCGCAGGACAGCGACCTGGGACGACGTACCGATCGGGCCAGTCGAGACGAGAGTACGGGCGCGATGCCGCGGGGTGCAACAGAAGTTTATTTGGCCGGGCTTTGAATTTCCCTGACCCGAGACAGTCGCGCCCGGTGTATTCAGTATTTGGAATTCCAGCATCGGCAGGACCGGGCCGCGGCGCGCCGCGGGCGGCCCTGGCCAGGGGGCGGTCCGGCGCGTAACCCTGCCGAGACCGGCCGCGTGCCGCGCCGGACCGAAATTCCTGCCCGCACCCGAGGATCGACGCCCTGACCCTGCAGCCCGATCCTCCGCCGCGCGGGGCGACCCGCCTGATCGTGATCCTGGCGGTGGCGGGCTTCGCCAGCACCGTGGCGGGGCGCTCGGTCGAGCCGCTCGTCGGGGTGCTGGCGCGCGATCTCGGCAGCGACCCGCACCGGGCGGCGCTGCTCTCGACCGCCTTCGCGCTGCCCTACGCGCTGATCCAGCCGGTGCTCGGGCCGATCGGCGACGCGCTCGGCAAGGAGCGGGTGATGACGGCCTGTCTCGCCGTGCTGGCCCTGGCGCTGCTCGGCTGCGCGCTCGCGGGCGGGATGGGCCTGCTCTTCGGCCTGCGCATGCTGGCGGGCGCGGCGGCGGGCGGGGTGGTGCCGCTGGCGCTGGCGCTGATGGGCGACCGCGTCGCGCTGGAGCGGCGGCAGGTGGCGATCGGCCGCTTCCTCGTCGCGGTGATCCTCGGCCAGCTCACGGGCTCGACCTTCGCGGGCCTGGTCGAGGCCTGGATCGGCTGGCAGGGCGTCTTCGCCGCCACGGCGGCGGTGGCCGCGCTCGCCTTCGCGGCGACGCGGCTCGGCTTCGAGCGCCGGGCCGACGCGGCGCGGCGGCCGGCCTTCGGGGCGGCCCTGCGCCGCTACCGCGCGATCCTCGCCAATCCGCGGGCGCGGGTGCTGTTCGGCGCCGTCTTCGTCGAGGCGATCGCCGTGTTCGGCATCTTCCCCCATCTCGCCCCGCTGATCGAGGCGCGAGGGGAGGGCGGCCCGCGCGAGGCCGGCCTCGTGCTGGCGGGCTTCGCCGCGGGCGGCCTCGCCTACTCGGCCCTGGTCGGCCTCCTGGTGCGGTCGCTCGGGATCGGCCGGATGCTGGTTGCGGGCGGGGCGGTCTGCGCGGGGGCGCTCTTCGTGGTCGGCCTCGCGGGCACCTGGCAGGCCGATTGCGCCGCGATGGTCGCCCTCGGGCTCGGCTTCTACATGCTCCACAACACCTATCAGGTGCAGGTGACCGAGGTGGCGCCGCAGGCCCGCGCCTCGGCCGTGGCGCTCCACGCCTTCTCGTTCTTCTGTGGTCAGGCGCTCGGGGTCGCGATCCTCGGCGGGGCGCTCCGGGCGGTCGGGACCCTCGGCGCGCTGTCCGCCTGCGCGCTGGTGATGCTGGCCCTCGGCCTCGTCACCGCGCGCCGCCTCACGGGGCGCAGGGCGGTCGCCTCCCGGCCGGGGCCGGCCTGAGGCCGCGGTCCGCCTTTACCAAATCTCAGGCCCGATCCGGCACACCGGGCGTGGCGCCCGCACCCGTCTTCGTCGGACGGCGCGCCGGCCGGAGGGAAGGCGAGCCGCCGTGCTGCCCGAAACCATCGTGCTCGTCACGGATCACCCCGAGCGCAGCGCCCATATCCATGAGGCGCTGCAGGGCGTCTCCGTCTGCCGGATCGTCGATCCCGGCATCGACTGGGCGACGCTCGGGCGCGTCGACGCGGCGGTCTGCGATCTCGACCTCACGCGCGTCACCGCGATCCGCTGCCTGGAGCGGCGGCAGCGGCAGAGCTGGGCCGCGCGCTCGCCGCTGCTCTGCGTGAGCCACCGCGTCGCCGACAAGGCCCTGCGGCAGGCGCAGTATCTCGGCGCCGGGGCCTGCGTGCCGTTCTACGCCCCGCCCCACCAGATCGTGACGGCGCTGCTCAACCTCGTCGATCCCGGCGGCGGCAGCCTGAACGCCACGATCCGCCAATGCGCCGAGCGCACCAGCACCGCCCTCTCGGCCCTGTTCGGCTCGGCCACGACGCGCAACGCCGTCGATCTCGTGCCCATCGACGCCTGCATCACCCGCATCGTCGGGGTGCTGCACGACGGCGGCGTCGCGCGCTGGCTGAACACCGTCCGGGCCCATGACGACCCCACCGCCCAGCACGGCCTCGCGGTGGCGGGGCTCGCCGCCCAGTTCGCGGCCCAGATCGGCTTCCCCGACCTGCAGCGGCGCCGCCTCGTGCGGGCGGCCCTCGTCCACGACATCGGCATGGCCCGGGTGCCGCGCCAGATCGTGCTCAAGCGCGGCCCCCTCGACGCGGTCGAGACCGCGGCCGTGCGGCGCCACCCGCTGATCGGCTACGAGATCCTGCGCGCCAGCGGCTACGACGACCCGGCGGGCCTCGACGCCGTGCGCCACCACCACGAATTGCTGGACGGCTCGGGCTACCCGGACGGGCTCGGCGAGGGCGAACTCGGAGACGTCGTCCGCTTCCTGACGATCTGCGACATCTTCGCGGCGCTGACCGCGCGACGCCCGTTCCGCCCGGCCATGAGCCGGCCCGAGGCCATGGGGGTGCTGCGCGGCATGGCGGGCCAGGTCGAGCCCCGCTTCGTCGACGCCTTCGAGCGCTCGGTGATCGCGGGCTCGGCCTGAGCCGCCGCCCTCAGAGCGGTCGGGTGGCGCGCAGGCGCATGACGTCCAGGATCCCCAGCGCGAACCAGGGCAGGGTGAAGAGCAGGAAGGCGAGCAAGCCCATGCGACCTCCTCGGGCGGCGCGCCCGGTCTGACCGCCATCAATTCGCGAGGGCGCCCGAGGGATCCCGCGCGTGCGGGCGAGCCCGCGCCGGGCCGCCGGCCTCAGTGCAGCCGGAACTCGGCCCCGACCGCGCGCAGCTCGGCCGGGCGGATCAGCCGGCTGTGGGCGACCTTGACCGAGTGGAGCGGCCCCTCGATCGAGCGCTGCCAGAACGCGAGGAACCGGCGCAATTCCGGGAAGTCCGGGAACAGGTCGTGGTTCTGCCAGACGAAGGTCTGGAGCAGGTTGGGATGGTCGGGCAAGCGGTAGAGGATCTCGGCGGTGGTGAGGCTGTAGCCCTCGATCTGACGGCGGAAGGCGGGCGACACGCTCATTCTCGATCCTCGCGCGAAGCTGTTGTGCAGGCGAGAGCTTGACGCGAAGCGCGATCCGGATCAAGGGAGCGCGCGAAATAATTGATGATTAGCAATGGTTTAGCACTCATTTGCCGACTTTGCTGCCAAGCTTCCCACCCTCCGGCCTCCGTGCGCGCCTGTGCACAACCGGGCCGGGCGGCCGAGAGCGCGCGGCCTCGCCTTTTCCCTGCGCGCGAAAGGCGGCACACTGGACATTAAGCTTAACCCGTAGGTTCGTGCGTGGCGTACCGGTCCTTCCGCCGCTCCCTGATGCCGGCCCTGCTCGCCGCCGCTCTCGGGCCGGCCGAGGCCCGGGCCGAGATGCAGGTCCTGGCCGCCAAGATCACCGGCGGCGAGCTCTGGGTGCTCGGCTCGACGAGCGCGACCGATGCCCAGATCACCCTCGACGGCCGCTTCCCGCAGAAGACCGACAGCCGGGGCAATTTCGAGTTCCACCTGATCTACCACCCGGCAAGCTGCATCGTGACCCTGCGGGCGGGCGGCGAGACGCAGCAGGCGGTCGTCGGCGAGTGCGGCCAGCAGGGCCCGGCCGGTCCGCCGGGCGAGACGGCCCAGCCGAGCGCCACCGTCGTCGCCGGTCCTCCGGGCCCTCCCGGGCCGTCAGGTCCAGCCGGACCGGCGGGCCCGGCGGGGCCACCCGGCCCACGCGGCGAGACGGGTGCTTCGGGCCTGCCCGGCGCGGATGGCAAGCCCGGGGCCCGGGGCGAGCCGGGGGCCGCCGGCCCTCCGGGCCCGCGCGGTCAGAAGGGCGATACGGGCGACAGGGGCGAGATCGGCCCGCCGGGACCGGCCGGAATGGCCGGCCCCCCGGGGGCGCAGGGTCCGCGCGGGGAGCCGGGCCCTGCGGGGCCGCCCGGCATGCCCGGGCCGCAAGGCGAGAGCGGGCCGCCGGGCGCCGTCGGCCCCGCGGGGCCGGAAGGACGGCGTGGGGAGCCGGGTCCGCCCGGCGAGGCCGGCCCGCCGGGGCCTCCGGGCAAACCCGGGGCGCGTGGACCGGCCGGTCCCCCGGGTCCGCGCGGCCCGGCGGGTGCCGCCGCCCCCCGCCCGGCGGCGCCCCGCGCCGCCCCGGCGCGCGCGCCCCGCGAGCCGGACCCGATCCCGCTCCAGCCGCCGCCGGGTTCCGCCACTGGCGAGCCCTATTGACGCCTGGGCGGCGCGCGGCTCAGGCGGGCCCGGCGATGTCGAGGTGCTCGGACGGCCCGGTCTCGCCCGCGAGCCGGACCAGCACCTGCCGCAGCCAGCGATGGGCCGGATCCGCGTCGTAGGAGGCGTGCCACAGCATCGAGACCGTCACGGGCTCCAGGCTGACCGGCACCGGGCTGACGGTGAGGCCGAGCGCCCCGGCGAAGGATTGGGCGAGGCGGGCATGCATCGTGGTGATCACGGGGGCCGCCCGCACCAGGAACGGCACCACGAGGAAGCGCGGCGTCGTCACCGCCAGGGTGCGCTTCAGGCCGAGCTCGGCCAGCGCATCGTCCACCACCCCGTGGGCCGTTTCGCGCAGGCTCGTCAGCACGTGCGGGAAGCGCAGGTAGTCGTCGAGCGAGATCGGCGGCCGCAGCCCGACCTGCCCGGCATCGAACAGGCAGACGTAGCTGTCGCGGTAGAGCACCCGCCGCTTGTGGTGCATCTGGCCCTCGGTGAAGAACCCGATGGCGAGATCGACCCGGTCGGTGTCGAGCTCGTCGAGGATGCGGGCGCGATCGATGGAGCGCAGCAGCAGGTGGATCCCCGGCGCCTCCGCCTGCAGGTAGGCGAGGAGGCGAGGACCGAGCAGCACCTCGGTGCTGTCCGGCAGGCTGATCGTGAAGGTGCGCTCCACCACGCGCGGGTCGAACGCCTCGTCGCGCCGCACCAGCGACTGGATCTGGCGCAGGGCCGTGCGCACCGGCTCGGCGAGCGCGAGCGCCCGGGGCGTCGGCCGCATGCCCTCGGGCGCCCGCGTCAGCAACTCGTCGTCGAAGAGCCGGCGCAGGCGGGCGAGGCTCGAACTCATCGCCGATTGTCCGATGCCGATCCGCGCCGCCGCGCGCGTCACGCTGCGCTCGGCGAGCAGCGCGTCGAGGGCGACGAGCAGGTTCAGATCGATCCGGGAGAGATCGACATGATCAATAGTCATTAGCGATGCAATCGATTTGATCCATGCTGCGATGCAAAGCATATCGGCTGCACAGGCCGGGGCAACGGACCCCGCGCCGCTTCGAGGATCGAGACCGTCATGTTCGCGCGTACCACGTTCACCGCCCTCGCCCTGCTCGCCGCCGCCGTCCCGGCCGTCTCCGCCGAGATCGCTCCAGCCCGGGCCGGCAGCGTCAGCCTGGGCACCCTGGCGGGCGTCGCCTACTACACCGCCGAGCCGAAGGGCTATCGTGTCGTCGTCACCCTGGCGCCCCGCGCCGCCGCGCCGGCCGTCCGGTTCGAGACGGTGCTCGGCCCCGATCAGAGCGTGACGCTCTCCACGCCCCGGGCGCTCGGCGACGCACCCGAGGCCGTCGAGATCCGTCGCGTGGGCGACCGCGTGCTCGTCTCGGAGCCCCACAGCGGCATCGTCCGCGAGGCCGCCGCCCGCGAGTGAGGCACTCCGCCATGCCCGGGCCCCGCGCCCCGTCCGGCTCCGTGGGCCGGACGGCCACCGAACGCTCCGCGTCCGCCGACCGAGTGCGGCGGCGCGAGGCGATCGGGCCGGGCGCCGCGCCGGCGTCGAAACGGTCAGATACAACCGAAAAGCGATTTGTCGCCGGTTGCATCCTGCACGCGCACTAGGCATCCGGGCCGGGATGGCTCACATACCGGGCATCGCCGGCGTTCCGAGAGCCGGCCGCGCTCCCGGAGGCCGTGCGCCGCATCGATGGACGAGACCGAGGACGCCCGGACCACGCCGCATAGTCCGGCCCCCGAGGGGGCCGCCCACGCTCCCGTCGATACCGGCTTCATGCAGGGCGGCGGCGAGATGGGCGCCCGCATGCGCGCCCAGGACTGGTCCGCCGGCAGCCTCGGCGAGCCCGCCGGCTGGCCCCAGAGCCTGAAGACGGCGATTCGAATCGTCCTGTCCTCCCGTTTCGCGATGTGGATGCTGTGGGGCCCCGACCTCACCTTCTTCTGCAATGACGCCTACCTGCCGACGCTCGGCGTCAAGGAGGCCTGGGCGCTCGGCGCCCGCTCCGATCGGGTCTGGGAGGAGATCTGGCCCGAGATCGGCCCGCGGATCCGGCAGGTGCTGGAGACGGGCGAGGCCACCTGGGACGAGGGCCTGTTCCTGCTGCTCGAGCGGCGCGGCTTCCCCGAGGAGACCTACCACACCTTCTCCTACTCGCCGCTGACCGACAATGCGGGCGCGATCGCCGGCATGCTCTGCGTGGTGACGGAGGAGACCGAGCGGGTCGTCGGCGAGCGCCGCCTGCGGCTCCTCGGCGGCCTCGCCGCGCGGCTCGCCACCAGCCACACCCGGGCCGGCGTCCTGGATGCCTTCGCGGCGAGCCTCGCCGAGACGCCGCAGGACGTGCCGGCAGCTCTGGTCTACCTGTTCGAACCGGACGGGCGCAGCGCGCGCCTTGCCCGCACCGTCGGCATCCCGGCCGAGGCCGCACCCGCGATCCTGTCCCGCGACGCGGGCGAGGCCGGGCTGCTCTGGCGGACCGCCGCCGGCGGCGTGGCGCCGGCCGTGGATCTCGCCGCGCGCTTCGGCACGCTTCCCGCCGGGCCTTCCGGGCGCATCCCGGACCGGGCGCTGCTGCTGCCGGTCGCCGGTCAGGGCGAGTCCGCGCCGGTCGGCGTCGCCGTGCTCGCGCTCAACCCGATCCGCCCCCTCGATGCGGGCTATCGCGGCTTCCTCGACCTGCTGATCGGCCAGGTCGCCGCCGGCCTCGCGAGCGCCGACGCCTACGAGGCCGAGCGCCGCCGCGCCGAGGCCCTGGCCGAGCTCGACCGGGCCCGGACGGTGTTCTTCTCCAACGTCAGTCACGAGTTCCGCACGCCCCTGACCCTGATGCTGAGCCCTCTCGAGGAGGTGCTGGCGCGCGGTCGCGTCCCGGGCGAGGATGCCGACCTCCTGAGCCTCGCCCACCGCAACGGCCTGCGGCTGCTGCGCCTTGTCAACGGGCTCCTGGATTTCGCCCGGGTCGAGGCCGGCCGCGCCACCGTGCGGTTCGAGCCGACCGACCTCGCGGCGCTGACCGAGGCGCTCGCCGGCAATTTCCGCTCCCTCTGCGAGCAGGCCGGCCTGACCCTGACGGTCGCCTGCCCGCCGCTCGGCGAGCCCGTCCACGTCGATCGCGACATGTGGGAGAAGGTGGTGCTGAACCTCCTCTCCAACGCCTTCAAGTTCACCTTCACGGGGGAGATCCGCGTCGGCCTGCGCCGGGAGGACGGGCAGGCCGTGCTGGAGGTCGCCGATACGGGGATCGGCATCGCCGCCGCCGAGCTGCCGCGCCTGTTCGAGCGCTTCCACCGGGTCGAGGGCGCGCGCGGGCGCACCTTCGAGGGCAGCGGCATCGGTCTCGCCCTGGTGCAGGAACTCGTCCAGCTCCAGAGCGGCACGATCGCGGCGGAGAGCGAGCCGGGCCGCGGAAGCGTGTTCCGCGTCTGCCTGCCGCTCGGGCGGGCGCATGTCCCGGACGCGCCCGCGGCGCCCGCGGAGCCCGCGACCTCAACGGCCGTGCGGGCGGCGGCCTTCGTCGAGGAGGCCCGGCGCTGGCTCGACCCGGCTCCCGAGACCGAGGGCCTGAGCGCTGCCGACCTGCGCGACCTGCTGCCGACCGGCGGCGCCGGGGCGCCCCGGAGCGCCCGCATCCTGCTCGCCGACGACAACGCGGACATGCGCGAGCACGTCCGGCGCCTGCTCGCCCGCGAGGGCTACACGGTCGAGGCGGTCGCGGACGGTCAGGCCGCCCTCGACGCCGCGCGGATGCGCACGCCCGACCTCGTGCTCACCGACGTGATGATGCCGCGCCTCGACGGCTTCGGCCTGCTCGCGGCGATCCGGGCGGAGCCGGCCCTGCGCGAGCTGCCGGTGATCATCCTGTCGGCCCGGGCCGGGGACGAGGCCAAGGTCGAGGGCCTCGACGCCGGGGCGGACGACTACCTCGTCAAGCCGTTCTCGTCCCGCGAGCTTCTGGCCCGGGTCGGCACCAACCTTCAGCTCGCTGCCCTGCGGCGCGAGGCGGCAGACGCGCTGCGCAGCCTCAACGCCAGCCTCGCGAGCGAGGTCGTCGCGCGCACGGCCGAGCGCGACCGGGTCTGGCGCAATTCCCGCGATCTCCTCGCGGTGGTCGGCGCGGACGGCATCTTCCGGGCCGTCAACCCGGCCTGGACCCGGATCCTCGGCTACGAGCCGGCCGCGATCGAGGGCCGCAGCTACCGGGATTTCATCTGGCCGGACGACGCGACCATCACCGCCTCCGCCCTGAGCCAGGCCGTGACCGAGCGCGACCTCACCAGCTTCGAGAACCGCTACCGCCACCGGGACGGCACGGCGCGCTGGATCTCCTGGCACACCTCGCGCGAGGGCGACCTCGTCTACGCCTACGGCCGCGAGATCACCGCCGAGAAGCTTCAGGCCGAGGCCCTGCGGCAGGCCGAGGAGGCGCTGCGGCAATCGCAGAAGCTCGAGGCGATCGGCCAGCTCACCGGCGGCGTCGCGCACGACTTCAACAACCTGCTCACCATCATCCGCTCCTCCGTCGACTTCCTGCGCCGCCCGAACCTCGCCGAGGAGCGCCGGACCCGCTATCTCGAGGCGGTCTCCGACACCGTGGACCGCGCCGCCAAGCTGACGAGCCAGTTGCTGGCCTTCGCCCGGCGGCAGGCGCTCAAGCCCGAGACCTTCGAGGTCGGGGTGATCCTGCGGGCGATCGCCGACATGGTGGATGCGGTGACGGGTGCCCGCGTCGCGGTGGTGACGCGGCTTCCCGAGGCGCGCTGCTACGTCCACGCCGACCTGAGCCAGTTCGAGACGGCGCTCGTCAACATGGCGGTCAATGCCCGCGACGCCATGGACGGGGCGGGCACCCTGACGCTGGCCCTGGAGGCCGGGATGGCGATGCCGATGATCCGCGGCCATGCGGGCGGGCCGGGGCCCTTCGTCGCCGTCTCGCTCACCGATACCGGGATCGGCATCCCCGACGCGGTGATCGAGCGGATCTTCGAGCCGTTCTTCACCACCAAGGAGGTGGGCAAGGGCACGGGCCTCGGGCTCAGCCAGGTCTTCGGCTTCGCCAAGCAGTCGGGCGGCAACGTCGCGGTGCGGACGGGCGCGGCCGGCGGCACCACCTTCACCCTCTACCTGCCGGAGGTGCCAGACGGCCCGGAGCCCGAGAGCGAGACCGAGGCCGAGCGGCCCGCCCCCGCGGGCAACGGCCGGCGGGTCCTGGTCGTGGAGGACAACGTCGAGGTCGGGCGCTTCGCCACGCAGACCCTGCAGGATCTCGGCTACGTCACCACCTGGACGGCCAATGCCGACGAGGCGCTCGCCCGCCTCGAAGCGGAGCCGGGCGGGTTCGACGTGGTGTTCTCCGATGTGGTGATGCCGGGGATGAACGGGGTCGAACTCGGGCGGGAGATCCGGCGGCGCAGGCCGGGCCTGCCGGTGGTGCTCGCCTCGGGCTACAGCCACGTCCTCGCCGAGGAAGGGCACAACGGCTTCGAATTGCTGCACAAGCCCTATTCGGTCGACGAGCTGTCCCGCATCCTGCGGCAGGTGACGCGCCGCAGGCGGAGCCCCGTCCGGCCGGGCGGCTGACCCGTCAGGCGAGGAGGCGCGCGGCGTAGTGCCGGGCCGCTGCCTCGATCGCGGGGGAGAAGATTCCGAGCGTCCAGGGCAGCTCCGCCTCGAAGCGGAGGGCGTCGTCGGCGATGGCGAGCACGCCCCGCACGCTCTGGCCCAGGGCGGAGGCCGAGAACGGCCGCTCGTTGCCGACCCAGTCGCCGATGCTGACGGCGATCTTGTCCTTTTCGAGCGTCTGCCGCGCCCAATCCGTATGCGTGTCGAGCCGGCGGCGCACTTCGTCCGTTCCGAGGCTGTGGGGCACCGCGACGACGATATGCTTGGGCATGTGGTCCCACCTTCCGCACCGACGATGAGGCCGCCGGTCTCGCATCCGCATGGTTACCGGATCGTGAAGGCGGCGCCGCGCTCAGGCATCGGGGACGCGGCGGGCTTGCCATCGTGCCGCCTCGTCGCACGAGGATGTGTCGGCCAAGGCGATGTCGAGCGTCCGCATATCGACGAAACGCCATCAGCAGGTGCAAGTAACACACGTTATGAGAACTGTCCGGTGAGCTGTCGGAGGCGAAAAGGACGACCGCGTTAACGTCTCTTTAACCAAGCTTAACCAAATCTGAGCCGGCAACGCAGCGTGCCGAAGCTGGAGCACGCGGTGCCGACGGAGGATCTCGCGATGGAACCGGCCAAGACGCTCGGGTGGGAGGGGTACGGTGAGCCCGAAACGCGCGCCTCCTCGGCCCGGCCGGCGACGCCAACCGCGAGCGACCCGCTCAACAGCATCCTGCGCATCGTCCGCACACCCGCCGAACGGGCCGCCGCGGACCGGCCGGCTCCGGCCGGAACCATCCAGCCGGCCTCGCCGCAGGAATGGGCCGCCCTCATCGATCGCGTGCGCTCGGCCGCCAGCCATGCCCGCGAGGTCGAGGCCCAGGCGCAGGAGCAGGAACTGCGCGTCCAGGAGCTCCTGGAGCGGGTTCGTGCGGACGTGAAGGCCGCCGAGGACCGGGTCCGGGCAGCCGAGGCGCGCGCGGCCAACATCCAGGCCCACGCGGAGGCCCGGGTGCGGGCCGCCGAGGAGCGCGCCGAGGATGCCGAGCAGCGCGCGCGCGGCGCCGAGGAGTGGCTGGTGCGCATCCATGAGGCGATCAGCAGCGAGTTCGCCGCCTTCCCGCCGACCCGGCAGCCCGGCTGATGGGCGCCGCGATCCGATCCGTCCCGAGCGCTGCGGCGGCCCGTCCGGTGCAGGCCGGCACTCCGCCCCGCTCCGCCGTCCCCGGGCTGACCCCGCTCCAGCGGCTGCTCGCCCCCGAGGATCACGAGCGCCTCGCGCAGCTCGTGGCCGACCTCGACGTCGACCTGAGCGCCGAGCTCGGCGGCTTCGTGGACCGGCTCGCGGACGGAACGGCGGATGGATTCGCGGATGGACTTGCGGATTCACGCGCGGACCTGTCCGACGCGGGCCCGGAGGCCGATCCGCAGGGAGGCGGGGACCTCGCCCCCGCACCGGAGGCCGAGGATCCTGTCGGGTCCGAGGCGATCGACTGGGCGGCGGCGATCCAGCTCATCCGCGACATGGGCAGCCGCGTCCGGCGCGCTCGCGGCGAGGCGCAGGAGGAGGCGCGGCGCGCCCGCCTCGCGATGCAGCGCAGCCTCGCCCATGCCGAGGCGGCCGAGGCCCGGATGCGGGCCGCCGAGGCGGCGACGGAGGCCGCCAACCGGCGCGCCCTCGATGCCGAGGCCGCGGCCCAGGCCTCCGAGGCCCGGGCGATTCGCGCCGAGGCGGCTTTGCAGGGCGCCGAGGCGGACAAGGCCGAGGCCACGGTCTGGGTGCGCCGGCTCTACGCCAGCATCCGCACGGAATTCGACGGTCTCGCGGACGAACTGACCGCCTGATCCGGTCACCCGCGCCGCGCCATCCGGGACGGCGCGACTCTGCTCGGGCATGATGGCTCGCGCCGCGGGATACGTTCTCGAAGGCGGGCGGCGTCTCAGAACCGGTAGGTGAAGGTGCCCTTGACGGCGTGGTCCTGGATCCGGTCGCCGACCTGGCCCGTATAGGCGACGCCCAGGGTAGCGTTGGGCGACACCCGCAGGTCGAGGCCCGCCTCGGCCACCAGCGCGTCCCGGGCGATCGGGATGCCGGCGGTCAGGAAGCTCGGGCCGGCGCCGAAGGCCAGCAGCGCCGTCGGCACCACGTCGCCGAAGGCGCGCCGGTAGCCCACCAGCCCGTGCGCGGAGATCGGCGCCGCGAAGCCGAGATCCAGCGCCGTCTGCCCGCGCAGCCCCGCCGTGACCGCGCCCACCTCGTAGTCGCGCGCGAAGCTCGTGAGCGCAGCGAGCCCGCCCGCCTCCACGAAGCGGTCGCGCCCGATCGAGACGTAGGAGCCGCCCACGAACGGCTCGAGATAGGCCGGCGCCCCCTGGCGCGGCGCCGGGCCGTCCTTCGACACCAGCGGCGCCCGGCCGGCCTGACCGAGGACGATCTTGTAGCCGATCTCGCCGAAGCCCTGGATCGTCGCGCCGCCGGTGCGCGCGGTGGCGGTGTCGGAGAAGCCCGCGAAGGCCACGGCGCGCCGGGTGCGGGTGCTGTTGTCGGCGTAGGTGGCCCCGAGCCGCAGGGCGAAGGGGCCGGCCTCGTAGCCGCCGTAGACGCCGCCGTAGCCGCTCTCGATGGTGGCCGATTGCAGCCGGCCGGCGGTGTCGAGGCTGGCGGAGGTGTAGCCGCCCACCACGCCGAGCCTGATCCCGCTCTCGAGCCGCACGTCGGCGCCGAGGGCGAAGCCGGAGATCTGGCGGGTCAGGCCGGCGGCGTTGCCGTCCGAGCGCGCCGCGCCGAAGGCTCCGAAGCCCTGGCCCCAGAGGCCGAAAATGCGCGGGTCGAGGATACGGGCGGGCATTGCGGCCACGGGGGGACGGCGCCCGGGCAGGTCGGCGGTGTAGGTGGCCGGCAGACTGCCGTAGTCGAGGCCGTCGGCGCTGCCGGGGGTGGGGCCCCAGCGCAGGCGGTCGAGGATGGCCTCGCGCACGAAGAACGCGGTGGCGTAGTTGGTCGAGACGGTGCTGGCGTGGATGTCGCCCGCCAGCGCCTGGAAGGCGGTGCGGGCCTCGTCGGCGCTGAGCCCGACCGTGCGCTGGAAGGCGCCGGTGCCGGGGCCCCCAGCCTGGATCGCATCGGCCACCGCGCCCTGGTTGCGGTTGGCCGCAATGGCCGAGAAGGCGATGTCGTTGCGGGTGAGGGTGAGATCGACCTCGGTGGGGGCGTAGCTGAGGCTGGGGTAGAGGAAGGCGAGGTTTGCGGTGACGTTGCCGAACTGGCCGGCGACGCCGCCGGCGGCGGAGAGGATGGCGAAGCGGGTGCGCGGATTGTAGATGCCCGGGGCGGCGGTGACCTGAACGGTGCCGCCCGCGAGGGTGGCGCTGCCCGCGACAGCGAGGCGGTCGGCCTGCCCGGCGGCATTGGCGTCCACCAGCAGGGCCGAGCCGGCCGCGAAGCCGGCATTGCCCGCGACCGTCAGGGTGCCGATGCCGCCCGCCCCCGGCGCCACGGCGCCGCCCGATAGAACTGAGAGGCCCGCCACCGTGCCGCTGCCGCCGAGCACGCCCGTGGCGCCCACCGTCACCGCGGTGTTGATCCGGTCGAGCGGGTCGAGGGTGAGGCTGCCGGTGACGTTCTGGAAGTAGCCGGCGGCGGTGTAGAGGTCGATGCGGCTCCAGTAGCTCAGGGCCGAGCCGTAGAAGGCCGCCAGCGCGTTGGTCTCGGTGTTGACGATGATCTGATTGATCGTGTCGGTCTGGAGGCTCGCGGTGAGGCCGCCGTTCGGCGCGAGGGTGCGGGCCGCCTGCGTGCTGCCGCCGTAGAGCGGTGCCAGCAGGATCGAGGCATCAGGTCCACCCGTCGGCGCCGCCTCGCGCGGGGCCTGGGCGAAGGTCAGCACCGGCAGCCCGTAGGTCAGGCGCTGCTGGTAGAGCGCTTGGTTCGCGGCGCTCGACAGATAGGGGTTGCCGGCGGTGTTGGCCGCGCCCGCCGAGCAGGCCGCGACCGTGTTGCCGCATTGCTGCGCGAGGTAGCCCTGGAACTCCGCCTGCGCCTTCGTGAACAGGCCCGGCAGGTTGAGGGCGATGCCCGTCGTCGCCGCGTTGTTGATGTAGGCCGGGTTGGTGAAGGCCTGGGCGAGGTCGTAGGCCGAGAAGGCGCGCGAGGCGATGATGTCGAGCGGGTAGTGCACGCCGAGCACGATGCGGCTGTCGCCGTACTCGGAGGCGCGCAGCATCAGGCTCTGGAACTGCGTCGGCACCAGCATGCCGAGGAGCACGCCGTCGGTGAAGGCGTAGTTGGTGTGCCCGCTCGGGAAGGACGGGTTGGTGGCGATGCCGCTGAGCGCCGTCGGGTCGAACAGGGTGTACTGGCTCGGCGCGACCTGGATCGGGCGGGACGAGCCGTAGACGTCCTGGCCGGGCTGCGTGTTCTTCACCCCGTAGGCGAGATCGTAGACGCTGTCGGTGGTGTTCGGCAGGCCGTTGGCGCGGGGCAGCGTGAAGCCCGCCGGTGCCACGGCCGGCACCGGGACGTACCCGGCCGGCGTGGTGCTCGGGTTGGTGGCGGCTCCGTTGGCGAAGTAGTTCTTCGCCACGCCGAGATCGCTGCTGGTGACGGTGTAGGCCGAGTTCAGCAGGTTGAACGTCGCGGCGAGCGGGCCGGTGGAGGCCGTGCTGGCCCGGATCCCGGTCTGGAAGATCGCGCCGAGCTGGGGCCCGAGGCCGCCGACCGGCTGGAGCGGGTTCAACTTGCCGGTGCCCTGGATCGCCTGCAGCGGCAGCCCGCCCCCGATGTTGTCGCCGGGGCCGAGATTGACCACGCTGCCGTTGACCAGGGTGATCGAGCCGAGGAAGGGCGTGTTGCCCGGCAGCGCCTTGTCGCTGATCGCCAATTGCTGCTGGGCGAGCGTCGCATTCTGGTTGTCGGCGATCGCCTGGGACAGGTTGAGCTGCAGCGTGGCCTGTCCGACCGGCGTGGCGTTGAGGCCGAGGTAGGGCGCCAGCAGGTTCAGGACGTTGACGTTGGCCGGCGTGGTGTTGACGCTCTGGGCCTCTGCCTGACCGGACGACAATCCCGCGGCGACGAGCGCCGCGATCGAGATACCGTGCTTGACCATCTTCACCGGCTCCCCTGCAGGGTCGATGGACGAGCCAGTAGAGGGATTTGACCGGTCACGCTGCGTCATAATCCAGTCATAAAATTCTGAACTTCGGACCGTGTCTTTCAGATCACTCCAGCTTTGCTTAGGCGGCGAAGCGAATACTGTTCGGCGAGGCGCGCAGTGCTTCGCGCACGCTGGGGCATGGCCCGCGCCACGCCGCAGGATCGGTTTCCGCCGCGGCGCCGGTCGGGATAGAGCGGAGGGGACAGGAAGCCCCGGTGCTGCGGAGTCCCGCGTGATCACAAGACGTGCCCTGACGGCGATCGGCGTGCTCGCCCTCTCGAACCTCGCGCGGCCGGCCGTGGCCGAGCCGCGATCGCCGCGGCTCGCGCCGCCGGAGCCGATGGATCTCGACCGCCTCGAGGCGATGGCGCGGTCGGCGCGCGACGCGCCCTACCGGCCGCCGGCCGAACCGCCCGGCGCGGCGGCCGCGCTCGACGCCCTGACCTACGGCCCGCTGCAGGAGATCCGCTACCCGCCCGCTAACGCGCTGTTCCGCGACAGCCCCGCCCCGGTGACGTTCTTCCACCTCGGCAACTTCTTCCGCGCGCCGGTTCGCGTCTACGCCCTGGAGGAGGGTCAAGCCCGCGAGGTACTCTACGCGCGCGACCTCTTCGTCCATCCGCCCGGCAGCCCGGCTGCCGGCCTGCCCGACGGCGCGGGCTTCGCGGGCGTCCGGTTCCAGAACGCCCCGGCTGGGCAGCCCGGCGGCGACGGCGATTGGCTCGCCTTCCTCGGAGCCTCGTATTTCCGGGCCGCCGGGGACGGCCGGCAGTACGGCGCCTCGGCGCGGGGCATCGCCATCGACACCGCGCCGGTTCCGCCCGGGCGGGAGGAATTCCCGCGCTTCACCCGCTTCTACGTCTCACCCTCCGTCGGCGGCGCCGTGACGGTGCTGGCGCTTCTGGAGGGCGAGAGCGTGACCGGCGCCTACCGGTTCGTGGCCCGGAAGGAGCCGCACACGCTGATCGAGGTCGCCTGCACGCTGTTCTTCCGCAAGGCCGTCGATCGGCTGGGACTCGCGCCGCTGACCTCGATGCACTGGTTCTCCGAGGGCCCGAGCCGGTTCCTCGCCAGCGACTGGCGCCCGGAGGTGCACGATTCCGACGGGCTGCTGATCCGTACCGGGACCGGCGAGGCGCTGTGGCGGCCCCTGAACAACCCGCCGCGCGTGAGCGTCAGCGCCTTCGCGGATGTGTCGCCGAAGGGATTCGGGCTGCTTCAGCGCGACCGCACCTTCGCGAATTACCTCGACGACGGGTACGAGGAGAACCGGCCGAACCTCTGGGTCGAGCCGGTCGGCGCGTGGGGCGCGGGCAGCGTGCAACTCGTCGAGATCCCGACCCATCAGGAGACCGACGACAACATCGTGGCGATGTGGGTGCCGGCGGACAGGCCCGAAGCGGGTGCCGAGCGCCGATTCGCCTACCGCCTGCTCTGGCCGGTCGCCGAGCCCGTGGCGACCGATCTCGCCCGCTGCGTCGCCACCCGGGCCGGCAAGGCCGCGTGGCTGCCCGAGGCGGACCGGCGCCCGGGTCGCGCCATCCTCGTGCGCCAGTTCGTGCTCGAGTTCGAGGGCGCGGTGCTCGCGGGCCGAGACCCGGAGAAGGCCGCCGTCTCCCTGACCCTCTCCCGCGGGAGCGCCGAGGAAGTCGGGGCGACCTGGGCGCCCTACGGCAAGGCCAGCCCCTGGCGGGTTTTCCTGAAGGTCTATGCCGAGGGCGCCGATCCGATCGAGATGCGCCTGTTCCTCAGGGACGGCGACCGGACCCTCTCGGAGACCTGGGCCGGCCAGTACTTTCCGGAGGCCCCGGGCACCGTGCAGTAGCGGGCGGCGCAGGCTCTCGCCCGGCAGCGAACCCGCCGCTTGCCCGGCGCCTCCGCACCGCACCGACGATCGGGGCCGCCTCGTCCCGTTCGCAGCCCGGAGCATACTCCGTTTTGGGGATGCGCCGCGCTGCGCTGCGTGCCTGATGGGCGCATCGAATTACGGATCGAGTCTGAGGCGGGCCGATGCGCTGCGATGACATCAAGATTCCGGACTGGCTGGCGCGCCGCGGGTTCCGCCCGCGCATCCGCCGGATCATCGCGGAGCGCATCGCCGCCCGGCCCGTGCTCCTGCCCGTATCGCTGCCCATGCCCGCGCCGCCGCCCGTCGCCGACAACGTGATCCTGCTCGGCCTGACCTGGGCGAAGGACGGGCGCTTCACCCTCGTGCCCCAGCGGATGGACGGGCGGCTCTGAATCCGCGAGCCCGTGCAGCGTTCAAAGGCCCGCGAGGCGCACCCCGTTCGGCGTCAGTACTCGGCCGGGACGTACATCTCCGGCGGGATCGGCGCGCGGGCGTAATCGGCGTGCCGCACGCGCTCCGGCAGGTGCACGGGCGGGTGCGCGACGGTCTCGTAGGGGATCTGCCGCAGCAGGTGGGCGATGCAGTTGAGCCGGGCCCGCTTCTTGTCCACCGCCTCCACCACCCACCAGGGCGCCTCGGGGATGTGGCTGCGCGCCAGCATGTCCTCCTTGGACTTGGTGTAGGCCTCCCAGCGCCGGCGCGATTCCACGTCCATCGGCGAGAGCTTCCACTGCTTGAGCGGATCGTGGATCCGCATATGGAAGCGGAATTCCTGCTCCTCGTCGGTGATCGAGAACCAGTATTTCAGCAGCAGGATGCCGGACCGCACCAGCATCCGCTCGAACTCGGGCACGGAGCGGAAGAACTCCTCGACGTCGTCCTCGGTGCAGAAGCCCATCACCCGCTCGACGCCGGCGCGGTTGTACCAAGAGCGGTCGAACAGGACCATCTCGCCCGCCGCCGGAAGATGGGCGACGTAGCGCTGGAAGTACCATTGCGTGCGCTCGCGCTCGTTCGGTGCCGGCAGCGCGGCGACGCGGCAGACCCGCGGATTGAGGCGCTGGGTGATCCGCTTGATCACGCCGCCCTTGCCGGCCGAGTCGCGGCCTTCGAACAGCACCACGACGCGCAGGCCCCGGTGCTGGACCCAGTCCTGCAGCCGGACGAGTTCGTGCTGGAGCCGCAGCAGCTTGGAGAAGTAGCGCCGCCGGTCCATGCCGGGCGCCGCGCCCTCCGCCTGCGGGAACAGCTGCGCGAGGCGCTCCTCCTCCAGCTCGAGCTCCAGCTCCTCGTCGTAGCTGTCGGCGAGTTCCCGGCGGATCGCTGCCACGGCGGCGGCGTGGGCGGCGCTGGTATCCTCGGTCATGGTCGTCACGGTCCCGTCATGCTCGGCACGGCGCTTAGACCACGCGCCCATGACAGCCTTGAGAAAGCGAGCCGGCGGCGGCGGTCGTCCGGGCGCTGTCTCGCGGAAGCGCCCGCCCTCAGCCCGGCAGGGCGGCGATCAGGTCGCGCAGCGTGGTGATGGTCGAGGCATCGGCGACGCCGTCGACGCGGGCCGGCCGGAAGTGGCGCTGGAAGGCCGTGACCACTGCCCGCATCGGCGCGTCGAACAGGCCCGTCACCGGCTGGTCGTAGCCGTAGAGGGCCAGCATCGCCTGCAGCGCCTCGACCGGCTGCCCGGCATCGCCCTGCGCGAAGAAGCGCCCGTCGCGGATCGGCGTGGGCGCGACCCAGTGCCCGACGCCCTCGGCCGCGAGCCGGGCCCAGGGGAAGACCTCGCCCGGGTCCTCCTTGCGCGCGGGCGCGATGTCGGAATGCCCGAGCACCCGCGCGGCCGGGATGCCCCAGCGCGCGACGATGTCGCGCGACAGGGCGGTGACGGCCGCGATCTGCGCCTCCGGATAGGGCGGCAGCCCGCCCGCATGGCCCGGATGCACGATCTCGATGCCGAGCGAGCGGGAATTCACGTCGCGCTCGCCCTTCCAGAACCCGGCGCCCGCGTGCCAGGCGCGGCGGCCCTCGGGCACCATCTGGGTGATGCGCCCGTCCTCGAAGACGAGGTAATGGGCCGAGACCTCCGCGATCGGGTCGCTCAGCCGGCCGATCGCCGCGGCGGCGCTCTCCATGCCGGTGTAGTGCAGGATCAGCAGGTCCGGCCGCTTGCCGCGGCGCTCGCCGTGATTCGGCGAGGGCAGGATGCGCTGGGCGAGCGGGCTGTCGGGCGTCATCGCGCGGCCTCTCCCGCCAGGATCCGGTCGTAGGCCGCGTTGATCGCCGCAAGCCTGCGGGTGGCGATGGCCACGGCGTCCGGCGGCAGGCCGCGCGCGATCGCCCGGTCGGGATGGTTCTCGGCGACGAGCGCCCGGTAGCGCGCCTTCACGGTGTCGGCGTCGGCGCCGTACTCGAGGCCGAGGACAAGGTAGGGGTCGTCGGCGAGGCGGACGTGCCGGGCGGCGATGCGGCGGAAGGCCGGGTCGTCGAGGCCGAAGATCCCGGCCACGGCCCGCAGGTAGCGCTCCTCCGCCTCGTGGATCGCCCCGTCCGCGGTGGCGATGTGGAACAGGCCGTCGAGGACGTCCTCCAGCAGGGCGGGCTCGTCCCCGAAGGTGTGGGCGAGCTGGCGGGCATAGGCCTCGTAGCCGCTGGTCGTGGTCTTGGCGAGGTCGAACAGCCGCACCACCCCCGGGCGCTCGTGATCGCCGACCCGCACGACCTTGCCGAAGGCCTCGACCTCTGCGTCCGTGACCACGCCGTCCGATTTCGCCATCTTGGCGGCGAGCGCCACGAGGCCGGTGGTGAACACCACGTCGCGGGGCGTGTGCCCGAACGGCGCGCCCTCCCGGTCGATCAGGTAATGGCCGGCGACGCCGCCGAGCAGCGCGCCGAGCGGCCCGCCCATTGCCATGCCGAGGCCGACGCCGCCGAGCTTGCCCCAGACGCCGGAGGTGGCGCGGCGGTCGTCCGGCGGAATACGGGAATCGGGCACGGAGAGCGGCTTCGGCAGGACGGGAGGCGGGAGGGATACAGGCTCGCGCCCGAACGCGGAAGGGCCGACGGAAC
Source organism: Methylobacterium sp. HJ2 (assembly GCF_056431005.1). NCBI lineage: Bacteria > Pseudomonadati > Pseudomonadota > Alphaproteobacteria > Hyphomicrobiales > Methylobacteriaceae > Methylobacterium > Methylobacterium sp. HJ2. The sequence continues at coordinate 94,032 of NZ_JBWJYM010000007.1, read as the reverse complement.
GCGAACGGGCCGGAGCGCTGGGCTCCGGCCCGTCCGACGCGGGTTCGAGGCCGGTTCGGCTCAGCGGCAGTACACGTCGCCGTAGGCGTCGCGGTAGGTGCCGTAGGGGCAGCGCGGGGCGGTCGAGGCGCCCACGATGGCGCCGCTGGCGCCGCCGATGGCCGCACCGGCCAGCGCGCCGCCGGCCCGGCCGGTCGCCGCGCCGCCGATGGCCGCACCCGCGAGGGCGCCGAGGCCGGCGCCGCCGAGCGCGCGGTCCTGCGGGGTGTTGCAGGCGCCGACGGAGAGGGCGAGGCCCCCGGCGAGAAGGGCGGCAGCGAGCTTCTTCATGGTGAGGGACTCCCTTGTGCGTCCGGCTTTGTGCCGTGGCGATGGTGCGGGCCGAGCTTAACCGTTATTGGCGTGGAATGCGCGCCACACGGCCAAGGTTCCGTTCGGACCTGCGCGGCGACGCGACGGTCTTTCGGAATCGTCACCGGGCCACGACATGGATGGGCGCGGGAGGCCGGGCCGAAGAGACTTTTGCCGGGGGCCGGTCTATCGATCGCCGCGAGGCCAGGACGCGGCAGGCCAAGACGCGGTAGGCCCTGCCGCGGCAGATCCGCCGGGGCGGGCCGACATCAGCGAGGACACCATGCAGAGAGCCACAACCCTCGTTCGCAAGGCCGCGGTCCGCCCGGACGCGGTCGTCGACACCGTCGTGCTCGACCACGCGGCGCGGCGCGCGGCCGGCGGCCACCTGCACGCGGAGGGCGGCCTCGCCCTCGACATCGCGCTAGCGCGCGCGGCCGTGCTGGAGGACGGCGACGCCCTGCGGCTGGAGGACGGCCGCCTCGTCGCGGTGCGGGCCGCGCCCGAGGCGCTGCTCGAGGTGCGGGCCGAGAATCCGGCGCGCCTGATGCGCCTCGCCTGGCAGCTCGGCGGCAGCCACGTGCCCGCCGAGATCGCCGCGGACGTGCTCTACGTGCCGGACACGCCCGCCACCGCCGAACTGGTCCGAGGCCAGGGCTGCACGGCCGCCGCGATCCGCCGCGCCTTCCGCCCGGAGCGCGAGGCCCACGACCACAGCACCTGCGGGCACGATCATGCCCACGACCACCACGCGCATCACGAGCCGAACGCGCACGACCACCAGCATCACGACCATGCGCACGCGCACGACCACCAGCATCACGACCATGCGCACGCGCATGACCACGCGCACGACCATGCGCATGGCCACGATCACGCGCATGACCACGCGCACGGACACAGCCAGGCCGACGATCACGACCACGGCCACCGGCCGGCCCCCCACGTGCACGGCCCCGGCTGCACCCACGACCATTGACCCTTGGTCCCATGAGTTCGGGCCCAGGCGGTCCGGCGGATGCACCGGACCCCGCGCTCGCTCGGCCGGGCCGCGCTGCGCCGGTCTCATCGTGATCCGCCGGGACAGGTCGCGCGGTGCATCTCGCGGACCTGAGCGCGGAGGCTCCGACGCTCCCCGCGCCCGTCCCGGTCATGCATCCGCTCGTCCGAAAGCCGGCGGCTGCCTGTCGGGCCGCTGCTCTCGGGACGCCGACTTGGTTGCATCAAGTCGGCGTCTCGAGGTCCTTGCGGTAAGGCGCAGTCTTTCGACGAACCGGCCATTCCGTCGTCGGGACGGGCTCTAGCCGCGCTTGCGCGGACCCTTCGCGCCGCTGTCCTCTGGCAGAACGAAGATCTGCCCCGGATAGATCAGGTCCGGATCGCGGATCTGCTCTTGGTTGGCGTCGTAGATCACGGTGTAGCGGTCGCCCTTGCCGTAGGCCCGGCGGCTGATCTGCCAGAGGCTGTCGCCGCGGGTGATCTTGGCCGTGTTGATCTCGGCGACGAAGACGCTCTCGGGCGTCGGGGCCGCCGGGCTGGCACCCGGGAGCGCGGAACCCGATGCGGGGGCTTGCGCCGCGCGTCCCGGCGCGGCCGGCGGCTGGGGCGGAGGCGATCCGGCCGTCGCGTCCGGGCGGGCGGCGAGCGCAACCCCCGGCCCAGAAGAAGCCCGAGGGCTCGGCTCGGTCGGCGCGGTGGAGGCCGGTTGATCGTTCGGACCCTTGCCGGTCGCCGGCGGCGCCCCCCCGGTCCGCGCAGCGGCCGACCGCCCGTCCGCGGGCTTGGCCTCGGACGGCGTTGCGTCCGGCGCCTTGGCCTCAGCGGACCTGGCCTCAGCAGACCTGGCTACAGTAGACCTGGCGTCCGCGGGCTTGGCCTCGCCGGGCTTGCCCTCCGACGGCATGAGGTTGGACGGCTTGGGGTTGGACGGCCTAGCCTCGCCGGCCCTGGTCTCGGCCCCCCGCCCGTCGACAGGCGTCCGGTCGCCGGCCTTCGCCTCGACACCCCTGGTCTCTGGACCTTTGGTCTCCGCCGCCGGAAGCCCGGGAGAGGGCATTGCCGCTTCCCGCACGCCGCGACCGGCCGGGCTCGCGCCGCCGGGCGGCATGCCCGGTGTCACCGCACGGGCCACGCGCGTCGTCGCCTCCGGCACGTTGAAGGGCACCTCGGCCCGGGCCACGACCTTGCCGGTGTCGGGATCGACCTGGTCGATCCGCACCCGGTAGCCGCCGGGCCTGACGCCGCGGCCGATGGTGAAGCTCACGCGCCCGTCGGCGCCGGCCCGCCCGGGCGCGATCAGCGTATCGTTCAGGTAGAGCCGCACGGCCGCGCCGGGCGTGGCCTCGCCGCCGATGAACAGGCGGCCGCCCTCGGCATCGACGCTCACGACGCGGGCCGTTCCGTGCGCCTTGTCGGGCGTTCTGGCCTGCCCGGCGGCCGGCGTGCCGCTCGCGGCCTTGTCGGTCTTGTCGTCCTGCATCGGGCCGGGGGCCTGCGCGACGATGCCCGTCTGCGGCCGCGCGGGGCTGCCGGCCGGCCCCGCGTCCGGCCGCGAGAGCACCACCGTCGGCGCATCCGGCGCGGAGAGCGCCACCAGCGGCTTGCGGCCCGGCGCGATCGCCACCGCGACGCTCTGGCGCGAGCGGGTCTCGCGCCCGTCCGCCGCCGTCTGGCGCAGCCCGATCTCGCTGTTGCCGGCCGGTAGGGCCGGGGGCACCAGCGCGAACTGCCCGTTCGCGTCGGCCTGCGCCCGCGCCACCGGCCTGCCGTCGAGGAGCATCTCCACGGTGGCGTTCGGCGCAGCGCGCCCGGCGATGACGGATTCTCCGTTCGGCTCGACGCGGACGACGTCGAAGCTCGGCCCGGCGCCGGCCCTGTCGCCGCTACGGCCCCCGGACGCCCCGTCGGGCTTGGCCATCGGGGTGGTCGTCGAAGGGGGTGCGGGATCGGCGTTGGAGCCTGACGCGGGCTTGGCCGCATCGCCCGCCCCCGGGGCGGGGAGCCCGGCCCGCCCGCTCTCCGGCGCACCCGCGAGCGGCAGGGCCGCGACGGGCCCCGGTGCGGCGGCCGACCGGTCCGCCTCGGAGCCGCCCGGTCGCGACGGGGCGCCCGGCGCCTGCGCGGCCGGCACGCCGCTCCCGCTCCAGCGCGTGCGCAGATCCCCGCCGAAGATGGCGAAGACCAGTGCGAGGCCCGCGGCGAGCCCGCCGAAGGCGAGCGCGAGGCTGCGTCCCAACCCGGTCGGCATGACGACCCTGACCCTCCCGGTGCGTCCGTTCGCGTCCCGCTCCCGATCCGATGCGTCCGGATGCCCCGGGCGCGAAAACCGTCGACGGCGGGGCCCATATTACCTTACATGGGCGAGACACCAAGCCGCCCCGCCGCCGACATGCGGGAATCGCGCGCGAATTCAGCAGTTTGGCCCCGCATCCAGGCCTTCCGGCGATCCTGCGGCTGCCTCGGAACCCATGATGGAGGAAGCCGGATGGCTCCGGTGAAGACGGTCTGTGTCTATTGCGGCTCGGGCTTCGGCGGCGATCCGGCCTTCCGGACCGCGGCGGAGACGCTCGGGACGGCGCTCGCCCGCGCGGGGATCGGCCTCGTCTACGGTGGCGGCGATGTCGGGCTGATGGGCACGGTCGCCCGCGCGGTGCTGGCGGGCGGCGGCCACGTCACCGGCATCATCCCGGATTTCCTGAAGTCGCGCGAGCACATGATCGAGGACATCCAGGAGACGATCGTGGTGGGCGACATGCACACCCGAAAGCGCCTGATGTTCGAGCGCTCGGACGCCTTCGTGGCGCTGCCGGGCGGCATCGGCACGCTCGAGGAACTGGTGGAGCAGCTCACCTGGGCCCAGCTTGGCCGGCACCGCAAGCCGATCCTGCTCGTCTCCGTGGCCGAGTTCTGGACGCCCCTGCTGACGCTGTTCGCCCACATGCGCGACCACGGCTTCATCCGGGACGGGCTCGATCTGAACTACCTCGTCACCGCCGACGCCGAGGCGGCGGTGCCGATGCTGCAGGAGGCCGCCGGGCGCGAGGGCCGGGATCCGGAGGCCGAGCGCTTCGTCGAGGAGCGCCTCTGAGCGGCGCCGGACCCGGAGGCGACCGCCCCTATTCCGAGGCGGGATGGTTCGCGGGCGGCGAGGGCTCGGAGACGGTGGGCTGCGCGTCCTCGTAGCCCTCGATCACGATGATCTCGGATTCGACGGCGCCCTTCTGCTTGGCCCGCGCCTCCTGGTAGAGGTCGGAGTTCCAGCAGGCGAGGGCGACCTCGTAGCTCGGGAATTCGAGCACGACGTTGCGGGCCCGCGCCGTGCCGGCCACCGCCTCGAAGGCGCCGCCGCGCACGAGGAAGCGGGCGCCGTACTTGGCGAGCGCCGGGCCGTTGGCGGCGGCGTAGGCCTTATAGGCCTCGGGATCGAGCACATCGACCCGGACGATCCAGTAACCCTTCGCCATCACACCGATCCCAGTTCCGTGACGATATCCAGCGCCGCCGCCCGCGGATCGGCGGCGCCCGTGATCGGACGCCCGACCACGACGTGATCGATCCCGGCGCGGCGCGCCGCCGCAGGCGTCATCACCCGCTTCTGATCGGTGACGTCCGAACCCGCCGGCCGGATCCCCGGCGTGACGATCAAGCCCTCCGGGCCGATCACCGTCCGCACCCGCTCCGCCTCGACCGCGCTGCAGACGATGCCGTCGATGCCGATGTCGCGCGCCTGCTCGGCGCGGCGGGCCACAAGCTCGGGCACCGGCAGGGCGTAGCCCGCCTCCCGCGCGTCCGCCTCGTCGTAGGAGGTCAGGACCGTGACCGCGAGGATCTTCAGGCCCGGGCCGCGGCCCTGCACGGCGGCCCGCATGGTCTGCGGATAGGCGTGGACGGTGAGGAAGGTCGCGCCGAGGCCCGAGACCGCGCGTACGCCCGCCTCGACGGTGTTGCCGATGTCGTGCAGCTTCAGATCGAGGAACACCTTGAGGCCCCGCTCCGCCAGCTCGCGCGCGAATGCGAGGCCGCCCGCGTAGCCGAGCTGGTAGCCGATCTTGTAGAAGGTCGCCGCGTCGCCGATCCGCTCCACCAGGGCACGGGCCGCCGCCACCTCGGGCAGGTCGAGGGCGACGATCAGGCGGTCGCGCGGGTCGGGGATCTGGCTCATGCGGGCTCCGGTCGGGCCCGAGGGATCATGCCTGGGACGGCCCCTGTCAATGCGGGCGGCGCGTTCCCCGGTCGCGGCTCCATCATCCGCGCGACCTCCGCCCGCAGGACGGGCAGCAGCTCCGCCTCGAACCAGGGCTCGCGCCGGAGCCAGCCGTTGTTGCGCCAGGAGGGGTGGGGCAGCGGCAGCACGCGGGGCCGGCGCGGCGCGGCCAGGATCGCCCGCCAGTCCCGCACGGTGGCGGTCAGGCCGCCGGGGAGGGTCCCGAGGTGCCAGGCCTGCGCGTATTGGCCGATGACGAGGATCAGCTCCAGATCGGGCAGGCCGGCGAGCAGTTCGGCTCGCCACAGCGGCGCGCATTCCCGGCGCGGAGGCCGGTCGCCGCCCTTGGCGTCGAGGCCCGGGAAGCAGGCGCCCATCGGCAGGATGGCGACCCGCGCCGCGTCGTAGAAGGCCGCCTCGTCGAGGCCGAGCCACGCCCGCAGCCGCACGCCGGACGGGTCGGTGAACGGCATGCCGGTGCGGTTGGCCCGGGTGCCGGGCGCCTGGCTGGCGATGCAGAGACGGGCGGTCCCGGAGCCCTGCACGATCGGCCGCGGCTCCTGCGGCAGGGGCGGTCCGCGGAGCGGCGCGTCGCGGCAGACCCGGCAGGCGCGCAGCCGCGCGGCGGTGGTCTCGAAGGCGTCCGGGGCGGCCTGTTGCATCGCGCGGAGAGATGGGCCCGGACCGGCGCGACGGCCAGGTCACGAAAAAACGGCGCGGTGTTGAGCCGCGCCGTCGAAGTTTTGGGGTCTCGAAGCCTTGGGAGGCTCGGACCAGGGTTAGCCCCCGCGGCGACGGCCCGATGTGCGCAGCGTCACACGCCCTTCAGGCCGGCCAGGTCGAGGGGCAGCGAGCGCAGGCGCTGGCCGGAGGCCGCGAAGACCGCGTTGGCGATCGACGGCCCGATCACCGGCACGCCGGGCTCGCCGATGCCGGTCGGCGCGGCCTCGCTCGGCATGATGTGGACCTCGACCACCGGCATCTCGCTCATCCGGGTCGGCTCGTAGGTGTCGAAGTTCTTCTCCTGCACCACGCCGTCCTTGAGGGTGATCCGGTTGCGCAGGACCGAGGACAGCGCGAAGCCCACCGCGCCCTCGACCTGGGCCCGGATGACATCCGGGTTGACGGCGACGCCGACATCGACCGCCGCGACGATCCGGTTCACCTTCACGCGGCCCGGCTCGGCCGCGCGGCCCGGCTCCACCGTCACGTCGGCCACCATCGCCACGTAGGAGCCGAACGATTCGTGCGCGGCGACGCCGAGGCCGCGGCCCTTCGCGGTCGCCTCGCCCCACTTGGCCTTCTCGGCCGCGAGCTTGAGCACCCCGGAGAGGCGCGGCGCCCCGGCGAGCAGCGAGAGCCGGTAGGCCACTGGATCGACCTTGGCCGCGTGGGCCAGCTCGTCGATGAACACCTCCATCACCTGCGCCGTGTGGGTATGGCCGACCGAGCGCCACCACAGCACCGGCACGCCCTCGCGGCCGTTATGGACCTCGAAGCGGTAGGCCGGCAGCGCGTAGGGCGTGTCGGAGGCGCCCTCGACGGTGGTGCCGTCGATGCCGTTCTTGACGATCATCGCCTCGAAGGGCGAGCCGATCATGATCGACTTGCCGACCATCACGTGCTGCCAGCCGGTGACCGAACCCTTGGCGTCGAGGCCGGCCCGGACTTTGTGGTAGACGGTGGGGCGATAGAACCCGCCCGCCATGTCGTCCTCGCGGGTCCAGACGAGGTGGACCGGGGCCTTGGCGCCTGTGGCCTTCACGATGGTGGCCGCCTCGGCGAGGTAATCGGCCGAGGGGGTGGCGCGGCGCCCGAACGAGCCGCCGGCCCATTGCGTGTGCAGGCGGACCCGGTCGTTCGTGACGCCGAGCACCGCGGCGATGACCGCCTGCTCGACGGTCTGGAGCTGGCAGCCGGCATAGACGTCGTAGCTGCCGTCCGGCGCCCGCTCGATCGTGGCGTTGAGGGGCTCCATCGCCGCGTGCGCGAGGTAGGGGAAGGTGAATTCGGCCTCGAGCACCTGCGCGGCGCCCGCGATGCCGCCCGCCGGATCCCCGCGCTCCGAGGCGACGAGGCCCGGCCGCTTGGCCTGCTCGCGATACGCGGCGAGGATCGCGTCGGAGGATCGCGACTCGGCCGTGCTGTCGTCCCAGGTCACCGCCAGGGCCTCGCGGCCCTTCATCGCCGCCCAGGTGTCGCGGGCGATCACGGCGACGCCGGTGGGAATCGTCACCACGTCGAGCACGCCCGCGACCTTTCGGGCCGCCGCGTCGTCGACCCGCTTCACCGTGGCGCCGAAGCGGGGCGGGTGGGCGACCACGGCCGTGACCTGGCCGGGGCGGCGGATGTCGAGGGAATAGACGGCGCTGCCGTCGGTCTTGGCGATGGAATCGAGGCGCGGCACGCGCTGGCCGATGAGCCGCCACTGGCTCGGGTCCTTCAGACGCGGCTCCTGCGGCACCGGCATCGCCGCGGCGGAGGCCGCGAGGTCGCCGTAGCGGGCCTCGCGCCCCGAGCCGGCGTGGCGGACCACGCCGGCCTCGGTCGTGATCTCGGAGGCCGGCAGCTTCCAGTCGTAGGCGGCGGCGGCCACCAGCATCTCGCGGGCGGCGGCGCCCGCCTTGCGCAGCTGGAACCAGGAATTGGCGATGGCGGTGGAGCCGCCGGTGCCCTGCACCGGTCCCATCAGCAGGTTGTTGTAGAGGGCGGCATCGGCCGGCGCGAAGGCGGTGCGCACCCGCGACCAGTCGGCGTCGAGCTCGTCGGCCAGGATGGTGGCGAGGCCGGTGGTGTTGCCCTGGCCCATGTCGAGGTGCTTGACGATCACCGTCACGGTGTCGTCGGCGCCGATCCGCACGAAGGCGTTCGGCTGCGCGGTGACGTCGGCGAGGCCGGGACCCGCGGCGCGCGCGGGCGAGAGGTCGAGGCGGAAGCCCACCACGAGGGCGCCGGCGGCCGCGGTCGTGCCGGCGAGGAAGCCGCGGCGGGTGGCCTGCGGCGGGGTCTTGGATGCGGTCGTCGGCTGACGGATCTTCAGCATGGCGGTGCTCCGGTCAGGACGGGATCAGGCGAGGGTGCGGGCGGCTTCGTGGATCGCCGCGCGGATCCGCTGGTAGGTCCCGCAGCGGCAGACATTGCCGTCCATGGCACCGTCGATGTCGGCGTCGCTGGGCTTGGCGTTGCTGGAGAGCAGGCCGATCGCCGACATGATCTGGCCGGACTGGCAATAGCCGCACTGGACCACGTCGAGCTTGCGCCACGCGCCCTGCACCGCCTCGGCCACGCGCCCCGAGACGCCCTCGATCGTGGTGATCTTGGCCTCGCCGACATCGCCGATCCGGGTCTGGCAGGCGCGCGCGGGCTGGCCGTCGAGATGGACGGTGCAGGCGCCGCATTGCGCGATCCCGCAGCCGTACTTGGTTCCGGTCTTGTCGAGGCGGTCGCGCAGGACCCAGAGCAGCGGCATCTCCGGGTCGGCATCGACCTCGTGGGTCTGTCCGTTGACGGTGAGCTTGAACATGCCGGTCGCTCCATCTGCCCGAACCGTCCGGCCCTAGCGCGGGCGCGGGCTCCGAACTGTGCGGCAGCACACGGATCCCGCGCGGCCCGCCCGAGGCGCCGGCCGGGGAGATGCGCGCAATTCGAGCCTCGGCGGCAGCCCGTTCTTAACACATCCGCTCCATTCTGGCGCAGTCGGCCCGGCCGCCGTCCGTCGGCCGGGCTCTCCAGCGTGGCGTTTGCGAGTTCGATGTCCGACCTGACCGTCGAGATGGTGCAGCGCGGGCGCGGCCCCTCGACCGAGGAGGTCGCGCGGCGGCGCGGCGTCGCGCGCGAGATGCGCTCGGCGCGCGAGCGGCTCACCTCGAACACCGGCCTGGAGCGCGCCTTCGACTACGAGCTGCTGCGACTCTACGCGCAGTACCGGGCCGGCGCCGGCATCCCGCTCGGCCTCTTCGCCGTGACCCTGGCCGCCGCCGCGAGCTTCTGGGCGGTCCCCGTCGTGCCGAGCCTGTGGGCGCTCGGGGTGTTCGTGATGATCACCCTGAACTCGCAGATGAGCCGGCGATTCCTCCGGTCCGACCCGGATTCGATCGTTCTGGCGCGCTGGCGCCGCCGCTTCGTCGTCGGCGAGGCGGCGCAGAGCGCGATCTGGGCGGGCATGATCTGGATCGGCACCGCCGGGGCCTGGACCTTCGCGCTGTTCGGTCTCGTCATCGCCTCGGCGGTGGCCACCATGATCGCCGCCACCGTGCCGGCCGCCGCCGTGGCCGCGCTGGCGCCCCTGATGGCGGCCGCGCTGGCGCTTCTGGCCTTCTCGCGGGACACCGATGCCCTCGTGCTGGTGGCGATGGCCTGCGGCTCGCAGATCTTCTTCCTCGGCCTCGCGCGCCGGCTCTATACCTCGACGGTGGGCGCCCTCGAATCCCGGGCCGAGAAGGACGCGGTCTTCGGCGAGCTCGAGCAGGCCAAGGCCAATTCCGACGAGGCGCGCCGCCGGGCCGAGGAGGCCAACCTCGCCAAGTCCCGCTTCCTCGCCACCATGAGCCACGAGCTGCGCACGCCCCTCAACGCCATCCTGGGCTTCTCCGAGGTGATGAAGAACGAGGTCTTCGGCGCGCACGCGGCCCCGAGCTACCGCGAGTACTCGAACGACATCCACGACAGCGGGATGCACCTTCTCAACCTCATCAACGAGATCCTCGACCTCTCCCGCATCGAGGCGGGCCGCTACGAGCTGAACGAGGAGGCGGTGCAGCTCGCCCACATCGTCGAGGAGTGCCGCCACATGATGGGCTTGCGGGCGCGGGGGAAGAACCAGATCTTCCGCGACTACGTCGACGATTCCCTGCCGCGGATCTGGGCCGACGAGCGGGCCCTGCGCCAGATCGTCCTGAACCTGCTGTCGAACGCCGTGAAGTTCACGCCGCCGAACGGCGAGATCACCATCAAGGTCGGCTGGACGAGCTCCGGCGGCCAGTACGTGGCCGTGAAGGACAGCGGGCCCGGCATTCCCGAGGACGAGATCGACACGGTGATGTCGTCGTTCGGGCGCGGCTCGATGGCGATCAAGACCGCCGAGCAGGGCTCGGGCCTGGGCCTGCCCATCGTGAAGGGCCTCGTCGATCTGCACGGCGGAAACTTCACCCTGAAGTCGCGCCCCCGGGAGGGCACGGAGGTGATCGTGACGCTGCCGGCGACCCGGGTGATGGACACGCTCCCCGCCGTCTCGATGCCCCCGGCGCGCGCGGCCTGACAGGTCCGACCGGCCCGCACGTCCGCCGGACGACCGACGCGCGCCCGTCCCCGGTCCCGGCCCGCACCTCCGCGAGCCCTTCTGCCGGGCACGTCAGTGGCGCGGGACGACCTGCGGCCGATCGCTGCGCGGATCCTCTCCCGGGGCCGGAGGCCGCCTCGGACGGCGCGCCGCCGGGACCGGCCCGCCGCGCCGCCGAGGTGTCCACAGGATTTTACCGCACTGCAAAAAATGTTTTCCGCCCGGGAGCTTCGCCGCAATCGGCACGTTCAGATTCAGGATCGGGCGCCCAGCGGGCGGCCGCAGGCTGCCCGGTCGTGAGAGCCGTGCCCGATCTCCCGGAGTGAGCATGGCCGACAAGTCCCGATCCGCCGTCCAGCCCCGCGTGGCCCGGCCCCGCATCCAGGAAGGCCTGCCGTATCCGCGCGGCGCCACCTGGGACGGGCTCGGCGTGAACTTCGCCCTGTTCTCGGCCCATGCCACCAAGGTCGAGCTCTGCCTGTTCGACGATGCGGGCGAGAAGGAGATCGAGCGGATCGACCTGCCCGAGTACACGGACGAGGTCTGGCACGGGTACCTACCCGACGCCCGGCCCGGCACCATCTACGGCTACCGCGTGCACGGCCCCTACGAGCCGACCGCCGGCCACCGCTTCAATCCGAACAAGCTCCTGATCGACCCCTACGCCAAGGGCCTCGTCGGCTCCATCGACTGGAACCCGGCTCTGTTCGGCTACAAGATGGAGACGGGCGACGATCTCACCTTCGACGACCGCGACAGCGCGCCCTATACCCGGCGCTCGCGGGTGATCGACCCGGCCTTCACCTGGGGACGGCACCAGAAGCCGAACGTGCCCTGGGAGAAGACCATCTTCTACGAGGCCCACGTGAAGGGCCTGACCAAGCTCCATCCCAAGGTGCCGGAGAAGCTGCGCGGCACCTATGCGGGCCTCGGCACGCCGGACGTGCTCGACTACATCAAGAGCCTCGGCGTCACCTCGGTCGAGCTGCTGCCGGTCCACTCCTTCGTGCAGGACGACTACCTGCAGGAGAAGGGCCTGGTGAATTACTGGGGCTACAACACGATTTCCTTCTTCACGCCCGCGCGCCGCTACGCCGCGGTGCCGGACTTCGCCTTCTCCGAGTTCAAGGAGATGGTCTCGCGCTTCCACGGCGCCGGCCTCGAGGTCATCCTCGACGTGGTCTACAACCACACCGCCGAGGGCAACGAGAAGGGCCCGACGCTCTCCTTCAAGGGCATCGACAACGCCTCCTACTACCGCCTGCTGCCGGGCGAGGCGCGCTACTACATCAACGACACCGGCACCGGGAACACCTTCAACCTCTCGCACCCGCGCGTGCTGCAGCTCGTCACGGATTCGCTGCGCTACTGGGCGACCGAGATGCGGGTGGACGGCTTCCGCTTCGACCTCGCCACGATCCTCGGCCGCGAGCCCTACGGCTTCGACGAGGGCGGCGGCTTCCTCGATACCTGCCGCCAGGACCCGGTGCTGAATTCCGTCAAGCTCATCGCCGAGCCGTGGGATTGCGGGCCGGGCGGCTATCAGGTCGGCGGCTTCCCCCCGGGCTGGGCCGAGTGGAACGACCGCTTCCGCGACGACGTGCGCGGCTACTGGAAGGGCGACGACGGCATGCTGCCGGACCTCGCCTCGCGCATCACCGGCTCGGCCGACAAGTTCAACAAGCGCGGGCGCAAGCCCTGGGCCTCCGTGAACTTCCTCACGGCGCATGACGGCTTCACCCTGCACGACACGGTGGCCTACAACGACAAGCACAACGAGGCGAACGGCGAGAACAACCGCGACGGACACTCGCACAACCTCTCGTACAATTACGGCGTCGAGGGGCCGACCGAGGACCCCAACATCCGCGCCGTGCGCCTGCGCCAGATGCGCAACATGCTGGCGACGCTCTTCCTCTCCCGCGGCACGCCGATGCTGCTGGCCGGCGACGAGTTCGCCCGGACGCAGAACGGCAACAACAACGCCTATTGCCAGGACAACGAGATCTCCTGGCTCGACTGGAACGCCATCGGCGAGGAGGAGCGGGACCTCGCCGAGTTCACGCAGCGCCTGATCATCCTGCGCAACGCCCTGCCGATCCTCAATCGCGGCCGCTTCCTGACCGGGCGCTTCGACGAGGAGCTCGGCGTCAAGGACGTCACCTGGCTGCGCCCGGACGGCGGCGAGATGAGCTCGGACAATTGGGGCGAGGGCGGCGCCAAGGCGATCGCCGTTCTCCTCGACGGGCGCGCCCAGGCCACCGGCGTGCATCGCCGCGGCGGCGACGCCACCATCCTCATCCTCTACAACGCCTATCACGACCTCGTGGGCTTCACCCTGCCGGAGACGGTGGGAGGCGATGCCTGGACGCGGCTCCTCGACACCAACCTGCCCGACAGCCAGGCGATCGAGCATTTCCGGGCCGGCGACGGCTACGACGTGACCGGGCGCTCCATGCTGATGTTCGTCCTGAAGCCCGAGGACACGCCGGGCGATGCGCCGACCGAGATGGAGCGCTCCTACCAGCACGTGATGCAGGCGTTCGAGCGCGCCAACATCGAGAGCGTGCATTTCCATCTGGAGGACGAGGGCTGACCGGCCCGCGCCGCCCGCCGGGCCGTTTATGCGGCCCGGCTTTTGGTCCATTGCAGAGCGCCGCGCGTTGATCGTCCGACGCGCGGCGGAACGCGCCAGGGATGTCTCACGTCGATGCCGAAGATTCTGCTGGTCGAGGACCACGAGGAGATCTGGGACTTCCTCTCCCGCCGGCTCAAGCGCCGCGGCTACGAGGTGATCCTCGCCCATGACGGGGAGGCCGGCGTGCAGCAGGCCCGCTCGGGGCGTCCCGACGTGATCCTGCTCGACATGAACCTGCCCGTGCTCGACGGCTGGTCGGCGGCCCGCGCCCTCAAATCCGGCGCCGACACCCGGGCGATCCCGATCATCGCGCTCACCGCGCACGCCATGTCGGGCGACCGCGACAAGGCGATCCAGGCGGGCTGCGACGATTACCACCCGAAGCCCGTCGATTTCTCGAAGCTGCTCAGCCAGATCAGCGCCGCCCTCGGGGAGACGGCCTCGGCCGGCTGAGGCCGGGACGAAGTTCGCCCGGCCGGAGACGCCGGGCCGCGTTGCGTAACCGGCCTGGGGGCCTGGGACGGCCCGCCGGGCCGCGGAGGACCATGAGCGACGATCCCGTCACCGCGCGCCGCCTCAAGCAGGGCCTGCCCGTCTTCGTGGCCCTGGCCTCGGTGCTCCTCGTGCTGGCGGCCATGGCCGCGCTCTTCCTCGGGCGCGACATCCTGATGCCGGTGACGCTGGCGATCCTGCTGAGCTTCGTCCTGGTGCCCGCGGTGCGGGCGCTGCGCCGGATCGGCGTGCCCCGGGTGCCCGCGGTGCTCCTCGTGGTGATCGTCACTTTCGGGGCCCTGCTCGGGATCGGCACGCTGATCGCCAAGGAGGGCGCCCAGCTCGCCGCCGACCTGCCGCGCTACTCGCTCACCATGCGCGACAAGATCGAGGCCCTGCGCGGGGCCACCGCGGGCAGCGGCACCCTCTCGCGCATCGCCGACCTGGTGCAGGATCTCGGCGCTGCCCTCAGCCCTCCGCCCGAGGTCGAGGTGAAGGGCGATCCCGGCTCCCCGACGCACCCGCTCATCGTCGAGATCAAGGCCGCCAAGGCGGGATTCCTCGAGACGCTGCAGACCTTCGCGGGGCCGATCCTGCACCCGCTCGCCACCACCGGCCTGATCCTGATCTTCACGATCTTCATCCTGCTCCAGCGCGAGGACCTCCGGAACCGGGCGATCCGGCTCGCGGGCTCGGGCGACCTGCGCCGCACCACGGCGGCGATCGACGACGCGGTGGTGCGGCTGAGCCGGTTCTTCCTGGCGCAGCTCGCCCTCAACGTCGCCTTCGGCCTCGTGATCGGCATCGGCCTCTGGCTGATCGGGGTGCCGAGCCCGACCCTGTTCGGCGTGCTGGCCGCGATCCTGCGCTTCGTGCCCTATATCGGCGCGGTGGTCTCGGCGGTGCTGCCCCTGGTGCTCGCCGCCGCGGTCGATCCGGGCTGGACCATGGTGATCTCGACCGCGCTGCTCTTCGTCGTGGTCGAGCCGATCTGCGGCCACGTGATCGAGCCGCTGCTCTACGGGCATTCCACCGGCCTCTCGCCGATCGCCGTGATCCTCGCGGCGACGATCTGGACCTTCCTGTGGGGCCCCATCGGCCTCGTGCTGGCGACGCCCCTGACCGTCTGCCTCGTGGTGCTCGGCCGCCACGTCGAGCGGCTCTGGTATCTCGACGTGCTGCTGGGCGACCAGCCCGCCCTTGCGCCCTCCGAGATCTTCTACCAGCGCATGCTGGCGGGCGACCCGGCGGAGGCCATCGACCAGGGCCGGCAGTTCCTGAAGGAGCGCGCCCTCGTCACCTACTACGACGAGGTGGTGCTGGCCGGCCTTCTGCTCGCGCAGGAGGATCTGTCCCGCGGCACCCTCGACCGCGGGCGCCAGGACGCGGTCGGGGCGGCGATCCGCACCGTGGTCGACCGGCTCGGTACCGCGCCCGTCCGGCACAGGACCCGGCGCGGCCTCGCGCGGCTGGCGAGCCGGGAGGCCGCCGCGGCGGTGGCGGCGGCGGGGCCGGACCGGCAGGTGGCCGGCGTGGTGCTCGGCCGCGACGACCTCGCCCCGCGCTGGCGCGGCCGGACGCCGGTGCTCTGCGTCTCGAGCCGCGGTCCCTTCGACGAGGCCGCGACCCTGATGCTGAGCCAGACGCTCGGGCGCCACGGCCTGCCCACGCAGGTCATGGCGATGAGCGCGATCCGCGCGGGCGAGCGCCCGGAGCGCCAGGAGGAGATCGCCCTGATCTGCTTCTCGTATCTCGAGCCGGTCAGCCTGTCGCAGATCCGCTTCACCGTGCGCCAAGCCCGCGCCGCGGTGCCGGGCGTGCGCATCCTCGTGGGATTCTGGCGCGAGCGCGACCCGGCGAGCTTGGAGCGGCTGCGGCGCGCCACCTCGGCCGATTACCTGGTCACCTCGCTGAACGAGGCCCTCGCCGCCGTGCTGGGCGCCTCGCGGGCGCCCGATCCGCAGGCGGATCCGGGAATCGATCCGGCCGCGGGGCGCGCCCGGCCGGCCCCCGCCCGCGCGCTCACCGGCCCGGTCCCGGCCTGAGGCGGGGGCGCGGCCGCCGCATTGTTTTCGCGCTGCAACGACACACCTTAACGGCTCGGCCGGAATCTTCGGCCGCGATCCGTGATATCCGACCTCGATCTGGGGCCCGGTATCCGGTCGCCAGACTCAGAACCGAGTATTCAGACGATGGTCGATACGCCAGAGACACCTGCCGTCGCCGGGACGACCCGCGTCGGCACGGGCGCGGCGAGCGACGTCCAGGATCCCAGCAGCGACATCTTCTTCGCCGCCGTCGAGACGACCCGGATGCCGATGCTGGTGACCGATCCGCGTCAGCCCGACAATCCGATCATCTTCGCCAACCGCGCCTTCCTGGGCATGACCGGCTACACGCCGGCCGAGCTCGTCGGGCGCAATTGCCGCTTCCTGCAAGGCCCCGAGACCGATCCCGAGACGGTGTCGCAGATCCGCGAGGCCATTGCCGGGCGGCGCGAGTTCGCCACCGAGATCCTCAACTACCGCAAGAACGGCTCGACCTTCTGGAATGCGCTGTTCGTCTCGCCGGTCTACAACCAGGCCGGCGAGCTGGTCTATTACTTCGGCTCGCAGCTCGACGTGTCCCGCCGCCGCGACGCCGAGGAGGCGCTGGGCCAGGCCCAGAAGATGGAGGCGCTCGGCCAGCTCACCGGCGGCATCGCACACGATTTTAACAACCTGCTCCAGGTCATCGTCGGCTACGTCGACATCCTGGGAATGGGGCTCGCCGACCCCAACGCCGACCGGGCGCGGCTGGGCCGGGCGACCGAGAACATCCGGCAGGCGGCCGAGCGCGCCACCACGCTGACGCAGCAGCTCCTGGCCTTCGCCCGGAAACAGCGCCTCGACGGCCGGGCGGTGAACCTCAACGACATGATCCGCGGCATGAACGAGATGGCGACCCGCGCCCTCGGAGAGGGCCTGCAGATCGAACTCGCGCTCGCCCCCGATCTCTGGAACTGCCGGGTCGACCCGACGCAGGCCGAGGTCGCGCTCCTCAACGTCCTGATCAACGCCCGCGACGCGATGGCGAGCGGCGGGATCGTGCGGATCGCCACCGAGAACCGCACCGTCAGCCCCGATGACGGGCTCGGCAGCCTGAGGCCAGGGCGCTACGTCACGGTCTCGGTCACCGACCACGGCACCGGCATCCCCGCCAACGTGCTGGCGCGGGTGATGGACCCGTTCTTCACCACCAAGGAGGAGGGCAAGGGCACCGGCCTCGGCCTCTCGATGGTGTACGGCTTCGCCAAGCAATCCGGCGGCGCGGCGCAGATCGAATCGGTGGTGGGGCGCGGCACCACGGTGCGCCTCTCCTTCCCGGCGACCGAGAGCGATGTCCGCACGCTGCCCAAGGCCGCGCCCCGGAGCGTCGACCGGCAGGGCACGGAGACCGTGCTGATCGTCGACGACCGCGAGGACGTGGCCGAGCTCGCCCGCACGATCCTGCGCGATTCCGGCTACGTCACGCTGATGGCCGCCAACGGCCGCGAGGCCCTCGAGATCCTGGAGGGCGGCGAGTCCGTCGATCTCCTGTTCACCGACCTGATCATGCCGGGCGGCATGAACGGCGTCACCCTCGCCCGGGAGGCCCGTCGCCGGCAGCCGAACCTGAAGGTGCTGCTCACCACGGGCTACGCCGAGGCGAGCCTGGAGCGAACCGATGTGGGCGGTTCGGAGTTCGATCTCCTGAACAAGCCCTACCGGCGCACCGACCTGATCCGGCGCGTGCGCGCGGTCCTCGACGGACCCACCGGCGTCAGTTGAGGGCGGGGCCTTCGGAGGCGATCATGGCCCAGGGCGACAAGTCGAAATACACCGACAAGCAGATCCGCAAGGCGGAGCACATCGCCGAGTCCTACGCGGAGCGCGGCCTGTCCGAGACGGAGGCCGAGCGCCGCGCCTGGGCCACCGTCAACAAGGACGATGGCGGCGGCAAGAAGCCCGGCGGCTCCGGCCGCGGCCGCAAGACCGGGCACCCGGCCGCCCACAAGGGCGGCGCCGCCTCGGCCGGCCGCAGCGCGGCGGAGCGTTCGGCCTCCGCCAAGAAGGCCGCCGCCACGCGCAAGGCACGCCAGGCGGGCTGAGGAATCCGGAGGGGCGTCGGCGACAATCCTCCTGTCGTAGCGGCGGATGGCCCAGACCGTCCGCGCCGGCCCGGGGCTGCCCGGAGGCGGCGCGGATTCGCACCGTCCCGCCCACGCTCTGAGGGGCGGAGATTGCGACGGAAGCCGGCGCCTGCCCCTCCCGCACAGAGGGGGAAGGACAAGTCCGTGGTCAGCAGAGCAGGCCTGGATTGCCGCGGACGATGTGCGGATCCGCCGGGCCGAATGGCAAGGGGCGAGGCACGGCCTTCGTCTCGAGTGAGGGGCACCAGGTCGTCGCTCCCGCGGTGCCGGGTCGCCCAGTCCGGCTCCATCGACCAGCCTATTCCGCACTCAGTCTCGCCGTAAGACATTATTCTTGACATATAGGAACAAACTGGGTACATGGCTGTCCACGCGCTGTCCCGTCGGCGCGGCGGGTCTCCCATCCGCCGCGCCGGCGCGCCGGGAGCCTGGACCGGATGACCGCCGGGGCGGGTGCGAGGACAGCGCGGCGGTTCCCGCGTCGCCGGCCGGTCAGCCGGCGCCCCGGGCGCCTCTGCGCGACGCCGAGCCGCGCTCGGCCTGGAAGCCCCGGATCAACACGGGCGCGGGGCCGATAGTGCGGAGCCCAGGTCGTAGGAACCGATGCCGGGTCCAATACGGGGCCCGGTGCACGACGCGTCAAGTCTGCCGAGGATGAGGCTACGATCGCCGGACAACGGCGATACCAGGCCGTCCGAGATCGGGGTCGATGCAGGCGGGTAGAGAAGAAGCCGCGACGCCAAGACGGACCGGACCGGGCAGGCTGCCCCTCCGGCCCGCGGGGCGCCGGGGGATCGGTTCACGCGCGACACACGGATTTCGGGTTCCCCGGCGTCCCGCGTCTCCCTCCAGCCACGCCTCCGGCGCAGCCCCGCGCGCGGAGACGATGATGCGTGGGGCGACGCCTGAAGAGGATTCAGGCGGCGAATGCAGGGTTTCGGACGCGCGTGTCGGCCATGACGGGTCGGCACCCTTGCCAAATCCCTGCGACGATCTGTAATGATAGGGACCCCTTCCCGGTCCCGTCGGTCGCACATGCGCCCCGCGGGCGCGCCGGACTCTTGAAACAGTCGGATGCGCCTTCGCCGTCGGTTCTCCGCGGCGGCCGTCGGATCCCATGATCAGGCCGGGCAGGTGTCGGCTCAGGCGGCGGACGTGATCGTCAGCCGCAGGTTTTGCATTCGCGGCCGGACCGAACCGGCCGAGAAGTTTTCGCGAGGTCGGGTAAGGGATGGGCGGACGCACAGCAACGGTTGCCGCTGCTCGTGCCGCAAGCGCGCGTGTTTCGCGTCGCGCCGGTTCGCACTTCCTCCCGGCCATGTTCAACCCCGGGCACGCCGTTGCGGCGTGCCGCTCGGCGGTTGACGGCAATCCCGACAGTTCAGCCCCCGCGGCCTCGACGACGAGGTCGGCACCGGTCTCGGAGACGAGGTCGGCACCGATCTCGGAGACGAGGCCGGCACCGGTCTCGGAGACGAGGCCGGCGCGAGCCACACCCCCATCGGCCCTGAGGCCGGGCGTGGCTCCACCGGGACACGGGCCCAGGAGAGCGACGTCGACCGCCATGTCGAAAGTTCGTCATGGCCAACAACAACAAGATGCTCATCGACGCGATGCATCCGGAGGAAACCCGGGTCGTCACGGTCCAGGGATCCAGGGTCGAGGAATTCGACTTCGAGGCGGCCAACAGGCGCCAGCTTCGCGGTAACATCTACCTCGCGAAGGTGACGCGCGTGGAGCCCTCGCTCCAGGCGGCCTTCGTCGAGTACGGCGGCAACCGTCACGGCTTCCTCGCCTTCAACGAGATCCACCCCGACTATTACCAGATCCCGCTCGCCGATCGTCAGGCGCTGCTGGAGGACGAGGCCCGCGACGCGGAGGAGCATCGCGAGCGCGAGGAACGCCGCCGGTCCCCCCGCCGCTCGCGCGGTCGCCGCGCCGAGGCCGCCGCCCGCAAGACGGACGAGACGGTCAGCGCCGAGGAGGCCGTCGCCCGGCCGGACGAGAGCCGGACCGACGAGCACGCGGACGCCGAACACCTGAACGCCGAACACTTGGACGCCGACGCGCTCGAGGCCGCCCCGGTCGTCGGCGGCGACGCCTCCGCCGACCTGCCCGACGCGGTGCTCGCGAGCGCCGAGACCCCGGCCGCGGAATCCGGCTCCGAGGCGTCCGGCACGGACGCCCCCGACCACGCCGTCTCGGGCGAGCCCGCCCCGGGCCCGGCGCCGGAGGCGGTGGTCGCCGTGGCCGAGGCCCTGACGATCGCCGAGGCGCCCGAGGCGGACGGACCCGGCGAGCACGACGTCGACGCGGAATCGGACGACGAGTCCGAGGACGACGAGGCGGACGAGGACGACGCCGACGAGGATTCGGACGAGGATTCCGACGACGAGGATTCGGACGAGGGCGACGAGGAGGATCCCGACGCCGAGCCGAAGATCGCCCAGGTCGGCGGCAACGGCGACGCGCTGGCCGAGATCCCGGAGCGCCCGCGCCACTATCGCCGGCACTACAAGATCCAGGAGGTGATCAAGCGCCGCCAGATCATCCTCGTGCAGGTGGTCAAGGAGGAGCGCGGCACCAAGGGCGCGGCGCTCACCACCTACTTGTCGCTGGCCGGCCGCTACTCGGTGCTGATGCCCAACACCGGTCGGGGCGGCGGCATCTCGCGCAAGATCACCAGCGCGGCCGACCGCAAGCGCCTGAAGGACGTGGTGTCCCATCTCGACGTACCGGAGGGCATGGGCGTCATCCTGCGCACGGCCGGCGCCTCCCGCACCCAGCCCGAGATCAAGCGCGACTTCGAGTACCTGATGCGCCTGTGGGAATCGGTGCGCGAGCTGACGCTCACCTCGATGGCCCCGGCGCTCGTCTACGAGGAGGGCTCGCTGATCAAGCGCGCCATCCGCGACCTGTACAACAAGGACCTGGAGGAGGTGCTCGTCGCGGGCGAGGAGGCCTATCACGAGGCCCGGGACTTCATGCGCATGCTGATGCCCGGCCAGTCGAAGGTGGTGAAGCCCTACCGCGACACGACGCCGATCTTCGCCCGCTACGGCGTCGAGCAGCAGCTCGACGCGATGTTCTCGACGCACGTCTCCCTGAAGTCGGGCGGCTATCTCGTGATCAACCCGACCGAGGCCCTGGTCTCGATCGACGTCAACTCGGGCCGCGCCACCCGCGAGCACGACATTGAGGACACGGCCCTCAAGACGAACCTGGAGGCCGCCGAGGAGGTCTCGCGCCAGCTCCGCCTGCGCGACCTCGCCGGCCTCATCGTGATCGACTTCATCGACATGGAGGAGAAGCGCAACAACCGCGCCGTCGAGAAGAAGCTCAACGAGTGCCTGAAATACGATCGCGCCCGCATCCAGGTCGGCCGGATCTCCCCCTTCGGCCTGCTGGAGATGAGCCGCCAGCGCATCCGCACGGGCGTGCTCGAATCGTCCTCGATCCCCTGCGCGCATTGCGGCGGCTCGGGCTTCGTCCGCGCCACCGCCTCGGTGGCGCTCCACATCCTGCGCTCGATCGAGGAGGCGCTGGTCAAGTCGGCGAGCCACAACCTCGTGCTGCGCACCCGCACCGAGGTGGCCCTCTACATCCTCAACCAGAAGCGCGCCCACCTGCGCGAGCTCGAGATCCGCTTCGGCGTCACCGTGACGATCGCGGCCGACGAGCGTCTGGCCGCCACCGCGGCCTTCCAGCTCGACCGGGGCGAGCCGGCGCAACGCCCCGAGGGACCGGTCACCGGCGTGCGCGCCGTCGCGGTCTCCCCGGTGATGGAGATCGACGACGAGATCGAGGAGGAGGATCTCGTCGAGGAAGCGGAGGAGCGTCCGGCTTCCGAGCGTCAGGCCGAGGATGGCGAAACCGAGGAGCAGGACGAGACGGCCGAGGGTCGGGGCGAGTCCCGCGACGAGGGCGACGGCCGCCGCCGCCGCCGCCGTCGTCGCCGGCGCGGCGGTCGCACCGAGGGCGGTGACGAGCGCCGCGCCGACGAGGCCCAGGACCAAGCCGACGAATCCGAAGACGAGACGGACGGTGAGTCCGCCGAAACGGAGACGGACGAGGAGCTGGCGGCGGAAGCCACCGGATCCGAGCCGGCCGAGGGTCGGACGGAGGCCGGCGGCGAGGGGTCGGGGGATGGCGCAGCCCGCCGCCGCCGTCGCGGTCGCCGCGGCGGGCGCGGCCGTGCCGATGGCCGCCCGCGCGACGCCGACGGCTTCGAGGGCGAGTCCGATGCCGTCGACGCCGCGAGCGGCCTCTCGGCGGAGGAGCCGGTGAGCGCGGAGGCCCTGGCCGCCTTCGTGCCGACGCAGACGGTCTCCGAGGCTCCTGCCGAAGACGCCGTGGATCTGCCGGTCGCCGCCGACCCTGCCGAGACCCTGCCGGCCGCCGAGGCCGAGCCGACCGCGGCCGCAGCCGAACCGGCCCGCGATGTCCCGCCGCCCGAGCCCGTGGCCGTTGTGCTCAGCGAGCCCTCCGACCCGGACCGGCCCAAGCGCGCCGGCTGGTGGTCGCGCACCAAGGCCGCACTGACCGGCGAATGATGACGCGCGGCCCTCGTCCAACCCGTCATGCGCGGGCGGGCGAGGGCCGCAGCGGCCGGAACGATGCCAGGATTCCCGCCACGTTCGGGGGAGATCTGGCCCGGCCGGTAATGCAAACAGCGATTGCAGCGGTCTTCCAGCAAAGCGCCAGCGCGAATCCTGCCCGATTTTTAACGGCTGGTTGAACGTTTTGGCGCCAGTATCCGCCCGTAGGTTGAATTGGGGGTCGGATATGTTCTCTCTGTTCCGCGGAAGCCGGTCTGCGGACCCGATATCTGCTCCGGCCACGGAGAATGTCGCGACCGCGACGGTCGAGGCCGTCGCGGCCCAGGCGGTCGAGGCTCCGAAGCTGTTCGATGCGGAGGTGCTGCGCATGCAGGCCAGCCTGTCCGCCGCCGCCTCCGAGGCCGGCACCTCGATCGGCTGGATCACCCACGATTCCGCGCAGATCGCCGATCAGGCCCGTCTGATCGCCGCGGCCAGCGAGGAGCTCGCCGCGACCACCAACGAGGTCGCAGCCCGCTCCCAGGCCTCCGCCGAGACGGCCGAGCGCGCCCGCGCCGGGATCCGCGAATGCGCCACCGACATGCGGCTCGCCGGCGAGCGCATGCAGACCATCCAGGAGCGCTCCTCGGAGATCGACGGCTGCCTCCACGGCTTCGCCGCCGCCGCGCGGCGCATCGAGGAGATGGCCAGCGCCATCGCGGCCATCTCGGCCCAGACCAACCTGCTCGCCCTGAACGCCACCATCGAGGCGGCGCGGGCCGGCGAGGCGGGGCGCGGCTTCGCGGTCGTGGCCGGTGAGGTCAAGGCCCTGTCCGCGCAGACCGCGAAGGCGACCGACGAGATCCGCGCCCGGCTCGGGGCCCTGCAGGGCGAGCTGGCGGCGATGCACGAGGCGGTCGAGCACAGCCGCAACGCGGTGACGGCCGGATCCGAGGTGATGACGCGGGCGAACGCACGGGTCGAGGCCGAGAGCGCCGCGGTCGCCGACGCCGCCTCCGAGATGCGGGCCATGGCGGCGATCATGGATCAGCAGATCGCCGCCACCGGCGAGATCGCCCAGAATGTCGGCAGCATCGCCGCGGGCACCGACAAGTCGCGCCGTGAGATCGGCGACGCGATCGTCCGGCTCGACGCCCTCGAAGACCTGAGCCGCAAGCTCCTCGACCGGCAGGCCGGTGACCCGATCCTGATCCGGCTCGGCCGCCTGCCGGCCGATTGTGCCGCGTGGCGCCGCCGCCTCGCCTCGGGCTTGGTCGGGCTCGTTCCCACCGAGCAGATGGCCGTGGCGGCGGTGCCGGCGACGCCGAGCCTGCCGGCTCCGGTGCGGACAGCTCTGGCGAATGCCAACGCCCGCGCCGACGCGATGGTCGGCCATGTCCGTGCCGCCGCCTGGGGCGATGCGGCAGGGGCGTTCACGGAATTCGAGGCGCATATCGCCGAGGCCGTCGCGGCGGCGGCGAGCGGTCTCGCCGCCGCGGCTTGAGCGGGCCGCGCAGGCTCCGCGTCTCCTGACGACGTGGAGCCGACGGCTTCGTCCTGTCGGCCCGCTCCGACCGGAGCCTAAGTCCGGAGCCAGGTCGACAGGCGCGCGACGGCCTTCCGGCAATCCGCCTCCGACCCCGCGAAGGACAGGCGGATGTGGTGGCTGCCGAGATCGGAATCGAAATCGAGGCCCGGCGTCGTCGCGACGCCGGCCTCGGCGAGCATCCTGCGGCAGAAGTCCGGGGCGTCGTTCGTCAGATTTGAGACGTCGGCGTAGAGGTAGAAGGCCCCGTCCGCGGGATGGGTGCGCCCGAGGCCGAGGCCGGGGAGGGCGTCGAGCAGAATGGCCCGGTTCTGAGCGTAGCCGTCGCGGATCGTATCGAGTTCCTCGCCCGCATCGAAGGCCGCGAGCGCGCCGATCTGCGACAGGTAGGGGGCCGAGATGTAAAGGTTCTGGGCGAGGCGCTCGATAGGCCGGACCAAAGCCTCCGGAACCACCATCCAGCCGATGCGCCAACCCGTCATGCAATGGTACTTCGAGAAGGAGTTGATCACGACGGCGTCGGGCTCGAACTGAAGGGCCGTCGCGGTCGGGACGCCGTAGCTCAGGCCGTGGTAGATCTCGTCCGAGATCAGGGGCAGGCCGAGCCCCCGCGCCTCCGCGCAGAGCGCGCTCAGGGCGTCCGGGGTGATCACCGTACCGGACGGGTTTGCGGGGCTCATCACCAGAACGCCGGCGAGCGGGTTCGCGGTGTGGGTGGCGCGCAGCAGCGCGGCGGTCGGCGCGAAGCGGTCCTCGGCCCGGAGCACCATCGGGGCTGGTACGAGATCGAGCGCCGCCAGGATGCTGCGATAGGCCGGGTAGCCCGGCTGGGGAACGCCGACGCGCGCCCCGGCATCGAACAGGGTCATGAAGGCGAGGATGAAGCCCGCCGACGAGCCGGTGGTGATCACCACGCGCTCGGGGGCGACCTCGACGCCGTAGCGCGTCCGGTAATCCTGCGCGATCCGGGACCGGAGCGCGGGCAGGCCGAGCGCTTCGGTGTAGGGCACCCGGCCGAGGTCGAGGGCGCGACGTGCCGCCTCGATCACCGCGCGCGGCGCGGGTGCGGAGGGTTGGCCGACCTCCATGTGCACCACGTCGACGCCCGAACGCTCGCGCGCCGCTGCGGCGGTCATCACGTCCATGGCGAGGAAGGGAGCGACGGCAGCGACGCGGCGGGAGGGGAGGTACATGCGGATCCGTCCGTATCGTCCGACTGGTTGGGGGGGCGGTACGCTTCTGGAGGAGAGGCGGACGATGCGGCAAGGGACGGTTCGACGGGCCCATCCCGTACGGGTCCGACGCGCCCCGCCACGGCGATTTCATCGGCGCACAATTTGACCGCGCGCCGCGAAAAGGCCAAACCCGGCGCCTACGTGAGTTCTGATCCGCCGTCCGGCCCGGCCGGCTCTTACCGCGCCCAGCGAGGACGTATGCCTCTGTCCCGTTTCCTCTCGATCCTGGCCGTCACGTCCAGCCTCTGCGTCGTGCCCGCGCTGGCTCAGGAGGCTGCGCCGTTCAGCGACGCGCAGCGGCGTGCCATCGAGTCGATCGTCAAGGAATACCTGATCAAGAACCCGGACGTCCTGCAGGAGGCCATCGCCGAGGGCGAGAAGCGTCAAATGGAGACGCAACGCCTCGCCCAGGCGGCAGCCCTCAAGGAATCGAAGGACGCCCTCCTGAGCAGCCCGCACGATGTCGTCGCCGGCAACCCGAACGGCGATGTCACGATGGTCGAGTTCTTCGATTACAATTGCGGCTATTGCCGCAAGGCGCTCGGTGACGTGCAGGCGCTGATCAAGGCCGATCCGAAGCTGCGTGTCGTGATCAAGGACTTTCCGGTCCTGGGTCCGGAATCCCTCGAAGCCAGCCAGATCGCCCTCGCCGTGAAGCAGCAGCTCAAGGGGGACAAGCTGTTCGAGTTCCATCAGAAACTCCTGGAGTCGAAGGGCCGGGTGAACGGTGCCAAGGCGCTCCAGGTCGCCAAGGACATGGGCCTTGACGTCGCCAAGGTGCAGAAGGATGCCGCGGGCCCCGAGGTCAAGGCGGCGCTCACCGAGAACCGTGGCCTCGGCGACAAGCTCGGCCTGTCCGGGACGCCGGCCTTCATCATCGGCGACGAGATCATTCCGGGCGCCGTCGGCGTCGACCCGATCCGCAAGACCATCGCGGACGTGCGCCAGTGCGGCCACGCCGCCTGCTGATCATTCGCGCGCGCCCGAAGGCGGGCGTGCCCTTGTCGCGGCCGGTGGCGTTCGTCTAAGAGCGGCCCCGCCGGTCGGCCCGATCCAGCGGGCGGCCTGAACGCACGGTCCCATGATCCCGATCCACGTTCTCAACGGGCCGAACCTCAATCTCCTCGGTCGCCGGGAGCCCGGGATCTACGGCACCGCGACGCTGTCCGACATCGAGCGCGACCTTCGTACGGAGGCCAAGACGCTCGGCGCGGCGCTGACCTTCCGGCAGACGAATTCCGAGGGCGAGCTGGTGGGCTTCGTCCAGGAAGCGGCCCTCGCCGGCGCCGGCATCTTGATCAACGCGGCGGCCTACACCCATACGTCGGTGGCTTTGCGCGACGCGATCAGCGGCAGCGGGGCGGTCGCGGTCGAGATCCACCTCTCCAACGTGCACGCGCGCGAAGCCTTTCGCCACCACTCCCTGATCGCTCCCGTCTGCGCGGGCGTGATCTGCGGCTTCGGTCCGGCGAGCTACAGCCTCGGCCTGGCCGCCCTGGCACGCCTGATGGCGACCCGGAGCGGCGCCCCGCTCCACCCCGAATCATCCTGAGAAGATCCCGCCCCGATGCCCAAGCACGAATCCATCGACCCTGACCTCGTGCGCGAACTCGCCAACCTCGTGACCGAGACCGGTCTCTCCGAGATCGAGGTCGAGAAGGGCGACCTGCGCATCCGCGTGGTGCGCCGGCTCGAGCCGGTCAGCGTTCAGGTGGCGGCCCCTGCCGCTTTGGCTGCCGCGGCGCCTGCGCCCGTCGCCGTCCCGATGCAGGGCCCGGGAACCCAGCCCGAGCGCGGCCGGATCCATGCCGGTTCCGTGCCGTCGCCGATGGTGGGAACCGCGTATCGACGGCCCTCGCCGGACGCCAAGACCTTCGTCGAGGTCGGCACCGCCGTCGAGGCCGGCGACAAGCTGCTCCTGATCGAGGCGATGAAGACCTTCAACGAGATCGTCGCGCCACGCGCCGGGACGGTGACGGCGATCTTCGTGGAGGACGGGCAGCCGGTCGAGTTCGGCGAAGCGCTGCTGACGATCGAGTAGGTTCAGGGATCATCGCATGTTCGACAAGATCCTGATCGCCAATCGCGGCGAGATCGCGCTGCGGATCCTGCGCGCCGCCAAGGAACTCGGGATCGCCACCGTGGCGGTCCATTCCACCGCCGACGCCGACGCGATGCATGTGCGGCTCGCCGACGAGAGCGTCTGCATCGGTCCGCCCTCCGCGCGCGAGAGCTACCTCAACATTCCGTCCATCATCGCGGCCTGCGAGATCACCGGCGCGGACGCCGTGCATCCCGGCTACGGCTTCCTGTCGGAGAACGCCCGTTTCGCCGAGGTTCTGTCGCATCACAACATCGGCTTCATCGGCCCGAAGGCCGAGCACATCCGCACCATGGGGGACAAGATCGAGGCCAAGCGCACCGCGCTGCGCCTCGGAATTCCCTGCGTGCCGGGCTCGGAGGGCGGGATCGAGGATCCCGAGCAGGCCAAGCGCGTCGCCGCCGAGATCGGATACCCGGTCCTCGTCAAGGCTGCGGCCGGCGGCGGCGGGCGGGGCATGAAGGTCGCCCGAACCGAGGCCGAACTCGAACAAGCGGTGATGATGGCGCGCACCGAGGCGAAGGCCGCCTTCGGCGACGACGCGGTCTACCTCGAGAAGTACCTGGAGAAGCCGCGCCATATCGAGGTGCAGATCCTCGGCGACGGCCGGGGCGGCGCGGTCCATCTGGCCGAGCGCGACTGCTCGCTGCAGCGCCGGCACCAGAAGGTCTGGGAGGAGGGCGGCTCACCCGCCCTCAACGACGCGATGCGCGCCGAGATCGGTACGGTCTGCGCCAACGCGATGAAGGAGATGGCCTATCTCGGCGCGGGCACGATCGAGTTCCTGTACGAGGACGGCAACTTCTACTTCATCGAGATGAACACCCGCATCCAGGTCGAGCACCCGGTCACCGAGATGATCACCGGCATCGACCTCGTGAACGAGCAGATCCGGGTCGCCGCCGGCAGCCCCCTCTCCGTCGCTCAGGACGAGATTCGCGTCGAGGGGCACGCCATCGAGTGCCGCATCAACGCCGAGCATCCGTCGACCTTCCGGCCGTCGCCGGGCCAGATCACCTATTACCACCCGCCGGGCGGGCTCGGCGTGCGGGTCGATTCGGCGGCCTTCCAGGGCTACCGCATCCCGCCGAACTACGACTCGCTGATCGGCAAGCTGATCGTCCACGGGCGGACCCGCAACGAGTGCCTGATGCGCCTGCGCCGGGCCCTCGACGAGTTCGTCATCGACGGCATCGACACCACATTGCCGCTGTTCCGCACCCTGGTGCGCAATGCTGACGTGCAGAACGGCCTCTACGACATCCACTGGCTTGAGGGCTTCCTGGAGACGGTCGGCCTCGACGCCTGAAATCGGGCGCGGCCGGCAAAGGAGCACGTCCCGGTTGATCGCCGGTCGCCGCGGCTACCGGATCCGGTCGCGGCACCACGTCCCGCGTTCCCGTGCACGAGCCTCTGGCAATCCGGCCGCGTCCGCGGCACAGTCCCGAACATGCACGACGGCGCCCGCGTGGAGATCACTCCGGAGATCCTGCTGAAGGCCTACGCCGCCGGTATCTTCCCGATGGCGGAGGACGCGACCGATCCGACCCTTTACTGGGTCGAGCCGCGCGCACGCGGCGTGCTTCCCCTCGACGGCTTCCGGGTCTCGCGACGATTGGCGCGCACGGTCCGGGCCGACCTGTTCGAGGTTCGCAGCGACACCGATTTCGACGCCGTGATCGCCGGATGCGCAGCCCCGCGCCGGGACAGCGAGCGCACCTGGATCAACGCGCGGATCCGCGAACTCTACGGCGCCCTGTTCGACCGCGGCTACGCCCACACGGTCGAGGTCTACGCGCAGGGCCGGCTTGTCGGCGGCCTCTACGGGGTCTCCCTCGGGGCGGCGTTCTTCGGGGAAAGCATGTTCCACGAGGTGCGCGACGCCTCGAAGGTCGCGCTCGTCCACCTGATGGCGCGCCTCAGGACCTGCGGCTACCGATTGGCCGACACCCAGTTCGTGACGGATCATCTCTCGCAGTTCGGAGCGGAGGAATTGCCGCGCCACGTCTACAAGCGCCGTCTGGGGGAGGCGCTCGCCCAAGCGGCCGACTGGGATGCGTGGCCGAAGGACGGCAGCCTGACCGGGGCGCAGGTGCTCTCGGCGCTCGCAGGCGGAACCGCCGGGATCGGGGACTGACTTACCGGAACAGCTGATCGAAGATCGATTGGGGCTGGGGCGGCGGAGGCGCCGCCGCCGGCCCCTCATTCGACGGGAAGAATTTCCGCGACGGCTTCTGGCGCGGCTGAACCGGCACGCCGCGCGGCGCCTCGACATCGACCTGCCCGGCCGAGTTCACCTGCTGGGCCGTCTTTGTGGAGTCGCGGCGCCGGCCCTTCTCGGGCTTCGCGGCGAGCGCCGGAACATCCTCCTGCTCGCGCGCCTCGGCGATCACGTCGGTGCCGCCCTTACAATCGACCAGCCACACATCGTAGATCGGATGCTCGATCGCGTGGAGCCCGGGGCTCGCAGCGAACATCCAGCCGGTGAAGATGCGCCGGTACTTGTTGTCGAGCGTCACCTCGTCGACCTCGAGAAAGGCCGTGGTCTTCGCGCTCTCCGTCGGAGGCCGGGTATAGCAGACCCGCGGCGTCAGCTGCAGGGCCCCGAACTGCACCGTCTCGTCGACCGCTACCTCGAAGGAGACGATGCGGCCGGTGATCTTGTCGAGACCGGAGAACACCGCGGTCGGATTCTTGATCTTGTCCGCGGAGGCCGGTCCGGCCGATAGCGTGGCTGCGCAGAGGGCCAGCGCGCTGGCGGCGCGCGCGAGGCGGGGCAGGCGTGCGGTGATGCGGCGCAAGGCTCGAGCCCTCCGGGGAGTCATACCCCGCCTTCAATACCCGAACGGTGGTGGAACTTGGGCGCTCGCCCCTACTCGCCGGGCGTCCACGGCACGTAGTCGCCCGTCGCCGCCGGGCGCACGCCCCAGGAGAGTTGCGAGCCCTTCGGGCGGTAGGCATCGGGTGAGCCGGTCTGGTTCTCCACGTGGGGCTTCTGCCACTCGCGGGGCTTGTAGTCCTCCTCGCTCGGCGCGCGGTCGACGTTGTGGCAGAGCCAGCCGCGCCAGCCCGGGGGCACCTTCGAGGCGTCGGCGTAGCCGTTATAGACCACCCAGCGCCGCTCCGATCCGACCGAGCGGTCGATCAGGGGCCCTTGTGCCTTGTAGTAGCGGTTGCCGAGATCGTCGCTGCCGACATAGGTGCCGCTGCGCGCGGTATACAGGGCGAGCGAGACCGTCTGCCCGTTCCACCACGTGAAGATGCGCAGCAGCGTGTCCTTGAGAGCCATCGCGTTCCTCGAACCCGTCCGGCCCGTGCGCGGCACGGGCGGCCAGGGCGGTTATGCTGAGGGCGTGCGCCCGAGTCCAGCCGAAACCGGTGCGGCTGCCGGCCCGGGTGTCGCCGAAATGTCGCTCCGTCCGTCGGCCGATCGCATTTGACGGTGTCTGCGAAACACCGCGCGCGGCGCCACAACCGTTCCTTGTGGATCGAAAATTTTCCCCGTCGGAATCCCGAAGGCCGAAAGAGCACTTAGCCCTACCCCTACGGATATCCACAGGGATTTGGCGCTGACTACCACATCTAGCGTGGAACCGAGCCGCCGCACACCACTTGTTGACGTGAAGGCTGGCTCGGCATTAATCTCCGGGTCATGGTTCGAGGCGGCTCGAACGGGTGTTCCGCGCCGCCGCGCCACGTCTTCACGTCATATCGCCCGAGCCCCCTGCATCAACGCGATGCATCGGCTCGGGCACCCCCTTGTCGGGACCATACCCGTGCGTCGGCGCGGGGCGGGGCGCGCGCGTCCCGTCGGGAGAGGTGTGTTTCATGCGGTTCGAGCGTCGTTACACCACGGCCGGTCAGTCGCCCTACGCGGCCATCCCGTTCCGGAAGGCCCTGAGCGAGATCCGCAATCCGGACGGCTCGGTGGTGTTCCGGCTCGACGGCATCCACGTGCCGGAGAGCTGGAGCCAGGTCGCCAGCGACGTGCTGGCCCAGAAGTATTTTCGCAAGGCCGGCGTGCCGGCACGCCTGAGGAAGGTCGAAGAGAACGACGTTCCGTCCTTCCTGTGGCGGTCGGTGCCGGACGAGGCCGCCCTCGCGGCGCTGCCCGAGGACGAGCGCACCGGTTCCGAGATCTCGGCGACCCAGGTGTTCGACCGCCTCGCCGGCTGCTGGACCTACTGGGGCTGGAAGGGCGGGTACTTCACGAGCGAGGAGGATGCGGCCGCGTTCATGGACGAGCTGCGCTTCATGCTCGCCCGCCAGATGGTCGCGCCGAACTCGCCACAATGGTTCAACACCGGCCTGCACTGGGCCTACGGCATCGACGGTCCGAGCCAGGGCCATTATTACTGCGATTACCGGACCGGTGAGCTGACGCGCTCGGCGACCGCCTACGAGCACCCGCAGCCCCACGCCTGCTTCATTCAATCCGTGCAGGACGACCTCGTCAACGAGGGCGGCATCATGGACTTGTGGGTGCGCGAGGCGCGCCTGTTCAAGTACGGCTCCGGCACCGGCTCGAACTTCTCGGCTCTGCGGGGCGAGAACGAGAAGCTCGGCGGCGGCGGCAAGTCGTCCGGTCTGATGTCGTTCCTGAAGATCGGCGACCGTGCGGCGGGGGCGATCAAGTCGGGCGGGACCACCCGGCGCGCTGCCAAGATGGTCATCGTCGACATCGACCACCCAGACATCGAGACCTTCATCGACTGGAAGGTGAAGGAGGAGCAGAAGGTCGCCGCCCTGGTGACCGGCTCCAAGGTTGTCTCCAAGCATCTCCAGGCGGTGATGAAGGCCTGCACGCAGTGCGAGGCCGAGGGCGACGCCTGCTTCGATCCGGAGCGCAACCCCGCCCTCAAGCGCGAGATCAAGGCCGCCCGCAAGGTCTCCGTCCCGGACGCCTACATCAAGCGCGTCGTGCAGTTCGCCAAGCAGGGCTTCACGAAGATCGAGTTCCCGATCTACGACACCGACTGGGATTCCGAGGCCTACCTCACCGTCTCGGGCCAGAACTCCAACAACTCCGTCTCGCTCACCGACGACTTCCTGCGTGCCGTCGAGGCGGGCAAGGATTGGGAGCTGAAGGCCCGCGTCACCGGCAAGGTCGCGAAGGCGGTGCCGGCGCGTGACCTGTGGGAGAAGATCGGCGAGGCCGCCTGGGCCTCGGCCGACCCGGGCCTGCACTTCAACACCACGATGAACGATTGGCACACCTGCCCGTCGGGCGGCCGGATCCGGGCCTCGAACCCGTGCTCCGAGTACATGTTCCTGGACGACACGGCCTGCAACCTCGCCTCCACCAACCTGCTGACCCTGTACGATCGCGAGACCAAGCGCTTCGACGTCGAGGCCTACGAGCATCTCAACCGCCTCTGGACGGTCGTGCTCGAGATCTCGGTGATGATGGCGCAGTTCCCGTCCAAGGAGATCGCGGAGCTGTCCTACCGGTACCGGACGCTCGGCCTCGGCTACGCCAATATCGGCGGCCTGCTGATGACCATGGGCCTGCCCTACGACTCGGATGCCGGTCGGGCGCTGGCCGGCGCGCTCACCGCCATCATGACGGGCGTGGCCTACGCCACCTCTGCCGAGATGGCCGCCGAGCTCGGCACCTTCCCGGGCTACGACGACAACGCCGACGCGATGCTGCGGGTGATCCGCAACCACCGCCGGGCGGCCCATGGCGAGGCCGAGGGCTATGAGTTCCTCAACATCGCCCCGGTCGCCCTCGACCACGCCAACATCCCGCAGGCCGATCTCGGCACGCACGCGAAAGCGGCCTGGGATCGGGCGCTCGCGCTCGGCGAGGAGCACGGCTACCGCAATGCGCAATCGACGGTTATCGCGCCGACCGGCACCATCGGCCTCGTGATGGATTGCGATACCACCGGCATCGAGCCCGACTTCGCCCTGGTAAAGTTCAAGAAGCTCGCGGGCGGCGGCTACTTCAAGATCATCAACCAGGCCGCGCCCGACGCGCTGCGGGCGCTCGGCTACCGCGAATCCGAGATCGCCGAGATCGAGGCCTACGCGGTCGGCCACGGCTCGATGGGACAGGCACCCGCGATCAACCCCGGGTCGCTCCGCGCCAAAGGCTTCAGCGACGAGAAGATCGCGGCGGTGGAGGCCGGCCTGAAGTCGGCCTTCGACATCAAGTTCGTTTTCAACCGCTGGACGCTCGGCGACGCATTCCTCACCGAGACGCTCAAGGTCCCGGCCGAGAGGCTCGCCGACCCGACCTTCGAGCTGCTGCCTTTCCTGGGCTTCAGCAAGAAGGACATCGAGGCTGCCAACACCCATATCTGCGGAGCGATGACGCTGGAGGGGGCCCCCTTCCTCAAGCCCGAGCATTACGCGGTGTTCGACTGCGCCAATCCCTGCGGGCGGATCGGCAAGCGCTACCTCTCGGTGGACAGCCACATCCGGATGATGGCCGCGGCGCAGCCGTTCATCTCGGGGGCGATCTCGAAGACCATCAACATGCCCAACGACGCCACGGTCGAGGATTGCAAGGCGGCCTACCTGCTGTCCTGGCGCCTCGCCCTCAAGGCGAACGCCCTCTACCGCGACGGCTCGAAGCTCTCGCAGCCGCTGAACTCCGCCCTCATCGCGGACGATTCGGACGAGGCCGACGACGCCGTCGAGGCGATCATCCAGGCGCCTGCCGCGGCGAAGGCCTCGCAGCTCGCAGAGAAGATCGTCGAGCGGGTAATCGAGCGGGTCGAGCGCATCCGCTCGCGGGAGAAGCTGCCGGCCCGCCGCAAGGGCTACACCCAGAAGGCCGTTGTCGGCGGCCACAAGGTCTATCTGCGCACCGGTGAGTACGACGACGGCCGCCTCGGCGAGATCTTCATCGACATGCACAAGGAGGGTGCGACCTTCCGGAGCCTGATGAACAACTTCGCCATCGCGATCTCGCTGGGCCTCCAGTACGGCGTGCCGCTTGAGGAGTACGTCGAGGCCTTCACCTTCACCCGCTTCGAGCCGGCGGGTTTCGTGCAGGGCAACGACGCAATCAAGAACGCGACCTCGCTCCTCGACTACGTGTTCCGCGAGCTGGCCGTTTCCTATCTTGGCCGTGCCGACCTCGCCCACGTCAATCCGAACGAGATCGGCGGAACCGTGATGGGTGGCGGCGAGAGTGCCGACACCACCCGGGACGCGGGCAAGACCGCCACCGCCTCGGCAGTCGTGTCTCGCGGGTTGCTTCGCGGATCGGCCGACCGGCTCACCCTGATCCAGGGCGGACCGGCGGGCGGCACGATCGGTGTGGGATCGGCCAGCACCGGCCAGACGACGCCCGCTGGCGGTGCCGTGCACGCGCTGCGGGGAGCGACCGCGCTCAAGGTGGAAACCCGGGAAGAGGAAGCCGTCGCGGCGCACGGGGTTTCCGTCGGCATCCCGGCCGAGCAACCGACGATCTCGTCGCGTCGCGCGGAAGCGAAGCTGAAGGGCTACGTCGGCGAGGCCTGTCCGGAATGCGCCAACTTCACGTTGGTGCGCAACGGGACCTGTTTGAAGTGTGACACCTGCGGCGGCACCACCGGGTGTTCGTAGACCTGAAGGCGGCCCACGGTCTCCGACCGGTGGGCCGCCTTCAGACGCGATGAAGCCGTCGAGCGGGACCCAACTCCCGATCGGCGGCTGATTTACTGACAGACCGCAGCAGGTCCCGCCGTGTCGGGGTCGACGCATGCGGTGTGAGACGAATGTTTCGATCCGCCGCGACGGTCATTCTGCGCCGTTGCATGGGTCCGCCCTCCGGTACGGTTTTCGAGTCGGGAGGGCAGCCAAGACTGCGGAACACCACGCACCTGCGGAGATCGTCGCCGCGCTATCGCACGCAGGCGGACGTCTCGATTACACACCACCGGTGGATGGCCGCTGGCGAAGACGCAGAGCCTTCGGCAGCGGTCGAACATCCCTCGTGTGTCAGGCGGCCGGGGCCGAGGAGGCGAGGGCCGCGGCGACGGTACGGGCGAAGGCCACCGGATCGCGGGGGATATCGCCGTCCTGGATCCGGGCGAGATCGAACAGCGTGTTGGCCGCAGCCGGAACCGCCTCCGCCGGGCCCGCGGCGAGGGCGCGGATCAGCGGATGGCGCGGATTGATCTCCAGCACCGGTTGACCGGCGCCGGCGGCCCGCCCGGCGCGCCGGAGCAGGCGCTGCATCTGCAGATCCGGTCCGGTGCCGGCCGAAAGCACCACCGCGCTGTCGACCAGCCGATCCGTGGCACGCACGTCCGAGACGTCCGAGCCGAGCGCCGCCTTGATCGCGGCGACGAGGGCGTCGATGCCCTCTGGGGGCAGCGTCTCGCCGCCCTCCGCTGCGAACTTGGAAAGGTCGAGGCCACCCTGCGTGATCGAACGCAGCGGCTTGTCCTCGAAACGGGACAGCGCTTCCGGCCAGAACGCGTCGACGTGGTCGGATAGGAGGAGCACCTCAAGCCCACGCGCCCGGAAGCCTTCGAGCTGGGGCGAGCGGGTCAGAGCCTCGGCGTCGTCGGCGACGAGGTAGTAGATCGCCTCCTGGCCATCCTTCATGCGGGCGACGTAGTCGGGCAGGCTGGTCCAGCCTTCGACCGCGGATGAACGGAAGCGCAGCAGCGGCGCAATCTCGGCCCGGCGTTCGTGGTCCTCGTAGATGCCTTCCTTCAGGATCGGGCCGAAATTCTCCCAGAAGCCCTGGTAGCTCTCGCCATCCTTGGCGCGGGTCGTGAGCTCCGAGAGGACGCGGCCCGTCACCGCGCGGCGAATGCGGGCGAGCGCGGGCGTGGATTGCAGCATCTCGCGCGAGACGTTGAGGGGCAGGTCCTCGGTGTCGACCACACCCTGGACGAAGCGGAGCCAGGGCGGCAGCAGCTCCGCCTCGTCGGTGATGAACATGCGTCGGACATGCAGGCGCACCTTGCTCTGCCGATCGTTCTCCAGCGCCTGGAACGGCTTCATCCCGGGCACGAACAGAAGCGCCGAGAATTCGAGCTGACCCTCCGCGCGCCAGTGCAGCGTCGCCCAGGGCTTGTCGAAATTCATGCCGACGGTGCGGTAGAATTCCTCGTACTGCTCGGGCGTGATCTCGCCTTTCGGCTTGCGCCAGAGCGCGGTGCCCTGGTTGGCCGATTCCTCCTTGCCGTCCTGCACCAGGGCGATCGGAACCGTGATGAAGTCGGCCCATTTGCGCACGAGGTGGTCGAGCCGGTAGGGCTCGAGATATTCGTCCGCATCGGCCTTGAGATGGAGGACAATCTCGGTTCCGGGCTCCGCCGTCTCGGCGCGCTCCAGGGTGTAGCTGCCCTGACCTTCCGAGGCCCAGGTCCAGGCCTCGTCGGAGCCGGCCCGGCGCGAGGTCACGCTCACCCGGTCGGCCACCATGAAGGCCGAGTAGAAGCCGACGCCGAACTGGCCGATCAGGCTCGGCCGGTCCTCCGCCTTCGCCGCATCCAGGCTCTGGGA
The DNA here is from genome assembly GCF_056431005.1 of Methylobacterium sp. HJ2. Classification (NCBI taxonomy): domain Bacteria; kingdom Pseudomonadati; phylum Pseudomonadota; class Alphaproteobacteria; order Hyphomicrobiales; family Methylobacteriaceae; genus Methylobacterium; species Methylobacterium sp. HJ2. Next base: position 57,023 of record NZ_JBWJYM010000007.1, on the reverse strand, counting down.
GAAGGCTCGGGTGCCCGAGCGCGCGATGGTGCCGAGATTCTGCGCCAGCTCCTCCTTGGTCATGCCGATGCCGGCATCCGAGATCGTGAGGGTGCGGGCCTCCTTGTCAGGCCGGATCCGGACCTTGGCATCCGGCGGCAGAGCGCTGCCCGGCACGGTCAGCGCTTCGAAGCGGCGCCGGTCCATCGCGTCGGCGGCGTTGGCCACCAGTTCGCGCAGGAAGATCTCGCGGTCGGAATAGAGGGCGTGGACCACGAGATCGAGAAGTCGCCCGACCTCGGCCCCGAATTCGTGTCGCTCCACCGTCTCGCTCACCGCCATGCCTCCGCTCCGGGTTGTGCGGGGGCGATATGCCGTCGCGCGGACGGGAATTCAACGGCGGGCGATCGGTGACGAGGAGTGGAGATGAACCGCCGGCGGGATCCCGGTCAGGCCGCAACCAGCAGGGCGGCGCCGGCCACGCCGGAGAGGAGCAGCCGCAGGCGTCCGAGCCAGCGGGGCACCAGTCCGCGCCGGGCGAGGTCTTGGTCGACGAGGCCCCAGGCCAGCACCAGCACGCCCAGGACGCGCAGGTCCCAGGGTGCCGGCGCGGCGAGCGCCGCCCAGGCGATCAGGGACGGGATGATGGCGAGCAGGTAGTCCCCGTTGCCGGCATTGCGGGCGGCCGCTGCCCCCCAACGAATGCCGCCGAGGAAGGACGCGATCACGGCGCCGTAGGCGGACAGGATCGTGCGGGGCGAGAGGCCGATCGTGCCCAGGCCGCCGTCGTTGCCCGCGATCGCAAGCGCCGCGAACCCGAGGAACGGGATCAGCCCGGCCACGCCGAGGATGACGGCACCCATCGGCACCGGGGTCACGCGCGCCATTCAGCCTCCGACAGCCGACCGCGCGCCGCTGCGCCCGGTCCATCCCGTCGCGCAGGACGGGACCGCATCATCCGGACACAGTATACGAGCGTCGCCGGGGCGGGTTCCCGCACTGCGGCAACCTGCATCCGAGCCGGGGGCCGAACTCCGGCCGCGGCAAGCTCCGGTTCAGCCGGTAGGCCGGCCCGGATCCGGCTCGGGCATTCCCGCTCAGACACCCTTGCTCGGGCGCGGCGCGGTGAAGGCGGTCGGGCTCGGGCTCGGGGCGCCCAGCAGGGTCATCGGCGTCGCTTCCGGCAGGGGGGGCGCCTCGTTGACGACCGGGTCGATCCGGCGCGGCTTGAAGCCGGCAGCGAGAGCCTTGGCGCTGGCGAGGTCGGCAGGTGCGAGCTTGGTCGCGACGTCGTCGCGCTTGCGCCCGGCATCGTCGTCGCCCTGCGCGGCGGCCGCCGAGAACCAGAGGTAGGATTGCACGAGATCCTGCGTCAGGCCCATGCCGCGGGCGTAGAGGACGCCGAGATTGTACTGGCTGTCGCGCACACCGTACTCGGCGGCCTGCTTGAACCACGAGGCCGCCGAAGCGTAGTCCGGCTTGCCCGACGGAGTCGGGTTCTCGGCGTAGATCACCGCGAGGTTGTGCATCGAGCGCGTATGGCCCTGCTCGGCCGCGCGGCCGTACCAGAGCTTGGCCTGGACGAGGTCGCGGGTGACGCCGGTGCCCTTCTCGTAGAGGCTGCCGAGCTTGTACTGCGCCGGAGCATACCCGGCCGCCGCGACCTTCTCGTAGAACTTGGCCGCCAGGGCGAAGTCGCGGTTGACGCCGCGGCCCTCCGCCGAACGTGCCGCGAGCTCCCAGACCGCGGCGCCCTCGCCGTCGAGGGCGGATTGCCGGACCTTGGTCAGGCTCGCCGGCAGGCTTGCGATGTCGCCCGACAGCGAGGCCATCGACGCCACCCGCGGGATCCCGCCGCGCGGGCGGGCCGGCGCCGCATCGTTGCCGATGGACTGCGTCGTCAGCGGATCGGCGACGGCGGGTTTGTTGGGCGCATCGGCTGCGACCCTGTTCGGTGCCTCGCTGGCGGGCTTCACACCGGCGTCGACCCCGGGGGCCGGTACCGTGGGGATGTCCGGGCGGACGTTTCCGGAAGCGGCGATCTGCGGGACCGCGGCGGCGTCCTCGGCCGGACGCATGGACAGCGCCTGGAGGGCGCCCAGAGCGAGCACGATCGCCGCGAGGCCCAGGAGCAGAGGGCGGCGGCGGCGCTCGATCTGTGCGCGCAGGCGGGCCAGGGGGCCGTCCGCGGCCGGCATGGCACCGACGGGCGACGCGTCGGAGCGATCGGTTTTGGCGGACCGGCCACTCATCCGGGACGCGCGCTGCTCCCCGGCGGTCTCGGTGGCGAGTTCCGCCTGGGCTGCCTGCGCCGCGCGCCGGGCAGCGGCGATGAAGCTCGTCTTGATGTCGCCGGCGGCCTCGCCATCCGGCGTCTCGGCGCCCGGATGCCGTCCCGGGGCGGGGCGATCGCGCAGCATCGCGTCGAGATCGGCCAAGTCGCGGTGCGCCTCGCGGTGCGGGTCGCGCAGGGGCCGCCCGGTCCCGGGCTCGAGCAGCTCATCTCCCGCGCGGCCGGGCGCGACCGAAGGCTCGGCCTCGGCACGCGGCATCTCGGGCCGCTTCGGCGCACGGACGCGCGGGGCCTCCGCGGCGGTCGAGGCTTTCAGCTGCTCGGCGAGCGACGGCTGGCGCAGCCCGGATAGGGGGGACGGTCCGTCCGCCGGATCGAGGCGGCTCGACAGGCGGTCGAGGGCGCCTTGAACGCCGTCGAGCATCGACGCGAGCCTCTGGTCGGAGGCGACCTGACGGGCCTGGAGATCGGCGAGGCTGGCGCGGAGCAGGCCGATCTCGCTGCGCTCGTCGGGCGTCCGGACCTCGACGAGACCGGCCGCCACGGCGCTGCGGGCCGCCTGTTCGAGGGCCGTCGTGTCGGGAGATTGATCGCGCAGGGCGCCGACCTGCTTGAGCAGGTCGCCCATCGACCGCTCCAGACCGGCGAGCGTCGGATCGGTCCCGCGGCTGTCCAGACGGTTGGCGAGGGTCACGACCTGGCGCTCGAGCGCGTCGAGCCCGTCGCCGCCCGCGCGCTCGCCGACGCGGTCGACCTTTTCGGCGAGGTTGCGCAGCATGGCGTGGATCGAGGCCATGCCGTCGCCGGCCAGAGCCCCGTCCGGGCGACCCGCGTCGAGATGCCCCTCGAGACGGCCGATGAGGTGGCCGACCGGCTCGCGTGCCTGATCGACCTTGTCGGCCAGCGCATCGATCCGGCCGAGGATCGCCCGGGCCTGAGCTTGGTCGGCGCTGCCGGCTCGAGCCTGAAGGGCGTCGAGCTTGTCCGACATCGCGCGCAACTCGCCGATGAAGGCGGGGGCGGGCGTCGCGAGCCCGCTGCGGATCTCCTCCAGGAGCGGACGCAGCTCGGCCCCCGCCGTGGCGGTCTCGGCGGCGGCGCGCAGCTCCGCGATCTGCCCGCTGATCGCCTGCATGCCCTGAGCGAGGCTCTGGATCCGTTCCGGACCCGCGAGGGAGGCGATGAGCCGGCGAATCTCCTCGATTTCCTGGAACAGACCCGCCACCGCGGCGCCCGCACGCTTGTCGTCGCCGTCCCGCGATTCGGCAGCGACGCGGTCGAGGCGGTCGGCGAGGGTCTGCAGATCCTGCTTCACCCGGGTGTGGACATCTTCCGCGACCTGCTCGGCGAGCTGCTCGACGCGGCCTCGGATGATCTCGATCGGCGCGGTGATGGCGGTGAGATCGGTCGTGGGCTGCGCCTGCTCGACATTGGTCGCGAGCGAGATCATCGCCTGTTCGAGGGCGCCGACGTCGCGGGTGGTGGCGAGGCCGACGAGCGATTCGCGCAGGCGGCTCGTCTCCTGGCGAAGCTCGAAGACCGCGGCGGCGGTGTCGGCCACCAAGTCCTCGTGCATGCCGACGTCGAGTCGGCGCGCAAGATCCTGGCGCATGCCCGCGACGACGCTGGACCCTGCGGAGAGGGCACGCTCGGAGGTGTCTCCGAGTTCGCGCTGGCGCAGGCGGATCTCCTGCACCGCGTCCCGAATCTCCTCCGTCGCCGGCCGGCCCCGTCGGCCGTAGGGCCGCGCGGCAGCGACCTTGTCGCCGAGTTCCGACATGCGTCGCTCGATGTCGCCCAGCCGGGCCGTCACCTTCTCCACCGGCGCGGCCCCGGCGTCGAGTGCGCGGGCGATCCGGCTCTCGATCGCTTCCAGGCGCTGGTTCGCCGCTGCGCTCGCCGCCTGCCGCTCCTCAGCCAGAACCCGGTCGAAATCCGAGAGGCGCGCCATCAGCGCGTCGATGCCGCGCTCCGAGTCGCGATCCGACATGGCCGCTTGGAAATCCCGGTCGGCCTCGTGGCGGCCGGCTGCGGAGGCCGGGGGGCCGCGATGGCGACGCGGCTCGGCGAGCTGCTGATGGGGCGGCCGGCCCTGCTGCTGGCGGCGCGGGTCGTCGGACGGCCGGCCCCCGTCTCGGCGGGGCTGGGCCTCCGCGGCGTGGCGGTGCCGACGCCGTCCGGCCTGCGGAACGTTGGCGGCGATCCAGTCCTCGAGGGGGATGCCGGCTCGGCGGGCGACATCGCGCGCCGCTTCGAGCACGTCGGGATCGAAGCTGTCGAGATTCGGCTTCGCGTTTCGGCTCATCGTGGGCCTGCCCTCAACGGCGTGCGGCAGCTTATCCGGAGCCGCGCTGGACGCGTCGGGATCCGGGGCCTGGGGGATCGTGAGGGGACCTTTAACTTTCTTGGTAAACACAGCGTTAAGGGCTGCCCGGTCCCGCGACTGGGCCTTGAGACAGCGTGCACGATGCCGTGCCTTCGCGGCCGAGTCGTGCCGTCCGCAGCGCGAATGGTCGAGGCCGGCCCTTGCGCACAGGCGCCGAGATAGTTTACATATGAACTATCGAGCGAAGCGCGGATGTGGCCCGTCGAGGGGCCTGATCCGCAAGCCGCGCCGCCGCCCTTCGGAGGAGATGAGATGCCGAGCTATCGCGCCCCGGTCGAGGATACCCTGTTCCTCCTCAATGACGTGCTCGGCTTTCACCGGTACGACAATCTCGCGGGCTTCGCCGATGCCTCGCCCGACGTCGTCGAGGCGGTGCTGACCGAGGGCGCGAAGCTGGCCGAGACCATGCTGGCGCCGCTCAATCGCGTCGGCGACGCCGAGGGCTGCACGCGGCATCCCGACGGCTCGGTGACGACGCCGAAGGGCTTCAAGGGCGCCTACGACGCCTACGCGCAGGGCGGTTGGATGGGCCTCTCGGTGCCCGAAGAGTACGGCGGCCAGGGCCTGCCCCATACCCTCAACACCGCCATGCAGGAATTCGCCTCCGGAGCGAACCTGGCGCTCGGGATGTATCCGGGCCTGACCCAGGGCGCGATCGCCGCGCTCCTCGTCCACGGCACGGAGGAGCAGAAGCGGACCTATGTTCCCCGCATGGTCGAGGGCGCCTGGACCGGCACCATGAACCTGACCGAGCCGCATTGCGGCACCGATCTCGGGCTGCTCAAGACCAAGGCCGTGCCGAACGGCGACGGCTCCTACAGCCTGACCGGCACCAAGATTTTCATCTCGGCAGGCGAGCACGACCTCTCCGAGAACATCGTCCACCTCGTCATCGCCCGGATCGAGGGCGCGCCGGCCGGCACCAAGGGCATCTCGCTCTTCGTCGTGCCGAAGTTCCTGGTGAACGCGGACGGCAGTGTCGGCGAGCGCAACGGCGTGTCCTGCGGCTCGCTCGAGCACAAGATGGGCATCCACGGCAACAGCACCTGCGTGATGAACTACGACGGCGCACGCGGCTGGCTCGTCGGCCAGGAAAATCGTGGCCTCAACGCGATGTTCGTGATGATGAACGAGGCGCGCCTCGCCGTCGGCGTGCAGGGGCTCGGCCAATCCGAGGTCGCCTACCAGAACGCCGTGGCCTACGCGAAGGACCGCCTGCAGGGCCGCTCCCTCACCGGAGCCAAGGAGCCGAACAAGGCCGCCGACCCGATCATCGTGCATCCGGACGTGCGCCGCACCCTGATGGGGATCCGGGCCTTCAACGAGGGCGCGCGCGCCCTGATGCTGTGGACCGCGCTCCAGGCGGACATCATCCATCGCTCGGAGGATGCCAAGCAGCGGCAGGCGGCCGACGACTACATGGGCCTGATGACCCCCGTGGTGAAAGGCGTGCTGACCGACCGGGGCTTCGCCAACGCGGTCGAGGCGCAGCAGATGTTCGGCGGCCACGGCTATGTCGAGGAATGGGGCATGTCGCAGTTCGTGCGCGATGCCCGCATCGCCATGATCTACGAGGGCGCCAACGGCATCCAGGCGATGGACCTGATCGGGCGTAAGCTGCCGCGCGACGGCGGCCGCGCCATGATGACCTTCCTGGGCGAGGTCCAGACCTTCATCAAGGACCACGACGAGACCGAGGCGATGAAGCCGTTCACGGGGCCGCTCCAGGCCGGGCTGAACGATCTGCAGGGCGCCACGATGTGGTTCATGCAGAACGCCTTCTCCAAGCCCGACAACGCGGGCGCGGGCGCGACGGACTACATGCATCTCCTGGGCCTCGTGGCGATCGGCTACATGTGGGCGCGGATCGCCAAGGTCGCCATCGAGCGGCCGGGCGATACCCGGATGGAGGCCAAGATCGCCACCGGGCGGTTCTACATGGAGCGGCTGATGCCGGAGACGGCCCTGCGTTTCACCCGCATCAAGGCCGGGGCGGAGTCCACGATGGCGTTGGCGGCCGACGCGTTCTGAGCGCGCGACGCCCCCGGCGCGCCGCAGGGGTGATTGACCCGCTACTCCATCGCGGGAGAGAGCGGGCGCCGAGATACGGGAACACGAGGAAGCGCTGAGATGCCCGAGGCCTATATCTTCGATCACGTCCGTACGCCCCGCGGGCGCGGCAAGCCGGACGGCTCCCTGCACGAGGTCACCGCCCTGCGGCTCGCCGAGACCGCGCTGCGAGCCCTGAAGGACCGCAACGGCCTCGACACCCGCAGGGTGGACGACGTGGTGCTTGGCTGCGTCGACCCCGTCGGCGAGGCGGGCGGCGACATCGCCCGCGCGGCCGCGCTGGTGGCCGATTACGGCCCGCACGTGCCGGGCGTGCAGATCAACCGCTTCTGCGCCTCGGGCCTCGACGCCGTGAACTTCGCGGCCGCCCAGGTGATGGCCGGCCAGCACGACATGACGGTCGGCGGCGGCGTCGAATCGATGAGCCGCGTCGGCCTGGGCGCCTCGGGCGGCGCCTGGCCGGTCGACCCGGCGATCGCGGTGAAGTCCTACTTCATGCCGCAGGGCGTCTCGGCCGATCTCATCGCCACCAAGTACGGCTTCAGCCGCGACGATTGCGATGCCTACGCGGTGCAGTCGCAGAAGCGTTCGGCGCAATCCTGGGCCGAGGGGCTGTTCAAGGGCTCCGTCGTGCCGGTGCGCGACATCAACGGCATCACCCTTCTCGACCGCGACGAGCACATGCGGCCCTCCACCGACATGCAGTCGCTGGCGAGCCTCAAGGCCTCGTTCGTCCAGATGGGCCAGATGGGCGGGTTCGACGCGGTGGCGGTCGATGCTCATCCCGACGTCGAGGTGGTCGACCACGTCCACCACGCGGGCAACTCGTCGGGCATCGTCGACGGCGCCGCCGCCGTGCTGATCGGCTCGAAGGAAGCCGGCGACGGTGCCGGCCTGAAGCCCCGCGCCCGCATCCGGGCCTTCGCCAATATCGGCTCCGACCCGGCCCTGATGCTCACCGGTCCGGTCGATGTGACCCGCAAGGTGCTGGCACGCGCCGGCATGAGCCTCCACGACATCGACCTGTTCGAGATCAACGAGGCCTTCGCCTCGGTGGTGCTGCGGTTCCAGCAGGCGTTCGACCTCGATCCGGCGAAGGTGAACGTCAACGGGGGCGCCATCGCCATGGGCCATCCGCTCGGCGCGACGGGCGCGATGATCCTCGGCACGGTGCTCGACGAGTTGGAGCGCACCGGGAAGGAGCGGGCCCTCGTCACCCTCTGCATCGGCGCCGGCATGGGCACCGCAACGATCATCGAGCGGGTGTAGCGCCGATGGGAGCGGCAACCGTGCCGCTCCCGGAATCCCGGAAACGCTGCTAGAGGCCGGCCCGACCGCCGCACAAGGCGGCGGAACCGGAACCTACGGGAAACGCCCAACGATGACGCGCCTGATCGCCACGCTCTGCCTGACCACGGCCCTCGCTCTGCCGCTCGCCGCGCGCGCGGACGAAGCCGCCGACAAGGTCGCTGAGGCCAAGACCCTCGTCAGCAAGACCCTGATCAAGAACCTCCAGACCGGCTTCGGCACCGCCCTGGAGAAGACCGTGGCGCCGATGCCGGACAAGAAGGCCGAGTCCGTGCGCAAGGAGCTGACGGCCGAATTCGACCGTCAGCGCGAGATCATGGTCGAGGGCCTGTCGAAGGAATACGCGGAGAAGTTCAGTCTCGCCGAGCTGAAGCACCTCAACGAGATCTACGACGACAAGACCTACCAGAAGTTCCAGGCCATGAACGCCGACCCGTCCTCGACGGTGACGGTGATCTCCCAGGGCTCGGTAACGAAGCTTCTGAACATGCTGGCCGTGGCCTCGGCCGGCGATAACGGCCCGCAGCCCGGCATGCCGCCGGCCCCTGCGCCCGCCCCTTCGCCCGCACCGGCCGCCCCCGCCCGCTGAGGGCCGATGCGTCGGCCGGCGCGGGCGCCGGGCAGGCTTCCCGAATCCCCAACGCGCCGGCCCCCGGCGTCCCTCCAAGCCGCGAGGACCTGAGATGGACCTGACACATTTCCGCTTCGAGACCGATGCCGACGGCGTCGCGCTGGCGACCTGGGACATGCCGGGCCGCTCCATGAACGTCATCACCGAAGAGGTGATGGACGAGCTGGAGCGGATCATCGAGACGGTGGCGGGGGACGCCGCGATCAAGGGGTGCGTCATCGCCTCGGGCAAGGACAACTTCTCGGGCGGCGCCGACCTGACGATGCTTCAGGGTCTCGGGCGGGAATTCGAGACCCTGAAGGCCAGCGCGGGCGAGGAGGCGGCCATGCGCCACTTCTTCGAGGGCTCGCGCCGGCTCAGCCTCCTGTTCCGGCGGCTTGAGACCTGCGGCAAGCCCTTCGCGGCCGCCATTTCCGGGATCTGCCTCGGCGGTGCCTTCGAGCTCGCGCTCGCCTGCCATCACCGGGTGGCCTCCGACGACGATAAGACGCGCGTCGGCCTGCCCGAGATCAAGGTCGGCCTGTTCCCGGGCGGCGGCGGCACCCAGCGGGTGGCGCGCCTGATGCAGACGGGCGACGCCCTGCAGATGCTGTTCAAGGGCGAGCAGATCCGCCCGTTGATGGCCCGGAACATGGGCCTTGTCCACGCGGTGGCGCCCAAGGCCGAGATCGTCGCGATCGCCAAGGCCTGGATCCTGGGCGGCGGCTCGGCCGTGGCGCCCTGGGACGTGCCAAAGTTCAAGGCCCCCTCGGGTAAGGTCTACTCGCCGGCCGGCATGATGATCTGGCCTCCCGCGAACGCGATCTACCGGCGCGAGACGCACGACAACTATCCGGCCGCGAAGGCGATCCTGGCTTCCGTCTACGAGGGCCTGCAGCTGCCCATGGACCTCGCCCTGAAGGTCGAGAGCCGGTACTTCGCGATGATCCTGCGCACCAAGGAAGCGCAGGCGATGATCCGCACGCTGTTCATCTCGATGGGCGAGCTGAACAAGGGTGCCCGCCGCCCGAAGGACGTGCCGGCCTCCGAGCTGAAGCGAGTCGGCGTGATCGGCGCGGGCTTCATGGGCGCGGGCGTCGCCTACGTCACGGCCAATGCCGGGCTCGAGGTGGTGCTGATCGACCAGTCGGTCGAGGCGGCCGAGAAGGGCAAGGCCTATGCCCACAAGCTCGTCACCGGCCAGATCAACAAGGGCCGCGCCAAGACGGCCGACCGCGACGCGCTCCTCGCCCGCATCCGGACCTCGGCGGACTATGCCGACCTCGCCGAGTGCGATCTGGTGATCGAGGCGGTGTTCGAGGATCCGAAGGTGAAGGCCGAGGTGATCGCCAAGGTCGAGGCCGCGATCCGTCCCGACGCGATCTTCGCCTCCAACACCTCCACCCTGCCCATCACCGGTCTCGCCGAGACGTCGCGGCGGCCCGAGCAGTTCGTGGGCATCCATTTCTTCTCGCCCGTCGAGAAGATGATGCTCGTGGAGATCATCAAGGGTGCGGCCACCGGGGACCGGGCGCTCGCCGTCGCCCTCGACTACGTCCGCGCCGTCAAGAAGACCCCGATCGTCGTCAACGACGCGCGCGGCTTCTTCGCCAATCGCTGCGTCGGCGCCTACATCCTCGAAGGGCACAAGATGCTGCTGGAGGGCGTGCCGCCCGCGATGATCGAGAATGCCGGCCGGCAAGCCGGCATGCCGGTGGGCCCGCTCTCCCTCAACGATGAGGTGGCACTCGATCTCGGTCTCAAGATCGCCCGGGCCACCGAGGCGCAACTCGGCCCGGACGCTGTCGATCCCGGCCAGAAGAAGCTGCTCGTCGATCTCGTCGAGGGCGAGGGTCGGCTCGGTCGTAAGAATAAGAAGGGCTTCTACGATTATCCCGAGGGCGCTCCGAAGCGCCTCTGGCCGGGCCTGAAGGCGATGCAGCCGAGCCATCTCGATCCCGAGAGCGTCGATCTCGCCGAGCTGAAGCACCGCCTGCTCGTCGTGCAGGCCCTCGAGGCCGCCCGGACGGTCGGGGAGGGGGTGATCACCGATCCCCGCGAGGCCGACGTCGGCTCGATCCTCGGCTTCGGCTTCGCGCCGTTCACCGGGGGAGCGCTGTCCTACATCGACTTCATGGGCGCGGCGGCCTTCGTGGAGCTCGCCCGCTCGCTCGAGGCCAAGCACGGCCCGCGCTTCGCGGTGCCCGACAACCTCGCGGCGATGGCACGAGAGGGCGGCACCTTCTACGGCGCGGCCCGCAAGCAGGCGGCCTGAGGGAGCTCAGGGCGCGGCGGAGCCCGACTCCGCCGCGGCCAGGGCGCGACAGACCAGCGCCACGTCGGCGATGTTCTCCGACAGCAGATCGGTGATGTCGCCGACGGCGAGCGCCTTGACGTGGCGGCAGCGCATCCCGTGGCGGCCGGCCATGCAGGTGCAGCGCAGATGCGCGACGCCGCCCCGGTCCTCGAGCGTGACGTCGTAACGGTTGCCCGTGCTGCCGCGCATGGTGAAGCGCAGCGGCGCCGGTCCTGACGGGCGCAGCGCCCGGATTGCCCGCCCGCTCACCGGTCCCGGGGCCGGGCGCGGCGGGGAGGGTGGGCCGCCCGCCACCCGGGTCACCGGCAGGTCGATCCGTCGACACAGATCCGCGAGATCGGCGGACCCGGTCTCGCGCATCGCCGCGAGCGCGATCTCGGCGCAGGCATAGGCGTCCTCGCCCGCGTCGTGATGCGCGAAGCGGATGCCGAGCCGGCCCGCCACCTTCGACAAGCCGCAGCCTGCCGGGTCCGGAAAGACGCGGCGCGCCACCTGGACGGTGCAGAGATAGGTGAGCGGGGGCACGGCCTCGCCGCAGGCCTGGAGCGAGGCGCGCAGCACGCCGATATCGAAGCTGGCATTGTGGGCGAGGATCAACCCGCCCGCGAGATCCGGCATGAAGTCCGCCATCACCGCCGCGAAGCTCGGCTTGTCGGCCACGTCCGCCGGCAGGATGCCGTGGACCCGGATGTTGCCGGGCGAGAAGCGCAGTTCCGGCGGCCGGATCAGGCGCGATTCCCGCCGCACCACCCGGCCTCCGGCGATCCAGGCGAGGCCCACCGCGCAGGCGCTGTCGCGCCGCTCGTTGGCCGTCTCGAAGTCGATCGCGACGATGCTCATGGAAGACGTATGCACGGGACCGATGCGACGCGGCAGGGCCGCGTCGCCGCAGAGAGGCTGCGGCCGGGATCTCGCACGCGATCGGGGCCGGAATCGGGCTGGCCCGATATCGCACCGGGTCGGACGGCCCATGCGCGCGGCACACGGTGTGCCGCGTCGCGGACGTGATATGCGGCCGGTCACGACCTGCCGTCGCCGACGGTAGCCCCCCGTTCTGCCGGAAGCGCCTTGAACGCCGTCACGATCATCCTGCCGATCTTCGGGATCATCCTGATCGGCTGGGCCGCAGCGGTGATGGGTCTCCTGTCCGAGCGCGTGAGCGACGGGCTCTCCGAATACGTCTTCGCCATCGCCGTGCCGGCGCTGATTATCGGCACCCTGACCCGGCCGGGCCTGGAGGGCGAGATCGCGTGGTCCTACTGGATCTCGTATTTCGGCGGGGCCGGCCTGTCCTGGCTGGCCGGCTCGCTGATCGCCCTGCGGCGCGCCGGCATCGGGCGGCAGGGCGCCATCCTGCACGGCTTCGCGGCGAGCCAATCCAACACGATCTTCGTCGGCGTGCCGATGATCCTGCAGGCCTATGGCGAGGAGGGCGCCTTCCCACTCTTCCTGCTGCTCGCCGTCCATCTGCCGGTGATGATGGGCTTCGCCACCTTCCTGATCGAGGCCGAAGCGGGTCGCTCGCTCCTGGCGCGCCTGCGCGGCCTCATCTTGGTTCTCCTGAAGAACCCGATCTTCGTGGCCCTGCTGATCGGCATGGGGCTGAAGCTCCTGCGGATCGCACCGGGCGGCCCGCTCAAGGCGATCCTCGACGCCTTCGCGGCGACCGCCTCGACCTGTGCCCTCGTGGCTCTCGGCGCCGGGCTGCGGCGGTACCGCGTGCTGTTCGATCTGCCCGGCGCGCTCGCCGTCGCCCTGCTGAAGACGGTGCTGCACCCGCTGGCCGTCTGGCTGCTGGCCTTTCACGTGTTCGCGATGCCGCCGGCCTACGCGGGCGTCGCGACCCTGTTCGCCGCGATGCCGGTGGGCATCAACGCCTATCTCCTGGCCGTGCGCTACAGGACGGAGACCGGGCTGGTCGCGGCGTCCGTCTTGGTCTCCACCCTGATCGCGCCGGCCACGACGCTCGCATGGCTCGCGATCCTGGGGCGCGCCTGAGGCCGGACCGATCGAGCACTTGCGGGCGTCCGGCTTACGGATCGTAAGCCATCGTCCGAACCGCGCGCGGCTCGGCATGGGGAGAGCGGGCAGAGCGGGCGCGGTCGACTCGCCTTCGCCCCGGGTGCGTGCGACGCTGACGTTCCCTCGCCGCGGTTTGCGTTGGCTCCGGCCCATGCCGATCTGCTAGAGGGGCGCCCGAACGGCCGGGCCGCAATCCCGTCGCGCTGGCCCTGGGCGCTGTGTTGAGGATCGACGCATGGATTTCCTGAACGCGATGGGAGGGACCGCCTCCGGCTTCTTCGGCGCGGTAATTCCGTTCCTGTTCGTGCTCACCATCGTGGTCTTCGTCCACGAGATGGGCCACTTTCTGGTCGGACGCTGGTGTGGGGTCGGCGTCCACGCCTTCTCGATCGGTTTCGGGCCGGAGCTCTTCGGCTTCAACGACCGCAAGGGCACCCGGTGGAAGCTCTGCGCCATCCCGCTCGGCGGCTACGTGAAGTTCCACGGCGACGCCAACGGCGCCAGCGTGCCCGACGCCGAGACGGTGGCCCGAATGAGCCCGCAGGAGCGGGCGACGAGCTTCCCGACCCAGCCCGTGGCCAAGCGCGCGGCGATCGTCGCGGCCGGCCCGATCGCGAACTTCATTCTCGCCATCCTGCTGTTCGGCGGGGCGATCTGGCTCGGCGGCCGCTACGAACTGCCCGCCCGCGTCTCGTCGGTGGAGCCGAACAGCGCCGCCGCGCAGGCCGGATTCGAGCCGGGTGACCTGATCAAGGCCATCGACGGCGAGCCGGTGCGGGACTTCAACGCGATGTACCGCATCGTCACCGGCAGCGCCGGTACCCCGCTGGTCTTCACCATCGAGCGGGCCGGAGAGGAGCGCCAGCTCACCGCGACCCCGCAGATCCACGAGGACAAGACGCCGTTCGGCCGCCACCGCGTCGGACGCCTCGGCATCCGCTCGCCGAACGGTTCCGAGGCCAAGCTCGTGGAGTACGGCCCGCTCGCGTCGCTCAAGCTCGGCGTGCACGAGACCTACTTTGTGGTCGAGCGCACCTTCTCCTACCTCGGCAAGCTCGCCACGGGCCGTGAATCCGCCGACCAGCTCTCCGGACCGATCGGTATCGCGCGCGTGTCGGGCGAGGTCGCCAAGACCGGCGGCGTCGGCGGGCTCGTCGGGCTGATCGCGCTGCTCTCGGTCTCGATCGGCCTGCTCAACCTGTTCCCGGTTCCGCTGCTCGACGGCGGGCACCTGCTCTTCTACGCCTGCGAGGTGGTGCGCGGGCGCCCGCTGAGCGAACGGGCGCAGGAGATCGGCTTCCGGATCGGCCTTGCCCTCGTGCTGATGCTGATGCTGTTCGCCGCCTGGAACGATATCCTCAACCTCGGCGCCTCCTGGGGCCGCAACACCTGAGGAGCGCCACCGCGCAGGCCGGCAGGGGCCAGTTCGGCACGCGCGCCGAGTCCGGCGGGCCGGCGCGCGCGGCGCTGCCTCCGGCTCGCCCCGGGCTTGCCGCAATCCCGCCCCTTTCCGATCCGGACGACGCCGGCAGCGCGGGCGTCGGGGCAGCCGCCCGGAATGCTGAAGAAACCGTTTCGGCAATTGCGCAGGCCGCCGGAAAACGCTTTTCGGGTCGGTATTTACCTGTGGTTTACCCTGTTGCGAGAACGTCGCCGCGGCAGCCCGCGCGTTAAGTGGCGCTAAGGCCACGACCCCGCAAATTCCCCCCTGGGCGCCCTCCGGCGACGTTTGCTTGGCAGGGGATTCCCGCTAAGAGCTACGCTTGGACCAGGTGACGGGATGGCCGGCCAACGGCTGCCTGTGGCGGGTGCGAACCCGCTCCGAAAGCAACACAGACGGGCGATTACATGATGTCGATGACGGGGAAGCGCCGGCGTGAGTCGGTGAAGCGGACCATCGTCCTAGTCGCCGCAGCGACGGGGGCCATGATGGTCACCGCAGCCCAGGCCCAGCAGATCGTCGTTCAGGGCAACAGCCGCGTCGACTCCGACACCATCCGCTCCTACGTCACCGGCACCGCGTCGGGCTCCGCCGAGGAGGCAAGGCGCAACCTGCTCGCAAGCGGCATGTTCTCGGACGTGAAGGTCGCCCAGAGCGGCGGCCGCACGGTGGTGACGGTGCGCGAGAACAACCTGATCAACCGCGTGGTGTTCGAAGGAAACAAGAAGGTCGAGTCCGCGACGCTCGAAGCCCAGGTCGAGGCGAAGGCCCGCGGCGGCTTCAGCGAGGCGATCGTCAAGGCCGACCTCGCGCGCATCAAGGAGATCTACCGGCGGGCCGGGCGCGGCACGGCCAAGGTCACCTACCGGACCGTTGATCTTCCGAACGGCCGCATCGACGTGATCTATCAGATCGATGAAGGCGACAAGACCGGCATCGTCTCGATCAATTTCGTGGGCAACAGCGCCTATTCGGAGCGGACCCTCCGGGGCCTGATGTCGTCCTCGGAAATGAATTTTCTGAGCTTCATCAAGACGTCCGACGTCTATGATCCCGACCGGATCTCGAACGATCTCGATCTCGTCCGGCGCTACTACCTCCGCAACGGCTATGCCGATTTCCGCGTCGTGAACGCCGATGCCCGCTACGTCGAGAGCGCCGACGACAAATCGGGCTGGGTCATCACGATCACGGTCGAGGAAGGCGAGCAGTACCGCGTCGGCGCGGTCGCAATCGATTCGCGCCTGCCGGGCGTCGACAAGCAGGCCCTCGACAACGAGGTCCGCGCCACGGTGGGCGACGTCTACAACGCCGAGGACGTGGAGAAGACGCTGACCGGCGTGACCACCCAGGTGAACCGCCAGGGCTTCCCCTTCGCTCAGGTGCGCCCCACCGGCCAGCGCGACCGTGCGACCCATCAGGTCTCGCTCGGCTTCGTGGTCGAGGACGGCCCCCGCGTCTACGTCGAGCGCATCAACGTCCGCGGCAACACCCGCACCCGCGACTACGTCATCCGGCGCGAGCTCGATATCGCCGAGGGCGATGCCTACAACCGCGTCCTGACCGACCGCGCCGAGCGCCGCCTGAACGGGCTGGGCTTCTTCAAGAAGGTCCGCTTCTCGAACGAGCCGGGTTCGGCTCCTGACCGCGTCGTCATCAACATCGATGTCGAGGATCAGCCCACGGGTTCGTTCTCGGTGGCAGGCGGCTACTCCACCCAGGACGGCATCATCGGCGAGGTCTCGGTCTCCGAGTCGAACTTCCTCGGTCGTGGCCAGTACGTCCGCCTCGCCGGCACCGGCGGCCAGTACTCGCGCGGTGTCGACTTCTCGTTCACCGAGCCGTACTTCCTCGGCTACCGCCTCGCGGCCGGCTTCGACGCCTTCTACAAGTACAGCGACCTGACCCGGTACTCGCGCTACGAGACCACGGTGTATGGCGGCCAGCTGCGCCTCGGCCTACCGATCACCGAGGAGTTCGGCGTGACGCTGCGCTACTCGCTCTACAACACCGAGCTCAAGGTCCCGAACACCCTCAAGCGGCCCTACAACGACTGCTCGGCGCCGATCCCGGGCTTCACGCCGCAATACCCGGCGGGTACCGTGCTGAACGGTCGGAACGTCGGCGGCCTCGCGATCTACCCGGATTGCGCCTACAACGGCGAGGCATCCATCGCCCTCAAGGGATCGCAAGGCAACACGCTTACGTCGCTCGCGGGCCTGACGCTCGCCTACTCGACCCTCGACGTGATCGGCTCGCCGAGGAACGGCTTCTACGCTGAGCTGAAGCCCGATGTGGCCGGCCTCGGCGGCGACTCAAAGTTCTTCCGCATCACCGGCGAGGCGCGTTACTACAAGGAACTGTTCGAGGACGTCGTCGGCTTCGTCCGGTTCCAGGGTGGACACGTCCAGGCCCTCGACGGCAATCCGCTGCGCGTCACCGACCAGTTCTTCCTCGGACCGTCGCTCGTCCGCGGTTTCGCCCCGAACGGCATCGGGCCGCGCGACGTCGGAACCAGCGACTCCCGTTCGAACGCCATCGGCGGCTCGACCTACGTGGGCGGTACGGCCGAGGTGCAGTTCCCGATCTGGGGCATCCCGCGCGATCTCGGCCTGAAGGGCGCGGTCTTCGCCGACGCCGGAACCCTGTTCGGCTATCACGGCCGCCGCAACTTCGACGTCAACGGCGACGGCTTCATCAACGGCGTCTCGCCCCAGGGCGCCTGTAACTTCAACACCTTCAGCCTCGGCGTGGAGCCGGAGTGCGTGAACGTCCGCGACAAGGCGACGATCCGCTCCTCGATCGGCGCCTCGATCCTCTGGAACTCGCCGCTCGGCCCGATCCGGTTCGACTACGCCTACGCCCTGACCAAGGACGAGGGTGAGAAGGTCTACGTCAACGGCCTCTATGCCGGCCGCGTGGGCAAGGATCAGATCCAGGCCTTCCGCTTCTCCGGCGGCTCGCGGTTCTGAGTCGAAACGTCGCGCGCCGCCCGGATCACCTCGGGCGGCGCGTTGCCTGACATGTCAGAGCCCCGCTTCTTCATCGCGCAGACCCCGCTCAGCCTCGGCGCCATCGCCGAGGCTGCCGGCGTCTCGCTGCCGGCCGATGCCGACCCGGCCCGCGCGGTCATGGGCGCCGCGCCACTCGACCGCGCCGGCCCCGACGATCTCGCCTACATGGACAACGCCCGCTACGGCGACGCTCTGGCGGAGACCCGCGCGGGCGTCTGCTTGGTCTCGCCGCGCTTCGCCGCGCGGGTGCCGGCCGGCACGGTGGCCCTCGTCCTGCGCGATCCCTACCGCGCCTACGCCACGCTCCTCGGCCGCCTGCATCCGGACGCGCTCCGCCCCGGCTCGCAGTTCGGCGGCCAGGGGATCGCGCCCGGCGCCCATGTCCACCCGGACGCGCGGCTGGAGGACGGCGTCACCGTCGATCCGGGCGCCGTGGTCGGTCCCGGCGTCGAGATCGGCTCCGGCACCGTGATCGGCCCGAACGCCGTGATCGGGCCCGGCTGCCGGATCGGGCGGGATTGCGCCATCGGGGCCTCGGCGAGCCTGAGCCATACCTTGATAGGAAACCGGGTCATCGTGCATCCGGGTGCCCGCATCGGTCAGGACGGATTCGGCTTCGCCATGGGGGTGACGCACCTCAAGGTCCCGCAAATCGGGCGCGTCATCGTGCAGGACGACGTCGAGATCGGTGCCAACACCACGATCGACCGGGGCGCCAGCCGCGACACCGTGGTGGGCGAGGGCACCAAGATCGATAACCTCGTGCAGATCGCCCACAACGTCGTGATCGGCCGCCACTGCGTGATCGTGTCGGGCGTCGGCATCTCGGGCTCGACCACGCTGCAGGATTACGTGGTGCTCGGCGGACAGGTCGGCGTCGTCGGCCACCTGACCATCGGGCGCGGCGCGCAGATCGCCGGCTCCTCGAACGTCAACCGTGACGTCCCACCCGGCAGCCGCTGGGGCGGCACGCCGGCCAAGCCCGTGCGCCAGTGGTTCCGGGAACTGACCACCCTGGCCCGCTTGGCCGAGCGCTCGGGCCGCGACGAACCCGGCGATTCCGCGACCTGAGAGACACGCGGGGCTGCGCGCTCTCACCGCATGGCGCCTCGGCGCTTGCCTTGACCGGCCGTTTCGTCCGAAACACCGCCCGATCAGGGTGGATGACGCCGGCCGCAGCGACGGGCGCGGAAGCAGGGTGACGAGGTCGATGACGGAGACGGTGCAGGAACTCGGCGCGGCCGACATCCAGACGGTGCTGGAGTTGCTCCCGCACCGCTATCCCTTCCTGATGATCGACAAGATCATCGAGATCGATCGTGACGAGAGCTGCATCGGCATCAAGAACGTCACCGCGAACGAGCCGCAATTCACCGGCCACTTCCCCGACATGCCGGTGTTCCCGGGCGTGCTGCTGATCGAGGGCATGGCCCAGACGGCCGGGGCGATCTGCTGCCGCCATATCCGGACCGAGTCCGTGAAGACCAAGCAGGTCTTCTTCATGACGATCGACAAGTGCAAGTTCCGCAAGCCCGTGGTGCCGGGCGACCAGGTGCGCTTCCACATGAAGAAGCTCAACCAGCGCAAGACGATGTGGTGGTTCCGCGGTGAGGCCCGCGTCGACGGCGTATTGGTGGCCGAGGCGGAGATCGGTGCCATGCTGGTGACCTCGTGAGCGCGCCCCTCGTCCACCCGAGCGCCATCGTCGAGGCGGGCGCCGAGATCGGGGACGGCGCGCGGATCGGGCCGTTCTGCCATGTCGGTCCCCACGCGGTGATCGGCGTCGATTGCGAGCTGGTGAGCCACGCGGTGGTGGCCGGGCGCACCACGATCGGCGCGCGCACCAAGATCTATCCCTTTGCCTCGATCGGGCACCCGCCGCAGGACCTGAAATACAAGGGTGAGGAGACCACCCTGACGATCGGCAGCGATTGCCTGATCCGCGAGGGCGTGACCATGAATCCCGGCACCGCGGGCGGCGGCGCCGAGACGGTGGTGGGTGACGGCTGCACCTTCCTGGCCAACTCCCATGTCGGCCATGACTGCCGGGTCGGCTCGAACGTGATCTTCTCCAACAACGTGATGCTCGCCGGCCATTGCAGCGTCGGCGACTACGCGATTCTCGGGGGCGGCGCGGCGGTGATCCAGTTCGCACGCGTCGGCGCGCACGCCTTCGTGGGCGGGCTCTCGGGGCTCGAGAACGACTGCATCCCGTACGGCATGGTGCTCGGCAACCGGGCCTATCTGTCGGGCCTCAACATCATCGGCCTGCAGCGCCGCGGCTTCGCCCGCGAGGACATTCACGCGCTGCGCCGCGCCTACCGGCTGCTCTTCGCGCCGGAAGGCACGCTGATGGAGCGGGTCGAGGACGTGGCGGAGGAGTTCGCCGCGCATCCGGCCGTGCGCGAGATCCTCGATTTCATCCGCCTCGGCGGGAAGCGCTCGATCTGCACGCCCCGCGAGTCGCCCGCCGCGGTGAGCGCCGCCTGACGTGGGCGACGGCCCATCCCTCGGGGATGCGGGGGTGCGCCTCGTCCTCGTCGCAGGGGCGGGGCGCCTGCCCGAACTCGTGGCCGACTCGCTCGCGCGGGGCGGTCGCGCCTTCAAGATCCTGGCCCTGCGCGGCTTCACCGACCGGCCTCTGCGCGGGCGCGCCGACGCCACCGTCGATCTCCTCGATATCGGTGCGACGCTCGCCCTGCTGAAGGCCTGGGGGCCGGCCCTGGTGGTGCCGGCGGGCGGCGTCTCGCGGCCGAGCCCAGCGGCCCTTCTCAACGCCGGCGCCGCGCTGCGCAACCGCGCGGCGCTGCGTGCCCTGGCGAACGGGGGAGACGACAGGCTGCTGCGGGGCGCCCTCGCGCTTCTCGAGGAGAACGGGCATCGGGTGCTCGGGGTGCACGAAGCCGCACCTGACCTTCTCAGTCCCGTGGGCCGTCTCGGGCGGCACGGGCCGGACGCCGAGTCGGTGTCCGCGATCCGCACCGGCCGGGCGCTGCTCGCCGCACTCTCGCCTTTCGATGTCGGGCAGGCGGCGGTCGCCGCGGGCGACCGCATCCTCGCGGTGGAGGGGCCGGAAGGCACCGACCGCATGCTCGCCCGGGCGCGCGCGATCAATCGCCGGCCGGTGGGCCGCGGCCGGCCCGCGCCCGGGACGGTCTTGGTGAAGCTCGCCAAGCAGGGGCAGGATCTGCGCATCGACCTGCCGGCGATCGGTCCGCGCACCGTGCGCAACGCCGCGCTCGCCGGCTGCGCCGGCCTCGCGATCGAGGCCGGCGGCACCCTGGTCATCGACCGTGCCGAGACGGTGGCGGAGGCCGACCGGCGCGGTCTGTTCCTGATCGGACTCGACCCGAACGCTGCGGAGGCAGGCCCGTGAAGATCTGGCTGGTGGCGGGCGAGGATTCGGGCGACCAGCTCGGCGCGAAGCTGATCCGGGCCCTGCGGCAGGCCGCGCCCGAGCCGCCGGTCTTCGGCGGCGTGGGCGGCGAGGCGATGAGTGCGGAAGGCTTCCGCTCGCTCTTTCCCCTCGATGACGTCGCGGTGATGGGCTACCTCCCCGTGCTCGCCCGCGCCCGCACCCTGCTCCGCCGGATTCGTGAGACCGTCGACGACGTGGTCGCGGCGCGGCCCGAGGTGCTGGTGATCATCGACAGTCCGGGCTTCACCCACGCGGTGGCCGGCCGGGTGCGCAAGCGCCTGCCGAGCCTGCCCATCGTCGATTACGTCTCGCCGAGCGTCTGGGCCTGGCGCCCCTGGCGGGCGAAGGGCATGCGCGCCTTCATCGACCATGTTCTGGCGCTGCTGCCCTTCGAGCCGGAGGCGCATCGCCGTCTCGGAGGACCGGCCTGTACCTATGTCGGCCATCCCTTGATCGAGCGCCTGGACGAGCTCCGGCCCAGTCCAGTGGACGCGCTGGCGCGCGAGGCCGCGCCGTTCACCCTCGCGGTGCTGCCGGGCTCACGCCGCTCCGAGATCGAGCGTCTGATGCCGGTCTTCGGCGAGACGCTGGCGCGGATGGGGGATGCGGTCCCGTTCGAGGCGGTGCTGCCGGCGGTCACCCGGCACCGTGCGCTGATCGAGCGCCACGTGTCCGGATGGCGGGTTCCGGTACGGATCGTCTCCGGAGAAGCCGAGAAATACGCCGCCTTCCGGCGGGCCCGCGCGGCTCTGGCGGCGTCCGGCACCGTTACTCTCGAGCTGGCGCTCGCGGGCGTGCCGATGGTGGTGGCCTACCGCGTCTCGCGGATCGAGGAGGTGGTCGCGCGGCGCCTGATCCAGGTTCCGACCATCGTGCTGCCGAACCTGATCCTGGCCGAGAACGCCATGCCGGAGTTCATCCAGGCCGACTGCACCGCCGCCAATCTCGCGGGTGCGCTCGACCCCCTGCTCGTCGGCGGCGGCGCTCGCGACGCGCAGGTCGCCGCGCTGGCGCGCATCGACGGGCTGATGCGGCTCCCCGGCGGCGAGATGCCGAGCCAGAGCGCGGCCCGGATCGTCCTGCGGGCCGCTGACGAAAGGGCCGCGCTCCCCGCAGCGGGCGCCCGCAATCGTTGACGCCGGCCTCGCCCCCGGCGCAACACCGCAACCGTGGCGGGAACGGGCGAGATCATGGACGAGGGCGACGATCGGCTGATCCGGACCGGGACGCCGGCCTTCCGCAGGACAACCGTCGCGCTGGCGGCGGCCGGCTTCTCGACCTTCGCGGTGCTCTACGGGGTGCAGCCGCTGCTGCCGATCTACGCCGAGGATTTCGGGGTCTCGCCGGCCGAGAGCAGCCTCGCCCTGTCGCTGCCCTGCGCCCTGCTCGCGGTCTCGCTCCTGGTGGTGAGCCCGCTCTCCGAGGTCTGGGGCCGCAAGCCCGTCATGCTGATCTCGCTCTTCGCCTCGGCGATCCTGACGATCGTCGCCGTGCTGGTGCCGAGCTGGCACGGCTTCCTCGCATTGCGCGCGCTGACCGGCATCGCCGCGAGCGGATTGCCCGCGGTGGCGATGGCCTATCTCAGCGAGGAAATGGACGGGCGGGCGATCGGGCTCTCGATGGGTCTCCTCGTCGGCGGCAACGCCCTGGGGGGCATGGTCGGCCGCCTGATCGCGGGCGTGATCGCCGACCACGCCTCGTGGCGCCTCGGGCTCGGGGTCATCGGCGTGCTGGCGCTGCTGGCGGCGATCGCGTTCTGGCGGGCTCTGCCGCCGGCCCGAAGCTTCACGGCGCGCCGGCTGGCGTGGCGCGAGGTGCCGGGCACGTTCGGGCAGCACTTCCGCGATGCGGGGCTGCCCTGGCTCTTCGCCGAAGCCTTCCTGCTGATGGGCGGCTTCGTCTGCGTGTACAACTATATCGGCTTCCGTCTGCTGGAGCCGCCCTTCTCCCTCAGCCAGACGGCGATCGGGGCGATCTTCGTGGTCTATCTTGCGGGCACGGCGAGCTCGACCGTGACGGGCGAGATCGCGAGCCGGCTGGGGCGGCGCAAGGTGCTGTGGCTCGCGATCCTGGTCGGGCTCGCCGGCATCCTGATGACGCTGTCGGACAACCTCCTCGTGGTGATCGGCGGCATCGTCACGGTGACGGTGGGGTTCTTCGGGGCGCATTCGGTCGCGAGCAGCTGGATCGGGCGGCGGGCGCTGCGCGACCGGGCCCAGGCCTCTTCCGTCTACCTCTGCCTGTACTATCTCGGATCCTCTGTGCTCGGCACCACAGGCGGCTGGGCCTTCGCCCATGCGGGCTGGCCCGGCGTCGTCGCTTTCGTGGGCGGGCTCTACGTCGTGGCGCTCGGCGTGGCGATCCGCCTGTCGCGGCTTCCGCCGCTCCCCCGCGCCGCGCCCTGACGAGAAGGGATCCCCCATGACCGGAACGACCGCGCGCAGCCACGTCACCCACGTGGCCGATCAGTTCGGGCCCCAGGCCGCCGCCTATGTGGCGAGCGCCGTTCACGCCACGGGCGAAGACCTCCAGCGGATCGCCGCGGTGATCGGCGGGCTTCCCGCGCCCCGGGTGCTCGATCTCGGGTGCGGCGGCGGACACGTCGCCTTCGCGGCGGCGCCGCACGCGGCGATCGTCACCGCCTGCGATCTCTCCTCCGACATGCTCGGGGCCGTCGCGGCCGAAGCCGCGCGCCGGGGCTTCGCCAACATCGAGACGCGCGAGGGCGCGGCCGAAGCGCTGCCGTTCCCCGATGCCACCTTCGACGCGGTGGCCACGCGCTTCAGCGCCCACCATTGGCGCGACGTGCGGGCGGGACTGGCCGAGGCCCGGCGGGTCTGCCGGCCGGGCGCGCCCTTCCTCGTCGCCGACATCGTGGGCCCGGAGGATCCGCTCCTCGACACCCATCTGCAGGCGGTAGAATTGCTGCGCGATCCCTCTCACGTGCGCGACTACACGCCCTCGCAGTGGCGCGCGCTGCTCGCCGAGGCCGAGTTCGCGATCGAGGCCGAGACGCCGACACGCCTGCGCATGGACTTCGGGACGTGGATCGCCCGGATGCGCACGCCGCCAAAGCTGGAGGCGGCGATCCGCGCGCTTCAGGCCATCGCACCGGACGAGGTGCGGCGGCATTTCGCGATCGAGCCGGACGGCAGCTTCTGGCTCGACGCTGTGCTGATCGAGGCGCGCTGAGGCGAGGCGCCTGCCGGTCGCGACGCCGGATCGCGGGCGCGGGCCACGTCAGAGGATCGGTTTGCCGCCAGTCACCGCCACGGTGGCGCCCGAGACGTAGCTCGATTCCTCGGAGGCCAGCATGACGTAGACCGGAGCGAGCTCCTTGGGCTGGCCGGGCCGCTTCATCGGGACCTGACTGCCGAACTGCGTCACCTTCTCGGACGGCATGGTCGAAGGGATCAGCGGCGTCCAGATCGGTCCCGGCGCGACGCAATTCACCCGGATCCCCCGCTCGGCGAGCATCTGGGCGAGGCCGCCGGTGAAGTTCTGGATCGCCCCCTTCGTAGTGGCGTAGGCAAGGAGTTGCGGGCTCGGCGTGTCGGCGTTGATCGAGGTCGTGTTGATGATGGCCGAGCCCTCCCGCAGGTGCGGCAGGGCCGCTTTGGTCAGGTAGAACATCGCGTGGATGTTGATGCGGAAGGTGGTCTCCCATTCCGCGTCGCTGATCTCCTCCGGGCTGTCGAAGGTGGCCTGATGGGCGGCGTTGTTGACGAGGATGTCGAGCCCACCGAGTTCGCTCACCGCCCGCTCGACGATGCCGCGGCAATGGGCGGCGTCCTGGATGTCGCCGGGCACCAGCACGGCCTTGCGCCCCGCGCCTTCGACCAGGCGGCGCGTCTCGGCGGCGTCCTCGTCCTCGCTGAGATAGGAGATCACGACGTCGGCGCCCTCCCGGGCGAAGGCCAGGGCCACGGCCCGGCCGATGCCGCTGTCACCGCCCGTGATGATCGCCCTCTTGCCGGCCAAGCGACCGGAGCCCTTGTAGGTCGTCTCGCCGTAATCCGGCTGCGGGGTCATCGCGGCGCTCGAGCCGGGCATGCCCTGCGGCTGATCGGGGAAGGGCGGCTTGGGGAATTGCTCCACCGGGGCGTCTCCGTCTCTCGGGATCCTGCCGGTGCAACCGCGCGTCGCGCGGAAAGTCACGAGCCAAAACCGCGCCGGACGACGATCCTGCAGGAGATGGGGGCGACCGCGCGCGGCGCCCCGACGTCGTCTGAGCCGGGCTCGGCTCAGGCCGGTTCGGCGCGATCGAGACGGTCGGCGAGCGCGACGACCAGACGCGCGACGGCTTCGGGTTCGACGGGCTTCTCGCAATGGACCGCATCCTCGTAGCGTGTCGGGATGCTGGTCGGCCCGTAGCCGGTGACGAAGATGAACGGGATGCCACGGGCGCGCAGGGCGTCGGCGACCGGGAAGGCCATCTCGCCATGCAGGTTGAGGTCGAGCACGGCGGCGTCGATCCGCTGCGTCGCCGCGGTGAATTCGAGCGCCTCGGCCACGCTGCCGACCGGTCCCAGCACTGTGGCGCCGCTCTGCTCGAAGCTCTGCCGCAGCGCGTCCATGATGAAGTAATCATCCTCGATCACCAGGATGTGCTGATCGGCAAGAGGCCGTTCCGCAACCGACATCGCCACCTCCCAGTGAACCGCCCGCCCCGAAGCCATTGGCGCGCCGGAACCGCCGCCGCCGCCAGCCTTCGATGACCGTCAGCCTGCTCGCCAATAGGCATAACGCCCCGAGCAAGGCATTGCGACCGACCACGGCCGACAGACTAGAATAATCCTCATCTTTGGAAGATCAAGCTTAGCGGATCTCGCGTAACGATACAACATAGATCAGGGAGAACGAGATTTTTCCAATCGGAATTCTCGGAACATAGCGAATCGACCTTGGTTCAACCGGCATATCCTCGCGGCGCAGTGCTCGGATCGCTGCACGGTTTGGGCCGAGCCCGGCCGTTCGGTTCAGCCTGCGCGCCCGAGGATGTGTCGGGCCCTCCTGCCGTCTTGACCTGACCGGAATGCGATCCGGCCCTTGTGCCGGACTTCGCACCGGATCCGAAAGACTGAACGCGCACGCAAGACGACGCCCGAGAGATTGGGCAAGACTTATAATTTTCCGACCCTAACAGATAATAAGTCAAAGGATTCGAATCGATGTACTACCACGACAAGCGCCTGCAGTATCCGGTCCGGGTCGAGAGCCCGGATCCCATCTTCGCACGCATGCTCCAGCAGGCGATCGGCGGTATCGAGGGCGAGATTCGCGTCTGCATGCAATACTTCTTCCAGGCCTGGGGCTCGCGCGGGCCGACGACGAAGTACCGCGACATGCTCCTGCACACGGCGACCGAGGAGCTCGGCCATATCGAGATGCTGGCCACGGCCGTGGCGATGAACCTGGAGACCGCACCCACGAAGGTTCAGGAGGCTGGCGCCGCCGACAAGGTGGTCGGTGCGGTGATGGGAGGCGAGAACCCGCGCCATATGGTCGAGGGCATGCTGCACCGGCACATCCTCTCCACCGGCATGGCGGCGTTCCCGGCCAATTGCGAAGGCGTTCCCTTCGACATGAGCCACATCTACGCCAGCGGCAACCTTGCGGCCGACATGTACTGCAACGTCGCGGCCGAGGCGACGGGGCGGACCTTGGCGGTCCGTCTGTTCAACGCGACCAACGACCCGGGCATGCGCGACATGCTGCACTTCATGATCGCGCGCGACACCATGCACCAAGAGCAGTGGCTTGCCGTGGTGGAGGAACTCGGAGGCCATAAGGGCGCGCTGCCGATCCCCAACTCCTTCCCGCAGAGCGAGGAGCACCAGAAGTTCAACTACAACTTCTTCGCCACGGCGCGGGACGGCTCGCCGCCGCCCGCTGGGCGTTGGACCAGCGGACCTTCGATGGACGGCAAGGGCGAGTTCAGCGTGGTCCAGAACGAGCCGATGGGCGAAGAGCCGGTGCTGGGCCCGGCCCGCCCCGACAGCGGCGCGCAGAACGAGCAGATCGGCTGATCGGGTCGCGGCCGGGACCGTACGGGCCCCGGCCGGTCTCAGGCCGATCGCGCGAACCAGCGCATGTCCCATCACGGGCTCGCGGGCTACGGGTCGGCGGCAGCCTGCGCCAAGGCCCTGAGCAAATCGGACGAGGCGGCCACGCTCAGCCGAACCGTCTCCGAGATCGACGAGGGCGACCCGTTCGGCAGCCATCTCGCCGCAAGTCTGGGGCGATGGCGGCCTGAGGATCGGGGTCGGCCCCGCTCATGCCGGGGGCCGACCCGGGAAGCCGGCCCGCAGGGTCGGCCGGATCGAGAAACCGCAATGGGGACGAGAACGCCATGAGAGGTGGCATTGGCCTGCGTTTCGGTGCGCTGGGCGAGGCGACGACGCATGTCTGCGTGGATGCGCAGCGGCTCTTTGCCGAGGACACGGCGTGGCATACCCCCTGGCTCCTGCGCGTGATGCCCCAAGTCGAGCGCCTCGCCGCCGCTCACGCCGCCCGCACCGCGTTCACCCGCTTCATCCCGGCCGCCCGGGCCGCGGATTGTACGGGCACGTGGCGCCGCTACTACGAGCGCTGGCCGTCGATGACCCTGGACGGCCTCGATCCCGGGATGATCGATCTCCTGCCCGGCCTCGCCCGCCTCGTCCCGCCGGCCCGCGTGTTCGACAAGGGCACCTACTCGCCCTGGCTCGACCCCGGCCTCGACGCCTATCTGCGCGCCCTCGACACCCGGTCGCTCGTCGTCACCGGCGGCGAGACGGATGTCTGCGTGCTCGCCACGGTGATGGGGGCGGTCGACCGCGGCTACCGCGTCGTGATCGCGGCCGATGCCGTCTGCAGCTCCGCCGACGAGACCCACGACGCGATGGTCACGCTCTATTGCAGCCGGTTCGGCGAGCAGATCGAGATGGCGACGACCGCCGAGATCCTCGATGCGTGGCCGGGCTGAGACCTGCGCCCGATCCAGACTTATCTCGCTTTGTGAAGGACACGCCGCGATGTGGAAGAGCCGTCAGCCGCTCGATCAGCAGGTCATGGTCGTCACCGGCGCCTCCAGCGGCATCGGTCTCGCGACGGCGCACGGGGCTGCGGCCCGCGGTGCGAAGGTGGTGCTCGCTGCACGCAACGGCGACGCCCTCGCGGGCATCGTGGCGGAGATCAAGGCCCGGGGCGGGCAAGCCGATTACGTCGTGTCCGATGTCGGGGACCGGGCTCAGGTCCAGGCGATCGCCGAGCGGGCGATGGCGCGGTTCGGCCGGATCGATACCTGGATCA
This sequence comes from Methylobacterium sp. HJ2, assembly GCF_056431005.1. Lineage (NCBI taxonomy): Bacteria > Pseudomonadati > Pseudomonadota > Alphaproteobacteria > Hyphomicrobiales > Methylobacteriaceae > Methylobacterium > Methylobacterium sp. HJ2. Next base: position 28,872 of record NZ_JBWJYM010000007.1, on the reverse strand, counting down.
ACGATGCCGGGCTCTCGATCTTCGGCCGGTTGGAGGAGGTCAGCGAGGCGGATCACCACCGCCTGTTCCAGACCAATTTCTGGGGCGTGGTCAACGGCTCGCTCGCGGCCGCACCGCACCTCAAGGCGAGCGGAGGCGTGCTGATCAACCTCGGGAGCGTCGCCTCGGACATCGCCTTCCCGCTGCAGGGCATGTACTGCGCCAGCAAGCACGCGATCAAAGGCTTCACCGACGCCCTCCGCATCGAGCTGGAGGAGGAAGGCGCGAACGTGGCGGTGACACTGATCAAGCCCGCCGCGATCGACACGCTCTTCGCGAAGAACGCCAAGAACTATCTCGACCGCGAGCCGAAGCTGCCGCCGCCGATCTACCGGACCGAAGAAGTGGCGCACGCGATCCTCCATGCCGCCGTCCATCCGAGGCGCGACATCTATGTCGGCGGCGGCGGCCGGCTGATGAGTGCGGCCAAGACCCTGGCGCCGCGCGCCTTCGACATCGTCGGCCGCAGCATGACCAGCCAGCAGCAGCGCGACGAGCCCGCCCGGCACCGCACCGGCGCGCTCTATCAGCCCGGCGAGGCGGGCCGGGTGGCCGGCGATCACCCGGGCTACGTCATGCGGCACAGTCTCTACACCCGCGGCAGCCTCCATCCCGTCGCCACGGCAGCGGCCTTGGCCGGCATCGGCATCGTGGCGGCGAGCCTGCTTGGCGGATCACGCCAGCGTCCGCATTGACGCTACGGCGGCCCGCTTCCGACCAAGCGGGCCGGCTCAGTCGAACCCGGCGCGACCCCCGTCGACATGCGTGGCCGGTGACCGCCCATCTGGGAGGAGGGATCACCGAATCGCGGTCGGCCGCCGTGAGGGCAGTGACCGCCGGGGCGTGGGCCTCCCGGATAGTGAGATCGAAGACGACGTGCAGGCGCGCTGTCGGCCGTCGGCTAGCACAACGAGGAACGACGGTCGTCGGGCCAGGCGGCTCGTCGCAGTGCGCGTGCCGATCCTCCTGCCATCGCCCCTGACCCCAACTTGCTTCCAGCTTGGCGCGCTCCGTGCGATGCTGAGATACGAGGCACGCTTCCCGTCCGGCGAGGCTGCGTCGCCGAGAACGAGGCCGGCGCGCACCGGCCAGGATCACGAGGTCGCGTGATGGACAATCGCCGCTCCGCCCTGCTCCCGCGCGGCTGGCACCTCATCCGCCCCGCCTCCGGCATCGACGGCATATGGGACGGGCACCGCGCCGCGGTGGGAGACGCGATGCTGCACACTGCGATCGCGGCCTGAGGTGGCACCATTGTCAGACTTCCGCCTCGCCGATCCGACCCCGCCCGACCCGCGCCACGGGTGGGCCGATCTCGACCACGCGGCGCGGGGCGCCTGCTACGACAACACCGCCGGCGTGCCCGACAGCGCCGCGCAGATCGCGGCCCGCAACGCTGCCTCGGCGGCCTACCGGGACGCGCATGCCCGGCACCTCGACATCCCGTACGCGTCGGGTCTCGGCGACGATACCCGCACCGCCTTCGACCTCTATCCGGCCGCCGAGGCCGGCGCGCCCTGCCTCGTGTTCGTCCATGGCGGCTACTGGCAGCGCAACGCCCGGGCCGATTTCGCCTGCTTCGCGGAGGGCCCGAACGCCGCCGGCTGGTCCGTGGCGATGCCGGGCTACACCCTGGCGCCCGCGGCGAGCCTGTCCGCCATCGTGGCCGAGATCGCGGCAGCTCTCGACTGGCTCGCCGCGAGCGGGCCCGCGCACGGGATCGCCGGCCCGGTGGTGCTCGCCGGCTGGTCGGCCGGCGCCCAGCTCGCCGCGCACCATCTCGACCATCCGACGGTGACGGCGGGCCTCGCGATCTCCGGCGTCTACGATCTCGCTCCGATCCGCGAGACCTACCTCGACGAGAAGCTCGGCCTGACGGATCCCGAGATCGAGGCGCTCTCGCCCCTGCGGCGTCCCGTGGTGGCCAAGCCCATGACCATCGCCTACGGCAGCCACGAGCTGCCGGCCCTCGTCCACGATGCGCGCAACCTTCACGCCCTGCGCAGCGCCGCCCACGCGCCCGGAGCCCTGCTGCCGGTGCCTGGCGCCGACCACTTCTCGATCCTGAACGCGTTCCGGCGGCCCGACGGGGCCTTGGTGCGCGCCGCGCAAGACCTGCTCGGCGACGGCCGATGAGCGGGGCGATGCCGGGCTGCAGCTCGGTGCAGTCGGCGTCTCTGCTTTGCCGCCCTAGGGGAAGAACCGCCTGATGCGCGGGAGCGGGCAGTCCGTCGGCGCCTGCTTCGACCTCCGGGACGGGTCGTCGCTCTCGGCCGGTGCTTCCGGGCCCTGCGGCTCGGCCCGGGCGCGGTAAGCGCCGACGCGCCCTGCCGCGTCAGGAAGCAACCCGCGCGATGATCGCCACTGGGCCGCCCCCGTCCGGGCCCTGGTGCTCGGCCCCGCCCGAGACGTAGAGATCGGTGCGGCCGATCACGGCGGCGGCCACGCCGCCCACGAGGGCCCGGGCGTGGCGGGTCGCGTTGATGTCGCTGTCGTCGTTCATGATGTGGCGCCGGCCGCGGATCAGGCCGTTCCGGGACGGTTCCGCCTTCGCGAGCAGGGCGAGGACGCGGGCGCCCTCCGCGGAGCCGAGCTGGCCCGGCGCATCGAGGCCCAGGCGCCCGAGCGCGCCGCGGATCGCGTCGAGGTCGATGGCGTCGCGCATGACGCCGTGCGCGATCCGGTTCGGCCCGCTCCAGCCCGCGGCGTTGCCGAGTACTACGACCTCGTTGTGCATGAGCTCGATCCCGGCCGACGCGCTGGCGCGGCCCGACCAGAGATCGTGCCGGATGCCGATCGCCCCATCGTCGAGGGCGTCCTCTGCGATCTCCCCGAGGGCGAGCCCGATTCCGAGGGCCGAGGCGCCGCGCGAGAAGCCCATCGAGGCGTAGGTGTCGTGCGTGACGACGTCCCGGCCGCGCGCCCGGGCCGCCTCGATGCGGACGCTCGTCAGGAGCGGGCACTTCACCTGCACGAAATGCACGTCCTCGGGATCCGTGATCCCGGCGGCGGCCATGGCGGCAGACACCGCCGCGCGGGTTGCGCGCACCTGCGCCATCCGTCCGATCTCCTCGGGCGCGAAATCCGCCGTGAAGGCCGTGCCGACGGCAAGGGCCGGCGCCGTGTCAGGCGCGGGCATACCCTCGCGCCGGGCGATCGCCAGCAGGTGTGGCGACAGGCCGCCCTCGGTCCCGCCCGACATGACGAGCGCGACCCGCGCGCCGATCTCGGCCGCCGCGCAATCGAGATGGCGGGCGAGCAGGGCTTCGAGCGCGCTCACCGCCAGCGGCCGCGAGAAGTCGTTGACGCACCCGTTTCCCTCGGTCTTGCCGAAGATCGCGACGATCTCCCCGGCCGCGACCGTCCCCTCCGCGATCAGGGCCTCGAGACCCGAGACATCGGCGGGATGCCGCGTGGGGATGCGGAAGACGAGGCATTCGGGCATGCGCGGTCCTGGCTCGCACGCTGTCGCGGGCGATGAAGCAAGGGGAGGGGGCTCACGCGCCCGGCGCAATCGAGATTCGTGCCAGCCGGGATTAGTGGCAGGCCAAGCTGATGCGACCCAAACGCCGGTCTGTCTGGCGCGCCCGCGGGATCTATCTTGCTGTGATGCAGGTCGGCATCGGAGGTCGGCATGTGGACCCTGTTCGTCGCCATCCTCATCCTCTCGGGCGGGATCGCCATCCTCGACGCGCCGGCGCGGGCGCGGCGCCACGCGGCGGAGCGGGACGCCGTGCTCCGGGTGCTCGGCCGATTCGGGCCCTACGCCACCGAATTGAGCGTCGTCGGCGCCCTCGCGCGCGATCCCGACGCACAGGCCCCGCAGGCGCGGATCTCGGCGCGGGTCGCCCGCGCGCAGCTCGCCGCGCTGGAGGAAGACGGCGCCGTCGCCGTGCAGGGAAGCAACCTGACGGGCGTGGCGCGCCGGTACCGACTCCTCGTTGCCGCGCCCGCGGATCCGCCGCCGCGCGAGCACGCCGCGCTGACCGTCTATCACGACGGCGCCTGCCCGCTCTGCGCCGCGGAGATCGCGCTCTACAAGGACGCGGTCGGGGCGGAGGCCCTGACCTTCGTGGACGCCGCGGCCGCGAAGTCCGGCGCGCCGCTCGCCCCCGATCTGCCGGTCGGCGTCGCGCTGTCCCGGTTCCACGTGCGGGACGCATCCGGAACCCTCGTCTCGGGTGCCGCGGCCTTCGCGCTGCTGTGGCAGACGCTCCCGCGCTGGCGCTGGCTCGGGCGGATCGTCGGGTCGGGTCCGGTGCTGCCGCTCGCCGAGCAGGCCTATCGGGCGTTCCTGCCGCTGCGGCCCCATCTGGCGCGGCTGGTCGCGAGGCTCCGACGCTAGCGCACCGGCAGGCGCGCGGCGGGGCGCACCGTTGCGGGGGAGGCGCTGGACAGCGACCGGGCGCGCCGATATCGCGGGGGCCGCAAGGGGAGCGGTGTGGCGCAGGAATTCCGGTTCGATGGAGCGGTGGGGCTCGTCACCGGCGCGGCGAGCGGCATCGGTGCGGCCCTGGCGGTGGCCCTGGCCGATCGCGGCTGCGCGCTCGCCCTCGTCGACCGCGACGCGGACGGCCTCGCGGCGATCGGCGCGCGCGCGGCGCGGAGCGGCGTGGCGGTCAGCCTGCACGCGGCCGACCTCACGGATGCGGCGGCGATCCGGGCCCTGCCCGAGGCGGTCGCGGCGCGGTTCGGCCGCCTCAGCCTGCTCGTGAACAATGCGGGCGTCTCCCTCGGCGGTCGCTTCGAGGAAACCCACCCGGACGACCTCGACTGGCTGCTCGACATCAATCTGCGGGCGGTGATGCGGATGACGCACGCCTTCCTGCCCCTGCTACGGCGGGAGCCCGTGGCGCAGATCGTCAACCTGTCGAGCATGTTCGGGCTGATCGCGCCGCCCGGCCAAGTGGCCTACGCCGCGAGCAAGTTCGCGGTGCGCGGCTTCTCCGAGGCGCTGCGCCACGAGTTCGCCGGGCAGGAACTCGGCGTCACCGTGGTCTATCCGGCCGGCGTCGACACGCCGATCGCCCGGAGCGCCCGCGCCCCGCGTCCGCGCGGCGATGCCGAGGCGGATGCCGCCGTGCGGCGCGCCTTCGAGGCGGCGCGCGCCGATTTCCAGCCCTTCCTCCGCCTCACGCCCGAATTCGTAGCCCGCAAGATCGTGGAGGGCGTCGCCCGGCGCGAGCCTCGCATCCTCGTCGGCCAGCACGCGCGCTACGCCGCCCTGATCCAACGCTTGCTGCCCTCCGGCTACTGGCCGGTGATCGAGCGCCTCTCGAAACGGAAGGTCTGAGCATGGCGAGCCTGCGCGCGTATCTCGGCGCCTGGATGACCCGCCGCGCGGTGCGGAACAAGCTCGGCGGCATGCGCGACGTGGGCCGGATCCGAGCCGTGTTCAACGGGGTGACCTTCCCGGATCCCGCGGGAATCGCCTTCGAGGCCGATACCGTCGGCGGCGTGCCGGCCGAGCGCGTTCACGCGGCTGGGCGTGGCCGAGCCGGGGTGCGGCTGCTCTACCTGCACGGCGGCGGGTTCGTCGCCTGCTCGCCCAAGACCCACCGGCCGGTCACCGGCGGGCTCGCGGCGCGGGGCTTCAGCCTGTGCGTTCCGGATTATCGCCTCGCGCCGGAGCATCCCTTCCCGGCGGCGTTCGAGGATGCCGTGGCGGCCTGGCAGGCCTTCGCGGCCGAGGGCCCGGCCTGCATCGCCGGCGATTCGGCCGGCGGCAACCTGGCTCTCCTGGTGATGCTGGCCGCGCGCGACCGCGGCCTGCCGATGCCGCGGGCCGCCGTGCTGTTCTCGCCCGTGACGGACCTCGCGGCCACCGGCGGATCGCGGGTCTCGAACGCCAGCCGCGACGCGATGTTCGACCCGCAGGCGCTCGCGAAGCTCGGGCCGCTCTACCTCGGAGGCGCGGATCCGGCCGACCCCGCGGTCTCGCCGCTGCACGCCGCCCTTGCCGGGTTGCCGCCGATGCTGTTCCACGTGGGCGAGCGGGAGATCCTGCGCGACGATTCCGTCCTGATGGCGCGCAAGGCCCAGGCGGCGGGCGTCGCGGCGACCGCCAAGGTCTTCCCGGTCGTGACCCATGTCTGGCAATTCGCCCACAGCGTTATCCCGGAAGGGCGTCAATCCCTCGACGAGGCCGCCGCCTTCCTGAAGGCCCATGCCGGGGGCGCCGATCGGTGACCGGACAACCCGCTCCCGGCGCGGCGCGGTCCGACCCGCTGCCCGCCGAACCGCTCGAGGTCCTGATCGTCGGGGCCGGGTTCTCCGGGCTGGCCATGGCCCTGCGCTGCCGTGAGGCCGGGATCGGCCCGGTCCTGATCATCGAGAAGGGCGACGGGATCGGTGGCACCTGGCACGAGAACACCTATCCGGGCGCGGCCTGCGACATTCCCTCCCATCTCTACTCGCTCTCTTTCGCGCCCAAGCACGACTGGACCCGCCACTACGCCGGGCAGGCCGAGATCGCCGCCTATCTGCGCGAGACGGCGCAACGCGGGGGGCTGATGCCCCTGATCCGCCTGCGCACGGCCTATCGGGGGGCGGTCTGGGACGAGGCGGTCGGATATTGGCGGGTCGAGACCGATCGCGGCCCGATGCGGACCCGGGTCCTCGTCTCGGCGATGGGGGCACTCCATCACCCGGCCATGCCGGAGATTCCGGGACGCGACAGCTTCGCGGGCCCGAGCTTCCACTCCGCGACCTGGGACCATGCCTGCGCCCTCGCGGGCAAGTGCGTCGGCGTGATCGGCTCGGGCGCGAGCGCGGTGCAGTTCGTGCCGCGGATCGCCCCGGAGGCCGCCCACCTCACCCTGTTCCAGCGCTCGCCGCCCTGGATCCTGCCCAAGGGCGATCGCCCGATGCCGGGCTGGCGCCGGGCGCTCTACCGGCTGGTCCCGCCGGCGCGGGTCGCCGAGCGCCTGCGCCTGTTCTGGCTGCACGAGCTGCGCGCCTTCGTCGGCTTCACCCGGGTGTCGGCCTTCACGGCCCAGGCCGAGCGGCTCGCCCGCCACCATCTCGCCAAGGCGGTGCCGGACCGGGCGCTGCGGGCCAAGCTCCGGCCGAACTACCGCTTCGGCTGCAAGCGGGTGCTGATCTCGGACGATTTCTACCCGGCGCTCCAGCGCCCGAACGTCTCCGTCGAGACCGCGCGAATCCGCGCCCTCACCCCGACCGGCGTGGTGACGGAGGACGGGACGGAGCATGCCTGCGACGTGCTGATCTACGCCACCGGCTTCGACGTGACCGGAAGCTACGCGCGAACCCCTCTCGTCGGCCGCGGCGGCCTCAGCCTCGCCGAGGCCTGGGCCGACGGCATGGGCGCCCACCAGGGCATCACCGTCGCGGGCTTCCCCAACGCCTTCTTCCTGCTCGGTCCGAACACCGCGCTCGGGCACAACTCGGTCGTGCTGATGATCGAGATCCAAGTCCGGCACGTCCTCGACTGCCTGGACGCCCTGCGCCGGGCGGCGCCCTCCGGCGCCCGCACGATCGAGGTGCGGCCGGAGGCGCAGGCCCGCTTCCTCGCCCGTGTCCGGGACCGGATGCGGGCGAGCATCTGGCAGGCCGGCGGCTGTACGAGCTGGTACCTCGACGCGCAGGGCCGCAACACCACCCTGTGGCCGGATTCGGTCCTCGCCTACCGGCGCAGCGCCCGCCGGGCACGGCGGTCGGATTATCGCCTGCTCTGATCCCGCCTCCGCGCGATCGGATCGCGGATCCATACAGATTCCCTCCGGCTCAGGCTTGCCCGGCAGAGGCGCGGGTCCTGTCCTCCCTCCTCTACGGGGAAAGGTGCCGCGTGCAGCGGGACGGGGAGGGGAGGGCCGATGCAGGACGGCGCTCCACATCGACGCTGCGCCCTCGCCCAAAACCCGGACCCCCTCTTGCGGGACTAGGTCCAGGCCCGATGCTCTCCCCCGGCCAAGGGAGGGGAGGGCGCAGGCTTCATCCGCGATGCAGGATCATCCCTCGATCGAAGCGCAGACGAATCGGCCGCGACGGCGCGGCGCCCGGGCGAAGCCCGACCCTGCCATCCCGAAGGCATCGTCCGGATCTGGCATGAGGCTGCCCCGCCCGCAGACCCCTCCGCGCCGGGGTGGCGGCGTCCCGTTGAGCGGGATGCAGGGTTACGCCCGCTGCAGATCTCGCGGCGGCTTAGGCAAATTTTCTGCCTATCGGTTCTGCTTGCCGGCACAGATTTGTGCCAATGGCCGGACTTCGCGGGCCAATCATGCGCAAGTAATCAATACTTTCCAGATCGGATGTTAAGGAAATCTTCATGGCTGTGGCCAGGCCGCCCAAAATGTGATGCGAAAACGGCCGGATCGACCAGTCTTATTTTGGCCGGCATCGGCCTCGATTGGCGCCGCCGTCGCAAACAACACAAGGGAATGCGAATGGCCATCAAGCCTGTCTGCCGGACCACCGCCGTCGTCCTCGGGATGCTCGCGACCGCCGTCGCCGTTCCGGCCTCCGCCCAGAGCGGAGCGGCCTCGTGGTACGGCAGCGGACATCGGACCGCGAACGGCGAGCATTTCAACCCGAACGGGTTGACCGCCGCTCACCGCAGCCTGCCCTTCGGCACGCGCGTGCGGGTCGCGGACCATCGGACCGGACGCTCTATCGTGGTGCGTATCAACGATCGCGGCCCGTTCGTGCGCGGGCGCATCATCGACCTGTCCCGCGGCTCGGCCCGGGCCCTCGGCATGGCTGGGACGACCTACGTCTCCCTGCAGGTTGTGCGCTGACCGGATCCGGGCGGGCCGCCCGGCGGCCCCGGTGATCCGCGATCATCGAAGCTGATCTTTGGGTGCGCGGAGCGGCGAGCGTTGTCGACGCCGCTCCGCGCACCCATCTGGTCGGGATCAGGAGAGACCCGGTCCCGCAATGCCAAAGCCCCTCATCGTCGATATCCCGCACGACCTCGGCCAGGCGGAGGCCCGTCGCCGGATCGAGACCGGCGTGGAGCAGGGCAAGGGGATGCTCGCCAAGAGCGGCGTCGCCATCGACACCATGGCGTGGACGGGGGACCGCTTGGATTTCGGGCTCTCGGCCCTGGCCCAGAAGGTCGAGGGCGCCATCGACGTCGGCGCGGAGAGCGTGCGCGTCGAGGTGAAGCTGCCGTTCCTCCTCGCCCTGGTGGCCGAGCGCATTCAGAAATCGCTCGCCAAGGAAGGCACGCTGCTCCTGACCAAGAAGTAGGGGCCGGTGCCGCTCGTCGGAACACCCGCGGCGGCGCCCCGTTAGCGCCGGCGCGCCGCGCCCGACGGCGCCCTGCGGAGGAGCGATCGCGATGGCCAATCCCGGTGGAATTCCCGAGGTTCCGGACCAGCCCGGCCCGGTTCCCGATACCCCCTACGAGCCGCCGACGGTGCCCGCGCCCGGACCGAGCCCCGAGGTGCCCGGCAACACGCCCTCCGAGGCGCCGGCCGAGCAGCCTGTGGAGATCCCGGTGAGCGACCCGATGCCGTCGGGGCCCGCGCCGACCGGCCCGGCCAACCCGATCGCCTGAGCGCGTGGTCCCGGATGGGACCTAAGGCCGGGCTTCACGCGGGCGGTCGCCGGAGGCGGCATTCGCGAAGGCAGCGTTTGTGAAGGCCTGCGCGCGCTGTCATAAGCCCGCGCATGGCCGCCCCACCGCTCCTCACCCTCCAGGACATCGCTCTGACCTTCGGGGGCACGCCGCTGATCGAGCGCGCCGAGCTCACGATCGCGCCCGGCGAGCGCACCTGCCTCGTCGGCCGCAACGGCTCCGGCAAATCGACCCTGATGCGGATCGCCGCCGGCCTCGTCGAGCCGGATCGCGGCGTGCGCTTCGTCCAGCCCGGCACCACGATCCGCTACCTCGCGCAGGAGCCGGATTTCTCGGGATTCGAGACGACGCTCGCCTTCGTCGAGGCCGGGCTGGCCGAGGGAGACGCGAGCCACCGGGCCCGCTACCTGCTGGAGAGCCTCGGCCTCACGGGTGCGGAGGACCCGGCCAAGCTCTCGGGCGGCGAGGGGCGCCGCGCGGCGCTCGCCCAGGCCCTCGCGCCGGAGCCCGACGTCCTGCTCCTCGACGAGCCCACCAACCATCTCGACCTGCCGGCGATCGAGTGGCTGGAGGAGGAGTTGCGCGGCATCCGCGCCGCCCTCGTCCTGATCAGCCACGATCGGCGCTTCCTCTCCGCGCTGTCGCGCGCCACGGTCTGGCTCGACCGCGGCGTGACCCGGCGGATCGACCAGGGCTTCGCGAATTTCGAGGCTTGGCGCGACGCCTTCTTCGAGGAGGAGGAGCGCGACCGGCACAAGCTCGATCGCAAGATCGCGGCGGAAGAGGATTGGCTGCGCTACGGCGTCACCGCCCGGCGCAAGCGCAACGTGCGGCGCCTCGGCAATCTGCACGCGCTGCGCCAATCCCGGCGCGAGGCCCGGCGTCCGGTCGGCACCGTGTCCATGCAGGCCGGCGAGGCGGAGGGCTCGGGCGCCCTGGTGGTCGAGGCCAAGGAGGTCTCGAAGGCCTACGGCGCGCGCACCATCGTCGACCGCCTGTCGCTGCGGGTGATGCGGGGCGACCGGCTCGGCATCGTCGGGGCGAACGGGGCGGGCAAGACCACCCTGCTCAACCTGCTCATGGGCCAGCTCGCCCCGGATTCCGGCTCGATCAGCCTCGGCACCAACCTCAAGCCCGTGATCCTCGACCAGGCCCGCGCCGTGCTCGAGCCCAGCCAGACCGTCACCGACGTGCTCACCGGCGGGCGCGGCGACACCCTGACGGTCAACGGCCAGAACCGGCACGTGATCGGCTATCTCAAGGACTTCCTGTTCGCGCCCGAGCAGGCCCGCACGCCGGTGCGCGTGCTCTCGGGCGGCGAGCGCAACCGGCTGCTCATCGCCCGGGCGCTGGCGCAGCCCTCGAACCTCCTCGTCCTCGACGAGCCGACGAACGACCTCGATCTCGAGACCCTCGACCTGCTGCAGGAGATGCTCGACGACTACGCGGGCACGCTCCTGCTCGTCAGCCACGACCGCGACTTTCTCGACCGCGTCGTCGGCAGCGTGCTGGTCTCGGAAGGGGAGGGGGCCTGGGTCGAGTACGCGGGCGGCTATACCGACATGCTCACCCAGCGCGGGGTGGGCGTGCAGGCCCGGACCGTTCCCGGCCGAGCCGGCGCGGACAAGGGCGCCGCGGGCAGGGGCCCCGCGGACAAGTCCCGGGAGACGCGCCCGGAGCGGTCCGCCGCGCCCGCCCGGAGCAAGCTCGGATTCAAGGACCAGCACGAGTTGAAGACGCTGCCCGAACGCATGGCCAAGCTGCAGGCCGCGATCGGGCAGCTCCGCGAGATCCTGGCCGATCCGGGCCTCTACGCCCGCGACTTCCCTCGGTTCGAGAAGGCGAGCGCCACGCTGGCCCAGGCCGAATCCGAGCTCGCCAAAGCGGAGGATCGCTGGCTCGAGCTGGAGATGCTGCGCGAGGCGGCCGAGGCCTGAACCCCGGATCGACGCCGCGGCCTTCATGATGCCGCGAAGTCGGGCTGATCTCATCATCGTCACGCGGACCCGCCCGTCGAGGCTTTCTTGTCATCCGATCCGCCCGCCCATCCGCTGCGCCGTCTCGGCTGGATCGCCGGCCTGCCGCTCCTCGCCCTCGTCTGGGGCGGGACGACGTTCGTCGCCGCGCCGGGCATCGCCGCCCGGATCGCGTCCGAGGGCGAGGAGGTCGCGCGCACGACCCGCGACGCGGGGGGCGAGCCCTGGCTGCGTCTGGAGACGCACGGACGCGACCTCCTCGCCCGCGGCGAGGCGCCCGGCGAGGCCGAGCGCGGCGCCGTCCTGGCGAGGCTCGCCGCGCTGCCGGGACCGCGCCGGATCGTCCCCGAGATCGGCCTTGTGGAGACCGCCGCGCCCTTCGCGTGGTCGCTCAGCCGCATCGACGCCCGCACGGTCGCGGGTGGGGGCAGCCGACCGGCCGAGCTCGGCCGCCACGCCCTCGACACGCAGATCGCCGCCTCGCTGCCGCCCAGCCTCTCCCTCGACGACAACACGCGGGCCGCGCGCGGCGCGCCCCCCGATTTCGCCGCCGCGGCGGCCTACGCGGCGTCCCGCCTCGGGCAGCTCGGCGTCGGCGGCCGGGTCAGCGTCACCGACACGGTGATCGCGGCGGCCGGCGAGGCCCTGGACGTGCCGGCCTACGACGCCCTGCGCAACGCCTTCGCCGACCCTCCGCGCGGCTACAGCATCGGCCGGATCGACATCTTGCCGCCCACGGTCGCCGATTTCAGCTTCGCGGTGGAGCGCGTGGCGGGCGGCGGCCTCGTGCTCACCGGCTATACCGTCTCGGAAGCCGGCCGCGCCGAGATTGCCAAGCGCGCGGCCGAGAGCGCCGCCGGCACATTCGTGGACGATCGCACGCGGACGGCCCGGGGCCTGCCGCCGGGGATCGATCCGGCGGCGCTGGCGCGGGCGATGCTCGACATCGCCGACCTGATGCAGCGTGGCCGCGTCGCCTTCGCGAGCGGGCGGATCTCGGTCGCGGGCGAGGCGATCGACGGTCAGGCGGTCGGCGAAGTGGCGGCCCTGATGCGCGACCGGCTGCCCGCGGGCGTCGGGGCGGGGCCGGTCGATCTCGCGGTCCGGCCGCTCTCGCCCTACCGCGTCACCATCCGGCGCGAGCCCGACAGCGTCAGCCTCGGCGGCCATCTTCCCGATGCCGCCGCACGCGAGCGGCTCCTCGCCGCGATCCGCCCGCGCTTCTTCCGCGAACGGATCCGCGACCGCACCCGCCTCGCCGAGGGTGCCCCGCCGGGTCTGATCCCGGCGCTCGAGGCCGCGGTGCCGGTCCTGGCAACGCTGGCGCTGGGGGAGATCGCGGTGGCCGATCAGGGCCTGAGCCTGAACGGCGAGAGCCTGTATCGCGAGAGCGCCGCCCGCCTCGCCGAGTCGGTGCCGCGCCTGCTGCCGTCGGGCTGGACCGCCCGCGTCGCCGTCCAGGCGCGGGGCGCGCGCGAGAGCCCGGCGCCCGAGGCCTGCCGGACGGAGTTCGCCGCGGTCCCCCTCGACGGGCGCATCCGCTTCGCGCCGGGATCCGTCGCGCTGACGCCGGAGATGTATCCGGTCCTCGACGCGGCCGCAGCGCTCGCCCGCGCCTGCCCGTCGCTCCGCTTCGCCGTGACGGGGCATTCCGATCCGCCCGGGCAGAAGCCGGCCAAGCCCGCCGACGCGGCCGCGGAGCCGGTCAAGGAAACCGCCAAGGAATCCCCCAAAGAACCCTCCAAGCAGCCGGTCACGGCGGTGGAGACGCGCAAGGGCAAGGACGCGCCGAAGGGGGCCAGTCCGCCGACGGGCGGCAAGGCCAAAGGGCAGAAGGATGCGAAGGGCGGCGGGCCGGCCGCGTCGCCCGAGGCGGAACCGTCGGGCGAGGATCTCGCGCGCCTTCGCGCTCAGGCCATTGTCGAGTACCTGCTCCAGGCCGGCGCCGGCCCCGATCAGGTCGTCGTCGCCGAAGAGCCGGCCGGCGAGCGGCGCGCGGTGGTTCTGGCGCTGCGGCCCTGACAGGAACCCGATCGACGTGCTGATTCTGTTGGCCGGCCTCTGGCCGGGTCTGGCCGGGGCCCTCGTCCTCGGCCTCCTCGTGGGCGGCTTCGCCGGCCGGCCTCGGGAGCGGGCCGTGCCGCTCGGCCTCGGCGCGATCCTGCTCGGGCTCGTCGGTCTCGCGCTCTCCGGCCTCGTGCCCGGAGCGCCCGGCCTCTGGATCGAGAGCGGTGCGCTGACGCTCGCCGCGTATTGTCTGGGCTGCGGCCTCGGCAGCCTCGTCGCGACGCGGCCCGATGCCGGGCCGCAGGGCTGATCGCAGCCACGCCGGCTGGCCCGCTCGGCCTCGTGAGCCGGACAGCCGCCGGATTCAGCCGATGGAACCCGACCACACGCATCCCGCGTTCTGTTCAGCATCGGGGGCCGGCGAACCGGCCGGCTCCACCCACGAAACCAGTCACGGGACAGCACCATGCGAGGTTCCGACCATCGACGATCCATCTCCCTGAAGCCCCGCGCGGGCGGCATGGCGACCATCCTGTTCCTCGGCGGATTGGCGATCTCTGCCGCAGCGACCCATCTCGGCGCTCCGTTCCTGGAGCCGGCCCAGGCCCATTCCGCCGCGAACCAGGGCACGCCCGTCCGCGCCGGCGGCTGAGCACACTGGCCCCCGCGGGCCCTGTGGCCGGCGGGGGCCGGACCTGCGCGCCTCGACACTCGCGCCCGCTCGGAAACCTCTCTATAAGCGCCGCTTCCCGCGCGTGAATCGCGCACGAAGACGGTGCCGAGCGGCGCCGGGAGTTAGGACAATGGCCGAGCGTTGGGCAGCGAAGACTTCGGCTCCGGGCAACTGGGCGCCGGGGACTTGGCGCAACCTTCCGATCCAGCAGGTTCCCGATTATCCGGATCCTGCCGCGCTGAAGACCGTCGAGGCGCAGATCGCGAGCTTTCCCCCGCTCGTTTTTGCCGGAGAGGCCCGCAAGCTGAAGGCGTCGCTCGCGCGCGTCGCGGCCGGCGAGGCGTTCCTGCTCCAGGGCGGCGACTGCGCCGAGAGCTTCGACGAGCATTCCGCCGACAACATCCGCGATTTCTTCCGGGTGTTCCTGCAGATGGCCCTGGTCCTCACCTTCGCGGGCGGCTCGCCCGTGGTGAAGGTCGGGCGCATCGCCGGGCAATTCGCCAAGCCGCGCTCCTCGCCGACCGAGACGCTCGACGGCGTCGCCCTGCCGAGCTACCGCGGCGACATCGTCAATGGGATCGCCTTCAACGAGGAGGCGCGCATCCCCGATCCGCGCCGCCAGCTCGAGGCCTATCGGCAATCGGCGGCGACGCTCAACCTGCTGCGCGCCTTCGCCACCGGCGGCTACGCCAATCTCGAGAACGCCCATCGCTGGATGCTGGGCTTCGTCAAGGACAGCCCGCAATCCTCGCGCTACACGGACGTGGCGGGCCGGATGTCGGACGCGCTCGACTTCATGCGTGCGATCGGGATCAATCCCGAGACCCATCAGGAAGTGCGCACCACCGACTTCTTCACCAGCCACGAGGCTCTGCTGCTGGGCTACGAGGAGGCGCTGACCCGCGTCGATTCGACGAGCGGCGACTGGTACGCAACGTCCGGGCACATGCTCTGGATCGGCGACCGCACCCGCCAGCCCGACCACGCCCATATCGAGTACGCGCGCGGCATCAAGAACCCGATCGGCCTCAAGTGCGGGCCGTCGATGACGGCCGAGGGCCTGATCCGGCTCGTGGACATGCTGAACCCGGAGAACGAGGCCGGGCGCCTCAGCCTGATCTGCCGCTTCGGCGCGGACAAGGTCGGCGACCACCTGCCCAAGCTCGTCCGGGCGGTCGAGCGCGAGGGACGCAAGGTGGTCTGGGTCTGCGATCCGATGCACGGCAACACCGTCGCGGCGGGTCGCTACAAGACCCGGCCGTTCGAGCGGGTGATGCAGGAGATCGAGGGCTTCTTCGGCGTGCACCGGGCCGAGGGCACGATCGCCGGAGGCATCCACCTCGAGATGACCGGCAAGGACGTCACCGAGTGCACGGGCGGTGCGCGGGCGCTCACGGCGGACGACCTGCAGGATCGCTACCACACCTATTGCGACCCGCGCCTCAACGCGGAGCAGGCTCTGGAGGTGGCGTTCCTCACCGCGGAGCTGGTGAAGCGCGAGCGCTCAGAGATCGAGCGCCCCCGCCTCGACGCGGCGGAATGAGAACGCGACATGGTCTCGGATCGGCCTCTCCGCCGGTCCGAGACCGTGCCCGTTGTGCGGCTGCTCAGTGCAGCCAGTTCGTGAAGAAGTAGATCAGCAGAATCACCGGCAGCGGAATGCCGATGAGCCACAACAAGCCGCCTCTGAGCATTGCGGAACTCCTACAACCGTAAGGTGTAAGAAACGGCATAGGTCTCCGTTGAGTTCCGGCGCTCGGGGCACCGATCAGCCTTCCTTGCCGTTCGGCTGCTTGTCCGCGTCCGGGCTCCCATCCTTGCCGCCCTTGGGCGTCAGCTTCAGGATCCGGCCGTTCGTGTCGTCGATGACGGCGTAGACCGCCCCGTCCGGCCCGACGCGCACGTCGCGCACCCGCCCGTCGAGAGGGATGCGTTCCTCCGTGACAACGGTGTCGCCGTCGAGCTTGAGCGCCACGAGCCCGGCGCTCACCAAGCCGCCGATCAGGAAATCGCCCTTCCAGGCCGGGAACAGGTCGCCGGTATAGAGCGCCATGCCGCCCGGTCCGATGACGGGATCCCAGTAATAGGCCGGCTGGGCCGTGCCGGCGGCCTGGGTCACGCCCTCGCCGATCTTCTCGCCCGAATACTCGATGCCGTATGTCGCGATCGGCCAGCCGTAATTCACGCCCGGACGCGGCCGGTTGAGCTCGTCGCCGCCGAGGGGACCGTGCTCGACGGTCCAGAGCCGGCCCTGCCCGTCGAGGGCCGCGGCCTGGACGTTGCGGTGGCCGTAGGACCAGATCTCCGGCCGCGCCTTCTCGCTGCCTGCAAACGGGTTGTCCTTCGGCGCGTTGCCGTCCGTGTCGATCCGGAAGACCTTGCCGAGGCCGCTGGTCAGGTCCTGGGCCTGTCCGCGCGTGGCCTTGTCGGAGCGCTCGCCCACCGTGACGAAGAGCTTGCCGTCCGGCGCGAAGACCAGACGCGAGCCGAAGTGCTTGTCGCCGTCATAGGTCGGCATCTGCCGGAAAATGACCTTCAGCTCCTCCAGCTTGGCGCCGCCCTTGCCGTCCTCGATCAGCTTGGCCCGGGCCACGCTGGTGCCGTTGCCCTTCTCACGCGGCTCGCTGTAGCTGAAGAAGACCAGCCGATCGGACGAGAAGCCCGGACTGAGGACGATGTCGAGCAGGCCGCCCTGTCCGCGGGCATCGACCTTGGGGACGCCCGCCACCGCCGGCCCGACGCTGCCGTCCTTGGCGACGAGACGGATCTTGCCGGCCTTCTCGGTGACGATCATGCGGCCGTCCGGCAGGAACTCCATCGCCCAGGGGTTGGCCAAGCCCTTGACCACCGTGGCGACCGCGACCTCGCTCGCCTGCGCCGGCTTCGGGGCCCGGGTCTGGTTCGGCAGGAGCGGTTTGTAGGGGGTGTTCGGAGCCTCGGTCTCGGCGGTGGTCGTACCGGCGGTCGGGGCTGCGGGAGCGCTGAAGGCTCCGCCCTCGATGCGGGAAGCCGGCGTCTCCTGGCCGGACGCGGCGCCCGCGAGGGCGAGCGTCGCGAAGGCCGTGAGGGTGATGGATGGAATGCGCGTCACCTGGAGATCCTCCGTGACCGGTGTTCGGTCGGGACTGTGGTCGGTTTTCCGCGCCGGCCCTCGGGCCAGGCGGAGCGGACGATGCCTGAGAGGTGATCCGGCCGGACCCCGGCCCGGCGCGGCCCGAGGGCGGCGAGCCCCGCCTGGGCCAGAGATGGGGCGGGGCCCGGGAAGTTCGAGGCTTGCGGCGCGCGGGGTCCCATCCCCCAACCGCACCTCGCCGGTGCGCCAGCGCTCGTCGCGCCACCTTGACCGGCACCCGGGACGTCGCCAATTCTCCCCGCACGAGGCGGCGGGCCTTCGTGGCCCGCAGCCCGCGCTGAGGAAAGGGTACGTGTTATGGCGACGGTGAAAGTGACCGACGCGAGCTTCGAGCAGGACGTTCTCAAGTCTGCCGAGCCGGTCGTGGTGGATTTCTGGGCCGAGTGGTGCGGCCCCTGTCGGCAGATCGGCCCGGCCCTCGAGGAGATTTCCGCCGACCTTCAGGGGCGGGTGAAGATCGCCAAGGTCAACGTCGACGAGAACCCGGGCATCGCCTCGCAGTACGGCATCCGCTCGATCCCGACCCTGCTCCTGTTCAAGAACGGCGAGCGGGTGGACCAGAAGGTCGGCGCCGCCCCCAAGGGCGATCTCTCCCGCTGGATCAGCGCCCAGACCGCCACGGCCTGAGACCGGCGATCCGCGCATCCCGGCTTCCCGGGAGGGTGCTAACAAAAAAGCCCGGCCGTGAGGCCGGGCTTTCAGGTTTCAGGACCCAATGGTGTCGGAAGCCTGCGCTTCTCGCGATCCGGAGCCCGGGAGCCTCTCGGCTCCGGGCTCCGTCCGGTTTTCTTAGTAGGAGCCGAACTTGTAGTTCAGGCCGGCGCGGACGACCGCGAAGGCGTTGTCGTCGCGGCGGACGTTGACGGTGTTGAACACCGGCAGCACGGCGCCGCCCGGGGTCGTGAAGGCGCCGACCAGCGTGCCGTTGTTGTTGCCGGTGTTGCGGTCGAGGTTGACGTACAGGCCTTCGACCTTGAGCGTCACGGCCGACGAGCGGAAGAAGTTCAGGAACGAGTCCGTGGGGAGAGCGTACTCGACGCCGCCGCCGACGGTCCAGCCGGTGACGAAGTCGTCGCGGCGGTTCGTGAAGCTCGTGAAGGCGACGCGGGCGCCCTGGTCACCCGTGGCGTAGGCGAAACCGCCGGTGCCGTAGAACAGAACGCGGTCGAAGGCGTAGCCGATGCGGCCGCGGACGGTGCCGAAGAAGTCGAGGGTGCTCAGGAGGCCGTCGACCGGGGTGAAGCCCGGGTTGACGATGCCCGTGGTGAAGCGGCCACGGCTGCGGCCGTTACCGAAGTCGAGGTACTGGGCGTCGGCTTCGACACCGACGACCACGCCCGAACCCGGGGTGAACTGGTAGTTGTAGCCGATCTGGCCACCACCGGTGAAGCCTTCGTTGTTGTTGTTGGCGAACACCAGCGACTGGCCGATCGGCAGGATGCCGGCCGGAACAGCGGCGCCGGCCTGCGTGATCACGACGGGGTTCGTCGCGGTCTGCGTGAAGCCGTTGGCGGTGCGGTTGCTGGCGTCGAAGCCGTAACCGGCGTTGAAACCGGCGTAGAAGCCCGTCCAGGTGAACACCGGAACCGGCGTGAAGACCGGCGGCGGAGCGCGGCGCGGAAGGTCGGCGGCGTTCGCGGCAGCGGTGAGCGCCGTGAAGGTGGCCAATGACGTAAGAAGCTTTTTCACTTTTTCGATCCCCAGCATAGTGCCCGATCGCCGTGGACGATAAGTGATTTTCCACAGCCAAGATGTAGCGCGGCTGCCACAGCCTCCCGGACTCGCCGCCGACGGTTTGGAGACCGGCGTCAACACTTGCTTAAGTCGAGGACGACGCAAGTCCGGCGCGCGTCGGTCGGACGGCCCGACAATCGCCGCACGGTACGGTCGCGGACGAGCCCCGCTCCAGGGCTGTATCCGTTCCCTCCCGGACAGTCCTCGCGGCCTCTGTCTGCGCTTCGCTCCGACGACCGGGGCGGCCGGTTCAGGTCGGCGGCGTGTCGTTGGCGGTAAGGACGGCGCCCGCGAGGTAGAGCGAGCCGCAGATCAGGATGCGCGGCGGACGCTCGAACGCGATGTCGGACACGCTGGCCAGCGCCGCCTCGATGCTCGGGGCGACGCGGGCCGAGAGGCCGACGCTCTCGGCGATGCGGGCGACCTCCTCGGCCGGGCGCGCCGCCATCTGGCTGGCGATCGGCACGGCGATCAGCGCGCGCGACAGCCCCACGAAGTGGCGCAGGAACCCCTCCGCGTCCTTGGTGCCGAGCAGGCCCACGATCAGCACCAGCGGCACGTCGCTGCGGTCGCCGAGATCGGCGGTGGCGGCGGCGAGGATGCGCCCGCCGTCGATGTTGTGGCCGCCGTCGAGCCAGAGCTCCGCCCCCTCGGGCACCAGCGCTGAGAGGCGTCCGCGGCTGAGGCGCTGCAGGCGGCCCGGCCAGTCGACGTTGCGCAGGCCGGCCTCGATCGCCGCCGTGCCGATGTCGCCGAAGCCCGCCGCCCGCAGGGCCGCGATGGCGGTGCCCGCGTTGGTGAGCTGATGGCGCCCGACCAGGCGGGGCCGGGGCAGGTCGAACAGGTCGATCTCGTCCTGGAAGACGAGGCGCCCGCGCTCCTCGTGCACGGAGAAATCCTGGTTGCCGACCCGGATCGGCACGGCGCCGACGGCCTCGGCGTGGCGGCACAGAACCGCGTCGGCCTCGACGTAGTCCTGGGCGGCGATCACCGCCGGGCAGCCGCGCTTGAAGATGCCGGCCTTCTCGGTCGCCACGGCCTCGACGGTGTCGCCCAGATACTCGGCGTGGTCGCGCCCGATCGGCGTCACCACCGCGGCCGCCACCGTGTCGATCACGTTGGTCGCGTCGACCCGGCCGCCGAGGCCGACCTCGAGCAGGAGCACGTCCGCGGGCGCCTCGGAGAACAGCAGCAGGGCCGCCGCCGTCGTGATCTCGAACACCGTGATCGGGGCGCCCGCATTGGCCGCCTCGCAGCGGGCGAAGGCGTCGGCCAGCCGGTCCTCGGGCACGAAGGCGCCGCCGCCGATGGCGCCGAGCCGGATCCGCTCATGGAAGCGCACGAGGTGGGGCGAGGTGTAGACGTGGGCCGCGAGGCCTCCGGCCTCCAGGATCGCCCGCATGAAGGCGATGGTGGAGCCCTTGCCGTTGGTGCCGGCGACGTGGATCACCGGCGGCAGCCGGCGCTCCGGATGGTTGAGGGCCGCCAGCAGGCGCTGGATGCGCCCGAGCGACAGGTCGATCGTCCGCGGGTGCAGGGCGAGGAAGCGCGCCATCAGCGCATCGGAGGAATCCATGGCCGGAGCGTCCGGGATCAGGCCGGTTCGGGCAGCGCGACCCGGGTCTCGGTGCCCCCGGCCTGCGGCCGCACGTCGAGGAGCAGACCGCAGATCCGGGCGATCGTCTCCTTGAGGGCGTGGCGATGCACCACTTGGTCGACCATGCCGTGGTCGCGCAGGTACTCGGAGCGTTGGAAGCCGTCGGGCAGCTTCTCCCGGATGGTCTGCTCGATCACCCGCGGACCCGCGAAGCAGATCAGCGCGCCGGGCTCGGCGAGATGGACGTCGCCCAGCATGGCGTAGGAGGCCGTGACGCCGCCCGTCGTCGGATTCGTCAGCACCACGATGTAGGGAAGCTTGGCCGCGTTCAGCCGTCGGACCGCCACGGTGGTCCGCGGCATCTGCATCAGGGAGAGGATGCCCTCCTGCATCCGCGCCCCGCCCGAGGCCGCGAACAGCACGTAGGGGGTGCGCTTGTCGAGCGCCGTCTCGGCGCCCCGCACGAAGGCCTCCCCTGCCGCCATGCCGAGCGAGCCGGCCATGAATCCGAATTCCTGGGCGGCCAGCGTCATCGGCAATCCGCCGACCCGGCCGAACCCGACCTTGAAGGCGTCCTGCATGCCGGTCTTGGCGCGGGCGTCCTTGAGCCGGTCGACGTAGCGCTTCTCGTCGCGGAATTTCAGCGGATCGACGGCGACCTCCGGCAGCGGCACGTCGATCCAGGTGCCCTCGTCAAACATCATCTTCAGGCGCGCCTGGGCACTCATCTTGAGGTGGTGCTCCGAGCCCGGGATCACCCAATGATTGCTCTCCACCTCCTTGTGGAAGACCATCTGGCCGGTGTCCGGGCATTTGACCCAGAGGTTCTCAGGCGTCTCGCGCTTGAACAGGGTCTTGATCTTGGGGCGCACGACCTCCGAGATCCAGTTCATCGGCTCTACCATCGTGCAGTGCCCGTGTTGTCCCGCAGATGTCGATATCGGGGTTCGCGGCGGGAACCGCCAGGGTTGTGCCCCGGGCGGCTCCCCGCGAGGCCCGTGCTCAGGCGGCGCGCCGGACGGAGCGCACGCCCGCGGCAAGTTCCCGCACGAGGCCCGCCACTGCCTCGACGGTGCCCGCCTGCGCCTTGCCCTCGGCGTCGAGGGAGCGATGCAGCGTGTCGACGATGGCCGAGCCCACCACCACGCCGTCGGCGCCCTCGGCGATCGCGGCGGCGTGGGCGCCCGTCTTCACGCCGAACCCGACCACGACCGGCAGGTCGGTGTGACGGGTGATCCGCCGCACGGCCTGGGTGACCTGCCCGAAATCCGGGGTGGCGGTGCCGGTGATGCCGTTGATCGAGACGTAATAGACGAAGCCTGCGGTGTTCGCGAGAACGGCGGGCAGGCGCGCGTCGTCGGTGGTCGGGGTCGCCAGCCGGATGAAGGCGAGCCCCTTGGCCAGCGCCGGCAGGCAGAGCTCCTCGTCCTCCTCCGGCGGCAGGTCGACCACGATCAGGCCGTCGATCCCGGCCGCCACGGCGTCGGCGAGGAAGCGCTCGACCCCGTAGGTGTAGATCGGGTTGTAGTAGCCCATCAGGATGACGGGCGTGTCGGCGTCGCCCGCGCGGAAGCGGCGGACGAGGTCGAGGGTCTTGGCCACGCTCTGGCCGGCCTTCAGCGCGCGCAGCCCCGCCGCCTGGATCGCCGGCCCGTCCGCCATCGGGTCGGTGAAGGGCAGGCCGAATTCCACGATGTCGGCGCCCGCCTGCGGCAGGGCCTCGAGCACCCGCAGGGAGGTCTCGGGATCGGGGTCGCCCGCCATCACGTAGGTGACGAGGGCGGCGCGCCCGGCCGCGCGGCAGCGGGCGAAGGTGGCGTCGATGCGGCTCGGCATGGCGTCTGAAGGCTCGTGACCGGGAAACGGGATCAAGCCGCCGCGCCTACACCATCGCGGCGGGCCCGTGAAGCGCGGCGTGGTTCGGCGGTTCCGTCAAGGTCCGGTTAAGGGCCTTTGCCAAGGGCGCGTTCAGCACCGTCTGCGACAACGATCCCGGCGGGCTCTCCCGCCGGGGGAGACCCGCATGGACGTCGCCATCCTCGTCGCGGTTCTGAGCGTGGGTCTCGGTCTTGTCGGCCTGGCGCTCCGGCGCCGGCCTGGCTCCTCGCACGAGGAGGCCGAAGCCGAATTGCTGCACGACCGGATCTGGCGCATCGCCGAGAGCGAGGAGCGCTACCGGGCCCTGGTGGCCGCCACCATGGACGTGATCGTGCAGCGGGACGCGCACGGACGCATCACCTTCGCCAGCGACGGCTTCGCCCATCTCGTCGGGCGCGAGCCGATCGATCTGATCGGCGAGACCCTCGACCTCGCGATCATCGAGTCGGGTCCGGTTTCGGTCGGGCCCGACGGCGTGCGGCGGGCCGAGCGCCGGGTGCGGGGCGCGGACGGAGCGGCGCGCTGGTTCGCCTTCGTCGAGATGCCGGTCGGGCGGGAGGAGGTCTCGCTGCAATGGCTCTGCGCGGGCTACGACATCACCGGGCGGGTCGAGGCCGTGCGCTCCCTCGACGAGGCGCTCGCGCGGGCGGAGGCCGCAAACGTCGCCAAGTCGCGCTTCCTCGCCACCGTCAGCCACGAGTTCCGCACGCCGCTGAACGGCATCCTGGGCATGACCGACCTCGTCCTCGCCACGGGGCTCGACCCGGAGCAGCGCACCTATGTCGAGGCGGTCGGCACCAGCGGGAAGGCGCTGCTCGGGCTGATCGACGGGATCCTGGATTTCTCGCGGATCGAGGCCGGTCGCCTCGACCTCGCCTCGGAGCCCTTCGACCTCGGGGCGCTGGCGGGAGGCGTGGTCGAGCTGCTGGCGCCGCGCGCCCAGGACAAGGGCATCGAGATCGCCCTCGACGTGGCCGACGACCTGCCGGCCTGCGTGATCGGCGATTCCGACCGCGTTCGCCAGATCCTGATCAATCTGGCGGGCAACGCCATCAAGTTCACCGGCTCGGGCGGCGTCGGCGTCAGCCTCGACCGGTGGCCGGAGGGCATCGCCCTCACGGTGCGTGACACCGGACCCGGCATTCCCGAGGACAGGCTGCCGATGCTGTTCGAGGAATTCGAGCAGGGCGACGGCAGCGCGAGCCGGCGCCACGAGGGCACCGGCCTCGGGCTCGCGATCACGCGGCGGCTCGTCGACCGGATGGGCGGGCGGATCGAAGCGGAATCGCGGCTGGGGCACGGGTCGGTGTTCCGGGTAATGCTGCCGCTGCCAGCCGCCCCTCCGCAGGCGGTCCCGACGCCCGCTCCGCTGCCCGCCCTCGACCTCGGCGGACGGCGCGTGCTCATCGTGGCGGATTCGCCGTTCCAGGCGCCGTATCTCGCCCGGGCGCTCGCCCGCTCGGGCGCGGCCTCCGTGATGGTGACGGATGTCGAGGCCGGCCTCGACGCGCTCTCGGGCGCGGCGTTCGATGCGCTGATCGCGGACCGGGCTTTGGGCGATGCCGGGGTGCGCCGGCTCGCGGAGGCGGCCCGCGCCGGGGGCGTGCGCGCCTCGCTGATCCTGCTCTCGCCCTTCGACCGCCGCGAATTCGGGGCGCCGGCCGCCGCGGGATTCGACGGCTACCTGATCAAGCCGGTGCGCGCCCGCTCCCTGATCGAGCGGCTGCTCGCCCCCGGGCCGGCCGGCCCGGCCATTGCCCCGGTACTGCTGTCGGTGGCCCCGGTCCCGCTCCGGCGCCGGGTGCTGCTCGCCGAGGACAACCCGATCAACGCCCTGCTGGCGACGCGCGCCCTGGAGAGGCTCGGGGCGGAGGTGGTCCACGCCGCCGACGGCCTCGAGGCGCTCGCCCGCCTCGCCGATGCGGGTCCGTTCGATCTCGCACTGATCGATGTGCGCATGCCCAACCTCGACGGGCACGAGACCGCCCGCAGGATCCGGGCGGCCGAGGCGCGGGGCGCCCCGCGCCGCCACCTCGTCGCCCTGACGGCCCCTGCGGGCCGGGAGGACGAGCGCGCCGCCCGGGCGGCCGGATTCGACGGATTCCTCGCCAAGCCCCTTAACCTCCAGGCCCTCCCGGCCCTGCTGGAGCGGGATGCGGCGGCCGCCTGACGCGGCGCCGTCGGATCCGGTCGGCGCTTCGCGTTGACAGGACGCCGCCCGGCGCGCGAACACGTCGAACATGGCGACACCTCCCGCGACACCGTCCGAGCCGAACTTCGAGCCGCGCGGCGGCGCGCCCGCTGCCTGGGGCATCGTCGCGCTCACCGTCGCGACGGTGCTGATCGGCGCGCTCGCCCCCGCGCCCGCGCCCCATAAGGCCGCCGGCACCGAGGCCGCCTGCCTCGAGTGGAGCGACGGCTGCCGCATCTGCCGTCAACTGGCCGACGGCCCGGCCTGCTCGCTGCCCGGCATCGCCTGCACGCCGGGCGAGCCGCGCTGCCTGATCCGCGCCGAGGGCCGGGCGCGGGACTGAGGCCGCTTGAGCGCCGTCCGCCTCCGGTTCGCACCGAGCCCGAACGGGCGCCTGCATCTCGGCCACGCCTATTCGGCGCTCCTGAATGCCGAATTCGCCCGGATCCTC
This sequence comes from Methylobacterium sp. HJ2, assembly GCF_056431005.1. NCBI lineage: Bacteria > Pseudomonadati > Pseudomonadota > Alphaproteobacteria > Hyphomicrobiales > Methylobacteriaceae > Methylobacterium > Methylobacterium sp. HJ2. The sequence continues at coordinate 3,652 of NZ_JBWJYM010000007.1, read as the reverse complement.
GGCGGGGACCTGTTCCTGCGGATCGAGGACATCGATCCCGTGCGCTCCAGGCCCGAGCTGATCGCGGCGATCCGGGAGGATCTCGCGTGGCTCGGCATCCCGGTGCGCGGGCCGGTGCGGCGCCAATCCGAACATCTCTCTGAGTACGCGGCCGAGCGCGACCGCCTCGCCGCTGCGGGCCTCGCCTACCGGTGCTTCTGCTCGCGCGGGGCGATCCGCGTCGCCTCCGATCCGGCCGGTCCGCGCGATCCCGATGGCACGCCGCTCTATCCCGGCACTTGCCGGAATCTCGGCGAGGCCGCGATCCGCGAGCGCCTCGCGGCCGGCGCGCCCCACACCTGGCGGCTCGACATGGCCCGGGCGCTCGCCGCCGCGCCGGGGCCCTACGTCTACACGGCCTTCGCGCCGGGCGAGACCGACCGTGCCGTCCCGGCCGATCCGGCCCGGTGGGGCGACGCGGTGATCGCCCGGCGGGACGTGCCGACGAGCTACCATCTCGCCGTGGTTCGGGACGATGCCGTCCAGGGCATCTCCCACGTGGTGCGCGGCCGCGATCTCGAGGCGGCCACCGACCTCCACGTGCTGCTGCAGAGGCTCCTCACGTCCCCGAGCCCGCGCTACCATCACCACCGCGTGATCCTCGACGCGGCCGGCGACAAGCTCGCCAAGTCGCGGGGCTCACGGTCCCTGGTCGATCTGCGCACGGCCGGTGCGACGCCGGCCGACATCGCGGCGGCGCTCGGGCTGCCGTTGGGCGGCCTGTCCGGCGGGCCGGAGCGACCGATCGGGGGAGCGTGCGCGAAACCGTGAGCGCTCGCGGCGGCGATGCCTGCCGCCTCGACACGAGCGGACGGCCGCTCGGCATCGCGCGCAACGGCTGGGTCGGCATCCGCAAGATCGCGGAACCGACCGATTTCGCGCCCGTCGGCGCGTTCGGCAGGCCGTGGCCGTCACCCAGGGCCGCCTGTCGTGGTGGTGAACGATCGGGCCGGACTGCCCGCAGGGACGGCCGGCTCCCGGGCGAGGCGGGACGATGGATGTCCCGGTATCGGCGAACCGCGCCCGGTCGCCGGTCGGGCGGCTCGGTATGGATTCAGGTGCGGGCTTCTGGATCGGTGCGGCTTCGCCGCCGCGTTGCGGCCACGCGGGCCTCGACCGCCCTCAACGGATGGCGGTCTCGCGCTGCGCCGTTGCCGTCGGGGTCTTCGATTGCTGCATCTCGCCCTCGATCACGTCGCGCTGGCGCTTGAACTCGGCGAGGAGGCGACCGTCGAGTTCGCGGCCGCGCGGGACGCGGATCTTCATCGGGTCGACGAAATGCCCGTTGATGATGACCTCGTAATGGAGGTGGGCGCCGGTCGAGAGGCCGGTCGAGCCGACGTAGCCGATCACCTGTCCCTGGCGGACGCGGGTGCCGGCGCTGATGCCGCGGCCGAACCGGGACATGTGATTGTAGGTGGTGACGTAGCCGTTCAGGTGCTGGATCTCGACGCGGCGCCCGTAGCCGGAATCCCACTCGGCCTTGATCACCGTGCCGTTGCCCGCCGCGACGATCGGCGTGCCGATCGGGTTCGCCCAGTCGACGCCGGTGTGGAGCTTGGCGTAGCCCAGGACGGGGTGGCGCCGGTAGCCGAAGCCGGAGCGCATGATGCCGTCGGCGATCGGCTTGCGGATCAGGAACTTCTTCAGGGAGCGGCCCTGCTCGTCGAGATAGTCGATCGCGCCGTCGTCGGGGGATTGGAAGCGGTAGATCTTGCGGACCTCGCCGCCGAGGTTGAGCGCGGCGTAGAGCAGATCGGGCCGGTCGGCGCTCTGACCGGAATCCTCGTCGTAGGTGTAGAAGACGTCGAGGCTGTCGCCGCCCGAGATGCGGCGCTGGAAATCGAGGTCGTAGCTGAACACCCGGACGATGTCCTCGACGGCGGCGCGCGGCAGGTCGTGGCGCGCGGCCGTCTCGTAGAGGCTCTGGTACAGGCGCGGCCCGGAGCCGCTGTCCTCCTCCCCGTCCTCGCTCGCATCGACCGGCGCTGCCGGCTTGCGCGCGGGCGATTCCGCCGCGGGCGGGGCAACCGACACGAAGCCTCCGCGATCGTTCATCGCAGCGATCGCCTCTATCCCGTTCTCACCATAGAGAACCACCCGCGTGACCTGCCGTGCGTCCCCCGGCCGAACCCCAGGCCCGACCTGCACCCGCAGGCGCTGTCCCTCAAGAAGCGCAGCGACCCGGGAGCGGCCGCCGAGCGCCGTGACGACGCCACGAATCTGCTCGTCGGCCGCGAAGCCTGTCGCCCGGAGCGCGTTCTCCAGGGACTCGTTGCGTCGCAGAGCCAGATCGCGCTCCTCGACGAGGGGAGGGTCACCCGGACGCAGATCCGCCTTGGCGAGCTTGGTCACGTTCTCCGGAACGACCAGCACATCGATCGATTTGAATGGGCTTCCCTCCCGGGCGTTGCCCAGATCAACCGGGCCCGCCGTCGGCTGCAGCGTGCGCGAGAGCAGAAGTTGCGGGGCGACCGGCAGCGTCGTGCGCCGCCCGGCCTCCGCCGCGATCCGACGCTCCTCCTCAACTTGGGCGGTGACGGCATCGTCACCGAGCGACGGAGAGACCGGATCGATCACCGCCTCGGACAAGGCGCGTTTCACCACCGTAACTTCGGCTCCGGGTGCGTCGGCTGTGCCGGGGTCGGCCGCACGCTCGAGCGGCTCGTCGCTGACGAACTTCATCGGATCGAAGGGCGGGATGTCGCCCGCATAGAGGCCGACGGTCTGCGACAGGGCGGCGCTGACGCGGACGAAGGGCCGAACCTTGATGATCTCGCGGTCCCCGAGTTTCACGGTGACAGGCGCGCGGAAGCTCTGCTTCGTCGAAGCGATCATCGGGTTGCGGACGAGTCGGTCGCTCTTGCGCGCCAAATTGCTGCCGCCCTCCGTCGTCGGTTGCGGACGGGGGTTCAGTGTCGCGACCTGCGGGATCGCGGCAAATGAGGAATCGCCCTGCAGCGAGACGTGCAACGCTGCGCCGATCAATCCTGCACCAGCAATGCCCGTGAGCGCGCTGGCGCAGAGCCAGCGCAGGTTGACCGCGCGCCGGTCCATCTGAGCGCTGCCTGTGCCGAGCGCGGCGATCGGTGGCTCGATCCCACGAGTGCCCGCAGCAGCGTAGCCGGCAACACCGATTCTGATGCGGTCACGGCTCACGCTGACGATCCTGGTGGGTTTCGTGGGAGAGGACGCCATCGCGCGCCCCGGAGCAAGACCATGTCCGGGCGTAGGATGTCGAGATTAGGGCCACGGACGCTCCATCCGCCGACACGTTGTGCGATAGCCCGCCGATACCGAGAAACTCGCCGCGCCTCGTCACGGTCCGGTCGTCCGATTTTCGTCCCGCTGTCGTTTTGGGTGTTGACGGGCCGCGAGGCGATCCGTATACCCCTGGTCATCGGCGCCGGCCGCGAGAGTGGACCGGGCGCCGACGCTTCTTCTGACAACGACGGACGGGATGCTCCGGTGAGAGCCGGGCGGTCCGCTATTGTTGTCTCCAGAAGGGTGTGAACCCCGGATCTTCCCCGCCTCGGCGGTTCGGACCCCGGGTTGACACGGAGGGCGGCGGGCTCTAGACGGCCCACCACCGCAGCGACGGACCAGCCCTCGG